>NZ_WURP01000059.1:0-846 GCF_009829025.1 Acinetobacter sp. 18QD2AZ41W | reverse complement strand
TAGGGTGTGTCCTCATTTGGCTTTGCACCAAATAAATATACAGGCTATACGAATCATAGATTTATAATTGCGTGCCAGTTTATCAAATCGAGTTGCAATAGCACGGAAATGTTTTAATCTCGCAAAAGCATTTTCAACTAAATGTCTTAATTTATATAGATATTTATCAAATTCCTTATTCGATCTCTTACTGTTTGATCTCAATGGAATAATGGGAATCATATTCTTGTTCTTGGCATATATTCTAATGTGCTCAGCATCATACCCCTTATCAGCAATGAGATAAGTTGCCTCGTCTACCGTATCAATCAGTTGTTTTGCAACTTGACTGTCGTGGACGTCACCCCCAGTGATTTTAAAATCAATCGGTAATCCATTCGCGTCGGTTGCAAGATGTATTTTTGTTGTTCGTCCACCACGTGATTGTCCAATTGCTCTTTCGAAACCATGCCGAGCTCCACTTGCATGTTGATGCACGCGTATGTAACTTCCGTCAATGAATACCCATTCTTGATCCAAGACGCCTCGTAATCTAAAAAAAATTTATCCCACAATCCCTTGCTTGCCCAACGATTAAAGCGATTGTAAGCAGTTTGCCAAGGACAAAATTCTTGGGGAATATCACGCCATGTGGCGCCTGTACGCAGTTTCCATAAGATCGCTTCCATGATATTTCTACTATTCTTTGAACAGTAACAACCGTGTAATCGCATAGTATCTTGAATTTGCTGCCAGATATCATCGGTGAGAAGAGTACGTGCCATTGAAAAAAATATAGAAATCAAAAGAGCTTAAAGGAGGATTTTAAGTATTTAAAACCAATTTTTCAAATGAGGACACGCCCTA
>NZ_WURP01000058.1:0-973 GCF_009829025.1 Acinetobacter sp. 18QD2AZ41W | reverse complement strand
AGAGTTCGAGTCTCTCCGTCCCCACCATCATATTAAAGCAAGGCTGATGCCTTGCTTTTTTATTGCCTGAAATTTATACCAGCTTTTTTAAGCTGTAAAATTTTGCTGTCTTTTACGCATAGGTTTAGTCTGTTAAAGAACGTTAGAAAACGGGTCAATGCTCAGGAAAGGGCAGAACTTCAGGAAACTTTGTTTTATTAGATGCAATAATTGATATTATCCAAGTCAGCTAAAGTCTAAATTTGAATATGTGATTCTCCTGTGGTGCGTATTGATTTGATCTGTCTCGATGAAACTAGGCGACAACAGTGCAAATAGGTCAGTATTTACGCAATACTGAATTAATTGCTTAAATTTTGATATAAAAGTATTTTCCTGCTACAGAATTGCTTGTGAATCGGGTCTGATCGCTATAATATACACAGCCATGGGGATATGGCGGAATTGGTAGACGCACTGTGTTCAGGTCGCAGCGCCTTCTGGGCGTGAGAGTTCGAGTCTCTCTATCCCCACCATTATATTGAAGCAAGGCTGATGCCTTGCTTTTTTATTGCCTGAAATTTTATACAGCAATTTTCATTGATCTTATTCTTAAATCTTTATTTTGCTTGATAGAACGTGTGTGACGGAAGCTATATAAAAAGCATGGTTGCCTTATTTTGAATGCCGAGGCCATACAATATAAGGCTTGATCTGTAGTTTGTTTTTTATACATTTTGGTTTTTATGACACAAAATAAAGCTGAGACCTTTTAAAATACTGAATTTGTGGTTTCGTCTTCAAAGAGTCAAATTGTCTTGATAAATTTTATCAAAAGTAAAAAAATATAATTAACTGTTTAATTTCTAGCGGAATAGAATGTGATTGCTTGTAAAATCGCTTGTCAATGACGGTCTATCTCTATAATATACACAGCCATTGGGGACGTGGCGAAATTGGTAGACGCACTGGATTTAGGTTCCAGCGCCGCGAG
>NZ_WURP01000057.1:0-1005 GCF_009829025.1 Acinetobacter sp. 18QD2AZ41W | reverse complement strand
TTAAATAGGCATACGGATCCAGTCCATTCAGCTTTGCTGACTGGATTAAAGTCATGATATTGGCAGCTCGTTGGCCGCTGCGCAGCGAGCCAGCAAACAGCCAGTTCTTACGTCCCAACGCCCAGGGGCGCATCTGATTTTCAATCCCTTGCGCAGCAATGCTGCTCATATCTATAGGCAAATTGCCATCATCCAGATAGCGGCAGAGTGCCTGCCAACGTTTTAGGCTGTAATTGATCGCCTTGGCAGTTGGAGAACTCGATAGCACCGCCAGATAATGTTGGTTGAGCCATTCATACAGTTGTTGCATCACCGGTTGGCTATGCTGTTGCCGGTATTCGCGGCGATGTTCTGCTGTACCATCGGTCTTTTTCCTGAGTTCTGCTTCTATGGCATACAGTTTCTGAATCAGCACTAATGCCTGTTCAGCGATCTGACTTTTCCCGGTCACATGCAGTTCATGGAATTTACGACGTGCATGTGCCATGCAGCCCACCTCAATGACCTGGCCTGATTTAAAGCGTGCTTTATAACCACTGTAATCATCACAGACCAGATGACCCTGCCAGCCATTCAGGAACGCTTCAGCATGCTGACCTGAACGACTATCCTGAAAGTCATAGATCACTGCCTGAACTGGATTGTACTGTGTAGTGGCATAGGCCCAGACATAACCTTTCTTCGGTTTTTTCTCATCATCACCCATCCGCATGATGGTGACCGGCGTTTCATCGGCATGGATCACCCGCTGTTGCAGCACCACCTGTTTTAAGGCATTGGCCAGAGGTTCCAGTTCCACACCGCAGCGACCAATCCAGTCAGATAAAGTGGATCTGGACAGATCAATGCCCGCCCGCTGATAGATCAGGCGCTGACGGTACAGCGGCAAATGATCGGCATACTTCGATACCAGCACATGGCTGAGCAATTCAGGTGAAGCAATGCCTTTATCAATCACATAGGCAGGCATCGCTTGCTGAGTCAGAGTGTCGCACTGATCACAGA
>NZ_WURP01000056.1:0-1129 GCF_009829025.1 Acinetobacter sp. 18QD2AZ41W | reverse complement strand
TTGAATGGGTTCATGTGCAGCTCCATCAGCAAAAGGGGATGATAAGTTTATCACCACCGACTATTTGCAACAGTGCCCCGTCCGGATACTGCCAGATATCGGCGTCCAGGGAGATGTCCTGAAGCGCGGTGTCCGGAATTTCAGGTTTGTGTCTCTACAAAGACTAACTATCAGAAAAACTCATCGAGCATCAAATGAAACTGCAATTTATTCATATCAGGATTATCAATACCATATTTTTGAAAAAGCCGTTTCTGTAATGAAGGAGAAAACTCACCGAGGCAGTTCCATAGGATGGCAAGATCCTGGTATCGGTCTGCGATTCCGACTCGTCCAACATCAATACAACCTATTAATTTCCCCTCGTCAAAAATAAGGTTATCAAGTGAGAAATCACCATGAGTGACGACTGAATCCGGTGAGAATGGCAAAAGCTTATGCATTTCTTTCCAGACTTGTTCAACAGGCCAGCCATTACGCTCGTCATCAAAATCACTAGCATCAACCAAACCGTTATTCATTCGTGATTGCGCCTGAGCGAGACGAAATACGCGATCGCTGTTAAAAGGACAATTACAAACAGGAATCGAATGCAACCGGCGCAGGAACACTGCCAGCGCATCAACAATATTTTCACCTGAATCAGGATATTCTTCTAATACCTGGAATGCTGTTTTCCCGGGGATCGCAGTGGTGAGTAACCATGCATCATCAGGAGTACGGATAAAATGCTTGATGGTCGGAAGAGGCATAAATGCCGTCAGCCAGTTTAGTCTGACCATCTCATCTGTAACATCATTGGCAACGCTACCTTTGCCATGTTTCAGAAACAACTCTGGCGCATTGGGCTTCCCATACAATCGATAGATTGTCGCACCTGATTGCCCGACATTATCGCGAGCCCATCTATACCCATATAAATCAGCATCCAGGTTGGAATTTAATCGCGGCCTCGAGCAAGACGTTTCCCGTTGAATATGGCTCATAACACCCCTTGTATTACTGTTTATGTAAGCAGACAGTTTTATTGTTCATGATGATATATTTTTATCGGCACTGTTGCAAATAGTCGGTGGTGATAAACTTATCATCCCCTTTTGCTGATGGAGCTGCACATGAACCCATTCAA
>NZ_WURP01000055.1:0-1146 GCF_009829025.1 Acinetobacter sp. 18QD2AZ41W | reverse complement strand
CATGGCTAAGGCTAAGTTTGAACGTAATAAGCCACACGTTAACGTGGGCACAATTGGTCACGTCGACCATGGTAAAACAACTTTAACAGCTGCGATTGCAACTGTATGTGCGAAAAAATTCGGTGGCGAAGCGCGTGATTACGCTGCAATCGACTCTGCACCAGAAGAAAAAGCACGTGGTATTACAATTAATACTTCACACGTAGAATACGATTCTCCAACTCGTCACTACGCTCACGTAGACTGCCCGGGCCACGCCGATTATGTTAAAAACATGATTACTGGTGCTGCTCAGATGGACGGCGCGATCCTTGTATGTGCTGCGACTGATGGTCCTATGCCACAGACTCGTGAACACATCCTGCTTTCTCGTCAGGTAGGTGTACCTTACATCGTTGTATTCTTGAACAAATGCGACCTTGTAGACGACGAAGAGCTTCTTGAGCTGGTTGAAATGGAAGTTCGTGAACTTCTTTCTACTTATGACTTCCCGGGCGATGACACTCCAGTAATCCGCGGTTCTGCACTTGCTGCACTTAACGGTGAAGCTGGTCAGTATGGCGAAGACGCTGTTGTTGCACTGGTTGAAGCACTTGACTCTTACATTCCAGAGCCAGAACGTGCTATCGACCTTCCATTCCTTATGCCAATTGAAGACGTATTCTCAATCTCTGGTCGTGGTACAGTAGTAACTGGCCGTGTAGAGACTGGTATTGTTAAAGTAGGCGAATCAGTTGAAATCGTTGGTATTCGTGATACTCAAGTAACTACAGTTACTGGTGTTGAAATGTTCCGTAAATTGCTTGACGAAGGTCGTGCAGGCGAGAACTGTGGTGTTCTTCTACGTGGTACTAAGCGTGAAGACGTACAACGTGGTCAAGTATTGACTAAACCAGGTGCGATCAAGCCACATACTAAATTCGATGCGGAAGTATACGTACTTTCTAAAGAAGAAGGTGGTCGTCACACTCCATTCCTTAACGGTTACCGTCCACAGTTCTACTTCCGTACTACGGACGTAACTGGTGCGATCGCGCTTAAAGAAGGCGTGGAAATGGTTATGCCTGGTGACAACGTTGAGATGTCAGTAGAGCTAATCCACCCAATCGCAATGGACCCAGGTCTACGTTTTGCGATCCGTGAAGG
>NZ_WURP01000054.1:0-1170 GCF_009829025.1 Acinetobacter sp. 18QD2AZ41W | reverse complement strand
GGGGTCGTTTGCGGGAGAGGGCGAAATCCTACGCTAAGGCTTTGGCCAACGATATTCTCCGGTAAGATTGATGTGTTCCCAGGGGATAGGAGAAGTCGCTTGATATCTAGTATGACGTCTGTCGCACCTGCTTGATCGCGGCCGCGATAGCTAGATCGCGTTGCTCCTCTTCTCCATCCGCGTTCCAAGCTGCGGAAAGGCACCCATAAGCGTACGCCTGGTCGAGCAGGCGACGCGGATCGACGTCCAGCGCACGAGAGAATGCGTCCGCCATCTGTGCAATGCGTCTAGGATCGAGACAAAGGTCGTCTCTGTCAGCCGGATCGTAGAACATATTGGCGGCGCCAAAGCCCACTTCACCGACCAGACCGACGGGATCTATCACCAGCCAGCCGCGACTGGAGAACATGATGTTTTCATGATGCAGATCGCCATGTAGCCCACGCAGTTCCGAGGCATTGCTCATCATTTGATCGGCTATAATCGCCGCGTGGACGTAGTCAGTTTGACAACCTGCGTTTTGATCATCGCGCGCCCGCTGAAACAAAGCTGCAAAGCGATCCCGGATCGGGAGAAGGGCAGAAGGCAGGGGTTCCTCAGATGCGGCATACAGCTTCGCCATTAGTTCCGCTGCAATTTCGGTCGCCTGGTAGTCGCCGTGCTCGGCAACGATGTGAGAGAGCATTCGCTCCCCGGCATATTCGAGCAACATCAGATTGTTCTCACGACCGAGCAACCGGACTGCTCCCCTCCCATTGCGCCATACCAGATAGTCGGCCCCGCGCAGTTCATCAGCAATGTCTTCTATAGGTTTCAATCCCTTGACGATTGCAGGAGTCCCGTCTGGCAATGAAACTTTCCAAACGAGGCTGGAAAAGGTGTCCGCAATGAGAACAGGTTGCGAAACGTGCCAATGAGCAGGAAAAACAGGCGGCATGAACATCAACCCCAAGTCAGAGGGTCCAATCGCAGATAGAAGGCAAGGCGTTCGCGGTCGGGGGCTTCGATCCCCAATACATTGAATAGGACAGCGAAGGCGCGCTCTGCTTCATCTGGCGCTGCCCAGTTCTCTTCGGCGTTAGCAATCATGAGTGCCAAATCGGCATAGCGATCTGCTGTTCCGAGCCGCCCAAGGTCGATCAGACCCGTGCATTGAAGAGTTTTAGGGTC
>NZ_WURP01000053.1:0-1183 GCF_009829025.1 Acinetobacter sp. 18QD2AZ41W | reverse complement strand
AATCTCTGTACACGACAAAAATAGATAACTCATTGAAATAATGTCACAATAATTGTTTTCTAACGACGAATACTATGACACATCTCAATGAGTTATATCTTATCTTAAACAAATCTCTAAAATGGAACAAGTCACATTTAAAGTGCTTTGCGCTCATCATGCTTGTGATTATTTTAAAGCAAACATGTAATCTTTCTTCTGCATCTAAAGCCTTGCCCATCAAGTGTTTACCACAATCATTTTATCGACGTATGCAGCGCTTCTTTGCAGGTCAGTATTTTGATTATCGTCAAATTTCTCAGTTGATTTTCAATATGTTTTCATTCGACCAAGTGCAACTGACTTTAGATAGAACCAATTGGAAATGGGGAAAACGAAATATTAATATCCTGATGCTCGCAATCGTTTATCGTGGAATAGCGATACCTATCCTTTGGACATTGCTTAATAAACGTGGAAATTCAGATACGAAAGAGCGTATTGCTTTGATTCAACGCTTTATAGCCATTTTTGGTAAAGACCGTATTGTGAATGTGTTCGCAGACAGAGAGTTTATCGGTGAGCAGTGGTTTACATGGTTAATTGAACAAGACATCAACTTCTGCATTCGTGTTAAAAAAACTTCATTGTCACCAATCATTTAGGAAAGAATCATAAAATTAGTGATTTATTTCGCCATCTTAAAGTTGGTCAAATTGAATGTCGTAAACGACGGATTTTGGTTGGTCGGGTGAAACTATATATAAGTGCACTACAGTTAGAAAATGGAGAGCTTTTACTCGTCGTTTCTCCTCAGTTTAATGCCAATGCTATTCAGGATTATGCATTACGCTGGGAAATTGAAACCTTATTCAGTTGTCTCAAAGGACGCGGGTTTAATCTTGAAAATACGCGCTTGACAGACCCTAGACGAGTGAAAAAATTGATTGCGGTGTTAGCTATAAGCTTCTGTTGGTGTTACTTAACGGGTGAATGGCAACATAATCAAAAAAAAGCGATAAAAATAAAGAAGCATGGACGACTCTCAATGAGTTTATTTCGCTATGGTTTAGACTATGTTCAAATGGCGATTCAGCGTTTAATTGGTTTTGGGAAAAAAGAAGAGTTTAAGGAAATTTTGGCAATTTTAAGAAAGCAGAATCCTGATAGGATAAGGGTTCTGTGAAATTTGTCGTGTACAGAG
>NZ_WURP01000052.1:0-1300 GCF_009829025.1 Acinetobacter sp. 18QD2AZ41W | reverse complement strand
CAGGGGTGTCGAAAGAGTCAACTGCGGTCCAAAGCTGTTGGACTTGGGTGAAAAGGGCGTTTATTCTTCCTATACGTGCCGCGTTCCAGGCGGCGACTATGAGGGCTATGTCGATGCCCATGTGCGCCGGCTGGAGGCGCTACGCCGGGCCGGTATCGTCGAGCGGATCGACGCCGACCAATGGCGCATCCCCGATGATCTGGTCAGCCGTGCCGCCGCCCATGACGCCGGCCGAGACAGTCAGGCCAGCGTTCGCGTCCTTTCCCCGGTCGATCTGAACAAACAGATCGGATCGGACGGCGCGACCTGGCTGGACCGGCGGCTGATCCACGGCGAGACGGCCGACCTTGCGCCAACCGGCTTCGGGCAACAAGTCCGCGAAGCCATGGACCAGCGCCGCGAGCACCATATCGAACAGGGCGACGCCACCCGCAGCCGGGACAGCCGCGTCTTCTACCGGCGCAACCTTCTCGCCATCCTGCGGGAGCGCGAGGTAGCCGGCGTCGGATCGGATATGGCTTTGAGTAAGGGCCTGCCGTTCCGCGCCGCCACGGACGGCGAGAGCGTCAGCGGCAAGTTTACCGGAACCGTGCATCTATCGAGCGGCAAGTTCGCCGTGGTCGAGAAATCCCATGAGTTCACCCTTGTCCCGTGGCGGCCGATCATCGACCGCCAACTCGGCCGCGAGGTTATGGGCATCGTGCAGGGCGGGTCGGTGTCGTGGCAGTTAGGGCGGCAGAGGGGGCTGGAACGCTGAGTGCGCCCATGCCGCATTGCGAAGCAAAAGATAATCGGATAAAATGTAGCAATTCATATTCGTAAGCGTGGAGTAATCAGATGGGAAATTCCAAGTCAGCAGACAAGTAAGCCGCAACAACCAGTATTGTTGTTGCGGCGCTCTGTAAGGCTAGTCTCATCTGATTGCTGACGAGCAGACGTCGCCCGGTATTCCTTAATCGAGGGTTGATTCGTCATGACCACCACACGCCCCGCGTGGGCCTATACGCTGCCGGCAGCACTGCTGCTGATGGCTCCTTTCGACATCCTCGCTTCACTGGCGATGGATATTTATCTCCCTGTCGTTCCAGCGATGCCCGGCATCCTGAACACGACGCCCGCTATGATCCAACTCACGTTGAGCCTCTATATGGTGATGCTCGGCGTGGGCCAGGTGATTTTTGGTCCGCTCTCAGACAGAATCGGGCGACGGCCAATTCTACTTGCGGGCGCAACGGCTTTCGTCATTGCGTCTCTGGGAGCAGCTTGGTCTTCAACTGCACCGGCCTTTGTCGCTTTCCGT
>NZ_WURP01000051.1:0-1788 GCF_009829025.1 Acinetobacter sp. 18QD2AZ41W | reverse complement strand
AGGACAAGCATCGTCATTTTATTATGGTCAGCCTCAGGGTGAAGTGTGTCTAATCAACAGGGTTTTCGGTCTCTAAGCACTTTTTAAAGGGAACATCATCGACTCAAATCACTATTTGCAACAGTGCCACTTTTAATATCTATTTAAATATAACGATCATTTTTTTATTTATGAATGAGATCTAATAATCATAGAGTACAATTATCTATAAAATCTCCCCACCATTGCATCATCTCAACACGCTGATTAAAATATTCTGCATGATTATAGCTGGCACGGGTTTTATTTTTATCAGTATGGGATAGCTGTGCTTCAATCCAATTCGATTGAAATAAGCCAGATTCATTTAATATTGTACTAAACGTTGAGCGTAAACCATGAGAAGATAATTCATTTTTCCTGTATCCCATTTTTCTAATAATCAAGTTAAGCGTATTAAAATGAATGGGTTTATTTTTATTTCGTGGACTAGAAAAAACATATTTCTCTCCATGAGACCAGATTAGTGCAGATTTTACAACTTCCAGTGCTTGATCAGATAGTGGAACTAAAAAATCAGGAATATCATGACCTAAAATAACTTTTCTTCTATATTGTTTAATATGTAAGGCTGGTATTTTCCATATTTTTTTATCCAAATCGAATTGATGTGGTTCACAAAGCAGTAATTCACTACCACGTACACCTGTATATAACTTAAATAACAATGCTTTTTTAATGATAGGGTCTGTATTAACCTTATTTAATCTAGCTAAAAAATTAGATAGCTCACTTGATTTTAAATACGGATAATTCTTTTTAATCTTATTATTGATTAATATTTTATGAAGACCAATGGCAATATTATATTCACAATAACCCATTGCTACAGCATAATCATAAATCTGATTTAAATAGCTATAGGCTTTCTTTACAGGTTCTTTTACATTCCGAGATTCTATAGTTTTAATAATTTTAACCAAGTCATATCTTTTAACTTCAGTAAATGGCATTACTCCAATATTGGGGTAAACATCTTGATCCAAACATTTTTTTGCAAGCTGAATGACTCCGCATCGTGGTTTGTCTTCAAAGGAATTTCTAATTTTAAATTCCAACCACTCTTCACAAACATCTTGGAAATTTTTTATGTTTTTTTGATGCAGTGGTTTATTTTGATGACCATTAAATTTATATTCATCCCGGACAATTCTTGCCTCTTTTAACGATGTGACAGGATATTCGCCTAACTTTATGCGAGGACGTTTATTTGTACCTTTAATAGAATAACGATAACTCCAAGATTTACGTCCGTTTGGTTCTACCTTCAAACTTAAGCCATCATCATCTGCCAGAAAATAGATTTTTTCCTTTGGCTTAGCCTGGCGTATCTTAACTTCTGTAAGACTCATGAATATTTAACCTAACCATAAAATGCACTGCTCAATTCAATTATAGCAAATTTAAGCGATATTAATATGATGCGTATCATACGCATCACATATTTCTATAAGTAATTGTTAAATAAAATTTATATTTAGATTGGCTAGTCCTTAGTAACCAATTAATTAACCATTAATTTTGCAAGTCTTAAATTGGCATTTGAAGTGTAACCCCATGTTATGACTATTCACATTTCTGCTCTATGATTCATGGTTACTTATTAGTTATGTTATTATGTCAGGAGCGATACAAGAATTAGGGTAACCTTATGGAAATAGCGAATACGAAATGAACCGTACCGGGTTTGTCGGAGACTTTTTTATTTAAGTTAGGCCACCTGACCTAACGGGTTAATCTTATCATAGT
>NZ_WURP01000050.1:0-1993 GCF_009829025.1 Acinetobacter sp. 18QD2AZ41W | reverse complement strand
TCTGCTTTGATCTCATCCACACATTTTTTAATGACTTGATAGGATGGGTATAGAGTCTGGTATTGCTTGGCTTTGGCTGGATGTTGTTGTTGGTACTGCTTCCAGGCATGTTCTTTGAATTTGTCATTTTCCAATAAATCCTTCACACCATGTTTTTTCTGGTGTTCATGCTGACCTTTCAGCTTTTTGTGCTCCTGGTAAATCGCATCACGTTGGGCTTCCCAGGCTTTTTTTCCAAACAGTAAGGGTTTGTTCTGAGTTAATTCGTTGTGTTGATCGACCAGGCTTTGCAATTTGTCATGACTTTGCTTGAGTCCGCTTTTCACGATCTCCTGGGCAAGCTGCTGATTGAACTCATTTTGATGTTTGTGGTGCTTGGTCAGGGTTATTTCGGCTTGTTTGAGATTACGCTGCATGAAATCCAGGTCTAGATTCGCGTCTTTTGCGCTGATTTCGCGTTTTAGCACTTTGCCAAGGGTTTCCCTCTGTTTTTCCTCAAACAGGGCTTTTTCGTCAATTGGTGGCGTTTTAGCGCTATTTTTGATTTGGATCTGCTGTTCTGTTTTCAGTGTGCTGAGTTTGATCTCATTTTCAGCAATCAGCAGATCCATATTTTTGCTGTATTGCAGCTGAGCCTGATTTCTCTGTTTGATTTCGTCATTGCTTCGGCTGATTTCGGTCTCAATCCCTTTTCGGCGCAGTTCGGTGACTTTCGGCCCTTCGTGCAGCGTGGCTTCTAAACCATTCTCCTGGTCTTTGTAGCTGCGGTGGTCGACTCGGGCAGTGTATCCAGCCAGATCCAGGTGCATATTGCAGATATCGGCAAAGTGTTCGCGCCAGTGTTCGATTTCTCCACTGTGTTTCTGATCCAGTTCCCGGGTTTTCTCGGTGAAGCCTTCCTGAGTAAGTTTGCGTGTGCTCATCAGGATATGCGCGTGATAATTGCGTTCATCACTACCAGATCCAGTATGCGGTGCATGAATACAGGCATCGACGGCTACCTGGTGTCTGTCCACGATACTGGCGCATAGCTCTTCGAGCATGGCCAGGCGTTGTTCCTGATTTAATTCACTTGGAAAAGCGATTTCAAATTCTCGGGCAACTGTCGAGTTTTTTCGGGTTTCCCGTTGTTCAACTTCGTTCCAGAGTCTTTCCCGGTTTTTTAAATGTTCTGGTGCGCCTTCGGGTAAATAAATTTCTTTATATTCCACACCTGTTTTTCGGCTGTAATCATGTTCTCGGCCCTCACGTTCACAATAGATCTTTTCACCTGCCCGATAGGCAATCGCAGCAGTAGCGGAACGCCCTGCTGATCGTGCTACGGTTTTGACTGAAAAGTGGTAAATCGCCATGCCTATTTTCGCTTTTAAATTTTCACGTAGTGAAGTACAACCGTGGATACGGTTGTCGGGGTATTGGGGAGACCCCAATCGTACTTGCAAACGAAGTTTGCATAAGTGCGCTCTTCGAGGAAAACATTACTATACATATAGCACCTTGAATGCATATTCAAGTGCGCTTATGTTAGGGATGGTTTCCCAGGATGATGGTATTGGATTAATGAGCGTTACTGAAACACTAGACAGCAAAATCAAAGCACAGGAAGAAAAGCTAAAGCAGTTAAAGGCTCAAAGACAGGCAGCACTGGCAAGAGAACGTGCTAAAGAGAAAGAACAAGCTCGAAAGGATGATACCAGACGCAAAATTTTAATTGGATCCTGTATGCTAAAGATCACTGAAGATGATGAACAAGCCAGAGCTAAATTAATTGCTCAGATGGATAAGTATTTAACAGATGAGCGTGACCGAAAGCTTTTTAATTTATAAATTTTGAGGGATAAGTAGTGGAAGATCCAACACTTAATAAGTTAATACGTAATACAGAATTATTCTTCGAACATCACTGGAATGTAGACCTATTAGGAAAGCCTCCTGAATGGTCACCAGTACATTTTAATTTTGGAAAAATTCCTAATTACGATAAACAAGGTGT
>NZ_WURP01000004.1:0-272145 GCF_009829025.1 Acinetobacter sp. 18QD2AZ41W | reverse complement strand
TCAGAAGTGAAACCTCTTTGCGCTGATGGTAGTGTGGGGTTACCCATGTGAGAGTAAGTCATCGCCAGCTCATTATTCGAAACACCCCCTGCATCAGCAGGGGGTGTTTCTTTATGTGCGGGAAAAAGAAAAGTAGGGAAATGAGTAAAATTGAGCAGGATATCGCTTAAAAACCCGGCGCTCATCAAAATAATAGGCATATACTAGCGGAGTCTATGGAGCTGATATGCCCTTAAATTCATCTTCAAGCCATATTGAATATGGTTCTCCTGCGTTTAAAGCAGTACTTTTTTCCTTATTTCTTGCCGGCTTTGCCATTTTCTCATCTTTGTATTGCCTACAGCCGATGATGCCCATTTTGGCAGATTATTTTCAGGTCAGTCCGACTCAAAGTAGTTTTCCCTTATCACTTTCTACCCTTGCCTTAGCCATTGGTTTGCTATTTACCGGACTGATTTCAGACCGTTTTGGACGTAAACCGGTGATGGTCTGCTCCCTGGCACTGATTGCAATTTTGTTAATGCTCAGTTCGATACTATCTCTTTGGTCGGTATTTTTATTGATTCGGATCTTAATTGGTCTCTGTGTCAGTGGTGTGGCGGCAGTGGCCATGACTTATATCGGGGAAGAAATTGCCGAAAAAGATATCGGTTTTGCTATGGGCTTATATATTTCTGGCACAGCAATTGGCGGTATGGGCGGGCGTTTAATTGCCGGAGTTCTGGTGGATTTTATCTCCTGGCAATCTGCTACTCTGATAATTGGTATTTTAAATATCTGTATTGCAGGATTATTTTATTATCTGTTGCCGGTATCGCAACATTTTAAGGCTTATCCGATCAAGTTTAATCGATTCAAAAACTCATTCAGGCATAATCTGGCCGATCCGAAACTTCAGATTTTATTTCTGCAAGGTTTTATCCTGATGGGCTGTTTTGTCTCGATATTTAACTATCTCAGCTATCGTTTGCTTCAGGCACCTTTTGAATTATCACAGGCCTGGATTGGTTTAATTTCGGTGACATATTTGGCTGGTATTTATAGCTCCCCCCGAGCAGCACATTGGGGTCGGCATTACGGTAAATTCAAGACATTGGTCGTCATGATGCTGATGATGCTCCTTGGATTAACGCTCATGCTGCTCAACCAGCTGGCTCTGGTCTTTATCGGATTACTAATCTTCACTTTTTCATTTTTTGCGGCGCACTCTACTGCAAGTAGCTGGGTGTCGATCCAGTCGCTACAATATCGGGCAGTCGGTTCTTCGCTATATTTATTCTGTTATTACCTCGGTTCTAGTGTGTTGGGCAGTTCGAGTGGACTGGTCTGGGAAAATTATGGTTGGAGTGGATTAACTGCATTTATTACACTACTGTTGCTGAGTGGTCTGGCATTCAGTTTCAAGCTCCGCTCAGATTAGAACATCGTATTTAGATTTTTCTCTATAAAATAAACCCTGTGTATTTATCTTGCGGATCATTTTGCTTTCAATTCTGATGATGACCAGGCCTTGATTCGCTTAGTTCCTGATTTTGTATAAATTATAATCAAGCAAGCTGGGTCTAATTCATGGTAAAATGATCGGCTTTCATCTTTGATCTTATTTTAGATCTCCTATCATCTGCCAGCCGAGAATTGCTAGCCATGTCTACTGCTTATACCATGCAGACTGCGCCAAAAGCGTTGTTTGATTACGACAAATATTGGGCGTCTTGTTTTGACCCTGCGCCTTTTTTGCCGATGTCACGCGAGGAAATGGATCAACTCGGCTGGGACAGCTGTGACTTTATTCTGGTCTGTGGCGATGCCTATATTGATCATCCGTCTTTCTGTTCAGGTATTATTGGCCGGGTATTAGAAGCCCAAGGCTTTCGTGTCGGTATTATTGCACAGCCAGACTGGACCAACGTGGATGCGTTCCGCGTTCTGGGTAAACCGAATATTGCTTGGGGGGTAACGGCAGGGAACATGGATTCCATGATCAACCGTTATACCGCCGACCGTAAAATCCGCTCGGATGATGCCTATTCCCCAGATAATCAGCCAAATAAACGTCCAGACCGTGCAGCAACTGTATATTGTCAGCGTGTCCGTGAAGCATATCCAGATGTGCCTGTATTATTAGGTGGAATTGAAGCTTCTCTGCGTCGTATTGCACATTATGATTACTGGTCAGATAAAGTCCGTCGTTCAGTGTTGATGGACTCAAAAGCCGATCTTTTGATGTACGGCAATGGCGAACGCTCAATTACCGAAATTATGCATCGTCTGGCGCGTGGCGAAAAAATTCACGAGATTACCGATGTTCGCGGTACTGCGTTCATTGTCAATAAACATAACCGTGCATCGAAAGCAAAGTTTGTCGAAATTGCCTCGAATGATGTTGATGCGATTGGCCGTGTCGATCCAATCATTAACCCTTATGTGATGACTGAAGATCTGGAAGGTTGTGAAATTGAAAAAGACAAAGATAGTCTGACTCAATATCAAGGTTTCCAGAAAGAGCCTGTCGCCAATCCGATTGTGCGGGCCGGCGATGAGCTAGATCCTGATACGCAAATCGTGCAATTACAACCCGCTTCAAAAGCAATTAAACATAAATTACCACCGCGTGAACTGGCCGTAATTCGCTTGCCTGCATTTGAAGAAGTGGCTGCAGATCCGGTGCTTTATGCCCATGCCAACCGAATTTTGCATTTAGAAACCAATCCGGGCAATGCCCGTGCCATGGTACAAAAGCATGGTGAACGTGATGTCTGGCTAAATGCGCCACCAATTCCGTTGACCACGGAAGAAATGGACTATGTGTTTGACCTGCCTTATGCACGTTTGCCACATCCTGCTTATGGTGAAGCGCGTTTTCCAGCGTTTGACATGATCAAGTTCTCTGTGAACATCATGCGTGGCTGTTTTGGTGGCTGTACCTTCTGTTCGATTACAGAACATGAGGGTCGTATTATCCAGAACCGTTCTGAAGAGTCAATTCTGCGTGAAGTGGAAAAAATCCGTGATACGGCGCCGGGCTTTACCGGGATTATTTCAGACCTAGGTGGCCCGACAGCCAACATGTACCGTCTGGCCTGTAAAGATCCAGAGATTGAAAAGAACTGCCGTAAACCGTCGTGTGTCTTCCCGGGCGTTTGTCAGAACCTGCATACCGATCATGCACCATTGACCCAGTTATACCGTAAAGCACGTTCATTACCGGGTATTAAGAAGATCTTGATTGGTTCTGGTTTACGTTATGACTTAGCGGTTTTAAACCCTGAATATGTCAAAGAATTGGTAACCCATCACGTCGGTGGTTATTTAAAAATTGCACCGGAACATACCGAAAAAGGCCCACTCAATAAAATGATGAAGCCGGGAATCGGAACCTATGATCGTTTCAAACAGATGTTTGAACGTTATAGTAAGGAAGCCGGCAAGGAACAGTATCTGATTCCTTATTTCATCGCAGCGCATCCGGGGACTACCGATTACGACATGATGAATCTTGCGATTTGGTTGAAGAAGAACGGTTTCCGTGCTGACCAAGTACAGACCTTTTATCCATCACCGATGGCAACGGCTACCACCATGTATTACACCGGTAAAAACCCGCTTGCCAAAGTGGCACGTTATACTGAGCAAGTAGATATTGTCAAAGGTGATAAACGTCGTCGTCTGCACAAAGCTTTCTTGCGTTACCATGATTCAAACAACTGGCCGTTGTTGCGTGAAGCTCTGAGAGAAATGGGTCGTCAGGATTTGATTGGTAACTCCAAACAGCATTTGATTCCGACTTATCAGCCTGCTGGCAGTGCAGAAGGTCAATACCAGTCTGCGCGCAAGAAAAACTCGACAGTGGCGGGTGATTCGCAGAAACGTACCGGTGAGCAGGGAAATCGTGGCAAGGCTGCACAAGCTCAGTCCCGTCCTTCAAATACCAAGAAGCGTCCTGAGCGTGGTCAAATCCTGACCCAGCACACAGGCCTACCGCCGCGTGAAACAGGGGATGCCAAAAAACCATTTGGTGGATCAAAGCCGAAAGCAAAGCCTAAATCACGTGCATAATTGAGTTAATAGAAAAGACACTTCGGTGTCTTTTTTTAGCACTTAGGTAAAGTAACGTAGCTTGAAACGAGGACTGAAAAATGTAAAAGGATGTATTATTTACATTAAGTCTGGCTTAAAAGTGATATAAAAATAACACTTTATCGGAATTGTTCTACAGTTGGGCAGATTTGTATTGCGATCAATTCTAGGGATGTTTTAGAGTGCATTATCAGTACCTTAAATCCACTTTCATTGACATAGGGAAAGATGTCATTTTAGGTAACGCAGAATCAGGTTTTGATACCGGTTGTATGGGTATCTAAGCAGATTAGTTGTAAGACCTATTTAAAATAAAGTGTGAGTTTATACTGCACCACAATAAAACAAAAATGATGATAAGAATGCAAGGATTGAGGCATGACCACCTATATTATGATTGGGAGTTTCCTGCTCTTCTGTGTCGTGCTCATGGCATGGAAAACGCTCGGAAATAATTCCAAACCACAAGACAGCGCGTTAAAGCAGCGTGCTATTTTTAACCTGAATGAGCAATTGACCTTCACGCGTTTGAAGGAAGTATTACCTGAATATATTATTTTGGCCCATGTGTCCTATGATGCCTTAATGACCACCAAATTTAACCGGACGCGACATAAATATCGCAACCTGACTGCAGATTTTGTGATTATGGATCAACAGCATCAGATTATAGCCATTGTGGCTGTGGATGATCCTTTAATCTTGAAGCGTCCACAGCAGACTGGTTTTCAGGATGCCTTGTTGAGTATGGCCGGTTATCGGGTGATTCGCTACGATGATGTGCCGGAATATTACCAGTTGCGGCAAGATTTTCTGCAGGAGCAAGCGCAAATGAAGAAAATGCCCAAATATACGGTCAGCAATGATCTGAAAAAGTATTATTTATATTCAGATTTAGAGCGCAGTAAAATCAAAGCAGTAGGTTAAAATAAAAAAGCATGCCATGAGCATGCTTTTTTATGCATATCGATTTTGCCACATTATTCTGGTTTGACGGCCACGACTGTCATTTCAACCAAAACCCGTGGATCATAAAGTTTTGCCTCGACACAGGTACGAGGTAATGCTTCGATATCAGCCACCCATGCATCCCAGATTTCATTAAATGCCGCATAATCTTTTTCAATGTCTTTTAAATAGATGGTCACCGACATGATGTGACTTTTGTCTGTACCGGCATCTGCCAGAAACTGGTCGATAATATCTAAAGTTTGTTGGGTTTGACCTTTGATATCCAGCTCAACATCTGTGGCCAGTTGCCCGGCAAGATGTACCAGATTGCCTGCAATGGCAATTTCTGAAAAGCGTTTCGAGATATGTAAGCGTTCCACTGTCATATTATTCATCCTGCGTTTTGGGCACCAGGGCTGCGACCAGTGCGGTCAGCAAGCAACCCACTGCCAGATAGAGGGCAATATAATGCCATGAACCGTCTGCCCAAATCACCCGTACTGCTGCAATAAATGGGGTAAAACCACCACCAATAATACTGCCCATCTGATAGCCAACGCCGGCACCGCTGTAGCGATATTCGGTACCGAACAGGGAAGTGAAAATCGGTTGATGAGCCCTGACCACCCTGTCGTATGCAACATTTGCCAGTAAAATTATGTCGACAATGATCATTCAGGTGTTTTGTGCATCGAGTGCCATAAAGAATGAAAAGGCCGAGAGCGCACCAATCAAACTATTCTAGCCACACATTTTTTGATGATGAAATGTATCCACCCGTCAGGCAAAAAACGGAATGCTGAAACAGCGGATTGCACCGACCATCAAGGTGATATTCCAGAAGAACTGTTTGTCCATGCCCAAGTAATTGCTAGAAATTCCCATCAGGACGACGGTTAAGACCTGCATTTTCTTATGGCCAAGCTAGTGACCAACGTGACCAAAGACTATGCCATCTAAGGGCAAAACAGAAAGCCAACACCAAAAGTGGCCAATGCCGCCAGAGTGTCCATATTCTCACCAATGCTGTGGAAACTGATCTTTAAAAATTAAGGTTGTAACAATGCCGTAAAGGAGAAAATCATACCAATCGACAATAGCACCCACAAAACTAGACAGCGCAGCTTTACGCGTATTGTTCTTGAACCACAGAAAGATTTACAGAAGACATGCAGGAAGGAAGTCCATGAGTTACATCAGAGTTGCCCTGTAATATTCGGATTTGATCGTCACGCCAATCACAGGACAGCATGCTGAAAGTAAAGGTGATTTTCAGCATCTCAGCATATACATGGATAATGCATTGCGCAGATAGAGTACTCTAAAAAATCAAAATATAAAAATAAAGTTGCTGTATTTTTAAACTGATGTTCAAAACATGAACAAAAGTCGTTTAGAGCAGTAATAATTGGGTTTCAGTCTCGGGGGCGCTGAGTTGATAGACGCCGACACCGATCAGCCGGAATTGCATCTGCGGCGCGATATGCAGATCATCCAATAGTAAGTCCAAGGCTTGTGCTAATTCTTGCGGACTGCGCAAGAGCTGCTTAAAACTTTTACTGTGTTGCATCACCTGAAAATTCTTGAGCTTTAATTTGACCGTCACGCCGCGAGCCGAAAGTTGTTTTTTTTGCAAGCTTTGCCACAGTTGTGCAACTAAAGCTTCCCAATAAGAATGGCACTGATTTAAATAAAGATCATCATCAAAGGTGGTCTCTTTGGAAATCTGCTGACGTTCCCGTTCTACTTCGACTGGTCGTTCATCAATGCCTTGCGCATATAAAAACAGCCGCCGGCCATATTTACCAAAATGCTGAATCAGAATGGCTTCATCCATCTGTTGTAAGTCACCCAAGGTATCCAGATTCAGGCTTTTCAGTTTTTCCTGGGTGACTTTACCCACCCCGGGAATTTTCTTCAGCGGCAGATTCTGAATAAAACGCTGCACCTGTGAGGGCTTGATCACACAGATGCCATTCGGTTTGTGCCAGTCCGAGGCAATTTTGGCCAGAAATTTATTCGGTGCCACGCCGGCAGAAGCAGTCAGTCCAGTCACTTGAACAATATCCTCCCGAATCCGCACGGCGACCTCGGTAGCACTCGGAATCTGTTGTAAATTTTCTGTGACATCCAGAAAGGCTTCATCTAGCGATAAAGGCTCAATCAGGGCGGTATATTGCTGGAAAATTTGATGGATCTGTGCAGAAACTTGACGGTATTTGGCAAAGTCCGGCTCAATTACGATGACCTGCGGACAGAGCTTGCGCGCCTGTCCCATCGACATGGCAGAACATAGACCATATTCGCGTGCCGGATAGGAGGCAGCCACAACCACCGCCCGGGGATGATGCGAGGCAATCACCACAGGCAGGTGTCTGAGTTCTGGACGTTCACGCAGCTCGACCGAGGCATAAAACGCATCCATATCGATATGAATAATTTTGCGCATAGCCGCTATCTTAAGGGGCTTTAATCGGATTGGGAAGCGACGGCTGAGTTGAGTAAATAGGGTTGCGGTCCGCTGAGCAGAACGACTTTTGTTCCTTGTGCCTCGGCGGCCTGAATCAGAAGATTCAAACTTTTTGGCGTGTCATCGGCAAGACGGGGTAAAAATTGTAGCGGCTGGCTTAAAGGCTGGAAAAAATCATCCCAATGTATCGGGATGACCACTTTGGGTTTGAGCGTTTGCAGGGTTTCAGCCAGATAGTGCCGCTGATAGTCATTGGATTGTCTGGAGAGCTGGGCAATACCCAAAAATAACGTATCGACCTGCAGGTTTTTAAATTGATCCGGGATAAATCCGGTACTGGCCTTGACCAGAATCTTGTGTCCTGAATGCTCAATCAGGTAATCAAAACTGCCGCCTTCCTTAAATTCGGAAAATTTGGCCGGCAGGGCTAAAGGTTGGAATAACTCTTCGCCTAGGTCATCATTTACCGCTGTGGCTGGCGTATGTTGTGAAGGAATTGCGGTTACTTGAAATTTGTTGACGTGCTGTATTTGCCTAGGCGTGACGGAGTGTAACTGCTGCGGACTTACTTTGGGATTTGCCCGGGCGATATTCAGGCTAGTGGGTGAACCGATGACAGCGGTTTCAGGAAGCATTTCCAGTAAAGCCGGTAGATCCAGAACATGATCATAATGCGAGTGACTGACCAGAATGGCTTTGGCCCGGTGCAGTTCATGCTCTTGAATTAGCTGCCTTAATAGCACGCTATCACTCTGAATTGGACCGCTAATCACTTGCGACAACGACGGCCGGCTAAAGAAACCATCTATCAGGATCTGATCCTGACCATCATCCAGCAACAGGGTGGAAACACCGAAAAATTTAACGTTTAGTCCAGAACGAGAGGAACTGCTTTGCGGCTGCCAGTTCTGAAAGTCACTGAGCTTGCCTGAAGGTTGCAGTAGATAAGCCAGCGCACCCGCTATGAGCAGCAGAACAATCACCAGACTGAGTAAAATACCTTTAATCCATTTCAAGATTTTTATTTCCTTATTTTTCTACTTTTATAAAGCGCTTGTTTTCAAGCGATCGATTTTATTTGGCCTGATGAGTAGATGATGGTACTGCAATTGCATTCATTTTCAGAAAATCCAGCCACTGCTGTTCTGAGCCATAGAACACATTCAGATCCACAGTTGTACTAATGCCGGGAATTTTACCCTGATTGCTATGTTGCCAGAAGGTCCATTTGGGCTGGTTGTTTAAATCGGGCAGACCCTTATACTCGCGTACCCAGAGTGGCACTTCGGGAAAATATCCTGCCAGTACAATATTATAAAATGCTTTAGAAATATAGAAAATTGGCTGTTTGCCATAATGCTTTTGCAGGGCATCGTGCATGATCTGGATTTCGTTTAGAAGCTGCTCTTTGGAATAGGTATTGATGCAATTGCTGTCATATTCCAGATCAATCACCGGCGGTAAAGCATTGGCTTGCTTGGGGACGGAGTCGATAAAGTTCTGTGCCTGAATGCTGCCATCGCGACAAAGCCGATAGAAATGATAGGCACCGACCAGAAAGCCGCGTTCCCGCGCCTTGAGCCAGTTCTCTTGAAAACGCGTATCTTTAAAGTCACCACCTTCTGTGGCTTTCAGATAGACAAAACGGTATTTTTCCGGCGAAATCTGCTGCCATTGAATTTCTTGTTGATGGTGTGATACATCGAAACCCTGGATCGGATAATCTGCTGCATGCGCAGAAGGGGCTTTAATCAGGCAAAGATAAATCATGGCGATAATCATCACGGCGATCAGAATGCCAAGCCCGATGAAAAGCGGCTGTTTGAATCTGTTCAGAGCCAGATTTTTTTGCATTTTCAGTTCTTACCTGTATCTAAACCTGAGCTTAAAGGCTGCATTCGCCTGGCGTTAATATATCGTATTAAACAGGGGTGTTTTTAGGAATATGCCAGAAAATATAAGCCGCAATAATATTGATACCGCCCAAACAGATCAGTGACACATGAAAAGCAGCCACCAGATTGTCAGCGCCGTAATAGGCACTCAGCATGTTGACCAGGGTGCCTGCCAGCGCCACCCCAATACTCATTGACAGCATCATGATCATCGACAGGAAACTGTTGCCGCTACTGGCATCCTGCTGGCTTAAGTCCTTTAAAGTCAGGGTATTCATCGATACAAATTGTAGGGAATTTAAAATGCCGAAGATAAAGAAATGAATTGCACGCAGCCAGATCGGGGTGTCCGCCGTGGTCAGGGCAAAACTGGCAATACACAGACCCACCAATAAGGTATTGACCAGCAAAACCCGACGATAACCAAAACGCTGAATGATTTTTCGGATAATCGGTTTAGACGCCAGAGAGCCGAGTACGGTTGGAATCATCAATAGACCGGTAATAAAGGGCTCAAAACCAAAGGCGACTTGCAACATAAGGGGGAGTAAAAATGGAATCGAGTTACCGCCAAGACGGGCAAAAAAATTCCCCAGAATGCCAATCGCATAAATTTTATTTTTAAAGAGCCGACTGCGGAACAGGGCATTGCTATGCGTATGCGAATGATAGGCATACATCAAGGCCGCCAAGATTCCGGCCAGAATCAGGCTTAGACTCCACCACAGCGAATTTTGTGGACTGGCAAAATTTTCAATTCCCAGACAGAGTCCCACCATGGCCACAACCAGCAAGACAAAGCCCCAATAATCAAAGCGAGCGACCAGCGGTTCAATGACATTCGGCATGGCCCTAAAAGTAATCAGCGCTCCCAGTAAGCCAATCGGCAGATTGATCAGGAAAATCCATTGCCAGGACAGATATTCCACCATCCAGCCCCCAAGAGTTGGACCAATCAGGGGGCCAATCAGGCCGGCCAGACTCATTAGGCTCATGGCGGCCAGAAACTGGGTACGGGGAATGATCTTGAGCATGGCCAAACGGCCGACGGGGAGCAGTAAGGCGCCACCCATTCCTTGCAAGATGCGATAAGCCAGTAATTCATTCAGACTATCTGACCAGGCACAGCCCAAAGAGGCCAAAGAGAAAATAATAATTGCAGCAAAATAGATATTTCTGACGCCGAAACGGTCTGCCAGCCAGCCACTCAAGGGAATACAGGCTGCCACAGACAAGACATAAGCCACCACAACACTGTGCATGCGTAAAGGATCGGCCTGTAAGTTATGTGCAATCGCGGGCAGAGCTGTATTAATAATGGTGGTATCCAGCCCCTGCATAAAAAATCCGATCGATACCAACAAGACCAGCAGTCTGAATTCGGGATCTAAGGCTTGATGCGTAGGCGTGGCATTCATAATTATGGAAAGCTTAAAATTTTTAATAGTTTAAAGGAAACAGCCGAGTCTGTCGTATATAAAGCGTGTCAACTTTTATAGCGTCGTGTGTCAAGGAACTGCAAGAAATCGGTCATGGTAAAGTCATGTTCTGGGCATAAGGGAGCAATGACATCAGGGAGTCGCCCTATGATTTATCAAGTCGATCTAGAGCCGCTAAAAGCTGCTAGATTCAGAGCACTTCGCTGCTCTTTTTTGTAAGACCGGCATATATATGACAGTGTTGTCATTAAAATGAAATAAAACCGTCATAATCTTGGGCCAACTTTTCAGCAATGCTGAAATCTCCTCGCGTATAGGTTTGTTTTTATGACAATCGAGATTTTGATGGTGATCGGCTTTTGTTTAGCCGCTTACTCTATTGTCGGAAATGATGTACCTCAAACCCTAGGGACATTTATTTCTTCGAATTCACATCGCCCATGGTGGGTGTTGTGGATTTATATCAGCTCAATTTTAATTGTCGTATTGGTCTATGGTTGGTATGCATCTGGGGTGGGTGATGCCTCATACGGTCGTTTAGAAACGATTCCTTTCCCTGAAGGTGGCATTACCTGGCTGTACATTGTGCCGCCAATTCTCCTGTTACTACTGACCAAATACGGGATTCCAGTCAGTACCACCTTCCTGGTGCTTACGATTTTCTCTCCTGCCAGCTTAGGCTCGATGATGGTCAAATCGATGATGGGCTATGCCGTTGCCTTTATTGTAGCGATTGTCATCTATCGTTTTGTGGTCAAGCAGCTGGCACGCCATTTTGCCAAGACACGTCATCAGGAGCACTCCAAGGTCTGGATGGGCTTGCAGTGGGTCTCTACCGGTTTCCTGTGGAGCCAATGGCTGATTCAGGATCTGGCCAACATCTTCGTGTATGTACCACGTCAGGTGCCGTTTGAATTCCTGATGTTTGCGATTACGGTATTCGTGGTGTTGCTGGGCGTGATTCTGTATCAACGTGGCGGAGCCATCCAGAACATTGTCGACACCAAAACCGGCGTGACCGACATTCGTGCTGCGACGATTATCGACTTCCTGTATGCCATTATCCTGTTGATCTTTAAAGAATGGAGCAATATTCCAATGAGTACCACCTGGGTGTTCCTTGGGTTACTCGCAGGTCGTGAATTTGCCATGTCGATGATTCTGGATGAAGTCAATAAACATCGTACGTCACGTAATGTCAGTGCAGATGCGATGAAACTAATGTTCGGTCTGGCCATGTCTGTGATTCTGGCGACCACATTGCCGGTGTTCTATGATTTTGTGACGAATTATGGTCAATAACTAGCAGCCATAATCCATAAAAAAAGCGAGCCCAGTGCTCGCTTTTTTACTTTGAATGCTTTAAACCACAAATCTTTGTGGATGGCCCAAATTGGTTAATGAGCTATAAATTTCATTTTCATCTTCGCAAACAATTAGTTTGGCGCGATGCTGGGGAGGCAAAAACCCGTCTTCAACGGCACGGTCCAGCTGCATAATCAAGGCATCATAAAAACCGTTAACGTTATATAGCATCATGGGTTTCTGGTGCTGGTTCAGCTGGCCCCAGGTGGCAATTTCCAGAATTTCCTCAAAGGTACCCAGACCGCCCGGCAAGGCTACAAAGGCACAGGCCCGATCCGCCATCATGGCTTTGCGTTGATGCATGCTGGTCACCACATGTAATTCGGTCAGCTGGTTATGGGCAATTTCATAGTCCAGCATAAACTCGGGAATCACCCCAACGGCTTCACCACCATGCTGGATCATGGCATCCGCGACCTGTCCCATCAGGCCAATACTGGCGCCACCATAGACCAGCCCGAAACCATGTTCTGCCAGTCCTTGCGAGAGTTGAATCGCCTTTTCTAAATAAATCGGTTTGTTGCCGGCACGTGAACCACAATAGAGAGCCACTAAAGGGCGTGTTGTTTTTGGGGAGTTGTCTTTAAAATAATCTGTCATTTGAATTACGCTTTGCATTTCTTTTCTTCACCTTATCATTTTTCTTTCTTGTGACTACAGCTTAATTAATAAATATGACAATTCTGTGAGCAGGTACCATTTCACCATAAACAGGCAAGCGAAATTCATCGACAAACAGCCATGAAAACAGGTGAATTTAGATTTGATCTTGATATACTGAAAATTGGTTTCACAACAATAGAACGAAAATGGGTAGTGGTCGTTGGCCGTGTAACGCTATAAATCGCCATCAAATAATTGATATTATTCAATATCAAAAATATTATGCTGTTTCATTTCAGCCTCAGTTCATTCAGTACAGCAGTCCTGAGTTTCAGGAGCCAAGCGTATGATCTTTGAATGGATGTCTGACCCCTCAGCCTGGGTCGGTTTACTCACATTAATTGTTCTTGAGATTGTACTCGGGATCGACAATCTGGTTTTTATTGCCATTCTGGCGGAAAAACTGCCACCAGAACAACGTAATACTGCACGGGTTGTGGGCTTAATGCTGGCCCTGGTGATGCGTTTGATCTTGCTGGCTTCGATTGCCTGGGTCGTAACGCTCACCGATCCACTGTTCCAGATCTTTGATCATGCTTTCTCGGGCCGGGATCTGATTCTATTGTTTGGTGGGGTATTCCTGCTGTTCAAAGGCACCATGGAACTGCATGAGCGTCTGGAAGCCAAACCTGTGATCAAGGAAGAAAATCCGGTCCATGCGGTATTCTGGATGGTGATTGTCCAGATTGTGGTACTGGATGCGGTATTCTCGCTCGACAGCGTGATTACTGCGGTGGGTATGGTCAAAGACCTGTCCGTGATGATGATTGCCGTGATTATTGCCATCGGGATTATGCTATGGGCATCCAAAGCCTTGATGGATTTCGTCAATAAGCATCCGACCGTGGTGATTCTGTGTCTTGGCTTCCTGATGATGATCGGTTTCTCGCTGGTGGTAGAAGGCTTTGGTTTCCATATTCCGAAAGGTTACTTATACGCAGCAATTGGCTTCTCTGTCATTGTCGAGTTTATTAATCAGACCATGAAACGCAATCAGGAAAAAATGGTGACCACCACGGATATGCGTTACCGAACTGCTTCTGCAGTGATGCGGATGCTCGGTGGTAAACCTGCTCAGGACAATGATTCTTCGGAGCCGGAAGATGTTCTGGCAACCCGTGCCTTTGCTGATGAAGTCTTTAATGATGACAACGGCATCTATCACAGTGTCATGGTGCAGGGAGTTTTGGGTCTGTCTGAACGTCCGGTAAAATCGGTGATGACGCCGCGTCCCGAACTGGAATGGATCGATCTGGACAATGATGCCGACAGCATCAAAGCACAATTGTTGCAGATGAGCCATTCGCGTTTGATCATCGCTCGCGGCGAACTGGACAATATTGCCGGTGTGGTGCTGACCCATAAAGTCCTGAATGAATATATTGAAACTGGGGTGCTGGACTTTGAAAAGCATTTACGTGAGCCAGTCATCGTACATGAAAATGCTCAGGTACTGATGGTGATGGATCAGTTGCGTCAAGCTCCCTTACAGATGGCGATTGTGCTGAATGAATATGGCTCAATTGAAGGGATTGCCACGCCGATTGATATTCTTGAAGCGATTGCCGGTGAATTTCCAGATGAAGATGAGCTGCAAGTGGCAGCAGAAAGTCTGGATGATGGCAGCCTGATTCTGGACGGTTCCACCGATATTCGTCACGTTTCCTTGCTGCTGGATCGTGATCTGGTCAATGAAACTGAAGAATATTCGACCTTATCTGGCTATGTGTTATTCCATATGGCACGTTTACCGCACAGCGGTGAAAAGTTTGAAGCAGACGGGCATATCTTTGAGGTGGTGACCATGGACGGTCATAAGATTGATAAAGTGCATATCATTCCGCAGCTTCCTGCGCAGGACTAAATTATAGTCAGCGTTGGGTTGGTAAAGTTTGCTAAAATAGCCCGCATTGTCGGGCTATTTTTATGGAACTGAAATGTCAGAAGCATGTCCATGCGGACAAGGTGAATATCATAGCTGCTGTCAGCTCTTACATACTGGACAACAGGTCGCAGAGACTGCGCAGCAACTGATGCGTTCCCGTTATAGTGCCTTTGCCAAGCATGAAATCGATTACATCAAAACCACGACTGCGCTGGGTCAGCAGCAGGCACTGGACCTGCAAGCCATTAGCGATTGGAGCAAAGCCAATCAGTGGTTAAAGCTTGAGATTATTCAAGCCAATGAAAAATTAGATAAAAATCATGCCTTAGTCGAGTTTAAGGCGTATTTTCATGCTGGCAAGCAGGCACACGTGCATCATGAAGCTTCGCATTTTGTAAAATTTGAAGGCCACTGGTATTTTCTGGACCCGACCACGGAGCAGAAACTCAGCATGAAACAGGTTTGCATTTGTGGCTCGGGGAAAAAATTTAAGCAATGTTGTGCGGGATTTTTATAACTTTCACATAGATTTAGCTTAGAATAAGCGCCATCTCAAAGCCTCAGGTGGAAGCAGGGCGATGTTACTGACCGTCATCTATATTATTGCAATTACCGCTGAAGCGATGACCGGGGCACTGTCCGCTGGCCGGCGCAGCATGGACTGGTTTGGTGTCATGATCATTGCCTGTGTTACGGCACTGGGTGGTGGGTCGGTTCGTGATGTTCTGCTGGGACATTATCCTTTAACCTGGGTCAAACACCCCGAATATCTGGTGCTGACCTGTTGCGCTGCTTTCGTCACCATCCTGATTGCAAAATGGATGCGCCAGTTACGTAATGTCTTCCTGGTACTGGATGCTTTGGGTCTGATTGGTTTTACCATTATTGGCTGCCAGATTGCTCTGGAAATGGGACATGGTTTTGTGGTGAGTGCCGTTGCAGGTGTCTTGACCGGTGTATCCGGCGGGATCTTGCGTGACATCCTATGTAATGATGTACCTTTGGTTTTCCGTCGTGAACTGTATGCCAGTATTGCTTTTGTTTCAGTGATCTTTTACTGGCTCTGTAGCCATTACGGCTTGTCGCAGGACCTGACCATTCTTTCCACCCTGATTTTCGGCTTTAGCTTGCGTTTGATCGCCATCTATTTTGGACTGGAAATGCCAAAATTCATTTATAAAGAAGATGATGAACATTCGGCATCTTCCAAAGACGAATCCTGATTTGTAATCGTCATGAATGCGGCTATAAAAAATAGCCGCATTCAGCTTAATTCATAGTATAAAAAATACAAAGCAGCCTACCTGTTGAGAAAGCAGCATCTCCCGTTCCACCTGATCAGAGATTTTTGTTATGGATTTAGTTTCTCGCATACAACGCTTACCGATTGGTCGGTTTCATTACACCTTGCTGGTGGTGATTGGACTCGGTTGGATGTTTGATGCCATGGATACCGGATTGATTTCGTTTATTCTGGCAAAAATGGCTGAAGACTGGCAGATGACTGCGGATCAAAAAAGCTGGGTAGTGTCGATTGGTTTTGTTGGTATGGCAATCGGTGCAATCTGTTCAGGTGGTCTGGCAGACCGTTTCGGCCGTAAAACCGTATTCGCTGTGACACTGGTGATTTATAGCTTGGCTACAGCGGCCTGCGCTTTTGCACCGAATTTGACCTGGTTGTTGGTGTTTCGTTTTATCGTCGGTTTAGGTCTGGGTGGACAGTTACCCGTGGCAGTGACGCTGGTCAGTGAATATATTCCTGCGCATGTGCGTGGCCGTTTTATCGTATTGCTGGAAAGCTTCTGGGGACTGGGCTGGTTGGTTGCGGCTCTGGTATCGCGCTTTGTCATTCCGGATTTTGGCTGGCAAACCGCTTTCCTGATCGGTGGTCTGCCTGCGCTATATGCGATTGTGATCTGGAAAATGGTGCCGGAATCTATTCCATTTCTGATTAACCGTGGCCGTGTAGAAGAAGCTTCGGCACTGGTGAAAAAGATCGAGCGTCAATGCGGCGTTGAAGTTTATGAAATCTTTGAAGTGAAGCCGGTCGCAGAGAAACAGTATATTTCATTTACCCAGTTGTGGTCGGGTATCTTTGCGCGTCGTACCCTCATGCTGTGGCTGATCTGGTTCGGTATTATATTTTCTTATTATGGCATCTTTACCTGGTTGCCAAGTTTGCTGGTCAAAGAAGGCTATAGCATCGTCCAGTCCTTTGAATACGTGCTGATTATGATTTTAGCGCAGTTGCCCGGTTATCTGGTGGCAGCATGGCTGGTCGAAAAACTCGGTCGTAAACCGACCTTGGCAGGTTTCATCGGCATGTGTGCCATCTCGGCATATTTCTTTGGCCAGTCGGGCAGTGTCACCGAAATTGTGATCTGGGGCTGTCTGATGTCCTTCTTTAATCTGGGTGCTTGGGGCGTGCTTTATACCTATACACCAGAACAATATCCAACCAATATCCGTGCTTTTGGTTCAGGCTGGGCTGGCGCAGTAGGCCGAATTGGGGGCATCGCAGCACCTTTTGCTGTCACCCATCTGATGGGCATGCCAAATGGTTTCAGTTATGTCTTCACCATGTTTACTGCGGTTCTGGTTGCCGTTGCAATCGTGATTCTGGTTTTGGGTGAAGAAACCAAAGGCAAGACCCTTGAGTCGATGGGCTTATAAACTTGATGAATTTTTAGTTGCTTAGGGTCTATAAAGTGGATATTTTTAGGCCATAAGACACAAATTGTCGCGCTGAGGCATTTGATGCTCTTGTGTCATCCCCAGCCGCGACATAGCATAAGAAACATTGATACAAAAATGAATTATTTAGGACTATAGGTTGTTATGACAAGCCTTGCGCATCATGCGACAGAAAACCGCTCCGTAGCAGAATTTACCGAACAAGCTTATCTGAATTACGCCATGTACGTGATTATGGATCGGGCATTACCGCACATCAGTGATGGCCTGAAACCGGTACAGCGCCGTATTGTCTATGCCATGAGTGAGCTGGGCCTGAAATGGACCAGCAAACCAAAGAAATCTGCACGTACCGTCGGTGACGTACTGGGTAAATATCATCCGCATGGTGACTTGGCCTGTTATGAAGCCATGGTGCTGATGGCACAGCCGTTTAGCTATCGTTATCCGTTTATTGAAGGACAGGGCAACTGGGGCTCACCCGATGATCCGAAGTCTTTTGCCGCAATGCGTTATACCGAAGCCAAACTGTCTCAGTACAGTGAACTGTTACTGTCTGAACTGGGTCAGGGTACCTGTGACTGGCAGGACAACTTTGACGGTTCGATGAAAGAGCCGGTGAACTTGCCGGCACGTGTACCGAATATTCTCTTAAATGGTACAACGGGAATCGCCGTCGGTATGGCCACCGACATTCCGCCGCATAACCTGCGTGAAGTGATTAAAGGCACCATTGCCCTGATTCGTAACCCGAATCTGACCGATGAAAAAATCTCAGAATATATTCCTGCGCCGGACTTGCCGACCAAAGCAGAAATTATTACCCCACCGGCTGAACTGTTAAAAATTCAGGTCACAGGTCGTGGTAGTTATCGTATGCGCGCGGTCTATACCGTCGATAAAAATGAGATTGTGATTACCGAACTGCCATATCAGGTCTCAGGCTCCAAAATCATCACCCAGATTGCCGACCAGATGCAGGCCAAGAAACTGCCTTTGGTCAGCGATGTACGGGATGAATCGGATCATGCCAATCCAACCCGTTTAGTGATTGTATTGCGTTCTAACCGGATTGATGCCGAAGCGGTGATGAGTCATTTATTTGCCACCACTGATCTGGAATCGAGCTACCGTGTCAACATGAATATGATTGGTGCTGATGGCCGTCCACAGGTGAAATCGATTCGTCGCATTTTACTGGAATGGATCGAGATCCGTAAAAACACGGTGACCCGTCGTCTGCAATATCATCTGAACAAAATCGAAAAACGCCTGCATATTCTGGGGGGGCTGATCATTGCCTACTTGAGTATCGATGAAGTGATTCAGATTATTCGTGAACAAGATCAGCCCAAGCCCGTGTTAATGGAACGCTTTGGCATTGATGAGATTCAGGCCGAAGCCATTCTGGAGCTGAAATTGCGTCATTTGGCCAAGCTTGAAGAAATGGAAATGCGCCGTGAGCAGGACGAGCTGGAAGCGAAGGCTGCGGTGATTCGTGAACAGCTGGCCAATCCGGAATCTTTAAAAGCGCTGATCATCAATGAACTGAAAGATGATGCCAAGAAATTTGGCGATGATCGCCGTTCGCCACTGGTGCAACGTGCCGAAGCTGCTGCGATTAATGAAAATGAAATGTTACCAGCCGATCCTGTGACTGTGATTTTGTCAGAAGCCGGCTGGATTCGCTGTGCCAAAGGCCATGATGTTGACGCTGAAAATCTGAATTTCCGTGCCGGTGATCAATATCTCAGTCATGCACAGGGCAAATCCAATCAGCGTGTCTATGTATTGGATGAATCGGGACGTAGTTATGCCTTGCCAATCAATAACCTGCCGTCGGCGCGTGGTCTGGGTGAACCTTTAAGTTCAAAATTATCACCTGCCAGCGGCATCGGTTTTAAACAGGTCTTTGTTGCAGAGGATGAGACGGAAGTCCTGGCGCTGAGTGACAAGGGTTATGGTTTTAAAACGCAGGCCAAACAGCTGGATACCAATGCCAAAGCAGGGAAGGCCTTCCTGAACTTATCCGATGGGGCGCAAGTCATGAGCCTGCAGCCACTTGAAGATGCCACGCATGTTGCACTGCTCAGTTCAGCAGGACGCCTGTTGATTGTCGATTTAGCAGAATTGCCTGTATTGAACAAAGGTAAAGGAAATAAATTGATACAACTTGAAGGTGTTGATCAAATTTTGTCCATGACAATATTGAAGCTTGATGAAATAATTCAAGTGCTTGCAGGACAACAGCAGTTAAAATTAAAAGGGGATGATTTGCAGAAATATATCGGCAAGCGCGGTGCAAAAGGACAGCTTTTACCACGCGGATATCAAAAAGCAAATAAACTGTTGATTCAAAGATAAGACTAGCATCCATCCTGTAAAATACGTTATATATGAACAACGATTCAACAAGATGGATGCAATATTGCACATATACAAGTCTAAAAATGGCGTGTGATATTGAAAAAAACAGTTGAAAACACTAAGGATTATGATTGGAGAGATGGGCATTATGGAAAAAATTTGGTTGGCTGAATACCAAAAGACAGGGATTCCGGAAACAGTAGAATTACCGGCAGAGAATACTTCTCTAGTCGATGTTTTTGAACGTAATTTCCAAAAATTTGGTTCGCGTGATGCCTTTATCTTTATGGATAAGGCCATGACTTTCAATGATCTGGAAGAGGCGAGCCGTAAGTTTGCAACGTATTTACAAAGCTTGGGGTTGGCAAAAGGTTCACGTGTGGCGGTGATGATGCCAAACGTTCTTCAGTATCCGGTCGTGGCACTTGGGGTTTTCCGCGCAGGGTTGGTACTGGTCAACGTCAATCCACTTTATACTTCGCGTGAACTTGAGCATCAACTTAATGACTCAGGTTCTGAAGTCCTGGTGATTATTGAGAACTTTGCCTCTGTTTACCAAGCGATTCTGGGTAAAACCCCGGTAAAACATGTGGTTATTGCTTCTGTAGGCGATATGCTGGGTGCTTTGAAAGGAACTCTGGTGAACTTTGTCTTGCGTTCTGTGCGTAAGCAGATTCCAGCTTGGGACATTCCAGGCCACGTGAAATTCAATACGGCATTAAATAAAATTAGCCCGAGCAATTACAAACGTCCTGAGTTGAGCCTGAGCGATACCGCGGTTCTACAATATACTGGTGGTACTACCGGCGTATCGAAAGGGGCTGAACTGACACATCGTAACCTGGTTGCGAACATGTTGCAGTGTGACGGGATCTTCCAGAGTAAGTTTGGTGCACAAGATGGCCAGCCAGATGACCGTATTTTCTGTGCCTTGCCGCTTTATCATATCTTTGCATTCATGGTGTGCGCACTTTATGGCATGTATAAAGGTCAGGCCAACGTCCTGATTCCGAATCCGCGTGATCTTCCTGCAGTGATGAAGGAACTACGTAAATACCAGCCGACTTTCTTCCCGGCAGTGAATACACTATTCAATGCGCTGGTGAACAATGAAGAGTTCAAACAGCTTGATCATAGCAAATTGAAAATGGCGATGGGCGGCGGTATGGCGGTACTTCCTTCTACAGCAGCAGCGTGGAAAAAGCTCACTGGAACCAATATTGTTGAAGGTTATGGCTTGTCTGAAACCTCTCCGGTTGCAACGGCAAACCCGCCTGCTTCTGAAGAATTCAGTGGCACCATCGGTATTCCATTGCCATTAACTGAAGTGGCGATTCTGGATGATGACGGCAATGAAGTTGCACTGGGTGAGCAAGGTGAAATTTCAATCCGTGGTCCTCAGGTCATGAAAGGCTACTGGAACCGCCCAGACGAAACTGAAAAAGTCATGGTTAATGGCTTCTTCCGTACTGGTGATATCGGTGTCATGGATTCACGTGGTTATGTGAAAATCGTAGACCGTAAAAAAGACATGATTTTAGTGTCTGGTTTTAACGTGTATCCATCTGAGATTGAAGAAGTTGTTGCAACCCATCCAAAAGTACTGGAAGTGGCTGCGATTGGTGTGCCAGATGAAAAATCTGGTGAAGTACCGAAACTGTTTGTTGTGAAAAAAGATCCGTCTTTGACCACAGAAGAAGTCTTGGCCTTCGCTAAAGAAAATCTGACCGGTTATAAACGTCCACGCTATGTGGAGTTTATGGACGAATTACCGAAATCGAACGTGGGTAAAATCCTGCGTAAAGATTTACGTAAAACAGCTTAAACTCGATATTAAAAAAAGCGCCTGATGGCGCTTTTTTTATTTGCAGGTTTTTATTTTTTCATGAGCCAGCGGTCAAAATAAGGACGTCCTACACCGACTACTCCCAGAAAAATAAACATGGTGCCAAATTGGCGGGTAAATCCTGTCTGGTTAAAGTTGCCATAACTCAGAATATTGTCGACCACACAATAGACCAAAATGGCTACCACCCAGTGCCAGATTGGCATGCGCTTGATGCCGACGGCATAAAAGGCAATCCATAAAATGGCAAAGCTAAAGATCGGCGACCAGATATTCATATTGGCACAAATCACGGCCATCAAAAAAGCCACAATCGGCAGCACGATTTTTAATACGCGATCCACTTGACGTTGATGCTGGCGCTGTTTATCGAGGACATCGAACATTTCATTTTGCTCAGGCGCGACCATAGTGAATCCTTCTTAAGTAATAAAAAACACTCTATTTAACAAAATTTATTCACGAAACACCATGCTATGATAGATATAAAATTTTCATGAGAAAAAACAGATGCACAGCATTAGTGGGGTGATTTATCTCATTTTAGCCGCTTGTCTTTTGCCTTATGTATTTACTTTGATTGCAAAGAAATCGGCAGGCTTTAGCGCAAAAGACAATCAGAACCCACGAGAGTTTTTAGCAAAATCAACCGGGCTCTCGAGCCGTGCCAATGCGGTTCAACAAAATAGTTTTGAAAGTTTACCATTGTTTATTGCCGCTATTTTAATGGCTGAATATATGGTGGTTCCTCAAACCCTGGTCATGACCTTCGGGATAGCCTATCTGGTTTTTCGTGTGCTATATGGTATTTGCTATCTGGCCAATTGGGCGACCTTACGCTCAATTGTCTGGCTGCTTTCAATCTTGTGTCCGGTAGCTTTGCTGCTTTTGATTATCAAGATGGTCTAAGTCGCCTCGACGTTGCCAGACATATTTACAGTTCGATATTTTAAAATCCAAAAATTTCTTGAAAAACCGTTATAATTGTCGCGGTTTTTAAAAGATATAACTTGTTAAAGAGTGATGCTATGAGCTACAGCAATATCCCAGCGGGTAAAGATGCGCCAAACGACATCTATGTCATTATCGAAATCCCTGCAAACGCAGCACCGATCAAATACGAAATTGATAAAGATTCTGATGCATTATTCGTAGACCGTTTCATGGGTACAGCAATGTTCTACCCAGCAAACTATGGTTATGTGCCAAATACACTATCTCTTGATGGTGATCCACTTGATGTATTGGTTGTGACGCCACACCCAGTAGAGCCAGGTTCTGTGATCCGTTGCCGTCCAGTGGGTAAACTGAACATGGAAGATGATGGCGGTGTTGATGCGAAACTGGTTGCAGTTCCACACGACAAACTGACTCCAATCTACAAAGATATTCAGGAATATACTGATCTTCCGCCATTGTTGATTAGCCAGATTGAACATTTCTTCCAGCACTACAAAGATTTAGAGCCTGGAAAATGGGTTAAGTTAAGTGGTTGGGAAGGTGCTGATGTTGCGAAACAGGAAGTACTCGACTCAATTGCTGCATATGCAGAAGCAAACAAATAATTGCTTTGCTTGTGAGTTTAAGTCTTTAAATTTTTAAAGCTTAAATTGAAAAAACCTGCACATTGTGCAGGTTTTTTTTATGGCTTGAACTTCGAGTGAATTAGAATAATTTCACAGGAATGTCTAACCAGATACGCCATTCATTAGTATCACCAATATAGTTGCCAGCTTGGTAGTTATCACTTGCGCGGTAGTAAGAATGACGAAGACGTAAGCTTGCATCTTTTGCAAAACCAGACTGAACTGTGTATTTTACCTGGTTAAAGAACTCACGTTCTTGACCCTCTTTATCTGAGTTGTTTACATTGATATCCCAACCATACACAAATGCAGAAGTCCAGTTCAGACCAGGCAGACCATGGTTTTTAAAGCTATAGTTATACTGTAAACCTACAGACTTTTCATCATTACCAACGAAATCAGATAAGTATGAGTTTGGCATGTAAATAGATTGTGCGCCATCTGCATTTTCCCCATAGTCATAACCGGTATTACCTGTATTTTGTTGGTAAGCCAGCATTACGTTATGGACATCTTTATTATAGGTAGTAGAGACTGCCCAAATAGAGTTCTGGCGGTCAGAGAGATTATCTGTAGTTTCAGAATATGTACTACCTTCTCTATCCCATTCAGTATGATAGCCACTGAAATCATGAGTTAAGCTACTATCTTCTGATAAAGTATAGGTATAGTTTGCATTAACATAATGACGATCTAAACGATCTTTAACGTCTACACCATAATAAGAAGCATTTAAGGCATCACTAAATTTATATTTTGCACCCCATACAACGGCACGATCTAAATTACGTCCATCAGTTTCAATCTGATCAGAATATTGGTTTTTAGTGAATTTACCAGCTGTTAATGACAGGTTGTCAATTTCATTGCTAGTAACTAATAGGCCTTCAAAGTATTCAGGAACTAAACGTGCTGTATTTGAAGCCAATACTGGAATATCTAAAATTTGAGTACCGTATACAGCAGTTGTATTAGATATACGAGCCTTCACATAAGCACCACCACGCGCCCAGTGATCGTAAGTATCACCAATGCCTTTTTTATATTCCCCTTGGTCATTAAAACCAGCTTCACGAGGAATCATCCCATTACCAGCATTATTATTATTACCTAACTTAAATGAAGCATCACCAATAATACCAACACCAAAACCGATGGTACCTTGTGTGAAACCTGAGTCTAATTTAACAATCGCTGTTTGAGCAGCTGAACTTGTATCATTAACAACTTTGCGTTCACCAGTTTGATTGTCATTGTAGTTTGTTTTATCGCGATGCAAATAGCCCGTGCGGAACAATACAGTACCTTCAGCGTCTTCTACAAAACCTTTAGACTCGCTTTGCTCGCTAGCGAAAGCGGTAGAAACCAAAGCAGCCTGGATTAAAACTGCCAATGTTAATTTTTTTGAATTTTGCATTGGGGAGAGAGCCTTATACAAATTGATCGGAATTTTTAGGAATTGTATAAGAATTGCTGAAAAAATGTCATTTTTTATTGAGCATATTCCACTAAAGTTAAGATTTTTTACAGATTACATAAGAATCTGATTGAATATTGAGTGGCGTATTTTTTTATCTATCATAAAAAATTTATTAAAAACAATAGTATATTTAAATATCAAAATAATGAGCTTAAGCATCTTCATCCTAGAACTGTTCAGTCTATTTACTTTTTTAAAGTTAAAATTCTACAACAAGATCAAGAGTGGTGATGATGCACTGTTTTTTAGCATAAATTTTAATCAATATGGAAATGGGGTTAAAAAGAGGCAATATGTAAATAAATATATATTGTTTAAAAAAACAATAAGAGAGTATTGAAAAACATTTTGAGAATGAATTATCCAGCGTAAAGGTATTTTAAATATTCTATTTTTTAATTTTAAATCAAATGCTTAAAGTGGAAAGTATTTTTCTATTTTTAGCTCATTTGTATTTCTTTCTCGATTGGCATAGCTTTTGCAAAGTTTATCCCGAGTGCAATAAATGATCATAAAAACGTCTGAGGACGGTCTTGGGGAGCCATATAATGAAACTAATTTTAAAAGCCTTATCCGTTGCTGTGCTGGGTGCTGCATCTACTTTCACTTTTGCAGCTGAACCTGCATCGGAACATACATTCTCTGGAAATATTAGCGTACTTTCGAGCTATAACTTGCGTGGTATCACCAATGTACCTGAAAATAAAGGCGCGACATTACAAGGTGGACTCGATTATAACCATGCCTCTGGTTTTTATGCAGGATGGTGGGGTTCAACCCTAGATTATGGCAGCGATAATGGTAGCGAATTCGAAAATAACTTTTATGCAGGTTATAACGGTTCAATCAATGAAGATTTGGCTTATACCATCGGTCTAACTTACTATTATTACTATGATGTCGGAAATACAGACTCGAATGGCTTTGAAACCATGTTAGGTCTGAGCTACAAAGATTTCGGTATAAGCGCTCAAACACTTTTGGAAGATACCGCTTGGGGCAATACTGGCGATACCTACCTCAAAGGCAGCTATAGCTATGCCTTACCTCATGATTTTAGCCTGGATACCGCACTGGGTTTGTATATTTATAAAGAAAGTGGTGATTATATTCCTGACTCAACTGAAAGCTTTGGCTTCCGTCATTTTGATATCGGTTTAAGCAAGCCGCTTGCCGATACAGGCGTAACGGCAAGCATGAATTATATTCTGGGTGGTTATGATCGTAATGATGTAAAACAAAATAATAAAGTGGTCTTCGGGTTGGCTTACAGCTTCTAATTTCCTCCAGATAAAAAGCGACCTCAGGTCGCTTTTTATCTGTTGATTTAGATCTGTTGCTGTCCCCGATAAGACAAAGCTTCAGACAGATGCTGACTCTGGATTTCTGTGCTTTGATTTAAATCAGCAATGGTACGTGCCACCCGTAATACCCGATGATAGCCACGTGCGGATAAATTCAGTTTTTGTTGAGCCAGTTCAAGCATATTCTGGGCAGTCTGATCCAAGCCAGCATAATGTTCTAACTGTTTTGGACTCAAACTCATATTCAAGCTATTTTGCCGTTGCATCTGAATCTCATAAGCTGCTATCACGCGTTGTCTGACCGTTTCAGAGTCCTCTGTCGGCCGATTATCCTGTAACTCATGCGCCTGTAGGGGCGGTACATCAATATGTAAATCAATCCGATCCAGCAGCGGCCCTGAAATCCGGTTCTGATAGCGCTTGATACTGTCAGGCGAACACTGGCAGCGAATATCCTGATTAAAGGCATAACCGCATGGGCAAGGATTCATGGCAGCCACCAGCTGAAAATTGGCTGGAAAAGTGATCTGACGTGATGCACGTGAAATCACAATTTCTTTGGCTTCAAGAGGCTGGCGCAAAACTTCCAGTACCTTTCGATCAAATTCAGGCAATTCATCCAGAAATAACACGCCCAAATGCGCCAGCGTAATTTCACCCGGTTTGGGGTGTGAGCCGCCACCGACCAATGCAACAGCAGAAGCAGTATGATGCGGGGCTCGAAACGGCCGCTGGCCAAAAGGATGATTGGCATTGGCGACTGAATAAATACTGGCAACTTCCAGATTTTCCTGGGTTTTTAAAGGCGGTAAAATACTGGCTAATCGAGATGCGAGTAAGGTTTTTCCTGTCCCCGGTGGTCCTCGAAACAGCAGGGAATGGCCACCCGCTGCTGCAATTTCCAGTGCACGCCGTGGCCGCAATTGGCCTTTGACATCGGCAAGATCACATTTATAAAAATGGTTGGTATCGACTGGGATGGTTTGTATTTCTGCTAAGCACTGCGTCTGAGCAAGATGCTCACAGACCTCTTTTAGATGATTGGCAGCAAAGACCTTAAAGTCCGGGAGTTGGCAGGCTTCTTGTGCATTCGGACCCGGCAGCATCAGTTGATGCTGATCATGTTGACAGGCAATCGCAATGCTCAGGATCCCTGTGACTGGGCGAAGTTGACCATCGAGAGCCAATTCTCCAATAAACTCAAGATCATCGGTGCAGTTTTCCGGAAGCTGTCCGGAGGCGACCAAAATACCTAAAGCAATCGGTAAATCCAGACGCGAACCATCTTTCGGTAGATCTGCTGGAGCCAGATTAATGGTCAGGCGTTTGGTCGGAAACTGAAAGCCACTATTTAAAATGGCAGAACGCACCCGGTCTTTACTTTCCCGGACTGCGGCTTCAGGAAGCCCCACAATCGTGAGTGAAGGCATGCCGGAACTGACATGAACTTCGACTTCAATTAAAGGCGCGTGCAGGCCAAGCAAGCCTCGTGTATAAATTTTGGCAAAAGACATTATTATTGTTCCAATTTAGTGCATTATTTTTATCGGTCTTAGGTCTTTTGTGCACTGTACTTGTGCTTATTTTTTATTCGAAATTTTATCTTCTAAGGCTTCAACCTGTTTCAGCAAATCATTGAGGCGATGATTGGCATTATCGAGGGCAGTACGTTGACGTTCAATTTCTTCTTTGGACACCAGATCCATTTTTGTCACAGCTTCATTTAATAGAGCACGAATATTCTGTTCCAGATCTTTCTTAGGTTGTTCAACTTGCTGCAAAATTGCTTGTAATAGGGTTTCAATCATTGTCTGATCCATCGCCATCGAAAGGAAGCGACAGTTTAGCATTGCTCGAATACAGACCCTAGTATTTCAGACAAAATATAGGCTTAATCGATAAGAGATATTGTAAAAATCCACATAAAAAATGTCGGTTTTTTAAAGATTCAAAACCTTTATAAGTATAAAATAAGGTATAAATAAACCGCATGCCGGGCTTTCTAATTTCCCCCGACCTTAGGAATCTTGGCATGAAATTTGAACGTAAAACCTTACTGGTGAAATAAGCCGAAGGAAAACAAACATGAAGCTCGTAACTGCAATCGTAAAACCTTTTAAATTGGATGATGTTCGTGAAGCATTGTCTGAAATTGGTGTTCAAGGCATCACTGTAACTGAAGTGAAAGGCTTTGGTCGTCAAAAAGGCCATACTGAACTCTATCGTGGTGCTGAATACGTTGTAGATTTCCTGCCGAAAGTCAAAATTGAAATCGCGATTAGCGATGACATGGTTGACTCCGTCATTGAATCTATTACGCGTGTTGCTAGCACTGGAAAAATTGGTGACGGAAAAATTTTCGTGACGAACTTAGAACAAGTCATCCGTATTCGTACAGGTGAAACAGGTGCAGACGCTGTTTAACTTGGCACGAAGTTTGCTGAGTACCTAAGAACTCACAAAAACTTGGTTGGGGGATACGAATGAAAAAAATGCTACTTGCGTTCGGCATGGCCGGCGCACTTTTTGGTGGTTCTGTTGCATGGGCTGAAAATGCTGCAACAGCAACACCACCCGCAGAAGACATTGTGCTTGTTGAAGAAACAGGCGAAACCACACTGAATAATACGGCAGATACTCCAGCAGCAATTGCTGAAGCAGCGCCAGTTGAAACAGCAGTACCTGCAGAAGAAGCAACATTAGATACAGGTGATACTGCCTGGGTTTTAACGTCCACCGCATTAGTTTTACTCATGACCATTCCGGGTCTAGCACTCTTTTATGGCGGTATGGTCCGTAAGAAAAACGTCCTGGCGACCATGGCGCATAGCTTTATTGCCGCTGCAGTCGTCAGCATTGTCTGGGTGATTATCGGTTATACCCTGGCCTTCGGGGAAGGGAATGCCTTCATTGGTAGCTTGGACAAATTTATGTTGGCCGGTATTACCACAGAGGCGCTTTCAGGCACCATTCCTGAAATTCTGTTTGTGATTTTCCAAATGACTTTTGCCATCATTACCGTTGCAATTATTAGTGGTTCGATCGCAGAACGGATGAAATTTGGTGCTTTCGTTGCTTTCATTGCACTTTGGGTGGTGATTGTCTATGCGCCGATTACTCACTGGGTCTGGGGCGGCGGCTGGTTGGGTAATGACGGTGCGCTCGATTTTGCTGGTGGTACAGTGGTTCACATCAACTCGGGTGTTGCCGGTCTGGTAGCAGCGTATATGCTGGGCAAACGTATGGGCCTGGGCCGTGAATCGATGGCGCCACACAACTTGACCCTTACTGTGGTGGGTGCATCTTTACTTTGGGTGGGCTGGTTCGGTTTCAACGGTGGTTCTGCCTTGGGTGCGAACGGCTCTGCAGGTTATGCGCTGGTGGTGACTCAGGTGGCAGCGGCAGCGGCAGCGCTCTCTTGGCTGATTACTGAAAAACTGGCACGTGGCAAAGCATCTGTATTAGGCGGCGTATCGGGTGCAGTTGCTGGTCTGGTGGTGATTACGCCAGCCGCAGGTTTTGTGACTGTCGGTGGTGCATTGGCGATGGGTCTGATCGGTGGTGTGGTGTGTTTCTGGGGGATTACTGCGCTGAAACGTGCCTTGAAAGCCGATGATTCTTTAGATGCGTTTGGCCTACATGGTGTAGGTGGTGTGGTCGGTGCAATTTTGACCGCTTTTTTTGCCAGCGAATTCATTATGGGGGATGCTGCGCCAGCCAACATGATGAGCCAGCTTTGGGTTCAAGTTGAAGGTGTACTTGCGACCATCGCTTACTCTGCCATCATGACCTTCATCATCCTGAAAGTGATTGACTTGATCATTGGTATCCGTGTCGCATCTGATGATGAGCGCATGGGTCTGGATTTGAGCCAGCATGGTGAACGTGTCGAATAATAATAAACACACAATAATCAATATATAGTGCAAAACAGCCCAAATGGGCTGTTTTTTTTCTATATGTTGCGTAAGACTCTACAAAGTTTGCAATTTTTGCTACACTCGGAATCCATCTGGATTTGTTCAATTAAACCGCTATGCATTGCCCATTTTGCAATACTGCCGACAGTAAAGTGATTGATTCACGCCTGGCAGCTGAAGGCTGTCAGATTCGTCGTCGCCGTGAATGTGTCAGTTGTAATGAACGTTTTACGACTTTTGAAAGTTATGAAGTGGTGATGCCGCGCGTGATTAAATCGGATGGCAAGAATGAACCCTTTGATGAAGCCAAATTACGTCGTTCCCTGATGCATGCCTTGCAGAAACGTCCGGTAACCCAAGAGCAGATTGAAACAGTTTTGAGCGATATCCAGTTACAGATTCGCCGTTTGGGTGAGCGTGATGTGAAATCGCGTACCATCGGTGAAATTGTCATGCAGTCTTTATTCGCACTCGATCACGTGGCCTATGTGCGTTTCGCTTCGGTTTATCAGGATTTCCAGGATGTTGAAGCTTTTCGTCATCAAATTGAACAGATGCAACAGCGAGAATCACAAGAATAAGCATGTCTGAACTGAATCAAGATCAAGTCTGGATGCGCCGCGCAATTCAGCTTGCCCAGCAAGGTCAATACTCGACCAAGCCCAATCCGAATGTCGGCTGTGTCATTGTCAAAGATGGCGTCATTATCGGTGAGGGTTTTCATCCTCAAGCAGGGCAGCCGCATGCTGAAGTATTCGCGCTGCGTCAGGCTAGTGAGCAGGCACGTGGTGCAACCGCGTATGTCACTTTGGAGCCGTGTGCGCATTATGGGCGAACGCCGCCATGTGCCAAGGGTCTGGTTGAAGCTGGTGTGGCTAAAGTGGTCGTGGCCTGTCCTGATCCAAATCCGCTGGTGGCGGGCAAGGGTGTACAGATTTTAAAAGATGCCGGTATCGATGTTGAAGTCGGGATTGGTCAGGAACAAGCGCATCAGCTGAATCAAGGTTTCCTGAAAGCCATGGCGACCGGCATGCCGTATGTGCGACTTAAAATTGCATCCAGTCTGGATGGCCGTACGGCGATGGCATCCGGTGAATCGAAATGGATTACCGGAGCCGAGGCGCGTCAGGACGTGCAGTATTGGCGGGCCATTTCCGGTGCAGTCATCACTGGGATTGAAACAGTTCTGGCCGATGACTGTCAGCTGAATGTGCGGCAACTCGATGGCATTGAAGATATTGAAACAGTAGTACAGCCCAAGCGTATCATTTTGGATCGTCAGGGGCGTTTGCCATTAACGGCGAAAATTCTAGCGCAAGCCGACACCGTGTTGGTGATGGGACCTTTTCGGCAAGAGCTGGCCGATCTGGGTGTGTTACAATTGCCGGTACAGCCTTTAAAACAATTATTGTCCCAGCTGGCTGAGCAGCATCAGATTTATGATGTCTTGGTGGAAGCAGGGGCGACCTTATCTACGGCATTTTTACAAGAACAATTGGTTGATGAACTGATCAGTTACGTTGCACCGACCTTATTGGGTCAGTCTGCACGTACTATGTTTAATGCAGAATTCAGCCTTATGGCAGAACAACTCCGATTTAAGCTGCGCGATGTGACCCGCTTGGGTGATGACGTGCGCTTCAGGTTAATTCCTTTTCAAGAGACACTATGAGTTCAGAGTCTACGGTTTATCATAAACGTCGCCATGCGGCACGTACCACCGATGAATATCTTTTCCATCAGCTGGTTCCTTATCTGGGCAACAAACGCCGTTTATTACATTTGATTCTGGAAGCACTTGAAATTACAGGAACTCTGAAGCGTGAAGATGGCCGTGCGCCGATTTTTGCTGATTTTTTTGCTGGTTCTGGTGTGGTATCACGCTTAGCCCGTCAAAATGGTTATCGCGTGATTGCCAATGACTGGGAACCCTATAGCCATGCATTGAATCATGCGGTGCTGGCCTGTACTGAAGCACCGGCGTTTAAAGAATTGGGTGGCTATCAGAAAGCCATTGATTATCTGAACCGTCTGCCGGAAGTGAAAGGCTGGGTCACGCATAACCTGTGTCCGCGCAATGATGAAATTTATGATCCCGCCCGTGACCGTTTGTTCTTTAAACGTCGTAACGGCATGCGTATTGATGCGATTCGTCAGCAGATTGCAGCTTGGCAGGCCCAAGGTGCCATTGACGATGTAGAGATGTCTGCCTTGCTGGCACCATTACTGTATTCAGCCAGTTTTGTCAGCAATACCTCGGGCGTTTTCAAGAGTTTCCACCACGGCTGGGGCGGAAAAACCCAAACGGCGCTGGAACGGATTGAATCTTTACTGTGGCTGACCCCAAGCCGCTTTTGCGAGTCGGATCAGAAGAAAGGTATGGCTGCCGAAATGTGGTGTGTCGATGCCCAGCATCTGGCCAATCAGATGAGCGGTTTTGAAGTAGATGTGGCTTATCTGGATCCACCGTATAATCAGCATGCCTATAGCAGTAATTACCATGTCCTGAATGCTTTGACCTTATGGGATCAGGCCGATTTACCGACGCCAGATACCAAGGGCTTCAAGAGCGGGATTGACCGGGCATGGCGCAAAGAGCGTCCGAGCCAGTACAACTCTTCCAAATATGCCAAAGAAGCCTATGAAAACTTGTTGGCGACCATTAATGCACGTTTTATCCTGACCAGTTATTCAACCGACGGCAATATCAGTGCCACCGATTTATTGCAGGCCAACTTGAAACGTGGCCGGGTGACCTTGCTGACTCAGGATGTACCACGTTATCGGGTCAGCAAACAGCGTCAGTCTGAGCGTGCACGTGTACTGGAATTTATTGTGATTACCGATACCCATGCCAAATCTGGCCCACCAATCCGCCAATTGCTGAGTCAGCTCCATCATTATGCTGAATTGGGTGGCGTCGATACTACTGGTGTCAGTACCCAGTTGGCACTGTGGTAAAGCATAGAAAAGGAAATAAAATGTTTACAGGTATTATCGAAAGTCTAGGCAAAGTCGACAGTCTGCAAAGTGTCGGTGGTGATATACGTTTACGCATCCAGACTGATCTGGACATGTCGGATGTACATCTGGGCGATTCTATTGCCACCAATGGTATCTGCCTGACGGTAATTGACTGGGGCGAGAACTGGTATGCAGCTGATGTATCTCGTGAAAGTCTGAACCGGACCACGCTCGGTACCTGGAAAGCCGGCCAACCTGTCAATGTCGAAAAAGCCATGCTGCCGACCACACGCTTTGGCGGGCATATTGTGTCAGGTCATGTCGATGCAGTGGGTGAAATCACCCTGGTGCGTGAAGATGCACGTTCGATTTATTATGAAGTGACTGCGCCTGCTGAAATTGCCAGATATCTGGCTGAAAAAGGCTCGGTCACAGTCGATGGTATTAGCCTGACCATTAATCATTTGCGCGGTAATGTGATTAGCCTGAACCTGATTCCGCATACTGCCGAGCGTACCAACATTGGCACCTGGAAAGCGGGCAGTAAAGTCAATCTGGAAGTCGATGTACTGGCACGCTATATCGAGCGTTTATTGCTCGGTGATAAAGCCGCTGAAACGACCCAGCAATCCAAAATCAGCATGGACTTCCTTGCCGAAAATGGTTTCTTAAAATAAGAAAAATGCTGAATTACTGAACAGTCTGATTGAAAAATTAGACTGTTTTTTTATTTTTCGGGATAATCAGTAGTTCAACTTGCAAATATTGCCTTGGTGGACGGGTCGAATGCTCGATTTTTTACTCAACTTGGAACAGTCATTACCGCTATTGCTTGATCAATATGGGGTATGGATCTACGCGATCCTGTTTCTGGTGATTTTTGCGGAAACCGGCTCAGTATTTTTCTTTTTTCTGCCCGGTGACAGTTTATTGCTGGCTGTAGGAGCTTTATGTGCCAGCAGCGATATATTGACCCTGCATTCGATGGGATTACTGCTCTTTACTGCATCGGTACTCGGCTACACCGTGAATTATTACACTGGAAAAGTGCTGGGCCTAAAATATTTTAATCGGCATTCACGCTATTTCAAGCCAGAATATATGGTGAAAACCAATCACTATTTTATGAAACATGGCGGTAAAACCATTCTGATTGCGCGTTTTATTCCTTTTGTTCGTTCATTTGGCCCTTTTGCTGCCGGTTCAGCCCATATGAGTTTTGCCACATTCAGCTTTTATAATATTACGGGTGGTATTCTCTGGATTGGTACTTTATTAAGTATTGGCTATTTGCTTGGAAATGCTGCCTTTATGCTGGCCGATGTGCTCTAAAAGATCAAATTAAAAATCCGAATCAGCCGGATGCCAGTTAGTTAAGCAATTGACTGGCATTTTCTTTTTTAAATTCATGATTATATTTGATGGGTGGAAAAGTCATCCGCAACTGTCTGAGGCATGCGGTGAATTGCACCGCAAGATGTCCTCCTTGCGAAGCTCCGCTTCTCATTTGGGCAAAACCAAATTAACCAATAATTTACAGATGTTTGATGTAAAACCTTAAGGCTCCATCGTGAACGGCTAAACAGTTAAAGCATCTATTTCTAAACTCCTTAACTGATCAGCATTACCGAATGAGCGGGCTTTTTATATGAGTTGGAATTTTTAATCAGGTCTCACTTGCCCGGAAAATTCTGAATTTTTCAGTATGTAGTCGATTTCTTCTTGGGCCGCCACACGCATTTGTTCTCTTAGTGCATTGATGGTCTGTTCAATCACCGTTTCTGCCTCAAGTTCCAGACGCAAACGCACACTCTCTAATTCGGATAAAATGGTGTGGTCTTGAATCTGGATACGACCTTGGGCAAAGTCAAAACTATGCTCAGGATTTTTCTGATAACGGGCAACATAGTGCTGCATTTCTGTCTCTAGACTGAGGTTTATGTCAGCGAGGGCTTGGGTCTGCTCAGCAAATTTACGCTGTTCATCCTGATATAGCTGTGCAATCGCAGCCTGCTCTGCGGCACGTTTATCGGCCAGAGCCTGTTCGAGTGCCAGCTGTCTGCGAATACGTGCAGCCTCAATCAATTCAGCCTTGCGCTGCGCATAGGCTTCTTCAATCTTGCGTTCAGATTCCTGCTGTAAGCGCTGATCACGAATCTGCCATTCTTCTAAAGAGGTTTCAGGCTTTAAAATGTCACAGATCCGAGAGAGGTCATCGATAAAGGTCTGACGTACAGCTTCCGGCACATTTAACCAGCGCTGTTTAAAATCTGGACCTACATTTAATGCCACATGCCTCTCCTTGTGGGTGATATCGGTTAAAGCTTATGGGTGTTGGGCTCAATACCTAAACGACGATATTGTTTGAATTTTTCACGACCCAGCTGTTTAGCCGTTTCATGGTTTTCAATGATCTCAATAATGTGACTAAATTTTGCGTAAGGTTCAAGTGCTTCCGGATTAAAATTGAAAATAATCCAGTCGGACTGTTCAGGCAATGTTGCCGAAATACACACGCTCGCCTCAGGCTGATCAATGCCATGCGGAATGAAACTCGCGGGATCAAAGCTCCACAGGCGTTCATCCAGCTGCTGCTGCAAGGCTGCATCGGCACATAGTAACCAGATCCGCGCCGGCTGGCGCAGAATCTTGCGGCATAAACGACAAGCACTTTCGACTTGTCGTTCAGGACTTTTTTCAAATAAATAAAAGCTGACCTTAGCCATTCGTTTGAACGCGGTTGGCCAGGAACTGCATCAATAATGGCACTGGACGCCCAGTTGCGCCTTTATTGGCACCTGAGTTCCATGCTGTACCTGCAACATCCAGATGTGCCCAGCGATATTCACGGGTAAAACGTTGCAAGAAGCAGGCTGCAGTGACAGAACCAGCTTTTGGGCCACCGATATTGCCAATATCGGCAAATGGTGAATCGAGTTGTTCCTGATAGTCATCTATGACCGGCATACGCCATACCCGGTCAAATGAATGCTGGCCGGCAGTTTCCAGTTCTGCTGCCAATTTATCATCTGGTGTGAACAGACCTGTCAGCACGGAACCCAAAGCCACCACACATGCACCGGTCAAGGTCGCAATATCAATCACCAGAGCAGGGTTGAAACGTTTCACATAGGTCAGGGTGTCACATAACACCAGACGACCTTCGGCATCGGTATTCAGGATTTCAACCGTTTGACCGCTCATCGTCGTGACGATATCACCTGGACGAGTGGCTTTACCAGAAGGCATATTTTCTGCTGCGGCAATGGTTCCTACCACATGCAGAGCTAAGCGGGACTCACACAATGCACGCATGGTACCCAGTACAGAGGCTGCACCGCACATGTCGTATTTCATTTCATCCATACCTGCGCCAGGTTTGAGTGAAATACCACCGGTATCAAAGGTAATGCCTTTACCGACCAGTACCACTGGCGCTTCACTACGCTCTGATTGATATTCAATGCTGATAATACGACCCGGACGCTCTGAACCCTGGCTGACTGCAAGGAAGGCACCCATGCCTAAATCTGCCATCTGTTGTTCATCCAGTACCGTGACTTTCAGTAAATCCGGATATTCAGCAGCCAAGGCGATGGCCTGATCTGCCAGATATTCCGGGAAACAGATATTGCCCGGACGGTTGCCCAGATCACGTGCCAGGTTTTGCCCGCTCTGTACTGCTTGAACCAGTTGCAGCTCTTCTGTCGTTAAAACGCTATGCGTGGCAATCAGGTCGATCTGTTCAAGTACAAATTCATTCTTTTTCGACTTATATTCATCATAACCATAGCTGGCTTGAGTCAAAGCCAGAGCAAACAGATAATGCAATTCTTGTGGAAGTTGTGTCAGGTCTACAGAAATCTGTTTGAATTTTTTTTGAGTGGCCTGAATAATAGTCTGGGCAATTTTTGCGAGTTTTGCTGGTTGCAATTCAGCGACTTTGCCTAAACCGATCAGTGCTGCATGGCTGGACTGGCTGACTTGGCCAATCAGGCTCAGACTTTCAGCCAAAGCTGCTTTGAACTGAGATGCTTCAATTAATCTGTCTAAATTGTTGATTTGATAGGTTGAGGTGGTATTTTGAAGTTGTTCTGAGTCAACTAAAATCAACAAAGATTGACTTGATCCATTCTCTGGGAATGACGTATTAATTGTAAGTTTCATATTCTGTTTTCACGCCTGTCTAGATTTGTAAATCATTCAGTCATTGAACCATTTATCTGAATAGAGTTTCAATGGGTAGGGCCGTCTAGGTTTTATATTTTTGCTATTCGGGTAAACTAGCACTCGTTTTATAGACCTTATTTTGGAAGAATTAATTTGATTATTCGGCGTTATCTGGTCAAGCAAGTTGTCTCGACATCCTTGGTGGTGATTGCCTTATTGACCTTGATCATGATGGGTGGCCGACTGATCAAGTATTTTGGTGTCGCAGCGCAAGGCCGTCTGGATGCAGGCATTTTATTTAGCATCATTGGCTACCGTTTGCCTGAGTTTTTGACCTTAATTCTTCCGCTCGGTTTCTTTATTGGCCTGATGCTGGTATTTGGCCGTTTATATGTCGACCATGAAATGGCGGTGATGAATGGCAGTGGTGTCAGCCGGCATCAATTGGCGCGCCTTCTGGTGCCGATGACCTTGGTGTTTCTCATTGCCCAAGCCGGCTTGATGCTCTGGGCAGCGCCATGGGGAATCCGCCAGTTTGAAGCGCTGACCACCAGTCAGGCGGTACGCACCGGCTTTGATCTGGTACGACCCAAAGAATTTATTTCCTCTGGCCCCTATACCATTTATGCCGGTGATCTGTCTGAAGACCGTAAAAACTTAAAAGATATTTTCTTCTATCAGCGGGCAGAAAAACCCGGTAAACCGGATGTGATGATTCTGGCCCAAGAAGCCACCCGCATCGAGGTGCCAAATGATGCGGCCAATGTGGTCGATCTGGTTCAAGGTCGCCGTTATGAAATTTATCCGGGCACTCCGCAATATACCCAGGCTGAATTTGCAAGCTATCGTCTGCGTTTAGAAAATGATGAGGAAGCACAGTTTGCCAGTGCTGAAGTTGAAGCCCTGCCAACCTCGCAATTGTGGCAGAACCGTCAGGATCCTGTGGTGGCCAGTGAATTAGGCTGGCGGGTATTTGTACCATTTGCGATTCTGATTGCTTTGATTCTGGCCGTGGCCTTGTCTGAAGTGAGTCCACGCCAAGGTCGTTATCTCAAGTTATTTCCGGCGCTCATGATTTTTGCCAGTCTGATTGTGGCGTTAATGGCCGTGAAAACCCGGATCAGTAAAGAGGAAATGGGGATCTGGGCTTATCCATTGATCCTGATTGCTTATGCGATTGCGGGTGCCTTGTTCTCACGTAAACAGAATTTGGCCCCGAAAATCAAGAAACAGATTCAGCGAGTGAGGTCTTAATAATGTTGGCACGTCGTATAGTTGCAAAACATGTGACCCAAACCACTGCGCTGGCGATGCTGGGTGCAACCGCTGTGTTGGCGGGTTTACAGGTGTTATTTACTTATCTGGGTGAGCTGGGTTCACTAAAAGAAGGTTATGGCGCCTGGGATGCCTTGAAATATGTGCTCTGGGGTGCTCCGAATTATCTTTATGAAATTCTGCCGATCTCGGCGCTGATCGGTGCGGTTTTAGGTTTGGGCACATTAGCCTCAAATAGTGAACTGATTGTGATGCGCTCGATCGGGATCAGTCTGTGGCGGATTGTTGGCTGGGTGATCCGTTCAGCATTACTGCTGGTGGTCTTGTCATTTGCCTTGAGCGAGTGGGTGATTCCTTATACCAATGAACAGGCCAAGAGCGTAAAAAGTTCGAGTAAAGCCGCGCAACTGGGCGAAGTGCGGGGTTACTGGACACGGGAAGGGCAGCGCTTTATTTATATTGATTATGCCAATTCGCAAGGTCAGCTGAAAAATGTGCAGATGCTGGATTTTGATGAAAATTATCGCTTACGCGGCACCTTGCAAGCGGATCAGGGCGAATTCGTCACAGATGGCTCCTGGACATTAAGCAATACCGAGCAGTTCGATATTCTGCAAAATGGTAGTGCTACCCTGATCAAGCAGGAACAGCAACCTTTGGCACTGGCATTACAGCCAAAATATGTGCATATGGTCACCATCGATCCTGAAGACTTGTCACCGAGCCAACTGGTCAGTTTCACAAGTTATATGCATGAATATAGTCAGGTGCCAAAAACCTATCAACTGGCTTTCTGGCAGAAACTCGGTTCTCCTTTTGCCCTGATTGCACTGGTGGTGATTGCCTGTTCATTTATTTTTGGGCCGCTGCGTCAGCAATCCATGGGTTTTCGTCTGGTGATTGCCTTATTTGCCGGTCTGGGCTTTTTCTATCTGCAGGATTTCCTCGGTTATGCCAGTCTGGTCTATGCACCATCTCCGGCATGGTTTGTCTTTATTCCGATTCTGATCATGTTCGGTATTGGGGGTTACCTGCTGCATCGGGCACGCTAAGACCCAGGAAAATAGAACAAATCAATCGCGATGAGTGGCTTAAACCATACTCTGGTCATGGCCTCTTTTTGCAAACTTCGCTAAAATAGAGCGATTAATTCGTAGACGAACAGAGTATTTCATTATGACGGATGCAACTGCTGGCAAAATCCCTCACGTTTTGGTGATTATGGATGGTGTGGGTCATCGCGAAGCGGTCGAAGACAACGCGTTTTTAGCAGCTAAACGACCAAATTTAACTGCAATGCAGGACAAGCATCCGCATGGTTTGATCTCGGGTTCAGGCGAAGATGTTGGTCTGCCAGATGGCCAGATGGGGAACTCGGAAGTCGGACATATGAACCTCGGTGCAGGTCGTGTGCTGTATCAGGATTTTACCCGGATTACCAAAGACATTCGTACCGGTGATTTCTTCAATCATGAAGTACTCGTCGATGCGGTTGAAAAAGCCAAAGCTTCAGGTGGTGCAGTGCATTTGCTCGGCCTTTTATCTCAAGGCGGTGTGCATTCGCATGAAGACCATATTGTTGCGATGGCTGAACTGGCACTCAAACGTGGTGTCAAAGTTTATTTGCATGCTTTCCTGGATGGTCGTGATACGCCGCCACGAAGTGCCCAGCCGTCATTGGAAAAACTGGATGCGCTGTTTGCACAATATCCAGGTCAAGGTCGTATTGCCAGCATGATTGGTCGTTACTTCGCGATGGATCGTGACAACCGTTGGGATCGCGTCGAACAGGCCTATCGTTTATTGACTGAAGGCGAAGCGGCCCGTACAGCTGCCACCGCAGTTCAAGGTCTGGAACAGGCTTATGCCGCAGATGAGTCGGATGAATTTGTCAAAGCCACCCGCATTGGTGAGCTGGCAAAAATTCAGGATGGCGACAGCGTGGTCTTCATGAACTTCCGTGCCGATCGTGCCCGTGAATTGACTCGCGCATTTGTAGAAAAAGATTTTGCTGGATTTGCACGTAAAGTGGTGCCGAACTTAGCCAAGTTTGTGATGTTGACGCGTTACCAAGCAACGATTGATGCGCCTGTGGCCTATATGCCAGAAGCGTTGGTCAACTCGATTGGTGAATACCTATCAAATCTGGGTAAAACCCAATTGCGTATTGCTGAAACTGAAAAATATGCACACGTGACGTTCTTCTTTAGTGGCGGTCGTGAAGATGAATATCCGGGTGAAAAACGTATCCTGATTCCATCGCCAAATGTAGCAACTTATGACATCAAACCGGAAATGAGTGCTTATGAAGTGACTGATGAGCTGGTCGCTGCGATCAATTCAGGCGAATTTGACCTGCTGGTGGTGAACTATGCCAATGGTGATATGGTCGGTCATACCGGTGTTTTTGATGCCGCAGTGAAAGCGGTTGAAGCGGTCGATACCTGCTTAGGCCGGGTTTATGAGGCGGTGATGGCGCAAAAAGGTCATATGCTTATCACTGCCGATCATGGTAATGTAGAGCAGATGCAGGACTATCACAGTGGTCAGGTGCATACTCAACATACCACTGAATTGGTTCCATTTATTTATGTAGGTCCAACTCAGGCCACGATCGCAGAAGGTGGCGTATTGGCAGATGTCGCACCGACCTTATTAAGTCTGATGCAAGTTCCAGTCCCTGCGGAAATGCAAGGTCGCAACCTGATTGAACTGAATCAATAATTTTCGATAAGATTTTAAAGAAAGGTAAAAAATGGCAACAACACATTGGAAGTCTGTCGTTATACCATGCTTACTGATGTGTTTGAGTCATTCGGCCTGGGGTGCGGGCTCAAAAGAGCCGGTATTCGATGATATGGAAATGGATAGTCAGGTTTATACTGAAATTCCTGTGGCATCCATTCAAGAATTTGTACAAATTTACGGCATCGTCAAAGACAATTATATTCAAGACAAAAATGACGACGCCTTGTTCCAACAGGCAATCCAAGGGCTGGTCAGTGGCTTAGACCGCTATTCGCGTTATTTGTCTCCTGAAGATTATAAGCAGCTACGTGAATATACTGAAGGTGATCTGGCCAGCATTGATTTCGATCTGCAATTTAACTCGCAGATGAAGCAATGGATGGTGCAGGGATTGAGCGCCGATGCCGACTCTGCCAAGCAGGGACTGCGTAATGGTGTCACGGTCTATAAAATTGATGATCAGGTACTGAGTAGCCTGAATCAGGAGCAGGTGCGACAGTTATTGAGCGGGGCGGTCGGCTCTACGCTGAGCATACAGCTTTCCCCGCAAAGTCCGGTGGTTCGTCTGGTAAGGAATACCAAGCTCGATACTGAAATTAAATCCAGTCTGCACAATAATCAGGTACTGGTATTGCAGGTCAAAGTTTTCCAGCAAGATACAGCCAATGAAATCAAGCGCCTGATTGAAAGCTATTCTGACAGACGCTTAAAAGCGGTGATGTTTGATCTACGCAATAACCCGGGTGGCTTACTTTCTGCCGCAGTAGAATCGGCCGATTTATTTTTGAATCAGGGTGTGATTGTCTCGACCCAAAGCCGTTCGGAAGGCAATCAGCAATTTCAGGCGCTGCCAAGTTTTGAATTTCAGAATCTGAAAGTGGGCGTTCTGATTAATAACCGTTCAGCTTCGGCAGCTGAAGTCTTTACGGCAGCATTGAAAGAACATAGCCGGGCTTGGGTGGTCGGTGAGCAAAGCTATGGCAAAGGTGTGGTACAAAAGCTATTTCCACTGAGTAATGGTTCTGCTTTACAAATGACAGTGGCACAATACTTCAGTCCGAGTGGTCAGATGATTGAAGGGCGGGGCGTGCAGCCACATTTCAGTTATCCGTTTAAGCAGGAAATGCGTGAGGAGAGCTATCTGGAACACGTCACAGACCTGCTGCTCCTGCAAAAATAATTATTCGTCTTCCTCAGTATCCAGTCCGAACTTTTTCAAACGATAGCGTAGGGAGCGGAATGACATACCGAGCTTTTTCGCGGCCAGTGTGCGGTTCCAGTGCGTTAGATTCAGCGCATTGAGTAGAACTTCTTTTTCAATCTTTTCTAAATATAGCTCTAGGCCTTCTTCAGGGAGCTTTCTCGGGGCAATCAGGGTGTCAGTCGCAATGATCTCGCTCGTGAGCGTATTCATCTCCTGAGCGCTGTTAAGAGCCTGACGTAACGGTGCACTTTGCAGGTGCTGAAGATCAATCCGTTCTTCATCACTCAAGGTAATTGCACGTTCCATAATATTACGCAATTCACGAACATTACCCGGATAATATTGTTCCAATAAAAATTCTTTACTGCGTTCTGTCAGTTTTTTATTGGCAATGCCCCATTCCTGGCAAATCTTCTGAATAAAATGTTCGGCCAGCAAGAGAATATCCTGACTCCGTTCACGCAGCGGCGGTAAAGTCAGATCCATCACATGAATACGGAAATATAAATCCTGACGGAATTTGCCTTGTTGTACCAAGGCTTCCAGATCCTGATGCGTGGCACTGATGACGCGGAAATCCACATCAATTTCAGTATCTGAACCGAGGGGACGAATACGTTTTTCCTGTACGGCACGTAACAGTTTGACCTGCATAGCAAGTGGTAATTCGGCAATTTCATCCAGAAACAGGCTGCCGCCATGTGCCGATTGAATCAGCCCCTGTTTGTCCTGAGCGGCGCCAGTAAAGCTGCCTTTCTTATGCCCAAACAGTTCGCTTTCCATCAGTTCAGTGGGAATCGCACCACAGTTAATTGCAATAAAAGGGCCTTCATTACGGTTGCTCAGGCGATGGACCAGATTGGCCACCACTTCCTTGCCAGTTCCCGATTCGCCAGTAATAAAAACCGGTGCCTGTGAGCGGGCAATTTTTTGTAAGGTAATACGTAAGTGCTGAATCGGTATCGATTGCCCAATCAGCATTTTATGTTCTAAAGCATCATTTGGATTATTATGGGAATAATCCACCGGTTTATTCAGTGCTTTTTGTAGCAGCTGTTCCAGATGTTTCTGATTGATCGGTTTGCTGACAAAGTCAAAGGCACCGGCCTTGAGTGCAGCAATCGCGATTTCCATGTTGCCATAGGCGGTCAGAACCGCGACCGGAAGTGCAGGGTAGAGATGGCCAATCCACTCCAGTAACTCCAAACCATTGCCATCGGGCAAGTTCAGGTCAGTTAAACAGGCATCATATTGATGATCTGCAAGACATTTTTTAGCATCTTGCAGACAATGTGCGATGTGCGTACGAATCCCCATCCGCAGCAACGACATTTGCATGAGGGTGCATAAATCTTCTTCATCATCCACCAAGAGCACCAGTGGCTGTTGTTCCACACTCATTTCCCTTAAACCCCTTTATACCGTAATACGTTGGCAGCTAATGCGAAAGCATGCGCCCTGTTCTTGTTGTATATAGTTTAATTGTGCCTGATTTGCTTCACAAAAACTATGTGATAAGTACAGTCCTAATCCGGTTCCACTAATCGAGGTGCTGAAAAAAGGTTGAAATAATAGGGCCTGGTCGTGTATGGCTACACCTGAGCCGAAATCCCGGATATCAATCCAGACCCGATGTTCATAGGGATGTATATTCAGCTGAATGTAATTGGCATCTGCTGAATTGTGACGGATGGCGTTGCGAATCAGATTAATCAGGATTTGCCGGAATTGTGCCTCATCAAACTGAATCGCCAGCGAGACATCAATATTAAATTGAATCTGATCACGAATATCAGCCAGATCTTCCTGGATAAATAACGGGATAAATTCATTGAGATGAATCGGCACCGGATGGGTTTCTTTATTTTTGACCATATTCAGTGTGTCCTGAATAATCCGGTCAATCCGGGTCGCCTGCCGGCCAATCATCTGGTTGAGTACTTGTTGTTGTTCATTGTCAGAGTCAAGGTATAAATCATTGGCCTGCACAATAGCTGCCAATGGATTACGAATTTCATGCGCAATACTGGCCGAAAGCTGCCCCAGTGCGGCAAGTTTGAGTTGTTGCACTTGCTGATTGAGTTTTTTGGCATCCTGTAATACCAGTAGCGTTAGGGTTTGATGCGGTACAATCAGCTTTTGTACCTGGACATGAATGTTATAGCGACTTTGCTGGGATTCAAACTGAAAGCGTTCACCATTTTCCAGCGTTTCAAAATGGATCAGTTCAAATAAATCCGGCTGTGACTGGTATAAGGTAAATTTTTCCAGACCGTATTTGGATTCAATCCCAAGCAGATGACAGGCAGCAGGATTACTGAGTACCACATGATAATTTTCATCCAGAACCAGATAACCGGTTTCAATTTGCTCCAGAATATAACGGTTAATATTCTGTAAGCGATGAAGTTCCAGCGATTGAGAGAAGTTCAGGTTTTCCAGAATCTGAAAACGGCGCACGGCAATTTGCCCGGTGCCATAGACGACAAAAAACAAAAAGGCCAGCAGGGCGCTATTACTGATATTGCTAAGTGAGGAAAATGCAAAAATACTGCCGATAAAATGCTGATAGATAATGCTAATGACGGCAATCAGGGTGAAGACCAATGCTTTTTTTGCATCTAATAATAAAGATGCAGAAAAAATGGTAATCACGAACAGCAGCCCGATTTGCAGATTCGGACCATTGCTGGCCAAGGTCAGCAAACTTAATAGGCAGACATCAACAAAGAAAATCATGATCAGCTGCGGCTGGATCAGACGTCTGATCCACTTCAACGCGAACAGCTGTACCGTATTGATTGCTACCCAGATTCCCAGCGCATAATAATACAGCTGCGGATATTGGTAGTCGCTGGTCAGTTCGGGGTAGGTCAGTAGAAAAATAAGCAGCAGGCCAGTGCTGATCAGCAGGCGATAAGCGCTATACCAGATACCAAGATGATATCGGTTGAGAGCAGAGTAACTAGATGGTTGTGCCATATGCACCGGAACTCGTTAAAGGCTAGGGTTTAATGAGTCCATAGCGCATGGCCAGATGCGTCAGTTTGACATCACTATCAATATTCAGTTTTTCAAAAATACGATAACGATAAGTATTTACGGTTTTGACGCTGACAAAGAGCTTGTCAGCAATTTCCTGAGCGCTGATACAGTTCACCACCATCATCGCCACTTGCATTTCACGTTCTGACAGTGCATCAAAAGGCGATTGCTGTGTATCAGAAAGGTAAGAACTCGCTAACTGTTCTGCAATGTCGGCACTAAAATATTTACCGCCTTGCATGACTTTATTGATGGCGCGAACCATTTCTGAAATCGGCGCCCCTTTGGTAATATAACCTTTGGCTCCGGCTTTTAATAACAGCGAAGGATAGGGTTCTTCTGCCAGACCGCTGACAGCCAGTACTTTGGTTTCAGGGGCGCTCTGAAGCAGACGACGCGTGGTTTCTACGCCACCAATGCCCGGCATATTCACATCCAGTAAAACCACATTCGGATGATGCTGACGAACCAGAGAAATCGCTTCTTCACCAGATTCAGCCTGTCCAATCACCTGAACCTCCGCATGGTCTTCCAGCATTCTGCAAATTCCAGTACGTACTAATTCATGGTCGTCCACAACTAAAACTGTGATCACCTACGCTCTCCCTCTGTTAAAAAAATCATTTTTTTGTTACATAAAGCAAAATAAGCTTGCAATGAAAGTACAAAATTAGCAATCCTATTCGCAAGATAAAATCTGAAACTTATCACACAGTGTCAAGATCAAAAAATGTTCTGCAATGTGTTTAAATGTAAGGCATATTAGAGGTAATACGCAAATCAATCTTACCTCTGTTAGTTGAGTGAAGAAATAGTGAAGAAAATAAACAAGTCTTTAAGGCATGTATTGGGCCTGTCCGTGTTAGTCAGCATGAGTGCGACAAGTTTTGCTGAAATCATTATGAATTCTGGCACGACAGAGGGCGGATCCAGCATTAGTTGGTCTTCTGAGGAAGTCAATCAGCTGATGAGTGATGATTTCCGTGTGGCTGCTGATGAGCCTTCGCCACCCGGTTCAGCCACCGTGACCACGACCTTGCGTCAGAGTGTACCGAGCACCCAGCAGTCGGTCAGTGTTCAGCAACCAGCAAAAACAACACAGATTTTTGATACAAACAGTTATAGCAATCAACCCTCTGTAAATGCCCGTGCTGCATTGGTTATGGATGCGCAAACCGGTGAGGTGCTGTTTAGCAAAAACACCAATACCGCTTTGCCGATTGCATCTATTACCAAATTAATGACAGCAGTGGTGATTTCCGATGCACGTTTAAACATGTCAGAAAAAATCACGCTGCAACAGGCTGATTTCTCTTGCGCAGGTTGTAAAAGCTCAAGCTCGACCTTACGTGCTGGCGATAGCATGAACCGTGCCGAAGCTTTATTGTTTGCTCTAATGAAGTCTGAAAACCCGGCAGCTGCAGCCTTGGCGCGAACGTATCCAGGTGGTCGCAGTGCATTTATTGCAGCGATGAACAGTAAGGCCAAGGCCTTAGGCATGAATTCATCCCGCTTTATGGAATCAACCGGCTTACACCCTGGAAATGTGGCATCAGCACGTGATTTGGGTATTTTAGTGAATACCGCTTCTCAATATGGTTTGATTCGTCAATTCTCGACCACACCAAGCTATGACTTTAACTTGGGTTATCGTGTACTGAAATCGAATAATACCAATGCACTGGTGCGTAACGGCGGCTGGAATATCAATATTTCTAAAACCGGTTTTATTAATGAAGCAGGGCGCTGTGTGGTGATGCATACGACCCTGAATAACCGTCCGGTGGCAGTGGTACTGTTAGGTGCAAATAGCTCACAGGCGCGTACCAATGATGCGACCCGTTTGATGAGCTGGGTGAGCCAGCAACCAAAACGAATCTAATCTCTGCGCTCATAAAAAACCCTGCAAATGCAGGGTTTTTTATTCTGGCTGAAATTACATGTTCGACAGAATAGAGTCTTTTACCTGAGCCATGGTTGCGTCGATAGACAGCATCACCGCATCGGCACATTGTTTGATCGCGGTATCTGGATCTTTTAGACCATTACCGGTTACGGTACATACGATTACTGAACCTTCAGCGATTTTACCTGCTTTGATATCACGGATTGCACCGCCAACAGACGCAGCAGATGCAGGTTCTACGAATACACCTTCATACATCGACAGCAGACGTTGCGCTTCAAGAATCTCAGCATCCGTCAGTTCATCAAACCAGCCGTTTGAATCACGAACGACAGCTTTGGCATGATTGAAGCTTTGCGGATTACCAATACGAATTGCAGTTGCAACAGTTTCCGGATTTTCTACTGGACCACCACGCAGGAACGGAGCAGCACCAGACGCTTGGTAACCGGCCATGATTGGCAAGCCAGCCGGTTTAGGACCAGTGAAAGCATCGGTTTCAGCATCGTAAATCACTTGCTCAAATTCTTCTTTCGACTGATTGGCCACCGCTTCGGTATAGCCCATCCAGTGTGCAGTGATATTACCTGCGTTACCCACTGGCAGGCAGTGGTAATCCGGGGCACGACCTAAAGCTTCAACGATCTCGTAAGCAATGGTTTTTTGACCCTGCAGGCGGTACGGGTTGATTGAGTTTACAATCGTTACCGGTGCCTGATCAGCAACTTCCTTCACCAGACGCATGCCGTCATCGAAGTTACCACGAATTTGCATGGTGATTGCACCATACATCATCGCTTGGGCCATTTTACCCATGGCAATTTTGCCTTCCGGGATGAGTACAAATGCTTTGATACCGGCACGAGCAGCGTATGCAGCCGCAGCAGCAGAAGTATTACCAGTGGATGCACAGATGATGGCTTTAGAGCCTTCTTCAACGGCTTTGGTCACCGCCATAGTCATACCGCGGTCTTTAAATGAACCAGTCGGGTTTAAGCCCTCGTACTTCACATAAATTTCAACATCTTTACCAATAATGCGTGGAATATTCTCAAGCTTGATCAGTGGAGTATTACCCTCACCCAAAGAGATCGCACGAGTAGTTGCAGACACTGGTAAACGGTCGCGATAGCGGTCAACTAAACCAGTATAACGATTGGCATTCGACATGATGATGTTCCAATTGTGTGTAGAGCTTGGCAAGAGGAAATACTCCCCTTAACCCGATTAATTATCAAGCGATTCTAAACGAATTCGTACAATTTCGCCATGAATGACGGGTAATGCTTGAATTTGTGAGAGCGCTGCATCCATTTTTGATTCGACGATAGGATCGGTCAGAATCACGATCGGAATAAGGTCTTTTAAGCGAGGTTGCTGCATGATGGCATCAATACTGATTCCGGCACGACTGAGGATCGTGGTGACATCGGCAAGCACGCCCATTTGATCTTCGGCATTAATACGGATGTAATAGCCGGTGGTCATTTGTTCACGACTCAAGATCGGTAAATCGGTCAGGGCTTCAAAGGCCAGTTGCGGAATGGTTCCGGCACCGTCTTCGGTATAAATGATATCACGGACAATATCCACCACGTCTGCGACCACAGCAGAAGCCGTTGGGCCTGCACCCGCACCTGCGCCGTAGTAGAGCGTTGGGCCAACCGCATTGGCTTGTACCAGTACGGCATTTTTCACGCCATTGACGTTGGCAATCAGTTCTTCTTCAGGAATCAGGGTTGGATGAACACGGAGTTCAATCCCGGCATCGGTGCGGCGTGCAATTCCCAGGTGTTTGATACGGAAACCGAGGTCTTCTGCATATTTCACATCTTGTGCAGTGACTTTGCCAATGCCTTCAGTAAAGACTTTGTCAAACTGTAGCGGAATACCAAAGGCACATGAAGCCAGAATGGTCAGCTTATGTGCAGCATCAATACCTTCCACGTCAAAGGTTGGATCGGCTTCGGCATATCCGAGTTCTTGTGCTTCTTTGAGTACGTCTTCAAAAGTACGGCCTTTTTCACGCATTTCGCTGAGAATGAAGTTCCCCGTACCATTGATGATGCCCGCCAGCCATTCAATCTTGTTGGCCGCCAGACCTTCACGAATCACTTTAATAATGGGAATACCGCCAGCCACTGCCGCTTCATAGGCAATCTGCACGGCGTTGTCTTCAGCCGCTTTAAACAGCTCATTCCCATGTTCAGCCAATAGCGCCTTGTTGGCAGTGACAATATGCTTGCCATGTTTCATGGCTTCCATAATAATTTCAAAAGCAGGATGAATCCCGCCCATGACTTCGACCACCACGTCTACGTCAGGTTGACGCACGATGTCCATCAAGTCTGCACTTTGTTTCACTGATGCAGGTAGGTCCAGATCAGGACGTGGACGACGGGTGCCTACATAGGTAATTTCAATTTCACGACCGGTGCGACGTTTAATCTCAGCAGCATTTTCTTTTAATAGTTTCAAGGCACCACCACCTACAGTACCAAGACCGAGGATAGCCAGACGAACTGGTTTCACGTCACACTCCAAATAAACAGTTTTTTACGAGAACCTAGATCATAGCTAAAAAAACGCCATGACTCTAGGGTCATTTCAGAATATCTTTATGTATAAAATAAAGTTAAATAACGTATTAAAATGAGTTATTTAAGTCGCTTCAATAATTCAGCGCTAGACAGATATCCGCCGAGGTAAACCCCTTCCGAACTATAAATGGCAGGGGTGCCATTGACGCCCATATTCAGGCCCATGTGATATTGATCTTGAACAGGATTTTCACATTTCTCTGCACTAATTTGTGCGCCGGCAATGGCCTGATCAAAAGCACTATGACGGTCAGCACTACACCAGATTGCTTCCATGGCCGGCATATGCTGTTCACCACGCGGCCAGGCGATATAACGAACTTCAATACCTTTACTATTCATTTCATCCATTTGTTCATGGAATTTATGGCAATACGGACAGCTGACATCGGTAAAGACATAGACCACATGCTTGGCCTTGCCTTTGGCCGGATAGATCAGCAGATCTTCTGCTTTCAGTTCGGCAAAGAGTTTGTTGTTGATTCCGGCTTGCAGGTTTTCACTGACATTATGCAGCTGTTTATCACCGAGTCGGATCACGTCGCCCTGAATCAGGTATTTACCATCGCTGGTGACATAGACCGCAGACATACCTTCCAGACTGACCCAGAACAGGTTCGGTACTTCGGTGGTTTTAATATCGGTAATTTTGGCACTGATCCCCGCAGTTTTGAAATGCTTTTCCAAGGTAGAGACCAGACGCTGTTGTGCATTGCGTTCGGTCAGGGTAGAGGCTTCTCCCGTTGCTGGTGCACTTGCAGTCAGTGTATCTTGCTTTTTAGTGTTGTTATCGGAATTGGAACATGCGCTAAGCCCCAAACCAGCAGCAAGTGTACAAGCCATAAAAACTTTTGAGCGGGCAAATGTCATAAATAACCCTTTTCTTCTTGGACTAAAAACAGAGCATTAGCATAACAAAAAAAAATACAAACACGTCAAACTTCTCAGTTTATTCCATATGTAGATGTTTTAAGCCCGTGGATGATGCGCTGCATGCAGCTGCTGCATCCGCACTTGCGCGACATGGGTATAAATCTGGGTGGTCGACAGGTCACTATGTCCAAGCAGCATCTGTACCACACGTAAATCTGCGCCATGATTGAGCAGATGCGTCGCAAAGGCATGCCGCAAGGTGTGCGGTGACAGCTCGGATGCAATCCCGGCCTGTAAAGCATAGCGTTTAATCGCATACCAGAAATTTTGCCGGCTCATGATGCCGCCATGCTGAGTCAAAAACAGATAATCGGTTGAGGTCTTATACAGTTGTGGACGGGCTTCATTCAGATATTTTTCCACCCATTCACAGGCCATGTGTCCCATCGGTACCAGCCGTTCTTTATTGCCTTTACCGACGATGCGTAAATAGCCCTGTTTTAAGTTAATCAGTTCCAGACGTAAGTTAATCAGTTCAGTGACACGTAAACCGCAAGCATACAGCACTTCAAACATGGCACGGTCACGCAGGCCTAAAGCAGTATTGATATCGGGGGCATCAATCAAGGCCTCAACATCGGCTTCAGACAAATCTTTGGGCAAGGCACGGCCAAGCTTCGGGGTTTTATGCGCTGCCACCGGATTATCACTACGCAGCTTCTGTTCACGCAGAAATTTATAAAATGAACGCAAGGCTGACAGACAGCGGGCAATTGAGCGTGGGCTTTTTTGCTGTTTGGTCAGTGCAATCAATACATCGGAAATATCGTCATGGGTCCATTCTGGCAAAGGCTTGCTCAGACATTCTGCACATTGCAGCAAATCAGATAAATAGGCATTTCGGGTGTGTGGACTAACCGTTTGCGCAATCAGATAATCACGAAAACCCTGTAAATAGCTCAAGGCTTCAGGAATTTGAACCGGGGCGGGAATACGGGGTTTTTTATTCAGCATAGGGTGAAAGGATCTGATCTGAAAAAGCGATGAATTTAATAGGTATTCTCCACTGTAGTTTAATTTCACCAGACTGTCGATGTGATATAAAAACTAATTCAGCATGTAATCAATCTTATTTGTTAATTATTCTCATTTGTTTGTATACTGTACAAAATAGTTCAGGAATTTCACGGTGCGTTTGTCTGATTTAAAAGCAAAACAAATTGCCATCATTCGAAAAGTGAGTCGAACAACTGATGGTGAAAGTGCTCTACACGATGTCGTCGCGAGTCGTTTGGAAACTCTAGGCTTTGTGCCGGGTACGAAGGTACAGGTGATTACGAAAGGTATTTTTGGTGGAGATCCCATTTTGATTCAAGTTGGATTTACCCGTTTTGCTTTGCGTAAATCAGAAGCAGCCAAAATTGAAATCGAACAGGCGGTGTCGGCATGAGTGATACATTACGTATTGCCCTTGTCGGTAACCCTAACTGCGGTAAAACTTCATTATTCAACCATTTAACCGGAACACGCCAAAAAGTTGGTAACTATGCGGGGGTCACGGTTGAACGTAAAGTCGGTACGTTTCAGCTTGCTTCAGGCAAAGCTGTGCGGGTACTGGATTTGCCAGGAACTTATAGTCTGGATGCGACCAGTCCGGATGAAGAAATCACCCGTAATGTGGTGCAAGGTAAAATCGCAGAAGAACAGCAGCAGGATGCATTCTTATGTGTAGTAGATGCCACTAACCTGAAACTGCATCTGGGTCTGGTCCTAGAAATGATTGCTTTGGGTCGTCCGATTCTGGTTGTACTCAACATGATGGATGAAGCACGCCGTCGTGGGATGCAAATCAATACCCAGAAGCTGTCTGAACGTCTCGGCGTGCCCGTGGTGGAAACTGTAGCGGTACGCAGTTCAGGGATTGAAAACCTGAAGAATGCCCTGGATCAGGGAAAATTCTCGGTACCGCAGACTGAACTGAGTGGCTTAAAGGGTGACCCGCATCAGCAGGTAGAAGTCATTCTGAACGACGTGGTCAATTTCGTCGATCAGGAAGACAAACGTACTGATTTTCTCGACAGAATTTTTTTACATCCGGTACTGGGTCTACTCAGCCTGGCTGTAATGATGTTCGTGATTTTCCAAGCGGTATTTGCCTGGGCTGCGCCGTTTATGGATGGCATCGAAACCTTCTTTGGTTGGCTCGGTGAATTCCTCGGTGAATATATTGCTCATCCTTTACTGAATAGTCTGGTGGTGGACGGGATTATTGCTGGTGCCGGCGGGGTGGTGGTATTCCTGCCACAGATTCTGATTCTGTTCTTCTTTATTCTAGTCTTGGAAGAATCAGGTTATTTACCACGAGCAGCCTTCTTGCTCGATAAGCTGATGTTTAAAGCGGGCCTGTCAGGCCGTGCCTTTATTCCGTTATTGTCCAGCTTTGCCTGTGCCATTCCGGGCATCATGGCATCGCGTACCATCAGTGATCCGCGAGATCGTTTAACCACGATTTTTGTGGCACCGCTGATGACCTGTTCAGCACGTTTGCCGGTATATGCCTTGCTGATTGCAGCTTTCATTCCACAGCAAACTGTCTGGGGTTTTATGAACCTGCAAGGTCTGGTGTTATTTGGCCTGTATATGGCGGGTATTGTCAGTGCTCTGGCGGTGTCTTTTGTACTGAAATTTTTCCATAAAGATAAATCCCAGCACATGCTGTTGATGGAGCTGCCAAGCTACCGTTTCCCGGATCTGAAAAATGTCTGGATCGGCTTGCTGGATCGCGGCAAAATCTTCTTGAAGCGGGTCGGCGGTATCATCTTTGCCTTATCGATTGTACTCTGGTTCCTGTGTACCTTCCCGCAACCCCCAGAAGGTGCGACTTTGCCGGCGATTGATTATTCACTGGCAGGTATGCTCGGTCATCTGATGCAGCCAATCTTTGCACCGCTCGGTTTTAACTGGCAGATCTGTATTGCCTTGATTCCAGCCATGGCAGCACGTGAAGTGGTGGTTGCTGCATTGGGCACTGTCTATGCACTGTCTGCCGTAGATGACGATGCAATGTCCGAAGGTCTCTCTTCACTCATCAGTAGTGGTGGTGATCTGGGCTGGTCAGTGGCGACAGGTCTGTCTTTACTGGTGTGGTTTATTTATGCACCGCATTGTCTGGCAACTTTGGCGACAGTCAAACGTGAAACTGGTTCCTGGAAAACGGTCAGTATCATGACGGTTTACCTGTTTGGCTTGGCATATTTCATGTCATTCCTGACTTATCAAATTGCTTCATATTATTTGGGCTAATCTCAGGTTGGCCTCGGCCCGTTGAGCTTGCCTGAGTATATGCATGGGAGATTGAGATGATTGAAATTCTGATTGTGGCGGCACTGGTGCTGTGGAGTGCGCTGGTGGTATTTAAAAAGGTGTTTCCGAACACCTCTCACTCAGTCTTCCAGAAGCTGTCTGATGCCTGCGCAGCAAAAGGCTGGACGCGTCTGGCCAAATGGCTGCAACCGGGTATGGCTGCAGGCTGTGGTGGCAACTGTGCCTGTCCGGTGTCGGAGCAAAGTGCACAGGAAAAGCCGGCCCAGCAAGCGGTCAAATGGAAATAAGTTCCTTTTTGGCTGTAATTTTAAAAACCGTCATGAGCATGACGGTTTTTTTACGCATGGACACAAAAAAATATGCAGAAAGCTCAATCAGAAAAGGCATTCAAAACAGCAAAGTGCTACCATTTCGTCAGTTTCAAAATAGACCAAAATATGGGGCGAAAATGTTAATACAACGTGGTGGGTTAAAAGTCGTTGCAGGACTCGGAATATCAGGTGTTGCAGCAGTCAATTTCTTACATGACCAGGGCTACCGCGTTGCAGTAACGGATTCTAGAGCCACCCCCCCGGGACATGACCAGATTCCGGCCGAAGTCCAGACCAGTTTCGGCCAGTTTGATGCCGAGCTGTTGCTGTCTGCAGAAGAAATCGTGATCAGTCCGGGACTGGATCCAAAATTGCCAGAAATTCAGGCGGCGATGGCGCAGGGTATTCCTGTGGTGAGTGAAATCCAGATTTTACGCCGTGCTACGGATAAGCCCATTGTCGCGATTACCGGTTCCAATGCCAAAAGTACAGTGACCACTTTGATTGGCTTAATGGCAGCCGATGCTGGCAAAAAAGTCGCGGTCGGTGGCAATCTGGGACGTCCTGCACTGGATTTAACCAAAGATGATCCTGAGTTATATATCTTAGAATTATCCAGTTTTCAGCTGGAAACTACTTCAAATCTGGCGGCTGAAGTGGCGGTGGTACTGAACATGAGTGAAGATCATCTGGATCGGCATGGCGATATGATGGGCTATCACACCGCCAAGCACCGGATTTTTCAGGGTGTGAAAAAAGTGGTGTATAACCGGGATGATTCTTTGACCCGTCCTTTGGTGCCAGATGTGACGCCGATGCAAAGTTTTGGCCTGAATGCACCCGATATGAACCAGTACGGGATTCTTAAAGATACCGATGGTGGCATCTGGTTGGCGCGTGGTCGTGAACGTCTGTTAAAAAGTACCGAGATGTATATGCAGGGCACGCATAATGTTGCCAATGCCCTGGCTTGTCTGGCACTCGGTGAAGCGATTGGTTTGCCATTGGACAGCATGCTAAACACTTTAAAAACCTTCAAAGGTCTGGAACATCGCTGCGAATTTGTCAAAGCAGTGCAGGGCGTACGTTATTATAACGACTCCAAAGGCACCAACATCGGTGCAACCTTGGCGGCTCTCGATGGTCTCGGTATGGCGATTGAAGCCCAAGGTGGCAAAGTTGCGATTATTCTCGGTGGACAGGGCAAAGGACAGGACTTTAAGGCTTTGCGTGAATCATTGAGTAAATATGCCAAGATTGCAGTGCTGATTGGTGAAGACCGTCCGATCATCGAAGCAGCGATTAGGGGCACGACTGAGCTGGTTCATGCAGAGAGTTTGCAGCAGGCCGTAGAAATCTGCCAAAAGCACACCCAGGCAGATGATGTCGTGCTATTGTCTCCTGCATGCGCAAGTTTTGATATGTTCTCGGGTTATCCTGAGCGTGGTCGCAAGTTTGTTGCGTATGTGAATGAACTCAATTAAGAATAACAAGGATTCGTGATATGGCTGGGTTTGCTCAGACTACGATCAATAAACTAAACCAATTTTATAGCCAGTGGGTACCCAAGCTCCCCGCTGAGCTAAATCCACGGAATGTACTAATTTTCTGTGTATTGGCTTTACTGTGTATTGGTTCGATCATGGTGGCATCGGCCTCGATGCCTTATGCTGAACGTATGCATGAAAATGCCTTTCATTATATTAGCCGCCATGGCATTTCGATTTTTGTGGCAGCAGTAGCCGCCTATCTAACCTATAAAATTCCCTTAAAGGTCTGGTTTAATAACACCTTCTTTTTGTGGATTATTACCATTGTACTGTTGGTGGCCGTGCTGGTGGTCGGGACTGAGGTCAATGGTTCCAAGCGCTGGATTCGGGTGGCCGGATTTACCTTGCAGGCCTCGGAAGTGGCGAAAGTGATGATGGCGATTTTTACCGCGGACTATGTGGTACGCCGTGCGGAAGAAGTCCGGAACAATATTAAAGGTTTGGTTCGTTTAAGTGCGATTATGGGTGTGACCGTCGGTTTGATTATTCTTGAGCCGGACTTGGGGGCAACCGTGGTGATTACCTTGACCATGCTTGGCGTGTTTTTCCTCGCGGGTGCGCCGTGGATTCAGTTTGGTGTGGCCTTTATGACCTTGGTCGGTGCATTTGCCGCAGCGATTTTATTAGAGCCTTATCGCTTGCAGCGTTTGATGTCTTTTTCAAATCCATGGGAAGATCCACTGGGTAGCGGTTATCAGCTCTCGAATGCACTAATGGCCTTCGGCCGTGGTGAGTGGGCCGGGGTTGGATTGGGGCACAGCATTCAGAAAATGTCTTATCTGCCTGAAGCGCATACTGATTTTATGCTGGCGATTTTAGGTGAGGAATTTGGCTTTTTAGGTATTGCGACCATCCTGATCCTGTCTTTTACCATGCTGGTCTGCTGTATCCGGATCGGACATCGTGCCTTGCAACATCAATATCTACGCGCCGGCTATCTGGCCTATGGGATCTGTATCATTTTCCTGTTACAGATTCTGGTGAATGCCGGTATGAATATGGGCGTGTTACCGACCAAAGGTTTGACCCTGCCATTTATTAGTTATGGGGGTTCATCATTGATTATCTGTGCGGTGATGATCAGTTTAGTGCTGAAAATTGATTCGACCACTCGGCAGGTCAATCCAAGCCGGGAAGAATCAAGCTTCTAGATTGGAGTTGGACCCGGGCTCCGGCTGAGCATGGTCAAGCACTGTGCTCGGCATTGCAGTTCCGCAATTGGAACAGGTCACAAAAGCAGTTTTAGGCTTGGAAAGTGGAATCAATGGAATAAAAAACAAAGAAAAATAATGACGTTGCTGTTTCAGCTCATAGCCTGTACGGGTTCGGCAGACTGGACACAGGAACTGGCTCTTTTCAATAGTTTTGGTTTTAGGGCCGAATCCAAAAATAAAAAACATCTGCTTTTCCTCTCTGATTTTAATTCTAGAATTCTAGCTTAAGCCAAAACAGGTTTTTATTGATAACAACCTTGTAGCGCTGTTGTATGTGGAATCCGTTCAATGTTCCATTGCGCAACCGCCTGTTGCAGCATGCGTTGTGGCGTATCCAGATCAACTTCAGCCTGATGCAAAGCATTAAGTGCCTGTTTTAAGAGTTGTGGGGCCTGACTTAAATCCAGTGCTTGGGCCAGATTCTGTTTTGAGAGTTTTTGTCCCTGATCATTCATCGCCAGGGGTAGATGCATATAATTCAGACGCGGATAACCGAGCAACTGCCCCAGATAGATTTGCCGTTCGGTATTGTCCAGCAGGTCAGCACCACGTACCACATGGGTCATGCCTTGCAGATAGTCATCGACCACTACCGCCAGCTGATAATTAATAATCCCGTCACGACGTTTTAAGACAAAGTCTCCCAGATCTTTCTTCAGCTTTGAGCAGTGTCGACCTTGTAATTGATCTTCAAAACAGATTTCGATATCTTCGACTTTTAAACGGATCGCTTGATTGTCGAATGCCAGAGCTAGGTCACGGCAGGTATCCTGATAGATATGATTGGAACCGAGCATTTTACGGGTACATTGACAGGCATAAACCAGACCCTGCTGACGTAATTGTTCGATCACATCTGCATAAATATCTAAACGGTCTTTCTGGAAAATGATTTCGCCGTCTGGCTCAAGCTGAAAGGCGTCCATGGCACGCAAAATATGCTCTTCACTGCCCGGATAAATACGCGGAATATCGGTATCTTCCACCCGAACCAGCCATGTGCCGTGGTTGGCTTTGGCATCGCAATAACTGGCAACTGCGGTAATGAGGGAGCCAAAATGCAAAGGGCCGGTTGGCGATGGCGCGAACCGACCCACATAAGCCATCCTATTGTCCCCCTCCTTTTTTAAAGGAGGGGTTAGGGGAGGATTATTCAACAGCATCATTAACCGTTATTTTGCTTCTCTTTGATTTCCGCCAGCGTTTTGCAGTCAATACATAAAGTAGCCGTTGGACGAGCTTCTAAACGACGCAAACCAATTTCGATGCCACAAGTTTCACAGAAACCATAGTCATCATTCTGGATCGCTTCGATTGACTGTTCGATTTTACGGATCAGTTTACGTTCACGGTCACGGGTACGCAGCTCAATGGCAAATTCTTCTTCCTGAGTGGCACGATCGTTGACATCAGGCAGGGCAGTATTCTCATCTTGCATCGTATTCAGCGTACGATCCACTTCTGACATCAACTCGGCTTTCCAGGCCAGCAAAATTTGGCGGAAATGCTGAAGCTGACCTTCAGACATGTATTCTTCATTTTTTTTAGGTTGATAAGGTTCAATACCAAATAAGCTAGCAGTAGAACCACCGTCAGTCGTTTTAGGCTTAGATTTGCGTACGCGCTTTGCAGCTTTCTCTTCTACAACATCAGTTTGATTGTCTAAGACTTGATTTTGGTTGTCATTCGCCATTTAGGGCATTCCTCATCATATGCGTATGATTGCTACGCAAAAAATATGGTGATATGCAATTTTTATCCACCCTGTAGAAGGATTATCCTCCTGTGGGGGCCGTCATCATATAGACTTTTTATGCTTATTGATAGTCTTTGATGTCTGGACTATGCATATCACATTTCCTTTGGTTGCAATAAAGTAATGCAAAAAAAACAAATTGAAAAGTTAATAACCTGAAATTTCAGTATTAATATTTTGCTGACTCAATGCCACCCGTTCAATATAGGTATCAAACTCACCATTTTGTTTCAAATGTAATACACGATAACCGGGCGCCGCCTGATCTAGCGCGAAATCCTGGCTTTTAGGTTTGAACTGCACACTGGTCGATGGCGTGGATAAAAAATAGATACCATGCCATTCATTACAGGAATCCTGATGCACATGACCAAACAAGACCAGCTTTATATTCTGGTGCCGTGCCAGGACATCTTTCAGATCTTCGGCATTTTTAAGCCGGTGCTGGTCAATCCAGTGCGATTTCATCGCAAAAGGGTGATGATGACAAGCGATGATGACATGCTGATGCTTAAACTCAAGCAATAATTGGTTCAATTGATCAAGCTGAGCTTGTTCCACCCAGCCATCAACCTTGCCTTGAACCGCACTATTCAACAAAATCATGGTCCAGCTACCAAAATGAATTGCATGTACCTGATTGGCATTCTGATGAAACGGAAAGATCCGGGTGTCATCATGATTACCCGGAATCTGATAATGCGGCACGTTTAAGGACTGGATAAAGTCTAAATAACGCTGATAAGTTCGTTCCACCGGCACCTGGGCCAGATCACCGGTATGAATCAGCGCATCCATTTTGGGAAAGCGCTGCTGAATCTGCTGCATCACTTCATGAAAACTCTGCTCCGGATTCATCCGGGCAAATTCCAGCTCTTCCCGATCCATCAAATGGGTATCAGAAATCTGGATAATGGTCCAGTCGGGCTGTTCGGTTGTATTTGACTGCGAAAAACTCATGTCTTTCCCCTTAGACATATCCCTGCAGTATGAATATGTTGTTGCAACCATTGCAAGGCCATAATGACCGGTGCATTCCTTAAGCGCCCATTGCTGAGTAGTGCGGAAATATCTGCATAATCCAGAATATGCAGCTGGATATTTTCACCTTCATCCGGCATGCCAAAAATCCCGCCATGTTCAGGCAGTTCAGTTTCGGCGACATATAGATGAAACAACTCGGAACAAGCGCCCGCTGAAGGATAGAAGCTGAAAATATGCTGTAACTGATTCAAGCTACAGCCTGATTCCTCGAGTGCTTCCCGGCGGATACACTGTTCAGGCGCTTCATCGCCATCCAGAACGCCAGCAATCACTTCGAGTTGCCACGGTGAATCGACATCGTCCAGTCCGCCAATCCGGAACTGTTCAATCAGGCCGAATTTCTGCTGTTGATGGTTATAGATCAGCACACCCGCTGCTTCTGGCCGGTGAATCAGCTCGCGTTGCAAAATAGGCGTCGAGCTGTCCTGCTGGAATAAACGGTGTCGCAGGCTGACTTTTTCCACCTGAATAAATCCTCGGTACAAGAACTCACGTGCCTCTATGCGAAAGTCTTTTTTATTATAAGAGGCCTGTTTAATAATATTCATATGCTCAGATAGAATGAATTGATTTATTTTCATCCTATCTGAGTTTTTTTTGAAGACAACTGTTTTTTTTAAAGTTTTATAGTTTGTGGTACAGATTTTGGCCAGACTTATGGAAGCTGGCTTTCATCTGATCCATACCTGCTTCAATTTCGGCCTGAGAGCTTGCCGGCTGATCAGGCTTGGCCTGCTGATTGGCATAGTCTCGAACATTCTGGCTAATCTTCATTGAACAGAACTTCGGTCCACACATGGAACAGAAATGTGCAGATTTATGTGCTGCTTTGGGCATGGTTTCATCATGCATGCTACGGGCTGTATCCGGATCCAGACTCAAATTAAACTGGTCTTCCCAGCGGAATTCAAAACGTGCCTTGGACAGCGCATTGTCCCGGGCCTGTGCCCCCGGATGCCCTTTGGCCAGATCGGCTGCATGTGCTGCAATCTTGTAGGTAATAATGCCGTCTTTGACATCTTTCTTATTTGGCAAACCCAGATGCTCTTTCGGGGTGACATAGCACAGCATGGCAGTGCCATACCAGCCAATCATTGCGGCACCAATCGCTGAAGTAATGTGGTCATAACCCGGTGCAATATCCGTGGTTAAAGGCCCCAAGGTATAAAATGGCGCTTCCTTACAGACTTCCAGTTGCAGGTCCATATTTTCCTTGATCATATGCATCGGGACATGGCCCGGGCCTTCAATCATCACCTGAACATCATGCTCCCAGGCGCGGTGGGTCAGCTCGCCCAAGGTTCGAAGTTCGGCAAACTGCGCTTCGTCATTGGCATCCTGTACACAGCCGGGACGCAGACCATCGCCAAGACTGAAAGACACATCGTAGGCTTTCATGATCTCGCAGATTTCATCGAAATGGGTATACAGGAAGTTTTCCTGATGATGCGCCAGACACCACTGTGCCATGATCGAACCGCCACGCGAGACAATGCCGGTTAAGCGATTCGCCGTGAGCGGTACATATCTTAAAAGCACACCGGCATGAATAGTGAAATAATCCACGCCCTGTTCCGCCTGTTCAATCAGGGTATCTTTAAAGATTTCCCAAGTCAGGTCTTCGGCTACGCCGTTGACTTTTTCCAAGGCCTGATAGATCGGTACGGTGCCAATTGGCACGGGAGAATTGCGGATAATCCATTCCCGGGTTTCATGGATGTTCTGCCCGGTTGAGAGATCCATAATCGTATCTGCGCCCCAACGTGTGGCCCAAGTCATTTTTGAGACTTCTTCTTCAATCGAAGAACCCAAAGCCGAGTTACCAATATTGGCATTGATTTTCACCAGAAAATTGCGTCCGATGATCATCGGTTCCAGTTCCGGATGATTGATATTGGCCGGAATAATCGCGCGGCCGGCAGCGACTTCCTGCCGTACAAACTCCGGGGTGATTTCAGTCAGGTTTTTAGCGCCGAAATTTTGTCCCGGATGCTGGCGCATATCGACACCCTCCAGTTGACGCAGGTTTTCACGAATGGCGATATATTCCATTTCTGGCGTAATCATGCCTTGTTTGGCATAGTGCATCTGGGTGATGTTCTGGCCGCGTTTGGCTTTGCGCGGTTTTTGAATATGCGCGAAACGGATGGCCGCAGTACGGATATCACGTAAACGTTGTCGGCCAAATTCAGAGCTTAAATCGTCCAGCATTTCCGTATCGTTACGCTGTTCAATCCAGCTGTCACGGATATTGGGCAGGCCTTTATTCAGGTCAATCGTCACATTGGGGTCGGTATAGACACCAGACGTGTCATAAACCATCAAGGGCGGATTATATTCACCGCCCAAGCCGGTCGGGGTTTCACTGAGGGAAATTTCCCGCATCGGTACCTGAATATCAGGACGCGAGCCTGGCAGATAGACTTTACGTGAAGCGGGTAGAATGCGCGTTAAATCACGTGCTTCCTGTTCATGAGCGGAGAGAGAAGTTTCAGAAGAAAGATTCGTTAACTGGTTCATGGCTATGATCCTTATGAATGACATCAACGAATCAAGCACGACCAAAAACGCGGGCAGATTTATCCTGAGCAGATAAAGCAGGGGCTGGGTTTTTAGCTGGCTTGATTCCTACGCAGGTATTAACCTGATCAGGTTCAACGGTACCCATGCTCAATTCCTGATAAAGATAAAAGGAATCACATGATCTCAGCGAGGGATTACTCGCGCTCCGTCAAGCGAGGCTAAAGCTTAGCTCAGTTTATGCCGAATAAACAGGTCTAAATCTCTCAACTTTAGCGATGATCTCTTCAGGCAGGGGAAGCTGGACTCAAGCCAAATATTTCTAGCTAGATACAGAATGCATCCATAAAACAGTCTTTATCATATTTTTGTGAGGGTGGGCTGATCTTGGCATAATACAGAATCTGTTCAGCGTCCGAGCGGTTGCGATAGTCGGCAGGCAAGGCTTGCTGGCGCTGTTGCGGATTCATGTCCAGAAACTCCAGAAATTGGCGAGCCTGGGTCGAAAGCGTTGATTTCTGACCGCTGGATAGACCAATAATGGTTTCCAGATGACTGGTATCGACTGCATAACGGTCACGATAGTCCTCAGAAACGGGAGATGCTTCGGTGCCTCTAAACAAAAAATAGGTATATTGTTTCAGCAGGTATTCGGCATCCCGCTTATAACTGCTCTCAGGATAAGTCTTGAGATAATCTTCCCAAAGCAGACTGCGAGCTGCAATGTCAGCCGCCTCAATTTGCAGACGTTTTTCCACCAGTACCGGCTGCATATTCTGTTCAGCCAGATGTTCAATAAAAACTTTTTCAGCGTCGGGTAAATAAGGCGCAAAAATGCGGGCCAGATATTCCGGACTACGACGATAATGTAAGTTGCCATCGCCAAGATCCAGCAGTTCGACATAAGCCTGACCTTTGTGTTTTAACAGGTACTGGTCACGTGAGGTGAGCTGCTGAAAATGGGCTTGCTGAATGGTCGGATGCTGGGCCATTTCCAGCGCATACTGTTCAAAGGCGCGTTGCTGGAACTCAGTACGGTCGACGGCTAAAAAGCGCTGATACATTTCAGTAGAACGCAGCATCAGATGCTTCTGCTCCGCCAATTCCATCAGGGGCAGACACACTTTAAGATCCTGATTAACCTGTTCCAGCGCAAAAGTGGTGCGCTGGTCATTAATCTGGGACATATTTTTTTCAATATTCTTGCACATCAGGCTAAAGTCATTGACTGGACTTTGCTTCTGATTGGTCTCAGTCTGTTCAACCTCGATCTGTGGTTCTGACGGCTGCTGACAGCCTGCCAGAAACAGCAGGCTGCCGGAAATTAGACAGGCTTTGAATATCGACGGGAATGGCATTAACACTATGTTTCAGGACTCTGTATAGGTGAATTCAGAAAATAACGGCCTTGCTGGGAGATATATTGTATAGATCAAATAAAAATACTATGTTTAGTATTGTGAATTGCTTTGTTACATTGCGGGTATAGATCTTGAAAATTGAATTAATCGTGGATAAAACCCGAGAGTTATATTAAAAAGTTAATAAAAATCATACGCAAAAATGCAAAAAATCTCTTTAGTATGGCTTAGCTTAAAGCGCCAGAATTTTTTGATCTGAATGGCTGTTAGGGGTTAACACTATAAAATGAAATTAAAACTCAGTGTCATGGCCGGTTTATTGCTATTAATTAGTCCGGCGATTTTTGCCCTGGATTTACAAGAAGCGTATGCACGCGCCCAGCAAAATGATCCAAATTGGCAGGCGAATGTGTTGCAGTACCAATCTGATCAGCTCAATCTGGGGATTGCCAGCGGAAATTTGCTGCCGACCGTGACTTTATCTGGAAATGTGACCCGTAAAAACCAGTCCGTCAACAACTCAGAGTCTGAAGGTTTGCCTGCTGAATTTGGTGAGTTGCAAAGTTCCAGTACAACCAGCCGTCAGGTGGCCTTAACCGCACGCCAACCTTTATTTCGCTGGGATGCCTGGCAAGGTTATAAGCAGGTCAAGACCTCGGTCGAACTCAGTGAAGTCAATCTGCGTCTGCAAAAACAGCAGCATATTTTACAGGTGGCCGAAGCCTATTTTAATGTGTTGCGGCAGCAGTCTTTGACTACGGCTTATTTACAGGAAGAGCAGGCGCTGTCTGAACAGTTACGCATGATGAATGCTAAGCTGAAAGAAGGTTTGGTGGCGCGTAGTGAGGTCAGTGAAGCCAATGCCCAGTATCAAAGTGCCCAAGCCAACCGGATTTCGACTCAAGTTCAGCTGGTACTGGCCCAAGAACAGCTGGCACAGTTAATCGGCCCTTATCAGGAAAATCTGGCGGTATTACGCAACGATTTCCAGTTCCAGAAACCGGTTCCAAGTGATATGCAGTCCTGGACCGAATTAGCACAAAGCCAAAATCTGAATATTCTGCAAGCGCGTCTGCAAAAGCGCTATTCTGAAGATGCCAAACGGGTTGAGCAGGCCGCCCTCTATCCGCAGGTTGAAGCGGTCGGCACCTATGGCTATCTGAAACAGACACCAGAAACGATTATGTCCAGCAATGGTGATTTCGACCAGATTGGGGTGGAAGTCAACTGGAACCTATTTAGTGGTGGCCGTACCCAGAAAAGTATTCGTCAGGCTGGGGTCAATGTACAAAAAAGTGCAGCCCAATTAGACGCTGCGATCCGCAAAGCCAATACCGATGTGAAGCAGTCCTTCATGCAGGTAGAAACCGATCAGGCCAAACTGAATGCGCGTAAAGCGGCGATGGAATCTTCGGAAATGGTTTCACAAGCCTCCAGAGCCCAATATCAGGAGGGCTTAAAGACCATGGTCGATGTGTTGCTGGCCCAGCGCAATGCTTTTTCTGCCAAAACGGATTATCTGAATGCCAAATATGATTATCTGCTGCATGTACTCCAGTTACAGGCTTCAGTCGGGCAGCTGACCGAAAAGGAGCTGGCAGAGCTGAATGCCTGGCTGATCGAATATGATTCACCTCAGCCCAGATGACGCTACGATTGTCATCAAACTTTCATCATAAATATGCTTTAATGTGCTTTATTATTGATCATCGCTATATGCCGTTTCAGGAGTAGACTTCCTTGTGTCCAAATAATCCTGTGTTAAGTCATCACATTTCTTCGCAATTTAATGAAGAGTTGCAGGACGTCAATACCAAATTCATGACCATGGGCGGACTGGTGGAACAGCAGGTGGCCAACGCCATTCATGCCTTACTGGATACCGATGTCGCCATGGCGATTGATGTGCAGTTTCAGGACAATGTTGTCAATCAGATGGAAAGAGACATTGATGAAGCACTGACCCTGATTCTGGCACGCCGTCATCCTGCTGCGATTGATTTACGGATGGTACTTGCCATGTCCAAGGCCAATACCGATCTTGAGCGTATTGGTGATGAAGCGTCTAAAATAGGCCGGATTGCACAAAGCCTGAGCGAAGAGGGTAGCTCGCCGCGCGGTTATATGGAAACCCGGCATATTGGCAACCAGGTTCGGGTGATGATTCATGATGCACTGGATGCTTTTGCACGTCTGGATGTAGATCAGGCCTTGAAAGTGATGTTGGCAGATGCGGATATCGACCGTGAATACCAGTCAGCAACGCGTACTCTCATGACCTATATGATTGAAGATCCGCGACATATTAGTCGTGTTATCAATGTGCTATGGGTGCTTCGTTCACTCGAAAGAATTGGCGACCATGCCCGGAATATTTCTGAACAGGTGATCTATATGGTCAAAGGTTTTGACGTACGTCATACCAGCGTCGAAGAAATTGAGCAAAAAGTTCAGCGTTAAAAACAATTATCTCTCAATAAAAGACCTCCCGCTCGGAGGTTTTTTTATTGGCTTGGAAGAAGCCCTAACCATGGGTTTCTTCCTCGGCATCATCCTCAAAAGTCTTGGCGATTTTTTCAATATTCAGGCTCTTGGCCATGGCATCAAAAATTTCCTTATACACGCCTTGCTGATGATAAAGCTGAGCGTGCTCACCATGTTCGGCAATCCTTCCCTCTTTCATCACATAGGTATAATCCGCGTCAATAATTTGCGACAGGCTATGTGAAATGATGATCACGGTACGGCCTTGCTTGATTTGATCCAGACTTTGCTTGATCTGTTCGGTGGCGATGGCATCCAGACTCGCCGTCGGTTCATCCAGAAAAATAATCGGTGGATTTTTCAGGAACATCCGCGCCAAGGCAATGCGTTGCTGCTGTCCGCCAGACAGCATGAGGGCATCACTATCATAGCCATCCGGTAACTGTAAAATCTGCGCATGAATCGAGGCTTTTTCTGCCGCCTCAATGACATCGTCCATTGAAGCTGTAGTTTTGCCATAACGGATATTCTCAAAAATGGTGCCTTGAAAAATATGATTTTTCTGCAACACCAGACCAATATGATCACGCAAAAATTGGGTGTCATAGTCTTTCAGGTCAATGCCATCCAGTTTAATCTGGCCTTGTTGCGGCTCATAAAATTTATCCAGCAGGCTGATCAGGGTAGATTTCCCCGCACCGGATAAGCCGACCAAAGCCGTGATCTTATTCGGACGAATTTCCATCTCAATATCTTTCAGGGCATGATGGCCATTCGGATAATAAAAATTCACCCCAGTCAGTTCAAATTTACCAGTCACTTGCGGTTTTTGTTGACCACTTTGTTCAATTTCCTGATCCGCTTCCAGAATCTTAAAGAAGCTTTCTGAATAGATCATGGCATCATTCACTTCATCATAAATCCGGTGCAGTGAGCGAATCGGGGCGGAGACATTATTAAACAGCAGCACATGAAACATGATCATGCCGATACTCATCTGGCCATCCAGCACAAAATAAGAGGTCAGAATAATAATCAGCACAATGCCGATCTGTTCAAGGAACGTTTTCAGACCATCAAACAGGAAACTGGTCTGACGGGTTTTCATCTGGTTGTCGGTCAGTTCGCGTTGCAATCCTAACTGCTTTTCCGACTCAATCGCTTCCCGGTTAAAGGATTTGATCACGGTAATTGAATTAATAATACTGAGAATACCCTGACTCTTTTTCTCGCGGCCATCTCTTAAACTGCGGCGCCAACCACCGAGCTTTTGTGCCTGTTTATAGGTCAGCCAGAAATAGATCGGGACAATGGAGGTGGCCACCAGACCGACATATATATTGGCATAGTACATCAGGCCCAAAGCCACAATCGCGCTGGTAAATAACGGTAAAATATCAATAAAGAAGATCTGTACCAGACGGGTCAGTGAGCCGATACCACGATCAATTCGGGTCTGTAATTTTCCGGCCTGATTATTTTCCTGATTAAAAAATTCCAGACGATATTTTAAGAATTTTTCAATAATTCCTTGGGCCAGATCCTGAGAAACAAAAATCCGTAGCTTTTCTCCATAAAACTTCTGGCCGAACTGGACAAAGGCATTGATAATCTCTTTACCGAGCAAGATCGCTGAAATCGTAATCAGAATATGCCAGCCTTGCTCCAGTCCCTGACCTTGTTCCAGCAGCGCATTGATACTATCGACTGCATATTGCAGGGTTAGCGCATTGACCTGTGCGGTAAAGGAACCGATCAGGGTCAAAATCAGCGTGGCAATGACCAGCACCCGATAGGGCTGAACAAAAGGACGAAGTTTCTGAAACAGCTGCCATAAGTTCATAAAGGATTATTTTTATTGTGAAAGTTAAATTCAGTTTAGGCAGGAACAGGACAAGTCACAAGAGCAAATCTTGTAGTCATTTGTGAAATTCGGTTGTACTTTTTCAAAGTCAATGTCAGTATTTTCAGTAAGATACTCGGTCTAATTGAGATGACTTTAGATTTATTTGTGCCCCAACCTGAAACGAATATCTTACCCTTTGATGGGGTGGTGGAGGACTATGGTCTGATTCTGGAGCAGGCACAAAGCCAGCAGTATTTGCAGTATTTTCTGAGCCAGTTGGCCTGGCAACATGATGAAGTACGGTTGTTCGGCAAGCACTATGTCACAGCACGCAAGGTGGTCTGGTATGGCGATGCGCACTATCAATATCGCTATTCGGGGACGCTCAAGCAAGCTCAGTTGTGGACCCCGGGATTATTGCGTTTAAAGCAGCATATTGAACAGCTGGTGGGTCATCCCTTTAATTCCTGTCTGGCCAATTTATATGAAGATGGTTCACAAGGCTTGGGCTGGCATAGCGATGATGAGCCTGCCTTATATACAGGAAGTTCTCGGGAAAATGTCATTGCTTCTCTGAGTCTGGGCGCGATCCGTAAAATGAGTTTTAAACATAAAACTCACGGGGATAAAGTCGAGTTACTGTTACACAGTGGCCAACTGATTGTAATGCGCGGCCAGACCCAGCAGTACTGGAAACACAGCATTGGTAAAAGTAGCAAAGTTTTGACACCCAGAATTAATCTGACCTTTCGTTATTTTTATCCTTAAATCATGTTTTTAGGCATAAAAAAGCATCCCAAAGGATGCTTTTTTTAAAATTTCACCAGCAGTTTAAGGGGTGATTCCGGCAGGATGGCGATACCAGCTTTCAATCAATAAGGCTGCGGCGATACTGTCCGCAGACAACTTTTTGCCGCGACCTTGCGCCTGATAATGATCCAGTTCATCGCGTGCTTCACGGGTGGTCAGACGCTCATCGACCATCAAGGTTGCAATATTGGTCTGGTGCCGTAAACGGCGCGCAAATTTACGTGCCCGTGTCGAAAGCTCCGATTCACTATCATCCATATTCAGTGGCAAACCGACCAGAAATAGATTCGGTTGATGGCTTTTTACTATTTTGAGCAGTTCATCCCAGTTCGGAATACCGTCTTTCATGGGAAATAAAGGTAGGGGACTGGCACTTGCAATCAGGGATTGTCCAACAGACATTCCCATTTTTTGTGTACCAAAATCAAACGCCATAATGGTTTGTGGCGTGTTTACATCAGGCATGTCCAATCTCGGAAGATAACCAGTTGCGGTCGACGCCCATCTTTTTATAGGCAGCATCCCAACGGTCGTTATAAGGTAAGTTAAAAATCAGATCCATATCAGAATCACAAATCAGCCAGTCACCGCGGGCAATTTCCTCTTCTAGCTGGTGTTTGCCCCAACTGGCATAGCCGAGTGCGATCTGATAGCGACCCACACCTTCATTATGCGCAATTGCATCCAGAATATCTTTGGAGGTGGTGATACAGACATTTTCACCCACCGCAATAGAGGAATGCCAGGTCGGCTGACCGGTATGCAGCACAAAGCCGGCCTCAGGGCGTAAAGGGCCACCTTGCAAGACTTCATGTGGATTGACATTGTCTGCTTCAATATCAAGATCATTCAGCAATTCTTTAATTTGAATACCGGCAGGGCGATTGATGATGATGCCTTGTGCACCATCTTCATCATGGCGAGCCAGATAGATCACCGTCTGGGCAAAAAAATCATCATCCGCATGTGGCGGCGCAATCAGACAACGATGTGTCAGAAACTGTTTGGTCACCTGAGCAGTTCTCCTTAAAATCAATTTCTTCGCAAAGAAATCGTATGATCCTAACCGCTACGTTACTCGAGCTTTATGGATTTACCAACTTTTATTTGTCTGGATTGTGATATTTAAACCTGCTGAAATTTCAACTGACGTAACTGACGGGCATGTTGTAAAGTCGTTTCACTGATCTCAACACCACCGGTCATGCGCGCGAGTTCATCAATACGTGCATCTTCTTGCAAACTCAGAATGGTGCTGCTGGCCGGGTCGGTTTGCTGCTTTTTCACGAGTAAATGCTGATCGGATTGTGCGGCCACTTGTGCCTGATGGGTAATACACAGAATCTGCACATGTTGGGCCAAACCTGCCAATAAACGCCCGACAATCTCTGCTGTACCGCCACTGATCCCGACATCAATTTCGTCAAAGACCAGTACTTCGGCTTCGGTTTTTTCTGCATTCATGACCTGCATCACCAGTGCAATACGCGACAGCTCACCACCTGATGCCACGCGAGCTAAGGGTTGTGCCGGAATGCCTTTATTGGCAGTAAATAGGAGTTGAATAAAGCTGAGGCCTTCACTCGATGGCTGTTCCAAAACTTCAAACTTAAACTCGAAATGGGCTTCTGGTAGTGCCAGTTGTTTAACCTGTTCTGTGAGCTGCTTGGCCAGAGGTGCTGCGGCTTCACGGCGAATCTGATCCAGATGTTGGGCTTTCTCCAGAAAATCCTGATAAGAGACTGCAACCTGTTCAGCCAGTGTTTCCGGGTCTTCCAGTTGATGCAGCTGTTCTAATTCGGTTTGCCAGGTTTCATATTCTGCCTTGAGCAATTCCGGTTGAGTACGATATTTACGAGCCAGACGGTGGAAAACCTCTAAAGTTGAATTCAGTTCTTCCATGCGTTCCGGGTCAAAACTCTGACGATCCATAAACTGACGTAAATTCGCCGCAGCATCTTCAAGTTCGCTTTGTGCATTTAATAAGGAATTATAAATTCCGGAAAGCTGCTCACTACGACCGGCATGCGATTCGACCCGACGCATAATTGATGCGAGTTCCTGGGTCATGTTCTGTTCAGCCTCATCGAGTACATTCAGGCTATAGACACAATCCTGCATGATCGCTTCATGATGGGAAAGCCGGTCAAATTCCTGCTCAATCTCCTGATAGTCAGTCTGAACGACGTCTTCCAGTTCTTCCAGTTGCAGCTCAAGGGTTTCGATACGCTGTTTACGGGTGGCTTGTGCATCCAGTGCTGCCTGATGCTGGCGGATATTTTTCTGCCAGGTACTGTAGGCATCCCGTACCGCTTGCGCCGGCGCATAAAAGTGATAATAGCGATCCAGCCAATGCTTCGGATAAGGCGGTTCCAGTAATTGTTGCTGACTGTGCTGGCTATAGAGTTGTACCAGTAAACGTCCAATTTCTTTTAGTTCGGACAGGCTGCTCGGTCGTCCATTGATCCAGGCTTTGCTGCGACCGGTGGCAAAAATTACCCGGCGTAAATGGATTTCACCTGATTCATCATCCAGCTCATGTTCTTTTAACCACGCGGCTTCAGGACTATGTTCCTGATAGCTAAAGCTTGCAGTCACATCGGCTTTTTCGGAACCATAACGCACATAATTGGTATCGGTTCGCTCACCCAGACAGGCAGACAAGGCATCTAACAAGAGGGATTTACCTGCACCGGTTTCACCGGTTAAAACGTTAAAACCTTTATCAATATCAATAGCAAGGTGCTCAGCTAAAGCAAAATTGATCAGAGTTAAATGTGTCAGCATAAACGCATCCGGGCTGCGAAAAGTTTGAGTGAAATAGCCTGATGTTGGATTGGGGTCACAACACGGCTGTGATTATAAATCAGGATGAATCAATTTCATTCTATCTTAAATTTTAGCGATTCATATATGCTTATTTCACTGTATTTTCGAAAGAAGCTGACTCAAAAGCCGGCAAATTCACTGCTTGTTTTCATAGTTTTGACATTGTCAAAGTTTAAGCTAGAAACCAAATCTGGCGGGCTGAATATACCATCAAGCCAGTAAACAAGCGGCCAGAATACCCCTTTCGCAACAGGCATTCAGGCGAGATAGAATATTTCACCGCTGCCGACAAACTTCGATTGATTAGTTGAGAGTGCACATTTAAACTACAGCAATCAAAATATTACAAAATGCTTTATCTGGAGAAATCGCATGTCAGCTCAGTTTGATCATGTATCTGTACTTAAAAAATCAAATGTATATTTCGGCGGTTTATGTATCAGCCATATTGTTCAATTTGAAGATGGCACCAAAAAGACTTTGGGGGTCATTTTACCATCAGAAAATGCCTTAACCTTTGAAACGCATGTGCCTGAGCGCATGGAAATTGTTTCAGGTGAATGTCGTGTTCAGATCGGAGATAGCGAAGAAAGTGAGCTGTTCCGTGCAGGCCAGTCCTTCTATGTGCCGGGTAATAGCCGTTTTAAAATCGAAACCGATGATGTGCTGGACTATGTCTGCCATTTTGAAGGTTAAGTACAGCGCAAGATCAGTGCAAACCGGGCAAGAAATTTCAGTGCGAATCGGTTAAACTAATCATTCTATAGAAATCCTGTGAAGTCAGCTTTACGGGATTTTTCTTTTATATATAAATTTAATTTAGAGGTCGTTCATGGCAAAACCTGAATATTTTTATGGCGTACATTCAGTGGAGTCATTGTTAGAGCTTGAGCCTGAACGTGTCTTGACATTATTCACTCTCAAAGGACGCGATGATCAGCGTTTAAAACGTGTACTGGAACTGGCTGAACCGTTTGGCATCAGTGTGCAGCAAGCCAGCCGTGACAAACTGGAAAAATTGGCCGGTCAACCCTTTCATCAGGGTGTTGTAGCAGCCGTTCGTGCCCATCCGGTCTTGAATGAAAAAGATCTTGAGACATTATTGAGCGCAAATCCGCAAGCCTTGTTATTGGCCCTTGATCATATTACCGATCCACACAACCTCGGAGCATGTGTGCGTACCGCCGCTGCGATGGGTGTTGAGGCGGTGATTGCACCACGTGATCGTTCTGCAAGCTTGACTCCGACTGCACGTAAAGTGGCTGCCGGTGGTGCTGACAAAGTCAAATTTATTCAGGTGACCAATCTGGCGCGTACCTTGGGGCAAATCAAAGAAGACTTTAATGTGCGAGTCGTCGGTACCATGCTGGATGAAAAAGCGCTGCCGATTCAGGAGTTTGATTTCACCGGTACTGGCGTCTGTGTGGTGATGGGTGCGGAAGATACCGGTCTACGTCCAATTACACAAAGCCAATGCGATCAGACGGTGTATATCCCGATGGCGGGTAATCTACAAAGCCTGAATGTCAGTGTTGCGACCGGTATGGCACTGTATGAAGCTTGCCGTCAGCGTAACCTGTAATTGATGATGGCATTGTCAGATCGTACACAGGGCTATGTCTTTCTACTGACGACTATGTGTATCTGGGGCGGTTTTACTTTAACCGCCCGTCTGAATGCGCTTTGGAACATCAGTGCCTGGGATATCGTGGCTCTGCGGTTTTCTCTGGCTTTTCTGATTCTGATGCCGATCTTGCTCTATCGCAAGGAGGCGGCTTTTTTACTGAAAAAAGAACCCTTTATTCTGGCCATGATTGGCGGAGTAATTTACTGTCTGTTTGCCTATAGCGCCTTTCATTATGCGCCTACCGCCCATGCCGCGATTTTCTTGAATGGCTGTATTCCGATTTGTACTGCCATCATGGCTTTTTTCCTGATGGGGCAGGCTTTTGATAAGCATACCTGGGCCAGCCTGATTATTATGATTGCGGTGCTCTGTATCATGAGTCTGTTGATGTATCAGGAAACCGGAGTGGCATTCGGGGCAGGGGATGGGCTATTTTTTATCAGTGCAATACTCTGGGCAATTTTTACCGTGTTATTGCGGAAATATCAGTTAACTGCATGGCAGGCAATGAGCGGTGTCGCGATCTGGTCAGCAGTGGTTTACGTACCTGTTTATCTGCTGTTTTTACCCAAAAATTTGAGTGTGCCAGAACCCCAGCACTTATTGTTTCAAACCATCTTTCATGGGGTTTTTGTGGTAATTATTGCCACTTTAAGCTATGTCGAAGCAATCAAGCGTCTCGGTGCATTTAAAGCCGGTAGCATTACCAATCTTGCACCATTTATTGCTGCGATTCTGGCGGTGCCTTTATTAAATGAAGCGCTGAGCCTGGCGATGATCTGTGGCTTGGTGGGGATGGCAATTGGGGCCTTACAGCCTTGGCGCTGGATTGGCCGTAAAGATAGTTTAGAAGCACAACTTGCAGCACAGAAAAAGCAGTCTTAATCGGACTGCTTTTTTTATACCTCAGGCAGCTGCCATGTTTAAATATTTTTCATGCAATGGGCGGAGATGGGCATAAAGATGATCCAGATGACCATCATTCAGCACAATATCATCAGCCATGGCCTGTTTCTGTTCACGTGACATTTGTGCGGCAATAATGTTTCGGATTTGCTCAATATTTTGACCATCACGTTGTGAGGCACGTTCAATTTGCAATTCGATTGTGGCATCAATCAGTAAGCGATGCTGAGTGAGCTCATGTTGATTGGTCTCAAACAGGAGCGGTGAAACCAGAATGGCATAGGAACTTTGCGCAGCATCTAACTGCTGAATAATCGAAGTGCGAATTGCTGGATGAGTAATATTTTCCAGGGTTTTACGTGCTTCAGGAGACTGGAAAATATATTCGCGCAAGGCACGGCGATTCAGTGAACCATCTTCAAGCAGTACCCAATCCCCAAAAGCCTGCTGAATCTGGGCGAGTGCAGGCTGGCCAATCTCGACCACTTCACGCGCCACCACATCGGCATCCACAACGACAATGCCTTGTGCTTCAAACCATTGACTGGCCGCAGACTTGCCACTGCCAATCCCGCCGGTTAATCCGAGTATAAATTTCACTTTATTGACCTAAATACACTTTCATAATCTGCTCGCCCCACAGAAAAGCAATCCAGCCGGCAATCGCGATATAGGGACCAAAGGCAAAAGGCTGATTTTCCTTACGGACTTTCAGCAGGATAATCCCGATAATCGCACCCACTAAAGAAGAAAGGAGCACAATTAATGGTAATAGCAAAGGCCCCATCCAGGCACCCAAGGCGGCAAGCAATTTAAAATCGCCATAGCCCATACCTTCCTTGCCAGTGACAATTTTAAAGACATAATACACCACCCACAAACACAGGAAGCCAATGATATAGCCCCAGATGGCAGAACTCGGTGAGGTATAGAGGGCATAACTATTGACGCCCAGACCCAGCGCGGCCAGGGGTAGGGTATAACGGTCCGGCAATAACTGGGTGTCAAAATCAATAAAGGTCAGTGCAATTAAGACATAAGTCAGAATCAGGCCAAATAACATCTGGACAGTCGGACCAAAAACAGCCACCACCATCAGCGCACAGGCCGCGGTCAGAAGCTCAATAAATGGATAGCGGATACTGATGGGATTTTGACAGTTGCCGCACTTGCCGCGCAAGACCAGCCAGCTGATGACGGGAATATTCTGGTACCAGCGGATTGGCTGATGACATTTGGGGCAAGTCGAATCGGGTTTGCTTAAACTTAATTTGGTCTCATCAATAATTGGCTGTTCCGGATGCAGGAACATTTGGCAATCGGTACGCCATTCCTGCTCCATCATCTTGGGAGTGCGATAAATCACCACATTTAAGAAACTACCAATGCAGAGACTAAAAAGCCCAACTGCGCTATACAGCGCTGTTGGGTTTTGAATGAAATATTGAATAAGATCTTGCATTAAACCACAGAACCCATTTGGAAGATTGGAAGGTACATGGCAATCACCAGACCACCGACAAGTACACCGAGAACAGCCATGATCAAGGGCTCCATCATGGAAGTGAGACCGTCTACGGCATTGTCGACTTCATTTTCATAATGGGTAGCAACTTTATCCAGCATGGCATCTAACGCACCGGATTCCTCACCAATGGCGACCATTTGCACGGCCATAGATGGAAACTTGTTGGTCACCCGCATGGCAAACTGTAATTGCTGACCAGTGGCAACATCTTCGCGGATTTTCATGACGGCATCTTCATACACCACGTTATTGGTTGCGCCAGCAGTGGATTCCAGTGCATCAATCAAGGGTACACCGGCTGCAAAAGTGGTGGCCAAGGTACGGCTATAACGGGCAATAATCGCTTTATACACCAGATCACCGAAAATCGGTGCTTTAAGTGCTGCTTTATCCAGAAAATCGCGGAATTTTTTACTGCGTTTTTTTGCTTCCAGAAAAGCCGTAATGATGGCCCCAATGGCAATAATGAGCAGGAACCAATATTTTTGCATCCATTCCGACATATTGACCACCATTTTGGTAAAAGCCGGTAAGTCAGCACCAAATGAAGAGAATAAATCCTGGAAAACCGGGACCACTTTTACCATTAGAATAATCGTGACAATCAGCGCGACCACGACCACCGCAGCCGGGTACTTCATGGCTTTTTTAATTTTTTGCTTGAGCAGTTCACTTTTTTCCTTGTAGATCGCAACCCGATCCAGCATGGTTTCTAGCGCACCGGATTGTTCACCCGATTCGACCAGTGAACAAAATAGTTTATCGAAGTATTGCGGGTATTTACGCAGTGCACCGGCAAAGGTATTACCACCTTCCACCTCACCTTTAATCCCCAGAACGACTTCACGCATGGCTGGATTCTCCAGACCCTCTGCAACAATTTCAAAGCCTTGTACTAAAGGTACGCCGGCTTTCATCATGGTCGCGAGCTGTCGGGTAAAAATCGTAATATCCAGTGTGCTGACACGTTTTTTCATTAAGCCTTCGAGAATGTTTTTTTTCTTTTCCCGAATGGTCTTGATGCTGATGCCCTGTTTTCTGAGCGTCACTTTGGCCAGTGCCATGTTGCGCGCCGGCAATTCCCCCTTGATCTTTGCCCCTTTACGATCAATTCCTTCATAGCTGAAGATCGGCATCATCTGGCCTTTCTTTACTGCTGCCATACCTTTATCCTTATTTTAGATCAGCGCACGATCATTCGCTGGTGACACGATTGACTTCCTGTAAGGAAGTCACCCCCTGCATCACCTTGATTAAACCTGATCGGCGTAAATTGTTAAAACCTGCACGGGCAGAAGCATCGGCAATTTCAAGTGCATTGCCATCTTCCATAATAATTCTAGAAATTTCAGGCGTCACTTTCATGACCTCATAAACACCTACACGACCCTTATAGCCTTCGCGACACTCATTGCAACCCACCGGCTCATAGATCTGGAACTCTGGTTGCTGGAGATCTGCTTCGGTAAAACCCATTTCCAATAAACTCTGCTGTGGAATGTCGGCAGGTTTTTTACATTGTGAACACAGGCGACGTGCCAGTCGTTGTGCAATAACCAGATTCACTGAAGTGGCAATATTAAAAGACGGCACGCCCATATTGCGCAAACGGGTCAGGGTCTCAGGCGCACTGTTGGTATGCAGCGTTGACATCACCATATGACCGGTCTGTGCCGCTTTAATGGCAATTTCTGCAGTTTCCAGATCCCGGATCTCACCGACCATCACGATATCTGGATCTTGGCGTAAGAATGACTTCAAGGCAGCAGAGAAGGTCAGGCCGACTTTATTGTTGACGTTGACCTGGTTAATTCCTTGCAGGTTGATCTCGACCGGATCTTCCGCGGTGGAAATATTGGTATCTTCACGATTCAGGATGTTCAAACCGGTATAAAGTGAAACCGTTTTACCAGAACCCGTTGGCCCGGTAATCAGCAGCATGCCTTGCGGTTTATCCAGCGCCTGCATAAACAGTTCTTTTTGTTCCGGTTCATAACCGAGTGCATCGATCCCCAGCATCGCGCTAGATGGATCTAGAATACGCAGTACCAGTTTTTCGCCAAACAGGGTCGGTAATGAGTTGACACGGAAATCAATGGCTTTGTTCTTTGAGAGTTTCAGCTTGATACGGCCATCCTGAGGAACACGTTTTTCAGAAATGTCCATTTGCGACATGACTTTTAAACGTGAAGACAGGCGGGTTGCCAACTGCAGCGGCGGTGTTGCAATTTGGCGTAATACCCCATCGACCCGATAACGAACCCGGTAGATTTTTTCATAAGGTTCAAAATGCAGATCCGAAGCACCCATACGAATCGCATCGATTAATAATTTATTGATATATTTGACAATCGGTGCTTCTTCTTCACCTTTGTCTTTTTCATCTTCTTCTTTACTCGGATCAGATGAATCGAAATCTACATCCAGATCAAAGTCTTCATCAAACTCAAAAGTGCTTTCTTCGGTAAAATTCTGCTCGATCAGTTTTTCCAGTTTATTGTGTTCAACAATAATGGTTTCAATATTGAGCTTGGTTGAAAAGCGAACGGCATCAATCGCTTCAATATTGGTCGGATTACTGATGGCAATATATAAAATACTGGAATTTTTAAAAATTGGCAGGATGCGATGCTTGGTAATCAGCTTCTCATCAATGATATCCCGCAAAATTTGCGCAGGATCATAGGCACTGATATCAAACAGCGGCTCACCAAATTCGACTGAAATCGTTTCAGCAATAACGGTTGGGGAGAGCTGTTGCTGGTTAATCAGCTCCGCCACAATATCTATTTTTTCTTGCTTGGCATGTGCCAAAGCACTGCGCATATCTTCAGCCGAGATGACGCCTTCCTCGACCAAACGACGAATAAATCCGGTAAATCTTGGCGACCCCTGTAATGCTGTCATGCTATAAATGCCTATAAATCAAATTTTTTTAATTGCTATATTAAAATTATACGTTTGTTACGTAAAAATACCATAGCTAAGAGTGCTGCTACCTTCCTCATATCCAGTAAAACTTTGAACTGGTTAGAAGAAGTTCCCATTTTTTTAAGTGATAACAAAAAACAACCATTTTGAATAGTCTAAACCTAGAATAAGTGATAAGAAAACTATTCTTTAAATTTTCCAATTCCGTGTAGAATGTGCCCAATTCGAAATATGTAAATAAAATAGGTTAATTATGTCAGTTTCGACGATTACCCCTTGGGTAATAGGTAACTGGAAAATGAATCCGCTGCAGGCAGATGCATTAACACTGGTGCACGGTATTAAAAATTTACTGGAAACTGCACCAATCGCCGCAGATAAATGTCATGTCGGTGTAGCCCCGATTGCTCTTGCCCTGACCCAGATTCAGGCGGAACTGTCATCTGCGACTCGTCCTGTTTACACTGTAGCACAAGATGTTTCACGTATTTCAGGAACGGGGGCTTATACCGGTGAAGTGAGCGCTGAATTATTGCAAGACAGCCAGATTCATTATGTACTGATTGGTCATTCCGAGCGTCGTGAAGTTTTCGCAGAAAACGCAGAAGTTCTGAATGCCAAAATCAAGTATGCATTAACTGCCGGTTTAACGGTGATTTACTGTGTGGGTGAAAGCCTGGAACAACGTGAAGCAGGGCAGGCGGAAGCGGTCGTATTGCAACAGATTTGTGATATTGCAGCGGTAGTGGACGCTGAGCAATGGAAAAATATCGTGATTGCTTATGAACCGATCTGGGCAATTGGTACCGGTAAAACCGCCTCTCCTGAAGATGCGCAAGCCATGCATGCACAAATCCGTCAAGGTTTGAGCCAGATCACCGGCTATGGTGCAACCATGGCGATTTTATATGGTGGTAGTGTCAAGCCGGAAAATGCAGTAGAGTTAGCAGCCTGCCCGGATATCAATGGAGCACTGGTCGGTGGTGCATCACTCAATGCTGAGTCGTTCCATAAAATTGCTCACGCATTTGCAAATACACAATAATTAGGAGTTCAGCATGCAAACTTTTGTGCTGGTAGTACATATTATCTTAGCTGTTTTGATGATTGTCTTGATTTTGGTTCAGCATGGTAAAGGTGCAGATGCTGGTGCCTCTTTCGGTGGCGGTGGTGCGGCGACAGTATTCGGGGCATCGGGTTCCGGCAATTTTATGACCCGTTTGACTGCTATTTTAACGGCGCTATTTTTTGTGACCAGTTTGACTCTGGCTGTTTTGGCCAAGAAAGACAGCACAAATGCCTATAGTTTGGGAACGGTTCAATCTGCGCCGACCATGCCTGTGCAATCGAATGAAACTTCACCAACTGCACCAGAAACGACCGAATAGTTTTAATTAGTCCTTTCTTTTTTTCAGTGATGCGACTAGAATGCGTCACAGCTGCGGTGGTGGTGGAATTGGTAGACACGCTACCTTGAGGTGGTAGTGCTTTCGGGCGTGGGGGTTCAAGTCCCCCCTTCCGCACCAACTTATAATCCAGAAATTTAAGTTGGTGTATGCAGCTGAAAAAACTTCTGTTGATGCGGGATGGAGCAGTCTGGTAGCTCGTCGGGCTCATAACCCGAAGGTCGTTGGTTCAAATCCAGCTCCCGCTACCAATCAATCCTTTTTAAAGACGCAAACTTTTAAAGCAGTTTAAGTTTTTTTAAGCTGAATATAATTTGCATGTTGTTGCGGGATGGAGCAGTCTGGTAGCTCGTCGGGCTCATAACCCGAAGGTCGTTGGTTCAAATCCAGCTCCCGCTACCAATCTTTTAAAGATGCAAACTTTAAAAGCAGTTTAAGTTTTTTTAAGCTGAATGTTATTTGTACGCTGATGCGGGATGGAGCAGTCTGGTAGCTCGTCGGGCTCATAACCCGAAGGTCGTTGGTTCAAATCCAGCTCCCGCTACCATTTTTTCAGTGACAGATGACAAATATGCAGAATGATGCAGTTTTGATTGAAAAGCTCTCATCTTTTGTATATAATTTTTGCACGTTGATGCGGGATGGAGCAGTCTGGTAGCTCGTCGGGCTCATAACCCGAAGGTCGTTGGTTCAAATCCAGCTCCCGCTACCAAGTTTCTAAAAAGAGGCTCACAACAAGGTGGGCCTTTTTGCACAGTGGGATTTGAAGAAAATCGCTATTGTGCTTAATTGGGGCGATTTACGCCCTTTTTTATTGGCTATCGTGTAGTGTCGACATTATTTGGTCACGTCTCCATGTTTCACTACTACTATAGTTTGTATTGGTTTGTAGTGGTCAAATAGATCATAAAATCGCACCAGATGACGAGAGTAAATGAAGCTATCAAATAAAACTCAAGCACTTCAGGACTTGATTGCACCGGCAGTTGAAGCCTGTAATGTAAACCTTTGGGGGATTGAGTTCCTGCCACAGGGTAAACGTTCGTTATTACGTATCTACATCGACAAACCGGTCGATGCAAGCGCTGAACCGGCCGTTAATGAAGACGGTGAAGAGGAACAGGGGCGTGGTATTGGTGTTCAGGATTGTGTGCGTGTAACGCAGCAAGTCGGCGCCATGCTGGATGTTCATGATCCGATCTCGGGTGAATATTCACTTGAAGTGTCTTCTCCAGGCTGGGATCGTCCATTCTTCCAGCTCGAACAGATGTCAGGCTATATTGGTCATAGCGTAGCATTACGTCTGATTAGTGCAGTAGATAACCGTCGTAAATTCCAGGCCAAACTGGTTGCAGTCGACTTAGACAATGAAATGATTCAAGTTGAAGTAGAAAAGCAACAGGTATTGGAGATCGACAGTCACAATATCGATAAAGCAAATTTGGTCTTCCAAGATTAATTGAATAAATAAAAATTTAACGAATAGGTGACGTATGGCACGTGAAATTCTGACCGTCGTTGAAACGGTTAGTAACGAAAAGGGTGTACCTCGTGAAGCAATTTTCGAAGCGCTTGAGCAAGCTTTAGTTGCGGCGACCAAGAAAAAATTCTACGAAGGAACTCGCTCTGAAGAAGCACGTTTACGTGTGGAAATTGATCGCAAAACAGGTGACTACCGTACTTTTCGTCAGTGGGAAGTAGTCGCTGACGAAGATCATGAAATGCCAGCGTGTCAGGATGCGATTTCTGATCTTGATCCTGCACAATGGTCAATTGGTGATATTCGTGAACTCGAAGTAGAATCGATTGATTTCGGTCGTATTGCAGCACAAATTGCCAAGCAAGTGATTGTACAGAAGATCCGTGAAGCAGAACGCGCACTTGTGGCCGATGCTTACGAATCTAAAGTCGGCGAGCTGATCTATGGTGAAGTGAAGAAACAAACCAAAGATGGTTTTATCATTGACTTGGGTGATAATGCTGAAGCATACCTTGCACGTGAAGAAATGATTCCGAAAGAAATTCTTCGTCCGAAGCAACGTATGAATGCGATTCTGTTCAATGTGAACCGTGAAGGTCGTGGTGCGCAACTCCAGTTGTCACGTGCCAAGCCGGATATGCTGATCGCATTGATGAAGAAAGAGATCCCTGAGATTTCTGAAGAAATTATTGAAATTAAAGCAGCAGCTCGTCAACCAGGCGTGCGTGCTAAAATTGCAGTAAAAACAAATGATCACCGTATTGATCCGGTTGGTGCATGTATTGGTATGCGTGGTACACGTATCCAGGCTGTTCAACAAGAATTGAACGGTGAGCGTATCGATGTCGTGGTATGGTCTGACGACCCTGCCCAGTACATCGCCAGCGCACTGGAACCAGCAGATGTATCGAGTATTGTCATCGATGAAGATGCCCGTACTGCAGACATCATCTTTGCAACGAGTGATCAATTGGCTCGTGCGATTGGTTCACAAGGTCAGAACGTTCGTCTGGCATCAGAATTGACTGGCTACAAGCTGGACATGATGCTGGAAGAGGAATACTACGCCCGTCAACAAAACGAAGCGCAACAGTATCTGGACATGTTTGTAACACGTCTGGATATCGCGGAAGATTTGGCGATGGCACTGGTAGAAATGGGCTTCACCTCGCTTGAAGAAATTGCTTATGTCCCTGCAGAAACGTTTGATGAAATCGAACTTGATGCTGAACTGGTTGAATTATTGCAAAGCCGTGCGAAAGAAATTGCACTTGCTGATGCATTACAACAGCAAGAGAATATACAAGCGCCAAGTGAAGAACTTGTTGCAATGGAAGGCATGACAGCAGAGATCGCGCAAGCTCTAGCAGCTCGTGGTGTGGTAACAGTTGACGATTTGGCAGATCAGGCGACCGACGATATCGAAGATATTGAAGGTTTGGGTGCTGAGAAAGCCGGTCAACTCATTATGAAAGCGCGCGAATCATGGTTTAACTAGGAGGTAGTATATGACGGACAAGTCGATTAAAGAGTTAGCCCTCAGCGTGGGTCGTCCAGTTGAGAAGCTCCTAGAGCAGGTTCGTGAGGCAGGTTTACCACAGCGTAAAGCTGACGATATTATTACCACCGAACAACAAGATAGCTTGATGAGCCATGTGAAGAAATCACAAGGTTCAGAAAGCCAAGCAGGGCAAATCACGTTGAAACGTAAAACAACCAGTACTGCAAAAGTTGCGAGTACTTCAGGTAAGGCGAAAACGATTAATGTAGAAGTTCGCAAGAAGCATACATTTGTTAAGCCTGATCCAGAACAGATCAAAGCAGAAGCATTGGCGAAAGCCAAGGCTGAACAACAGGCCAAAGCTGCGCCTGAGCAGAATACAGCACAAGCTGCTTCTTCTGCTGAAGCTCCGAAAACTGGCGTAAATAACGCGAGTAAAGCTCTAGAAGCGATGCGTGCTGCTGCAAAACAAACCAGCGACAAGCAAGAAGTTTCTAAAGCGGCAGTCGTGGTAAAACGCAAATCGACCAACAAGCCGATTGTAAAACAGGTTGTTAAACAAACTGAAACGGCTGAACAGAAAAAAGCACGTGAAGCTCAGGCAGCGCAATTAAAAGCGACTGAAGAAGCAGCACGTCGTAAAGCGGCTGAAGAAGCGCAGCAACGTACGCTTGAACAAATGCGTCAGATGGCGTCTAAGTACACCGCTGAAGATACAACAGCAACGATTCGTGTCGTAGACGATTCTCCGCTTGCTGCCGGTCTGGTGGGTCAGGCATATGAAGACTCATTTGCCAAAGAAGACCGCGAGATTAAACGTGGTACCAATACCCCAGCTGCACGTGCACCGAAAAAAGGTGGACGTCGTGGTCAGGAAGAGCAGAGCTTCAGCAAACAGCCTAAACGCGGTTTGAAAACCAGCCAGGGCAACAAGCACGGCTTCGAAAAACCTGTGAAGAAACAGGTTTACGATGTTGAAATTGGTGAAACCATTGTTGTGGCTGATTTGGCTGCGAAAATGGCGATCAAGGTTCGTGAAGTTATTAAATCTCTCATGAAAATGGGTGAGCTGGTTACTCAGAACCAAGCCATTGATCAGGAAATTGCAGCATTAATCGTAGAAGAAATGGGTCATAACCCGGTATTGGTTTCTGATACGCAAGCTGAAGATAACCTGCTTGAAGCGGCTGAAGAAGCACGTGGTGCACAAACAACGCGCGCACCAGTGGTTACCATCATGGGCCATGTTGACCATGGTAAAACATCGCTTCTTGACCGTATCCGCCGTGCCAAAGTGGCGCAAGGCGAAGCAGGCGGTATTACCCAGCATATTGGTGCTTACCACGTTACAACCGACAAAGGTATTATTACCTTCCTTGATACTCCGGGACACGCAGCGTTTACTGCAATGCGTTCACGTGGTGCCAAAGCAACGGATATCGTTGTACTGGTTGTTGCAGCAGATGATGGTGTTATGCCACAAACTGCAGAAGCAATCGACCATGCACGTGCTGCAGGTACACCAATCATTGTTGCAATCAACAAGATGGATAAAGAATCTGCTGATCCAGATCGCGTATTGAACGAATTGACCACCAAACAGATCGTACCTGAACAATGGGGCGGTGATGTACCGGTTGCCATGGTTTCGGCGCATTCTGGTCAAGGTATCGATGAACTTCTAGACCTGATTTCGATCCAGGCTGAATTGCTTGAATTGAAAGCATCGGAAGAAGGTGCTGCACAAGGTGTGGTGATTGAAGCACGTGTAGACAACAGCCGTGGTGCGGTAACGTCTATTCTGGTTCAAAACGGTACCTTGAAAGTGGGTGACCTGGTTCTTGCTGGTTCATCTTATGGTCGCGTTCGTGCAATGACCGATGAAAATGGTCAGCGTATCAAATCTGCAGGTCCTTCAATTCCAGTGGAAATTTTGGGTCTTCCAGAAGCGCCAATGGCAGGTGACGAAGTTCTTGTTGTTAGCGATGAGAAAAAAGCACGTGAAGTTGCCGATGCACGTATGGATCGTGAACGTCAAAAACGTCTTGAGCGTCAATCTGCAATGCGTCTTGAAAACATCATGGCGTCTATGGGCAAGAAAGATGTGCCTATCGTGAACGTGGTGCTGAAAACTGACGTACGCGGTACACTGGAAGCCTTGCATGTTGCACTTGCTGAACTTGCAACGGATGAAGTGAAAGTACGTATTATTGGTTCGGGCGTTGGTGCAATCACCGAGTCTGACGTAACACTGGCTGAATCTTCAGAAGCAGTTCTACTTGGCTTTAACGTTCGTGCGGACAACACTGCGCGTCAAAAAGCCGATGCAGACAGCATCGACATTCGTTACTACTCAATTATCTATCAATTGATTGATGATGTGAAAGCAGCAATGAGCGGTAAGCTGGCACCTGAACATCGTGAAACGATTCTGGGTGTTGCACAAGTACGTGAAGTATTCCACTCAAGTAAATTCGGTGCGGCTGCGGGCTGTATGGTTCTTGAAGGCGTATTGCATCGTAACAAACCGATTCGCGTACTCCGTGATGACGTGGTGGTATTCCAGGGCGAGCTTGAATCTCTTCGTCGCTATAAAGAAGTGGTTGAAGAAGTTCGTGCCGGTATGGAATGTGGTCTTGCGGTGAAAGGTTATAAAGACATCAAAGCACTGGATAAGATCGAAGTGTACGATGTTCAACTGATTAAACGGAGTCTTTAATGGCGGGTAGTCAACGTCTGAAGCGTATGGCGGATACAGTACAACGCGAGTTGTCAGAACTGATCCGTCAGGAGCTGAAAGATCCACGCTTAGGTGGTCTGGTGACCATCTCTGCCGTGAAGGTGAGCCCGGACTTGGGATATGCGGAAGTTTATGTCACTGTTATGGGACGTGAGCTGGGCGATGAACAAAGTGAAGCGGCGAATAAAGAAACTTTAGAGGTGTTAAACAAAGCCTCTGGTTTCCTGCGTCACGAACTGAGCCGTCGTATCAAAACCCGTATTACACCTCGTCTACGTTTCCATTACGACAAGACCAATGCCTATGGTAACTATATGTTTGGTCTAATTGCTGAAGCTGTGAAGGATTTACCTGAAGCTGAAGCAAAAAAAGATGATGAATAAGTCTTAGGACAATAAAAAAGCCACCTTCGGGTGGCTTTTTTATTGCTGGCTTTATTGAAACTTTAAACATTAGAAGTGAATCGACCTATCTAAAAATAGTCCAAATCAAGTGAGATCATCATTTTTATGATTCATTTTTTTCTCATAAAAAGCACGGCGACGTGAACGTTGCCAAGGCAGGGGACGCTCCAGTGTTTCTGGAACCTCACCACTTAGTGAGCGTAAACGTAAATGCAATGCTGCCTGCGCCATCAGATTGGCCGATACTGGCGCAGTGATAAAGGCAAATAGGGTAATCAGCACTTCAGCAAAACCGAAACGGCCGTACATGGCAGAAAAAATAATCGCGGCAATCAGAAAACTGCCCAAGCCCAAGGTACTGGATTTGGTTGGTGCATGCAGCCGCATAAACAGATCGGGCAGGCGCACCATCCCGATCCCACCGACCAGCATGAAGAAAGCACCAATCAATAAAAAAATCGAAACTAGTATTTCTAAAATTAACGGCATTTAAAAACTCCTAGTCGATGACATGGCCAGTGGTGAAATAACGCGCCAAAGCTGCTGTAGAGACAAAGCCGAGCATCGCCACCAGTAAGGCCTCTTCAAACAGAAAAGTGCTACTCCAGTAAATTCCCAAAATGACAATCAGACAGGTGGCATTCAGGAACAGGGTATCGAGTGCCAAGAGGCGGTCAACGATAGAAGGGCCGGTAATGAGTCGGATCAGGCAGAGTAACATCGAGACAGTGACTGCACCCAGGCAAATCATTAATGCATAAGGCAGAATCGTCATATTTTTTCTCCTGTCTGTGCGCTGAAAATTTTAAGCAAGGGCTGTTCATAACGTTGTTTGATCAGCTCGATTTCAGCTGCTTCATCATCCGTGCTTAAAGCATGCACCAGAATATCACCACGATCCTGATCAATACCGGCAGTGACTGTGCCCGGTGTAGTGGTAATAATCATGGCCAGTAAGGTGTTGACTTCTTCATGCTCGGTTTCCAGAGGCACACGGAACCATTTGGGATGTAGGTTTTTGGTCGGCCCCAAGACCAGTTTTGCAACTTTAAGATTGGCCACCACAATGTCCCAGACCACGACAAAGAACAGACGCAGCGCAGGCCACCACTGGATATTCGGGGTATAGTCAATAAACGGCGCGACCATTTTGGGAATGACAATCGCCAGAAGCAGGGCCACCAGCAAGGTTCCGGCTTCTGTGCTATGTGACAGTAAAGTCCAGCTGAGTCCCACGATTACAGAAACCAACGGGTGCGGGAACCAACGTTGCAGGAATGATTCAGCCATTAAGGTCCCTCCGCCGGTTTAAGTTGATTATCATCATGTTGGGTTTGTTCAATATGCTGCTGGTCAATCTGACGTTGTTTGAATTCAGAAATATTTTCACCTTCCAAAGTGGCTTCTGAAATCATATAAGGAATCAGATGTGCATTTGGATCCACCACCTCGCCACCATATTTGGTTTCTGGCAAATAACTTGGATCAAAGGGTTGCACACTAATAAATTGACCTTCTGCATCACGTTTTAACAGGGCAGCTTCATAGACCGGATTGTTTTTAATCTGTTCTGCCGTCTGATAGTTATATTGATAGATCGGTCCAGCAAATACAACATAAGCTGTTAAGCCGGCAAGTAGCAAATAGATCGTGTGATCATTACGTGCAGGTGCCTTACTGGGTAAAGCTTCATATTTGTGGAAATCGTCAGAATTCAAATCATCTTCAGGTTTGGTCGAGCGCCAGAACAGCATAAAGCCGACTCGAGTAAAAGCCAGAATACTGAGGAAACTCACCAGCAGAATGGTCAGGATAATGATCATCTGATGCTCTGAATTGGCAGAAGCCTGCAAAATAAAGACTTTGCCAAAGAAGCCGCTGAACGGTGGCAGACCGGCCATCATCAAGGCAATGATGAAATAGATAATCGAAACCAGCTTGTTCTGTTTCATCAGCGGTGCGATTTTAAAATGATCTTTGAACTCACCGCGCTGTGAGGTAATCCAGCCAGACAGGATATAAAATGCTGCAGCAATCAGGGTACTGTGTACCATATAGTACAGGGCGCCGGCCCAGGCTGCAGTCGTATTCATGCCAATCGCCACCAGAATCGTGCCGACTGAAGACAGCACCATAAAGCCGACAAAACGGCGCAGGCGTTCTGTACCAATCGCACAAATGACACCATAGACTGAAGTAATCAGACCGATCACCAGTAGACAGTTCATCAGAATCTGATGGCTGTATTCATCATCAAAAACAGTTCCATTGATTCGCAAAATCGCATAGATCCCGACTTTGGTCATAATGGTAAAGAGTGCGGCAACAGGGGTGGTGGCTACGGCATAGGTTTTGGGTAACCAGAAGCCCACCGGCAGCATTGCCGCCTTAATCCCGAAGACCACGAATAGCATGAGTCCACCGGCAACGGCCAGTTTATGCTGATCTGCTGCCAAGGTAGGCATTAAGCGCGCCACATCGGCCATGTTCAGACTGCCGACACTGCCATAAATCATGCCGAGTCCAATCAGGAACAGCGCAGAAGCCAGCAGGTTAATGGTGACGTAATGAATTCCCAGCTGGAAACGCGCCTTGCCCTGTCCATGCAATAGCAGCACATAGGACGCCATCAGCAAGATTTCAAAGAATACGAACAGGTTGAATAAGTCACCAGTCAGGAAGGCGCCGGTCAGGCCCATCAGCAGGAAATGCACCATGGTATGGAAATAACGGCCACGGGTATCCCATTCTTTACTGGCATACCAGACCACCGGTACTGCCAGGGCATAGGTCAACACCAGCATCATGGCAGAGAGTTGGTCCAGCACCAGCACGATCCCAAAAGGTGCGGCCCATTCGCCCAGTGTATATACACTGACTTGACCCTGACTGCTGTCAATTAAATAACTGACCGCAATGATCAGACCCAAGATACCCGAGATATGGCTGATACCACGACGCCAAGGCTGACGCCAGTCTGTGGTCAGGGAGCCAGAACCCGGATTGCCTAAAAGTACCAGACTAAAAGCGGTAATGGCCGGTAAAAGAATACTGAAAATTGGCGTATGTTGAGACCAGAAGTGAAGAAGATCAGTCATTAAGGCTCATCCTCACGTGGGTCAATCTGAGGTGTTTCTTCTTTTGAATCAACGTGGTCTGTTCCTGATTCATAACGGCTACGCAGTGCCAGCTGAACAATAAAGGCAGTGGTGGCAAAGCCAATCACGATGGCGGTCAGCACCAGTGCCTGCGGAAGGGGATCGGTGACTCTGGAGGCCTCGGTCAATACGGCAGGCGAATTCATCTGGATCCGCCCCATGGCAAATAAAAACAGGTTGACCGCATAACCAATCATGGCCAAGCCCAGCACCACCGGAAAAGTACGCGCACGCAGAATCAGATAGATTCCGGTGGCGGCGAGTAGACCAATGGCGGAGGCTAATAAAAATTCTAAACTCATCATTCTATTATCCTCTTGGTACTGGGCCAGTCATACTGGAGTGACGTGAATCGCCCAGGACAGAAATCATCAGCATGGTCGCACCGACTACAGTGACATAGACACCGACATCAAACAGCGCCGCCGAAGCCAGATGCATTTCTCCAATCACGGGTGGCGAAACATAGATATGTGCGCTGGTCAGGAATGGGCGTGACCAGAACCAGGCTGCAACCCCGGTCAAACCGGCAATGGTTAAACCCACGCCAATCCAGATTTCATAAAGACGACCAGATTTGGCACCCAGCAACTGTTCAGTTTTATCCTGTCCCACTGCAATATATTGAATAATTAAGGCCAGTGAGGTGACTAATCCGGCAATGAATCCACCGCCCGGCAGGTTATGGCCACGCATAAAGATATACAGGCTGACTACCAGAGCTACAGGTAAAATCCATGATGCCGTGATACGTAACATCAAGGGGGAGGGATTAAATCGATAGGTCAAACCTTGGGTCATGGTGGTGCCATGCGCACGCATGCCATCCATCAGGCTAAGCACACCAATCGCGGCAATCCCGAGTACAGTAATTTCGCCGAAGGTATCGAAACCACGGAAGTCGACCAGAATCACATTGACCACATTGGTGCCGCCGCCGAGTGGAATTGACTGCTGCAGGAAGAACCATGAAATAGAATTATGATCACGGGTCATGATCAGCCAGGCGATGGTGGCAATACCGAGACCGCCGCCTAGCGCAATGATCGCATCACGCCAGCGCCGGGTTGGACTGGATTCATAAGGGGTTAGCTGCGGTAGCAGAGATAAACTCATTAATAACAAGACGGTGGTTACTACATCGACCGTAATTTGGGTCAATGCCAGGTCAGGTGCCGAGAAGCCAATAAAGACCATGGTCACCACCAGACCTACTGCACCACTGATCAGTACCGCTTTAATCCGTTCATGATGGAACCATAGCAGCATCCAGCAGGCAGAGAACAGCAACATCCACAAGACAATGGCCAGGGCAGGGGCATGGGTCAGCTCACGCGTACCGCTACCGATACCATTGGATAACAATGGGAAACCAACCAGGCCGATGGTAAAGATCACAATCCACAATAAATAGCTTTGTAATTTGCCAGTTTCAGTGGCACGGCGGAAACGACGTGAATTTAACAGCAGATTTTTCAGGAACAGGTCAAACAGGATCCGACCCTGTAAGCGGCCCAGTTTTGGATCCAGATCAATTTCACGTAAGGCACCACCTTTGGCCAGAGAAAAGTAAAACACCGCACCACCGGCCAAAGCAATCACACTCATTAATAATGGCAGATTAAACCCATGCCAGAGGGCCAGATGCGTACCTTCAAAAGCAAAATTTTGAGTCGTTGCCTGCGTGGTACTATTCACGATTTTTTCGACCAAAAGTGCTGGCAATAGGCCCACTAAAATACATAAAAATGCCAGTAAAGTGGCGGGTGCACGCATGCCAAATGGTGGCTCATGCGCATTTTTATTCGGGACTTGCTTGCCCAGTGGACCGTCGAAAAATACCCCATGCACCAGACGAATCGAATAAGTGACTGCAAAAATTCCGGCCAATGTTGCCACAATGGCTGAACCGACCAGCACTGGCCCGCTTAAATTGGCCACCAGCTCAGTAAAGAACATCTCTTTGGAGAGGAAACCATTGGTCAATGGAACACCGGCCATAGAGGCCGCAGTGATCATGGTCAGCGTTGCAGTAAAGGGCAGCAGTTGCCACAGACCGGAAAGCTTACGTAAATCACGGGTGCCAGATTCATGATCGATAATACCGGCAATCATAAACAGGGCCGCTTTAAAGGTCGCGTGGTTAATAATATGGAAAATTGCCGCTGCGACTGCCAGTGGAGAACCAATCCCGAGCAGACACATGATCAGACCCAGATGACTGATGGTTGAATAGGCCAACAGGCCTTTCAGATCTTCCTTAAAAATGGCAAAAAAGGCGGCCATGCACAGGGTAAACAGACCGACAAAGGTCACAATATTATGAAACAGTGCCGCGCCAGCAAAAATCGGGAGTAAACGTGCGACCAGAAACAGGCCGGCTTTGACCATGGTGGCCGAGTGTAAATAGGCAGAGACCGGTGTCGGTGCTGCCATGGCATTGGGTAACCAGAAATGGAAGGGGAACTGCGCACTTTTGGTAAAGGCACCGAGTAAAATCAGCAACAAAGTGGGAACAAATAGCGCATGTGACTGGATCTGTTCAGTCATCGTCAGGATTTGATCAATCTGATAAGTGCCGGTAATTTGACCCAGCAGGATGAAGCCACCAAGCATGGCCAAGCCACCCATGCCGGTAATGGTCAAGGCCATACGTGAGCCGCGCTGTGCGGCTTCGTAATTGCTCCAATAGCCCACCAGTAAAAATGATGAAATACTGGTGAGTTCCCAGAAAACCAGCAGGATCAGCAAGTTATTTGACAATGAAATTCCGAGCATGGCTGCCATAAACAGCATCAGCAAGAAATAAAGTTTGCTCAGCGAATTTTTAGGATTGAGATAATAATAGGCATAAATATAGATCAGGGTGCCTATGCCACTGATCAGCAAGGCAAACAGCAGGGCCAGAGAATCCAGACGGAAACTGAAATCGATCCCGAGCTGGGGCAGCCAGGACCAGGTCTGGGTAATCACGGCACCATCAAAGATGGCAGGCGCCTGACTCAATAATAATAAGAAACTGCTGAGGCTGACACCAATTGCCCCTAAAGCCGTTACCCCGCGCGAAAATTGCTTCAGCCACGAGACAAGGGTTGTGCCTAATACTAACGGTAACAATATAATAATCGGCAGCACACTCGTATCCATTGTCGTGATTTAGGTTGTGACCAACCTAGGGTGAATCTTCATCTTTCAAGGACTACAGGATTACAAGGAGCAACCCAAACTTCTCAATCTTGAAAGCCAAAAGAATATTCAAAAGAATATAAAAATAGTTGTATTGCGCAACTTATAAACGATAGCAAATTCCGATTTTACAATGAAATTCGCAAATAAAACCGATCATATTACAGGATAACAACAACATCAACGTTTTTATGTCGAACTTATAAATTATACGCGAGCAGGCTTTTGGCGTGGGGTGGATGCTTAAACAGATCATCCAGAAGTGACCGAAAATTAAGATTAAATTGCAAGCATTGATTGTAAATATGACTAAATGCAGTTTTACAATTGCAAAAAGACAGCACTAAAATGGTCTGGATAAATCTCGATATTCATTGAAACGATCATTACTGTTTTTCAACGTTACTTAGAGCGATTGCGGTAGCGTCGGCTGATCCTGAGCAAGTAAACGTAACAATTCCTGCTGCTGTTCAGGATTCAACTGTTGCTGAATCCGCTGTAATACAGCAAGCGGTGTAGTCGGTTCGGTGACGGTTTCTATTAGCGCTTCTTCGGCAGGAATTGCGTCTGGATCAGTATGTAGACCCATTTCGGCATAGATCTGATCAAACTGGATTTTCATGCTTTCAAGATGAATTGGATGCAACTGTTTATTTTCGAGTCTTAAACACTGAAAGGCCTGTGCCTGTTCCAGTAACTCAGGTCGGTTGCCGGTGGCAATAATTTGCAAATTAGGAAATGCCTGATGCAGACGCGGCAGAATCTCTGCTGCCAGATCCTGATCCAGCTGATGATCAATGGCATCAATCAACAACACTCCTGTACCTTCCTGACATGGAAATAAACTGTTCGGATTGAGCAGACAAAGACGCCGTACAATATCGCCCACCAGCGCAATCCAGGTGCGGATGCTATTGGGAAGCTGCTGAAAAGTAAAACGCTTGTCCTGATAGGTCAGCATCAGTTGCAGCTTGGGCTGGTATTTTAACTCAATCTGGCTGATGTCAGGCAATACCTGCGACAAGGCATTTTTTAAGGCCGTTAAATGCGGGGTATGGAGCTGTGCTTGCGCTTTTTCAATCTGCCGCGCCAGTTCATCTCCCCGAATATCTTCAGGTTGCTGCAAGGCACGTGCTAAAATCTGATCCATGATCTTGGCGCTTTGCGCATTTTCAATATCACTGACTTCACGCAACCATTCAAAGAAACGGGCAAAGGTCGTAAACGGAATCGCGCTAATGTCGTAAGCATGCGCTGTATGGAAAATAGCCGGATTGTTTTTGCTGATCAGATTGACGTCATTGACAAAGCGGTCGGCAGGATAATAGGCAATCAGCGGCAAGCCGAGCAGAGGATCATTGAATCGGGCTTTCTGATAAAGCCCAAGCATGCTGTCCAGTTGCGCAGTTTCTGCTTTGCTAAAGCCGAGTCCCTGACTATTTAAAGTCTTATAGACTTGCCAGGAACAGCTCTGTTGCTGTGCAGCTTCAGTCTGGCTGGATTCTGTAAGCGCTGAAACCTCTTCGGGAAAGCCAACCCGGATATCAATTTTGGATTGCAGCCGGTGTTGCATGATGTCCTGATCAGGCATCACCAGACCGGCAGCCCGGCTATCGCGATAACGCGCTGCAAACCAGGTCAGCGCCTGATAAGCACAGCGTAACAAAGTGGTTTTGCCAGTACCCTGATTGCCCAAAATTAAGGTAAGCGGATATTGTGAATAATCAAGCTGAAGCTGAATCTCTGGAAAATGCAGGGTGTGTTTCAGTTGAAGCGCTTCGATGTGCATAGGTCACCTGTACCATGATTTTACATCCATACCTTAACCGACGGCTTGACGAAGCGACTGCGGCATCTTGATCTTCAGTTGTTGAATCAGGTCATAAATGTGATGAATATTTAAGCTTACTTTAGCACGTGTACAGGCCACGTAAAGTAAACGTAGCTCTTCATCACTAATTTTATGATCTTTTTCATTCAGCTTAAACTGATAGTCATCTTCAATATGCACCCGTTCCCACTCCAGACCTTTGGCCTTATGGGCAGTGGAAATAATATAGTCCGCCTGTCCAATCGGGGTGATTTTGGCCAGGGCTTTTTTCAATGGATCGGTGCCATGTTCATCGACCAGTTTAACCAGCGGTTTGATGTCGCTACCTTCATTGGTTTCACAGTATTCATGCACATCATGCCAGGAATTAAACCAGGCCAGTTCCGGCACATCGACCACACGTTTGCCCTGTTTCAACATGGCAGCCGCATCGACAAAACGATTCAGTTTGACATGATCGGCTTGCAGGCTGACTTTATCGCCACGAACTAAACCTGCTAATAACAACTCCATAGCTCGGGCATTGGTCCGGCACAGAATCGCATCCCGCATTTTGGTATGCGGTTTATTCACGACTTTAGAATCTAACAACGGATTGCCAAGCAAAGGCACGGTTTCATTCAGTGCACCTAAAATGGCATTGGCATTTAACGCGATTTCACGGCCGAAACGAAACGATGTGGTCAGGCGTGATTCGGGTAAAGGCAGTTGCTGCATGGCATTCACCGCACCGCGCCAGGCATAAATCTGCTGATGCGCGTCACCGACATAAATCACCTGAGTATTCCGCTGTTTCAGCAAAATTCCGAGCATGAGTGGGTCGGCATCCTGCGCTTCATCAAACAGCACATAATCGGCCGGAATATTCGGTTCAGACAGCGCCCAGAGTTTCAGGTAAATATCATGGCCAATCCCGGCCTGATGATTGGGATCGATTGATTCTAGCCAGCGCCGTTCTACGGCCGGATAAAGTTTCTTTTGCAGGATCTCAATATCATCTGGATGCAACCAGCTCGGTGCCTGAATATGCCGCGGAGCAGGATATTGCGAACTGGTCGAACAGAAATAGCCAACTGCATTGGCGACTAAACTCGCCAGACGCGAAGGCATCAAGACATATTTTTCATAACGCCCACCCATCATACGGCGCATGGTCATCGGTTCCAGATGGTATTCTTTGGCAATAAAGCTTGGGCTTAAACGGGGCAGACGCAGCTTGTCGGTGATTCCACGTGGAACACTGCGAAATGCCAGCGAGTGAAAAGTGCGGCAATCTACGCCGCGATGAAATTTGGCTTGCGCTTCACTGGCAATGGCTTTGTTGAAAGCCAGATACATGCCACGCCGTTCAGGCATGGCATCACTGATCATTTGTAGTGTGGTGGTTTTACCTGTGCCGGCATAGGCAATCACTTTAAAGGAATTACCCAGACGGGCATTATCGATGGCAGTGGCCTGCTCATAAGTGGCCTTGGGTTTTTGCAGATCAGACACAGGCATATTCATCATTTAATGCTGACGGCTGGCTTTTTCAACCAGACCGGATAAGCCCTGACGACGTGCCAGCTCATTCAAGACCAGTTGCGGTTCGATATCGAAATAACCCAGCATCACAATGGTATGGAACCACAGATCAGCAACTTCATAGATCAGATCATTTTTATTGTCTTGAGAGACCTGAGCGTTGAAATCTTTGGCAGCCAGCACAGTTTCAAAGCTTTCTTCACCGACTTTTTCTAAAATCTTGTTCAGGCCTTTGTGATAGAGCTTGGCCACATAAGAGGAATCCGGATCGGCCTGCTTACGCTCTGCCATCATCTGGCCCAGATAAGACAAGACTTCAACCTGTTCAGACTGGGCGCTTGAAGCATTCATCGCTTGCGTATGCGGATTGGCAGATTTTTCACCATAAATTGCAGCCGGATCTTTCAGTTGTGCATCGACAATTTCCCAGCCATTTGGCGTGAGTTTGCGATAGAAACAGGATTCACGGCCGGTATGGCAGGCAATGCCGCCATGCTGTTCAATTTGCAGCACAATTACATCGGCATCACAGTCCAGACGGATTTCATGTACGGTTTGAAAATGTCCTGATTCTTCGCCCTTATGCCATAATTTGCTGCGTGAACGGGAGAAATACACGGCTTGGTTTTTCTCAGCCGTCAGTGCCAGCGCTTCACGATTCATCCAGGCCACCATCAAGACACGACCAGTTTGATGATGCTGGGCAATGGCAGGGACTAATCCTTGTTCGTTAAATTTTACTTCATCGAGCCATTGCGCGTTGTTCATAAGGGTTTCCATCATTTCAATCAAAATATAAAAATACGGATAGGAAATATCCGCAGATAGTGTACGTGATCTCGCAGCATTTGCGGCAAAAATCTGTGTCGATAAAGACAGGCTATGTCGTGTGTGATCCAGATGAGCTTGCTTTCACCTAGAGATTTAAAACTGAGACATCAAAAAAGCCGCCCGGTCGGCGGCTCGTATTTTCAGGAAATTATCCCAGTAAAAATTACCAGTGTTCGCCCGGGAACAGCCGTGCATATGCTTTTTGCACCAAATTTAATTTTTGTGGTTGACCCACAGAGGCACTTGAACTTGGGAACAGGTTATAACCAATCGACATCAGAACATTGTTGATATCCGGGGCAATCGAATAAGTAATCGAGGCCAGACGACCCAAACCGGTCGCAACTTTCTTCGGGCGTTTCACGATGGCATAGGCAATCAGGTCAGCCGCCTGTTCCGGAGAAAGTGTCGGGACGTATTTATAAATTTTGGTTGGTGCAATCATCGGAGTGCGTACCAAAGGCATATAGATCGAGGTGATTGCGATTTTATGCGAATGTACTTCTGCAGACAGGCAGCGACTAAAAGCATCCAGCGCAGCTTTTGAAGCAACATAGGCCGAAAAACGGGTGGCATTGGCCAGTACGCCAATCGAACTGATGTTAATGATATGACCCGCGCGACGGATCATCATTTGTGGCAGGATATTCATGACCAGACGCACGGCGCCGAAATAGTTCAGCTGCATGGTCCGTTCAAAATCATGGAAGCGGTCGACCGATTCATGCACGGCGCGGCGAATCGAACGACCCGCATTATTGATCAGAATATCAATATGATCGACTGAGGCAATGATCTGTTTGGAGACCTCATCAATCGCCTCCATATTGTTTAAATCGCATGGAAAGATTGAGGCTTTGCCGCCTTTGGCTTCAATGTCTGCTTTTACTTGTTCTAGGGTTTCTTGAGTACGGGCCACCAGTAAAACATGGGCACCTGCATCGGCCAGTTGATGTGCCGTCGTTAAACCAATACCGCTGGATGCGCCGGTAATCAGGACGGTTTTACCTGCAACACGTTTTTCCAGTTGTTTGTGTAGTCTAGTTTTCACGTTTGTTATCCCTAATTTGAAGTCAGCGTTCAAATTATTTTTATTAAAGGTCTATGGCGCTCTAACAGAAGATGAGAGCGAAGGTGAGTCAAGATATGATAACCAATTCTTCAAGAAAATCTATAAATTAAACTATTGAAATTAAAATAAAAATTAGAGTAATTGCTCTATTTGTGTTCGCTATTTCATTTAACTTTTACCATGAAAATAAAAAGCAAAGCAAGTGGCTGTTTTAGAATATAAATAAAAAAACTCCACCAGAAAGAGTGGAGTTTTGAGTCAGATGAAACACGCCTTTAAACGGTCGCTAACGCCTGTTCCAGATCCGCGATCAGGTCATCAATATGTTCAATCCCAATCGAGAGTCGCACCATATCTTCACTGACACCTGCTGATTTTAACTCCTCGGCATTGAGTTGGCGATGTGTGGTGGTCGCCGGATGACAAGCGAGACTTTTGGCATCGCCGATATTGACCAGACGGGTAAACAGTTGCAGCGCATCAATAAAACGTGTGCCGCCTTCAAGACCATGCTCTACGCCAAAGGTTAGAATCGCAGATGGTTTACCTTTCACATATTTTTGTGCCAAGGCATGTTGTGGATGATCTTTCAGACCAGCGTAATTGACCCATTTTACTTTAGGATGCTGCTGTAAATATTCCGCAATTTTAAGCGCATTTTCAGTATGACGCTCCATACGCAGACTTAAAGTTTCCAAACCTTGCAGGATCAGAAACACATTCTGCGGGCTGATCGCGGCCCCAGTATTGCGTAGTGGCACCACACGCGCTCGAGCGATATAAGCCGCTTCACCGAGAACTTCGACATAGTTTACGCCATGATAACTTGGATCGGGGGTATTCAGCGCGGGAAAGCGTTCAGGATATTTACCCCACGGGAATTTACCGCTATCGACAATGATGCCACCAATCGAATTGCCATGACCGCCGATATATTTGGTCAATGAATGCACGATAATGTCGGCACCAAAATCAAAAGATTTTTGTAGCACTGGCGTTGCCACCGTGTTGTCCACGACCACAGGCACACCGTACTCATGCGCGATTTTTGCAATCTCTTCCAGATCAATAATATTACCCAGTGGATTACCAATGGATTCCACAAAGACCAGTTTGGTCTTGTCATCAATTAAACTACGCAAGCTTTCCGGTTTTTCATAATCAAAGAAACGCACGTCAATACCTTGCTTCGGCAGGGTGTGTGCGAACAGGTTATAGGTGCCGCCATAGAGCGTAGATACGGATGCAATATTGTCACCGGCTTCAGCAATGGTCTGAATCGCATAGGTAATTGCAGCCATACCAGACGCTAAAGCAAGTGCGCCAATCCCGCCTTCAAGTGCGGCGATACGTTGCTCTAACACCGCCGTGGTCGGGTTCATGATCCGGGTATAGATATTGCCCTGTACCTTTAAATCGAACAAATCGGCCCCATGTTGAGTATTGTCAAAGGCATAAGACGTAGTTTGGTAAATTGGCACTGCAACTGCTTTGGTGGTGGCTTCAGGGCTATAACCTGCATGAATCGCAAGGGTTTCTGCTTTATAACTCATTATGACTGATCTTCTTGTGTTTAAGTTTATGACTTGAGTGTAACATTTTCATATATAAGTAAAAGTGCAATTTTACTGAAATAGATAGATGAAATAATCATATATAAATTGGGATTCGACGCACTTATTTGACTTAAATCAGCTGTTTGAAAAATCACCATAAATAAACTTGTAACAATGCATTGAAGTTCATGGCAATGGCTTATGTTTTCGCAGCTTTCTGCGTATAATAGCCGATTATTTTTTCGCTCTTTTTTGAGCTGGGGTGGTTGTTTTAACCCCATTTGGTTTTTCAGTTGAGGAGTCCTACGTGGCCCAATATATTTATACGATGAACCGAGTGTCTAAGATGGTGCCGCCGAAACGCGAAATCCTGAAAGATATCTCCTTATCATTTTTCCCGGGCGCAAAAATTGGTGTGCTTGGTCTAAACGGTGCAGGTAAATCGACCTTGCTTCGTATTATGGCGGGCGTAGATAAAGATTTCTCTGGTGAAGCACGTGCACAACCAGGTACTAAAATCGGTTATCTCGAGCAAGAGCCGCCTTTAGATGAAACTAAAGACGTGCGTGGCAACGTTGAAGATGGTCTGCGTGAGCCGCTGGATGCTTTGGCACGTCTTGACGAAGTATTTGCAGAATATGCAGCAGAAGATGCTGACTTTGATGCACTTGCAAAAGAGCAAGAAAAGCTCGAAGCCATTATCCATGCATGGGATGCACATAACCTTGCCAATCAGATGGATCAGGCAGCTGCTGCACTGAACCTTCCAGCGTGGGATGCCGATGTTAAACTGCTTTCAGGTGGTGAACGCCGCCGTGTGGCACTGTGCCGTTTGCTCTTGTCTAAGCCAGACATGTTGCTTCTTGACGAACCGACGAACCATTTAGATGCATCATCTGTTGCCTGGTTAGAACGTTTCTTGAAAGACTTCCCGGGTACCATCGTTGCGATTACGCATGACCGTTATTTCTTGGATAACGTGGCTGAGTGGATTCTTGAGCTTGACCGTGGCATGGGCATTCCATACCAAGGTAACTACTCTTCTTGGTTAGAGCAGAAAAATGCGCGTCTAGAGCAAGAGAACAAGCAAGAAGAATCTTTTGCTAAAGCATTGAAAAAAGAACTTGAATGGGTTCGCTCAAATGCCAAAGGCCAGCAAAAGAAAAACAAAGCGCGTATGGAGCGTTTTGAAGAGCTTAACTCGCGTGAATTCCAACAGCGTAACGAAACCTCTGAAATCTACATTCCACCTGGCCCACGTCTAGGCAACAAGGTTGTAGAAGTTGAAGGCATCAGCAAATCGTTTGGTGATCGTACCCTGTATAAAGATTTATCATTCGTTGTACCGCCTGCTGCGATCGTGGGTATCGTCGGTGAGAACGGTGCAGGTAAAACCACACTGTTCCGCATGATGACCGGTGAACAACAACCGGATACCGGTTCTGTGGTACTGGGTGAGTCGGTGAAAGTGGCTTATGTGGGTCAGATTCGTGACACGCTTGATGACAACAAAACGGTTTGGGAAGAAGTTTCTGGCGGTTTAGACATCTTGAAGATTGGCGAATACGAAATTGCATCTCGTGCATATATCGGTCGTTTTAACTTTAAAGGCCAAGATCAGCAAAAACGTGTCGGTCAATTGTCAGGTGGTGAGCGTAACCGTTTACAACTGGCTAAAATCCTGCAAATGGGCGCAAACGTAATCTTGCTCGATGAACCGTCAAACGACCTGGATATCGAAACCTTACGTGCGCTTGAGGATGCCATTCTGGTGTTCCCGGGTACTGTGATGGTGATCTCGCATGACCGTTGGTTCCTGGACCGTATTGCAACGCACATTTTGTCATTTGAAGGCGAAACACCTGAATTCTTCACCGGTAACTATGCTGAGTTTGAAGAATATCGCCGTAAGCGCGATGGTGATGATCTGGTTGCGAAGCGTCAAAAATACCGTAAAATTGGTGTTTAATCCCTGATTTTAAAATAAAAAACCAGCCTTCGGGCTGGTTTTTGTGCTTATAGGGTGGTGGGTAATGACTTAGATTTCCCACTCATGATTACATTCGCGACATTTCCATTTCTTTTGGGTCTGCATGAAGGCCTGCATGGAAATTTTAAAATCAGGCAAATCTTTATAGAATATAAAGCCTGCAATCAAAGAAAGAATAAAGACGATGACGGTTGCAGTCTGTAAAGTTGTACCTGCACCATCACCAAAGATCCACATCGCGATACTGATGATCACCAGCAATAATAATAGGAATAGGGCGGGCACCAGAAACATCAGGCTTTTAGGAACCACCGGACGTGGAGCTGCTTGACCTGGCTGGGCCACCGGCATGATTTTCGGGCTTTGACACTTAGGGCAACGATATTGCATTACAACTCCAAAATTCTAAATTACTGATTATTTTATCGGAAGATGCGAAGAAACCGAAATATTGCCCAACATAAAATATACAGGCAATAAAAAACCCAAGTCATAATGCTTGGGTTTTTTAAAAGACCACTTCAAAAGTAATCTTGAATATGGCGTCCCTACGGGGATTCGAACCCCGGTTACCGCCGTGAAAGGGCGATGTCCTAGGCCTCTAGACGATAGGGACAATTGAGGCATTACACAGCTAAAGCAAGACTTGATTTGGTGGAGTCAAGGAGGATCGAACTCCTGACCTCTACAATGCCATTGTAGCGCTCTACCAACTGAGCTATGACCCCAGTCTGTGTGAGCGCTATATTAGGGATATCGCGCTCACACGTCAACAAAAAAATTGATTAAGCTTGATCAACCGCTTCATTTTTCGGCAATTTTAAGCTTTCATTGAGTTTTTCCCAGACTTTCAGCTCTTTTTTGCTTGGGCCACCGACAATTTCCAGCGCATGACGTAAACGTGCGAAGGTCAAATCAGGGCCAATGGTGACCATAGTCTGCATCACCGGGGTAGACGCAGTTGAACCGGCAATGGCAATAAAAAAGGCCGGCATGAAGTCACGCAGTTTAATTTCCATTTGTGCTGCCAAATCCATCAAGGTTTGGCTGACCGTGTCGTTGTTCCAGGTGAACAGGCTTTCTAAACGCCAAATGGCAAACTGCAAGCTCTGACGTACCTGTTCGTCAGACAGTTTTTTGCTGACAAACTGCTCCTGAGTCAGTGTCGGGAAGTGGTTGAAGTAATGCGCAGACCAGTTCACTGCTTCAGACAGCAAGTTGATACGTGGTTGAATCGCAGCTGCAATTTCTTCTAATTTGGCACGGTCTGCTTTCCATGCCAGCAGCGTATCGAGCAATTCAGCAGGAGAAAGGGCTTTGATCCATTGACCATTGAGCCAGTTGAGTTTTTCAACATCAAAGATTGGACCACCGAGTGATACGCGTTTGATATCAAAATGTTCAATCATTTCTGCCAATGTGAATTTTTCACTTTCATCTGGCATTGACCAGCCCATACGACCCAAGTAGTTCAACAAGGCTTCAGGCAGTACACCGATATCTTTGTAATAGTTGATTGAAGTTGGGTTTTTACGCTTAGACAATTTTGATTTGTCCGGGTTGCGTAGCAGTGGCATGTGACACAGTACCGGCATCTCCCAACCGAAATACTGGTACAGCAACTGATGCTTCGGTGCAGACGGAATCCATTCTTCACCACGAATCACATGCGTGATTTGCATTAAATGGTCATCCACCACGTTGGCCAAATGATAAGTTGGTAAGCCGTCAGTTTTCAGCAGAATCTGCATGTCGACCTGCGCCCATGGAATCTCGACTTCACCACGCAGCATGTCATTAAATTTACAAATACCTTCAGTCGGTACTTTCATGCGAATCACATGTGCTTCGCCAGCAGCCAAACGACGCTCGACCTCTTCTTGAGAAAGGTTTAAGCCTCGACCGTCATAACGTGGAGATTCACCACGTGCTTGCTGTTCAGCACGCATTTGATCCAGTTCTTCGGCAGTGGCGAAACAGTAGAAGGCATGACCTTTTTCAACCAGTTCCAGCGCATAGTTTTTATAAATATCCATACGTTCTGACTGGCGGTACGGTGCATGTGGGCCACCCACATCTGGACCTTCAGACCAGTTGAGACCGAGCCAGCGCAATGAATCCAGGATCATTTTTTCAGATTCAGGTGTTGAGCGCAGTTGGTCGGTATCTTCAATACGAAGGATGAATTCACCCCCATGCTGTTTAGCAAAACATAAGTTAAACAAGGCAATATAGGCAGTACCTACATGAGGAAAACCTGTAGGAGAAGGTGCAATACGAGTACGAACAGTCATAGCCGGATATAATCTAGAATATAAATTTGGTTCTATTATAGCGAAAAAGCCACATCACTTAATGCTTTATTCAACATTCAGTGATGTGGCTTTAAATCCTGCTGTTATTCGAGTTGGTTAAAACTGATTAAGAATGATCGCTAGAAAATATGCTTTGTACGAAGCGGGTAAAGCGATAATTTTGTGCTGCAAAGAAATTTTGTGAAGGTGCGACTTTCAGCGCAGTTAAGACTTTAAGATTATCGTCTGTATGCAGGGTTTTTTCGCTTTTTTGTTGTTGAATTGCTTTTTCAATCGGCGATGTCTTGCTTTCAACAGTAGTGACTGAGGCCTTCTGCAAATCTGTCTTCACAACGACGGCATGACCCAGTTGAATCGAAAACAGCATGATCAGACTTAGGATGCTAGCTGTGAATAATTTAAATTTCATATCCAAACTTCCTCCTTGCTTCTGGTTGGTTTTATTCTGTTAAAAATGTTTTTTTAATACTCCGTCTACAATTTAATCACAGTTGATTATAAAGAAGTAGAACCAAGTCACATTTTTTACAAAAAATTAATATAACATCTATGGAAAATTACTAAAAATCGTAATTCTCTCTTTTGGCGGCCTATTTTTAACAGACAACTGTGAAGAGAACGTGAAGAACTGTCTTATATTGTAGCAGGAGATTAATTTTTTAGCAGAATATGTATCCAGGTTTAATTGTTAGCAGATATCTCAAAATCAGAAATAGATCATCAATATTATTATAAACACATGATTGTTATATTTATTTTTTATTTATACAGTGTGGTTATCTCAATAATGAGTCACATAACATGAAAAAAATAATAGCAACCGCAATCTTGACAATATTTACTGCAACCACCATGCAAAATGTAATGGCCAAAGATTTCCTGAATGTCTCTTATGATCCGACCCGTGAATTTTACCAAGAATATAATCAGGAGTTTGGCCAGTTCTGGAAGCAGGAAACCGGACAGACAATCAATTTTAAACAGTCACATGGCGGTTCAGGCAAGCAGGCACGTTCGGTCGTCGATGGTTTGCAGGCCGATGTGGTGACTTTGGCTTTGGCCAATGACATTGAGGAAATCGTCAATGCCGGTTTAATCGAGAAAGGCTGGCAAAAAGAGTTTTCAAATAATTCAGCACCGTATACATCGACAATCGTTTTTTTGGTGCGTAAGGCTAATCCCAAGCAAATCAAGGACTGGAATGATCTGACCAAACCGGGTGTCGAGATTATTACGCCTAACCCGAAAACTGGTGGAGCGCCACGTTGGATCTATCTGTCTGCTTGGGGCTATGCGCTGAAACAGCCCGGTGGCAATGATGCCAAAGCCCGAGATCTGGTCAAAAAGCTTTATCAAAATGTCAAAGTGTTGGATTCCGGTGCCCGTGGTTCACTGACGACTTTTGCCGAGCGCGGTATTGGCGATGTACTATTATCTTGGGAAAATGAAGCCTTGCTGGCAACGCAAGGTCTAGGTAAGGACAAGTACGATATCATCTATCCCTCTATTTCAATTCTGGCCGAGCCATCGGTGGCAATCGTTGATAAAAATGTGAATAAAAATGGCAATGCCAATCTGGCGAAAGGCTATTTGAATTATTTGTATTCCCCGAAAGGGCAGGAGTTGGCTGCGAAATATTTCTTCCGTCCACGCGATGCCAAAGTGGCTGCCAAATATTCCGCCCAATTTCCGAAAATTCAGACCTTCACCATTGATAAAGTCTTTGGTGGCTGGGAAAAAGCGCAAAAAACCCATTTTGTGAATGGGGCGATTTATGACCAGATTTATAATGAAAAGCGATAACAAGCTTGAATCTAAATTGAATGAAGAAAACCGATAAAGCGTTATCCGTTTTTTTTATATTTAATGCATAAAATTCTATATATTCGAAATAAGTGAAATGACTGGCTATATTTTGTTTTTAAAAACAGATGATTAAGAGCAAAAAACCTTTGATTATATCGTGTTGTGATGTTGTAGGTTGAATTGCGATAAATGATTTTATTTCATATAGTTATATCTATACAAGATAAACTCCCGTGCGCTCATGAAAAATCAATTAAAATCCTTATTTAGCGTTGCCTTATTGGCTACAGGTCTAGGCTTGACAGCGACTGTCTCACAGGCGGCTGATCGTCAATTTCTAAACGTGTCTTATGATGCAACCCGTGAATTCTATGATGAATTCAATAAATCATTTGGTGCTTACTGGAAAAACCGGACCGGTCTGGATGTGAACTTTAAACAGTCACATGGTGGTTCGGGCAAGCAGGCACGTTCGGTGGTCGATGGCCTAAAAGGCGATGTGGTGACTTTGGCGCTGGCCAATGACATCGAAGAAATCGTGAAATCTGGTCAGATTCAACCCGGCTGGCAAAAAGAGTTTCCGCATAATTCTGCACCTTATACCTCAACCATCGTGTTTATGGTGCGCAAGGGCAATCCGAAGGGCATCAAGGACTGGAGTGATCTGACCAAGCCAGGCGTAGAAATTATTACCCCCAACCCGAAAACCGGTGGCTTGCCACGTTGGGTATACCTGTCTGCCTGGGGCTATGCCGAGAAACAGCCGGGGGGTAATAAAGCCAAAGCACAGGACTTTGTCGGTAAACTCTATAAAAATGTCAAAGTGATGGACTCAGCAGCACGTGCTTCGATGACCACGTTTGCTGAGCGTGGCATTGGTGATGTATTGCTGACTTGGGAAAATGAAGCACTGGTTACCCAAAAGACTTTGGGTAAAGACAAGTTCGATATTATTTATCCGTCAATTACGATTTTGACCGAGCCATCGGTGGCCATTGTCGATCGTACTGTGGATAAAAATGGCAATAAATGGTTGGCAACAGGTTATGTCAACTACCTGTATTCTCCATTGGGTCAGGAAATGGCAGCCAAACATTTCTACCGTCCGCGCAATGAGAAAGTATTAGCCAAATATTCAGCACAATTCCCGAAAATCAAAACCTTTACCATTGATGAAGTGTTTGGCGGCTGGGCCAATGCACAGAAAACCCATTTTGTGAATGGCGCGATTTTTGATCAGATTTATAACTCAAAACGTTAATCTGCTGATTTGACGACGAATTACAGATAAACAGGCCTCCCTTGCGGAGGCTTTTTTATTGACGACACTCAAATAAAAACGGTTTTCTCTATGGAAAGTAATATTTATCTACAAAAAGTCGTTTGGAGCTTTACTGAAACAGGGTGATAATGTGCAGTTAAATTTTTCGCCCTATTGATTGAGTTTTTATGTCACATATTTCTGTATTACTTCACGAAACGATTGATGCCTTGTTGGCAGGTCGCAATACGGGAATTTATGTAGACGGTACTTTTGGTCGTGGCGGACATACTCGTTTATTGTTATCAAAATTAGATGAACATGCACGTGTGTATGGCTTTGATAAAGATCCTCAGGCCCTAGAGACGGCAGCAATCTTAGAACAGGAAGATCCACGTTTTAAAATTATTCATGCCAGCTTTGCCGATCTGAAAGACGCACTGGCTGAGCTTGGGATTGAGACCGTGGATGGGGTGATGGCAGATTTAGGCGTGTCTTCGCCGCAGCTGGATCAGGCCGAACGTGGTTTCAGTTTCATGAAAGATGGCCCGCTGGACATGCGCATGGACAATTCTCAAGGTCCAACTGCAGCAGAATGGCTGCTTGAAATTGAAGAAGAAGCACTGGCCAATATCATTTTTAAATACGGTGAAGAGCGTTATAGTCGCCGGATTGCCAAAGCCATCAAGGCGGCAGGGCAGATTGAGACCACGGCTCAACTTGCGGAAATTGTGAAAGTCGCGCATCCAAAATGGGAAAAAAATAAGCATGCTGCGACGCGTACTTTCCAGGCGATTCGTATTGCTATTAATAAAGAATTAGAAGATATTGAAGTCTTCTTGCCTCAAGCAGTTGAGGTTTTAAAACCTGAGGCACGTTTGGCCGTAATTAGCTTTCACTCTCTGGAAGACCGTTTGATCAAACAGTTTATTCAAAAAGAATCTACATTAGACGAAGATTTTGGCTGGGGAATGCCGGGGCAGCAAAAAGATACACGACGTTTAAAGAAGGTATCCCGCGTAAAAGCCAGTGACGAAGAAGTCAAAGCCAATCCTCGTTCACGTAGTGCATGGCTCCGGGTCGCAGAACGTTTAGCTTAATAGGCACATCATGAAAACTGAAGTGGTTGATAAAAAAACAGAAAAGTTGTGGCTTAAACAAGCCTGCATCTATCTCGTCTTGATACTGATGGTCTTCATCAGTGCAGTCTTTGTGGTATTTCAGGTGTTTGAATATCGTCAGGACACTAGAAAACTGAGCACTTATCTGCGTGAGCGTGATGACCTGAATGCAGATTGGGGTCGTTTGTTAATTGAACAGCAAACTTTTGGTGCAACTGCGCAGATTGGCACACGTGCTGTCACCCAGCTGCGCATGTATTCTCCCCCGGTTTCACAAAGTGTCGTCATTTCTTTACCACAAACTTCAGATGAGAAAAAATAAGGCTAGCGCTCGGACATGATAGACAAAAGAAAGAAGCAAGCGGTACGTAAAAAACAATCAGTTACCGACAAAAACGCCTCAAATGTGTATATCAATCGTTTCTATATCATGTGGGCGGTGGTGTTGCTGTGTTTTATTACACTGATTTGCCGTGCCTTCTATGTGCAGATTATCAATAAGGATTTTTTGCAAAATAAAGCCAATGCCAATATTTTAAGAACCAATACCATCAAGGCCATGCGTGGCGTAATTTATGACCGTAATGGGGTGCCGCTAGCGATCAGTACGCCGATCATGAAAATCGTGATTGATCCACGTGACTATTTTGACAATAAAAAACTCTATGACGAGACCATACTGGCACTAGAAAAAGAGCCAGATAGCCGCAAGCTGAAACGCCAGTTGCCGGATAAAAACCTGAATCTGGATGAACTGGCCGATGCAGTCGGTATGGATCGGGCAGAACTACGCAAAAAAATGCAAGAACGCCCGCGTTCTCGTTATCTGATCCTGAAAAAAGAAGTTCCGCCACAACAGGCTGAACTGATCATGAAGCGTAATTTTCAAGGCGTGTATACCGAGAAAAACTACAAACGTTATTATCCGCAGCCACAGCCCAATTCACAGATTATTGGTCTGACCAATAGTGAAGGCACCGGGATTGAAGGTCTGGAAATGCAGCTCAATACCCGTCTGGCAGGTGAAGATGGTGAGCAGCAGATTATCCGGGATAAAAAAGGCAACCGGGTTAAAGAGCCGGAAGTGATTAAAGAAGTCGAGCCGGGCGAGAATATCACCCTGAGTATCGACTCGCGTCTGCAATATATTATGTACCGTGAACTGACTGCGGCAGGTGTGGCCAATAATGCCCGTTCTGCGACTGCGATTGCGGTCGATGTAAAAACCGGAGAAATTCTGGCCTTGTCATCTTGGCCATCATATAACCCGAATGATAAAAATGGTCTGCTGAACAAGGATGCCATGCGTAACCGTGGTGCGGTGGATTCCTTCGAGCCGGGTTCGACCATGAAGCCCTTCACCGTGGCAATGGCTCTGGAAAGTGGTAAATATACGGCCAATTCTGTGGTCAACACCACACCGGGCAGTATGCGAATTGGCAATCACACCATTCGTGATACGCATAACTATGGTCAGTTAACACTGGGCGGTATTATCCAGAAATCTTCGAACGTGGGTGTCGCCAAACTGGCCTTGTCTTTGCCGTATGAAACTCTACCTACTTTCTATAAACGCTTGGGTTTTGGCTCACGCTCAGCAGTAAGATTCCCGGGTGAAAGTGCCGGTCTGATCTTGCCACCAAGTAAATGGAATGTGTCAGAAGTGGCAACCATGTCCTATGGTTATGGCCTGAATGCTACTGTACTGCAAATGGCGGATGCCTATGCCATGCTGGCCAATAAGGGTGTGAGAATGCCGCTGAGCCTGTACAAGCTGGAAGAACAGCCGCAGGGTGAGCAAATGATTGATGCCAATATTGCAGATCAGGTCTTGCTTATGCTGGAAGTAGCAACTCTGCCTGGCGGTACCGCCACGCGCGCGACAATTCCGGGTTATCGTGTGGCAGGGAAAACCGGTACTGCGCATAAACTGCGTGCCGATCGTAAAGGCTATTCTACCAATGAATACCGGGCTTTGTTTGCTGGCGTAGCGCCCGTGAGTGATCCGCGTATTGCCATGGTGGTGGTGGTCGAAAATCCGCAAGGCACCTATTACGGCGGTACGGTATCGGCACCGGTATTTGCACGCGTGATGCAGGAATCCTTGCGTCTGCTGAATGTCCCTCTGGACAAACCTTTAGAATCTCCCAAAGTCCAGTAAATAGGTGATCAATGTCTATTACATTTAAAGATCTCTACGCCGTTCAGGATACTGCTGAATGGATGACCCAAGCCTTTCAGGGTTTCGAACTGGATAGCCGTAAAGTTAAGGCAGGGCAAATTTTTATTGCCTTGACCAGTCTGTCACAACCAGAAAAAACGGAAGTATTTGCACAAAAAGCTTTAGAGCAGGGTGCCTTAGCGGTGATTTCTGAAATCGAATTGGATATCTCACCCAATCTGGTGGTTGCTGATGTCCGACATTTGATGGGACAGTGGCAAAAACAATACTTACAAGCCAGCCAACCTGTTCAGGCTGCAGGTATTCTTGCAGTGACCGGCACCAATGGTAAAACCACGATTTCACGTTTGGTTGCGGAACTGTTCATGTTGCAAAGCAAAGCTTGTGCAGTGATGGGGACTACAGGTAACGGGATTTTGCCAAATCTGGAAGCCTCGTCGCATACCACGCTCGATGCTTTGCAATTGCAAAATGCTTTGCATGTTTATGCTCAAGCCGGTGCTAAATTTGCCTCGATTGAAGCCAGTTCGCATGGTCTGGAGCAAGGTCGCTTGAATGGCTGTGATATCGAGATTGCGGGCTATAGTAATTTAAGTCGCGATCATCTGGATTATCACGGGACGCTGCAAGCCTATGCAGAAGCCAAATCTGCTTTATTTAAATTTGAAAGTTTAAAAGTGGCTGTCATCAACCTGGATGATGCGCATGCTCATATCATGATTGATGCAGCGCGCAACAATCCCTCACAGCCAGAAATTTTGACCTATTCAACCCGTCAAGCTGCGGATTATCAGGTTCAGGATATTCAATACAGCATTTCAGGTGCAGCCTTTAAGCTGAAAACGGCTTCTGCTGAATATGTTGTGAACAGTCCGCTGCTTGGACATTTTAATATTGAAAATCTGGTCGCCAGTCTGATCATGGCAGAGCAGGCCGGATTTGATTTAAGCAGCTTGATTGCGACTGTGCCACAGCTCAAAGGTGCACCAGGCCGGATGCAGGTGCTGCGTGATGGCGAGCGCCTATTTGTAGTGGATTATGCGCATACACCTGATGCCTTGACTCAGGTTCTCATCACTTTAAAACGTCATGTTTCACAAAATCTCTGGGCCGTCTTTGGCTGTGGCGGCGATCGTGACCGCGGCAAGCGTCCACTCATGACCCAAGCAGCATTAGAAGGTTCGGATATTACGGTCTTGACTTCCGATAACCCGCGAACCGAAGATCCTGCACAAATTTTTGCCGATATGAAAAATGGCATCGACTTTTTAGGCAAAAGCTACCATGAAATTCATGACCGTCGTGAAGCGATCAAGTTTGCCGTTAAACACGCGCAGGCAGGGGACATCGTGGTGATTGCAGGCAAAGGTCACGAAAATTATCAGGAAATTGATGGTGTACGTCACTGGTTTGATGATGTGGTCGAAGTGCAAGCCGCGATTGATGCCCAGCATCACAGCGCAGATTCAGCTTATCCAGCGTATTAGGATTCAGATATGCATACCTCAACAACCAGTACCGTGCCACTTGCACCTTGGACAGCAGAACAGCTTGAACAAGCGACTCAAGGCAATTGGCTCAATAATAAAAAACCGGCAGACGCCATCAAACGTATTCTGACCGATTCGCGTGATGCTGAACAAGGGGATGCTTTCCTTGCGCTGCAAGGTGAGCGCTTTGATGCCCATGATTTTGTGGCACAAGTAGCAGCAAGCGGTTGTCAGATTGCGATCGTCAGTCGACCGCTCGATATTGATATCTGCCAGCTTGTCGTAGACGATACCCGTTTGGCACTAGGGCGGTTGGGCGCATACCGTCGTCAGCAGAATCCTCAGCTCAAAGTCATTGCCTTGACCGGCAGCAGTGGCAAGACCACCACCAAGGAAATGCTGGGGAGCATCTTGTCTCGTCTTGCGCCGACACTGATCACGCGTGGCAACCTGAATAATGACCTCGGCGTACCGGTGATGTTGCTCGAATTACGTCCCGAACATCAGTATGCAGTGATGGAGCTGGGTGCAAGTCATCAGGGCGAAATTGAGTACACCTCAAACATGGTACAGCCCCATGTAGCCGGGATCATTAATATCGGCACTGCGCATTTGGGTGAATTCGGCGGCCGTGATGGCATTTGTACTGCCAAATCTGAAATTTACGCGCATATTACAGAAACCTCGATTATTCCTGCCGCAGATGATTTTACTGAAACCATTCGTCAGGCGGTCAAAACTGAACAAAGCTTAAGTTTTGGTGCCGGCGGTGAAGTGTATGCCAGCGATGTCGTGCTCGATGCGCAATCTTCTACCTTTACCTTGAATACACCACAAGCTTCGAAAACAGTTCAGCTGCCCTTTGCCGGTGAGCATAATGTTGAAAATGCCACAGCAGCGGCTGCCTTTGCTTTGGCAATCGGGATTGGTCTGGATGATATCGTGACCGGTCTGGAGCAGGCTGTGGGTGCCAAAGGCCGTTTGAACTTTATTCAACACAAACAGTATTTGCTGATTGATGATACCTACAATGCCAATCCTGGTTCAATGCGTGCAGCAGCTGAAGTTTTGGCACAGCAGCAGGGCATTCGGGTCATGGTGACCGGTGATATCGGTGAACTCGGTTCATCGGCTGCGATGGAACATTATAAGCTGGGTCGAGATCTGGTCTCGGTCAAAGGCATTAACTTTGTGGTGGCTGTGGGTGAATTTGCACCTGCCGCACAGGAAGGTGCACGTAGTACCCAATATGGCAAGAAAATGCAGGCTTTCCTGAATCAGGAGCAGGCATTGCCATTTTTAATTCATTTGATTGAAACACATCAACCTCAGCCGATGTCATTTCTGTTTAAAGGGTCGCGTTATACCCATATGGAAACATTGATGGCTGCATTGATGGAGAAACTCTAAATGCTGTTATGGCTCTTTGAACATTTGGCGGGCTTTGACAGCACGTTTCAGGTGGTTCGTTATTTAACTTTACGTGCGTTGCTCAGTGTCCTGACGGCATTGACCATTGGTCTGGTGCTGGGTCCTATCATGATTCGCAAGCTTCAGGCACTCAAATATGGTCAGGCGGTCAGCTCGTATGCCCCTGAAAACCATGCCAAGAAAATGGGTACACCGACCATGGGCGGCGTACTAATCCTGCTTTCAATCGGTATTTCGACCCTGCTTTGGGCGGATCTTTCCAATCCTTATGTCTGGATTGTACTGGCGGTGATGGTCATTTTCGGTGCCGTGGGTTGGGCGGATGACTGGATTAAAATCCGTTATAAAGACAATGCCGGTCTGCCTGCGAAGAAAAAATTCTTCTGGACTTCGGTCGGTGCATTGGGAGTCGGTATTGCCCTGTATGTGATTGCACAGCAGCAGACCAATCCGGTACATACCGCGAATATGCTGGATCTTTTGATTCCATTTTTTAAAGATTTGACGATTCCGCTGTCGGCTATTCCACTGGGGATTGGCTTCATTATTTTCACTTATTTTGTGATCAATGGTGCATCCAATGCGGTAAACCTCACCGATGGTCTGGATGGTCTGGCGATTATGCCAATTGTACTGGTTGCAGCAGGTCTGGGTGTATTTGCCTATCTGGCCGGAGACGTGCGTTTTGCCAATTACCTGCATATTCCCTATGTGAAATACTCCTCTGAACTGGTGGTGATCTGTGCGGCGATGATTGGTGCCGGTCTGGCATTCCTGTGGTATAACGCCCATCCTGCCCAAGTGTTTATGGGTGATGTCGGTGCTTTATCGCTGGGTGCGATGTTGGGTACGATTGCCGTGATGGTACGTCAGGAAATCGTCTTTGCGATTATGGCGGGTGTATTCTTGGTCGAAGCGATTTCAGTATTCTTGCAGATTGGTTCATTAAGAATGCGCAATAAACGCGTGTTCCTGATGGCACCGCTGCATCATCATTATGAAAAGAAAGGCTGGCGTGAAACTCAAGTCGTCATTCGTTTCTGGATTATTACGATTATGCTGGTGGTTTTGGGTCTAATGACCTTAAAATTGCGCTAAGAGATGCATTGAAAAAAGTCGGCGCAGGCCGGCTTTTTTGTTTTGGAGAGAATGATGAATTTACTCATGTGCCCAGTCTGTCGCCAGCAGTTGAGCTTAAATGAAAGAACATGGCGATGTGAGAATCATCATAGCTACGATGTGGCCAAGCAAGGCTATGTGAACCTGCATGTGGTGCAACATAAACACAGTAAAAATCCTGGGGATACGCCTGAGTCCGTCCAGGCACGTCGTGCATTTTTGAGTGCGGGTCATTATGTGCCTTTGCAACAGGCCGTGGTGGAGAAGCTGCGAGAGCTGCGTATTGAAAATCTTTTAGATATTGGGTGTGGTGAAGGCTACTATACTGATGCCATGCAGACTGAAGTGCTGCAATGCGTCGGGGTGGATATTGCCAAAAATGCCGTTCAGGTCGCGGCCAAGCTCAATAAAAATATCACCTGGGTCGTAGGAACCGGGGCGACTTTACCGGTGCTGGATGGGTCGATTGATATGTGTACCAGCCTGTTCAGTCCGATCCCAAAACAGGAAATTTTACGGGTTTTAAAAGCTGAAGGTTATTTAATGGTGGTGACACCTGCGCCACAGCATTTATATGCGATGCGTGAGGCACTTTTTGAAGAAGTGAAACCCCACGAACCGCAAAAGTTTGTTGAGCAACTGCAAGATGAATTTGATCTGCTCAGTGAGCAGGTGATTGATGCCCCGATGACTTTGCCACAGACAGATTTGAAAAACCTGATTGCTATGACGCCGTATGCTTACAAGGCCAAACCTGAACGCCGTCTGGCACTTGAACAGCAGGATCAGTTTAAATTGCTGGCGCAATATCAGATCTATCTGTTTCAGAAAAAATAAAAATTCACCGATAAGAAAGCCCTCATTGTTGAGGGCTTTCTTATATCAGTTTGTCGGTTGTGGTTATTGCACTTCTTGAATCAGGTTTTCTAAAGCGTCCACTTTGCTTGGTTGAAGCGGCTGTTCTGGTGGAGCGGTTGTTTCAGCAGCATCTAGCACAGCAATTTCCTGTCCTGGCAGATCTTCGAAATCCGTTTCTGTCCGTTTCGGGACGACCACAGGTGCCGGGCGGTAAAGTGCAGTGGCCATTGGTGGTGAAGACGGATCATTCTGCGCTTCATCACCCTGAACTACCTTGCTTCGATTCACTGGTGCCTTGGCATTACGGTCTAAACGCACCCATGCTTCTGGCTGACCTTTTAAGGCATTGCCCATAAAGTCGGTCCAGATCGGTAAGGCTGCCACACCACCATATTCACGGCGTCCCAAGGTTTTAGGCTGGTCAAAGCCGACCCAGGTGATGGTAACAAGTTTGCCATTGAACCCTGCGAACCAGGCATCTTTGGCGTCATTGGTGGTTCCGGTTTTGCCCCCAATATCATTTCGCCCGATTCTTAAGGCCGCACGGCCGGTACCGTGCTGAATCACATCACGCAGAATATTGGCCATGTCATAGGCAGAGCTGGATTTTAAAATACGCTGTGCCTGACGATAATTACTGTCTTCAGCAGAGACTTTGGGTGCAGCCTGTTTCTGTTCTAGACTTGTATTGTTGATTGCAATCGCTTCATCATCTGCGGTCATGGTGTCGGCAGGTTGAGCAGGTTCTTCTTCGGTATTGATACATGAAATACAGGCATATTCAGGCTGAGCCTCAAAAATGGTATGGCCATAGGCATCTTCAATACGGGTAATGAAATGTGGCTGGATCCGGTAACCGCCGTTGGCAAAAGTCGCATAACCTGTCGCCATCTGAATCGGCAGAACCTGAGGCGTGCCGAGTGCAATGGTATAGTTACGCGGAATCTGATTGTCCTGTAAACCAAAATCCATAAACAGCTGACGGGTACGTTCAATCCCGACAGCCTGTAATAAACGCACTGAAACGGTATTGCGCGAAAGATATAGTGCGCGGCGTAGCGGGATCATCCCCAGATAACGACCATCTGAATTACGAGGTGTCCATTTGCCAATGGTAATTGGCGCATCATTCACCATGGTATGCGGTGTCATGCCTCGTTCTAAAGCCAGTGCATAAACAAAAGGCTTAATCGTAGAGCCGGGTTGACGCCAGCCCTGGATTGCACGGTTAAATTTCGACTGATAAAAGTTGTATCCGCCCACAATGGCTTCAATTGCACCATTATTTGGATTGATGGCAATCAACTGTCCTTGCACATTTGGAATTTGTACCAGCGACCACGAGGTTTTATTCTGATTCGGTCGTAAACGTATAATATCTTTGACTTTGACAATCTCGGAAGCTTTGCTCGGCGCACCACCTACACTGTTGACATTGCGAAAGGGGCGCGCCCAAGACATACCGGACCACGGTACAGTTACCGTGGTGCCATCCTGCATCAACGCTTCAAAACTGGAATTGCCAACCTTGGTTACTTGAGCAGGGTAGGTGTTGGCATAGGCACGGAAATTTTCCAGCGGTTGATCATGTGCTTCAGCACCACGCCAGCCATGTCGACGGTCATAAGCTTCCAGACCCTCTTGTACCGCCTGTTCTGCATAGGTCTGGCGTTCACTATGGATGGTGGTATAGACCTTGTAGCCAGAATCTACCGCCTGTTCGCCAAAGTTTTGTACCAGTTCAGAACGCACCATCTCACCGACATACGGGAATTTATTCCGGGTACTGCGGTCAGGCATATCCAGATTGATGGGTTCAGCAATCGCTTGTTGATACTGACTCTGGTTCAGATAACCCAGTTGCAGCATACGTCCTAAAATCCAGTTGCGACGTTCGAGAGCACGTTTGGGATTGGCCACCGGATTATATCGAGAAGGCGCTTTAGGCAGGCCAGAGATCATGGCCATTTGCGCAATCGAAAGCTCTTCTAAACTCTTGTTATAGTAAATTTTGGCTGCTGCTGCGATCCCGTAGGCATTCTTACCCAAGAAGATTTTATTCACATAGAGTGTCAGAATTTCTTCTTTGGTTAGGCTTTGCTCAATCTTACGGGCCAGAAAAATTTCAGTCAGTTTACGCTTGAGTGTTCGTTCGGGGCTGAGATAATAGTTTTTCGCCACCTGCATGGTGATAGTGGAACCACCGGTCTGCACATCCGAACCGGTGATACTTTCACTGACTGCACGGCCTAAGCTTTTAAAACTGATTCCGCTATGCTCGAAAAAGCTGGAATCTTCAGCGGCGAGGAAAGCATGAATAAACTCGGATGGAATTTGTTCATATTTCACGGGAACAGAAAGCTTGCCACCATACTCAGCAATTAATTCATTATCTGAACTAAAAACTTGTAAAGGCTTTAATAAAGGCGCCTTTTTAAGCGTGGACATTTCAGGCAAAGATGGGGCAATATAGAGATACATGCCATAAAAACCCATCGGAATTGAGATCAGGATAATGATAATGATCAAAAAAAATGGGTGGACAAGGCCTGAACAAGATAGCTTTTTCATAACAAGTAAGTTTTAATAAGAGCTAATGGCGAACTAATTACCGATCAGTATATCCTTTAGATATACATATTGTTAGATGAGTTATTGTATCTATATAAAATTATAGATCGGATCGATTGGTAAGTTAGATTTAATTGGGGATAAAAAAATAATAGGAATTATATTGTGCGCAGGTTATATCGTAAACCAAATAAGGGGTTAATAGGAGTTGATATTAGTTCGACTTCTGTTAAGGTTTTGGAGCTTTCTGTAAAAAGTAGCCGTTACTGGGTAGAGAGCTATGCTTTGGTCCCATTAATGGAAAACAGTGTTGTTGAAAAAAACGTCTTAAACCCGGAAGCAGTCGCGGATGCCCTTGGGCGTGCAATTAATTTGGCCAACACCCAGTCGAATCATGCCGCTTTTGCCATTCCAACCTCTATGGTGATTACCAAAACTATCGAGATGGATGCAGACATGTCGAATGATGAGCGTGAAGTTCAGATTCGTGAGGATGCAGAACAGTATATTCCGTTCCCACTCGATGAAGCCAGTCTGGACTTTGAAGTTCTGCCTGACCGTCTTGCCAATCCAAACCGGGTCAATGTGCTGTTGGTGGCAACCCGCATTGAAAATATTGAAGCACGTTCTGAAGTTTTGGAAATTGCCGGACTGACACCCAAGATCGCGGATGTAGAAAGTTTTGCGCTGGAAAATGCTTTTAAAGTGTTTTCGGATACTTTGCCGATGGGGGTAAATACTGTCGGTATTTTAGACATTGGACATAGTATGACGACTTTATCAGTCATGCAGAACAACAAAATTATTTATACTCGTGAGCAGGTGTTCGGTGGCAAACAGCTGACTCAGGAAATTCAGAACCGTTATGGTCTGTCTTTTGAAGAAGCCGGGCGTGCTAAAAAAACCCGTGCTTTGCCAGATGACTATGATATTGAAGTGCTAGAGCCGTTCCTGGATGCCGTGGTGCAACAGGCAGCGCGGTCATTACAATTCTTCTTTTCATCGTCTCAGTTTAATGAGATTGATCATATTTTATTGGCCGGCGGGAATGCCAATATTCCAGGTCTGGCAAAATTATTACAACAAAAACTCGGTTACCGTGTCACGATCGCGAATCCATTTTTGCAAATGGGCTTTTCTCCTCAAATTGATATTAAAAAAATTGAAAATGACGCGTCATCACTCATGGTTGCATGTGGTTTGGCATTGAGGAGTTTTGATTAATGGCAAAGATTAACTTACTTCCTTGGCGTGATGAGCTAAGAATTAAAAGAAATAATGAATTCGTGGCAATCTGTGTGGGGGCGCTTTTCTTAGGACTGGCGGCGGCAGGTTCAACCTGGTTTTATTATGATCACAAGCTTCAGGATCAGGAACAGGCCAATCAGCTGATTCAAAGTACCAACCAGAATCTGGATGTGCAGTTAAAAGCGCTAGAAGGTTTGCAAGAGCAACGTAATGCCATTGTTGAGCGGATGAAGCTGATTCAGGGTTTGCAAACGCAACGTCCGATCGCAGTACATTTGATTGATGAAATTGTACGGGTGACACCAGCCAATATGTACATCAGCAAGTTTCAGCGTACTGGCGATAAATTTAGCATCGAAGGTCGAGCCGAGAGTCCAAATACCGTAGCAGAATTACTGCGTAATCTGGAAGCTTCCTCCTGGTACCGAAACGCCTTTATGAATGCCTTCCTGGTGGCTGAAGAATCCAAAGAAAAGGCACCGAGCTCGATTATTCCACGTATTGAAGAGTCTTATGGCAGCTTTACCGTGACTGTGGATCTGGATCAGATCGCTGAACCGGTACTGAATGAAGAACAGCAAGCAGCCAATACCACTCCGGGGGCATCATCATGAGTAATGAAAAATTCGATGAGTTCAGCCAGGATGCCGTGGCTGTACCTAAAAATAAAATGACAGTTGAGAAATTTTTTCAGCAATTCAATACTCTAGATCCTAATAATTATGGCAGCTGGCCTTTATCGGTCAAGATTAGCTGCTGGATTTTTATTGTTATCTTGGTATTTATGCTGATTTATTTTGCCCTGACCAGAAGTACGATTGAATCGATTTCACAAGCCAGTGCGCAGGAACAAAACCTGCTGAATGAGTTTCGTGAAAAGGAATCAAAATTACGTAATCTACAACAATATCAGATTCAGCTTCAGGAAATGGAAGCACGTTTTAACCAGCAATTAGAACAATTGCCGAAGGAAACTGAAATTCCGGGTCTGGTTGAGGATATTAACCTGAGCGGTGTCAATTCAGGTCTGAAGTTTAAAAATATCCGTCTGGAACCTGAAATTAAGCAAGAGTTCTTTATTGAACAGCCAATTGCGATTGAAGCGACTGGGGATTATCACGCTTTTGGCTCTTTTGTCAGCAGTATTGCAGGTTTGTCGCGTATTGTTACCTTGCATGATTTCACCATTACCGGTACTGAGAATAAAGAGAAAAAGTCTGAGATTCCGGTGATTGATTATGTGGTCAAGGCCAAAACCTATCGTTATGTGGGCAATGCCGAGGCTTCTTCAGCAGGTACGAGCACGACTCAGGGGGCGCAGTAATGAATAGGATTAAAATTACTTCAGTTTTAGCGCTTGGACTGGTATTGCTGGGATGTGATTCACGTATTGATGCAGTCAATCAGGAAATGGCCAATATTCGTAACCAGCCACCTTTGCCGATTGAACCTGCACCCGATTTTATGCCAGTTGAAACCTTCAACTATGCAGCACATCAGATCAAAAGTCCTTTCCTGCCAAGTTCTCTGGCTGCCGAGCTAAAGATTATGGCAGGAAAACGGGTTTATCCAAATTTATCACGTCAATTGCAACCACTGGAAAGTTATCCTCTGGAAACCTTAAGCATGAAAGGCAGCATGCGTAATCAGGCCGGACAGATTCTGGCTTTAATCCAGACACCGGATGGCGAGATTGAACGGATACAGCGTGGTAGCTATATGGGGCTTAATCATGGTCGTGTGAGTGGTATTACACCAACGCAGATCGATTTGATTGAGATTATTCCAGATGGCCGTGAAGGATATGTGGAGCGTCCGCGAAGTCTGGTTCTGATTGGGCCGGCACCATAAGTTTTAGGGAATAACAATGAATAAGAGTATTAAAGAATTTATTTTTGGGGATGCTAATACAATGAATCGTGTGTTTCGTCAGTTTTCAATGGGTGCTGTTGCGATTGCGGTGATGCAAGCAGCCAGCGCGCAGGTAGCCGTGACCAATATCGTAGCTATGCAGCTTCCTGGACAAGGAACTGAAATTCGGGTGATGTTCAATGGTTTGCCACCACAGCCACAAGCCTATCAATTAGAATCACCTTCGCGTCTAATTTTAGATTTTGACCAGGCCCAACAAAACTTAAAGCAAAGCAATATTCCGGTGGCAACACGTGAAGCCAGTTCGGTCGATGTGACTTCGGATGCACAACGTGCCCGTTTGACTGTTAATCTGGCAGATGCTGGTGCCTTTACCACGCGAGTTGAAGGGAATACCTTTATCCTGAAAATCAACTCAGCCACGCCAGTCGCGACAGTTCAACCGGTATTACAGCAGTCAGCTCAGGGAATTAGCAATATCAGTTTCCAGCGTGGGGCTCAAGGTGAAGGTCAGGTGGTGATTGACCTGGCAGGCAACAACACCCCGGTCGATGTACAGCAGCAGGGGACTAAAATCATTGTTCGAACCTTAGGCACGAAGATCCCGACGCATTTGACCCGTCGTCTGAATGTGAATGATTTTGCGACGCCTGTGTCGAGTGTGGATGCAGTGAATCAAAATGGATCAGGCGTGATTACGATCCAGTCCGGGGAAAGTTATGAATATATGGCTTATCAAACGGATAATAAGCTGACCATTAGTTTGAAACGTCCGGAAGCCAAGAGTCCGCTACGTCCGAAGACCGTGGCTTATAGCGGCAAGAAAATTTCACTCGATTTCCAGGATATTGAAGTACGTCGTGTACTACAGCTTTTGGCTGATTTTACCGATATCAATATGGTGGCAGCAGATAGTGTCCAAGGCAATATTACCTTGCGCCTAAAAGAAGTGCCTTGGGATCAGGCACTGGATATTGTACTGAAAACCAAAAACCTGGATAAACGCCGTAATGGTAATGTGATCTGGATTGCACCAGTGACAGAATTGATTAAGGCAGAAGAGGAAGAGGCAAAAGCCTTGAAGCAGAGCGTTGCACTTGCCCCTATTCAGACTGAATATATGCAGCTGAGTTATGCTAAAGCTACAGATATTGAAAAACTGATCACTCAAAATAAAGGTGCATCTAGTTCGGGTGGTTCAAGTAACACCACGAATAATGATGATAAAGAAAGTTTATTAAGTTCACGTGGTTCAGTGTCTATTGATGCACGAACCAATACCATTATTGTGAATGATACCCAGCCTTTTATCGATAAAATCCGGAATATGGTGGATCTGCTCGATGTACAGGTCAAGCAGGTGATGGTTGAGGCGCGTATTGTACGTGCCACCACTGACTTCACCAAAGAAATGGGGGTGAAGTGGGGGATTCTGTCACAAGGCATTACCAACAATAATAGCCTTCTGGTCGGTGGTAGCGATACGACATTGTGGGATCTTAGAGATCCGCAAGAAAGTGATTTGGGCGGATATACTTATGAAATTCAGCGTCCACAAAACCTGAATGTAGACTTGGGTGTCACCAGTCCGGGCGCCAGCCGTATTGCCTTTGGTTTGATTAGTCTCTCTGATTTTATGCTGGATCTTGAACTGTCTGCATTGCAAGCGGATGGCTATGGTGAAGTTATTTCAACACCAAAAGTACTCACAGCAGACAAGCAAAAAGCCACGGTTGCATCTGGTTCACAAATTCCGTATCAATCTGCTGAAGGTGGAGGGGCCAATGCTGTATCCACTACTGAGTTTATTGATGCGACTTTGAGTCTGGATGTCACGCCAAGTATTACTCCAGATGGGAAAGTGCAGATGGAGCTGAATATTACCAGTGACTCCCCAGGCAACCCAACGCCGACCGGACAATTGACTATTAATAAAAACCAGATCAATACCAATGTGCTGGTGGATAATGGTGAAACAGTGGTCCTGGGTGGGATTTTTGAGCAGGAAACCCGTAATGCACAAACCAAGGTGCCATTCCTGGGGGATATTCCTTATGTAGGGCGTTTATTCCGTAAAGATTTAAAATCGGATAACAAGCGTGAGTTGCTGATTTTCGTTACACCTCGAATTGTTAATGACAGTGTTTCAAGAAATCATTAATATATTTTGAATTTAACAAAACGAATAGGTGACTCCTTGCCAAGCAAAGAGTTTGAAACCCTACCAAATCTTTATTTGGTAGGGCCGATGGGGGCCGGTAAAACAACAGTAGGACGACATCTCGCAGAATTGTTAGGACGCGAATTTCTAGATAGTGATCATGAAATTGAACGTAAAACAGGTGCGACGATTCCCTGGATTTTTGAGAAAGAAGGGGAACAGGGTTTTCGTGACCGTGAAACTGCTGTAATTAATGAACTGACTTCACGCCCCCATTTAGTTTTAGCCACTGGCGGTGGTGCCATTACTCAGGTCTTGAATCGGAACTATCTGAAACAGCGTGGGATCGTCGTTTATCTCTATACGCCGGTTGAAATTCAACTGCAGCGTACCTATCGCGATAAAAACCGTCCACTCCTCCAAGTCGAAAATCCGGAACAAAAGTTACGTGATTTATTGGCAGTTCGTGACCCCTTGTATCGGGAAGTGGCACATCATATCATTGAGACCAATCAGGGTGCGGCACGAGATCTGGCGCAGCGGATTCTCAATCTCATTACTTCCAAGAACTAAGTACATTGAATAAAGTGGTTAATCAAACATGCAAACCTTATATGTAGAACTCGGAGAACGTCGTTACCCTATTTTTATCGGGAGCGATCTTGATCCACAGGCCTTATTGGCTCCCTATATTCATGGCAAGCAAGTGATGATTGTGAGCAATACCACGGTTGCGCCACTTTATTTGCAGCATTATCAAACTGCGATTGCAGCTTTAGACAAGCATGTTGCGACCTGTATTTTGCCCGATGGTGAAAAATATAAGGATAGCCAGCATCTGAATCTGATCTTTGATGCATTGCTTGAAGCTGGTTTTAACCGGGACTGTACGGTGCTTGCGCTCGGTGGTGGTGTGATTGGCGATATGGCCGGTTTTGCTTCGGCATGTTTCCAGCGTGGCGTGTACTTCATTCAGGTACCGACGACTTTACTGTCTCAAGTCGATTCCAGTGTCGGTGGAAAAACCGGGATTAATCATCCACTGGGTAAAAACATGATTGGTGCATTTCAGCAACCGCAAGTGGTGCTGGCCGATATGTCGCAACTTTCTACTTTACCCGATCGTGAACTTGCGGCCGGTTTGGCTGAAGTGATTAAATATGCGCTACTCGGTGATGAATCATTTCTGCTCTGGCTTGAAGAGAACATGGATGCTCTGGTCAGTCGTGATGAGAAACTACTGGCTGAGGCCGTTTATCGTTCCTGTGCGCACAAGGCCCGGATTGTCGCCAATGATGAAAAAGAGCAAGGGGAACGTGCTCTACTGAATCTGGGGCATACTTTTGGACATGCGATTGAATCTTATCTGGGGTATGGTGTCTGGCTACATGGTGAGGCTGTTGCAACAGGTATGGTCATGGCGGCAGATTTATCACAGCGTATGGGCTGGATTTCTCAGAGTGATCTGGAGCGTACAAAAAAAATCATTTCTCGTGCCAAACTTCCGATCGTTTGTCCTAAAATCCCTCTTGATGATTTCCTGGCATATATGGCCCATGACAAAAAAGTCTTGAATGGACAATTGCGTCTGGTGTTGTTGCAACAATTAGGCAAAGCTGTGATTACTCGGGATTTTGATCTTGAGCGAATGCAACAGGCAATTTTAGCGAATCAGGCATAGGTTTTAGTTTTTATGACAGCATTACACACTCCTTGGCAAAAGGTTCAGCACTATTTCTGGCTGGTCTGTGGTGTATGCTGTCTATTTGCAGCCTTGATCTTTTGGGCCATTACTGATTCAGATGCGGTAATTGAAGTGGAAAAAAAGCCAGAAACTAAAGTTCAATTACAAATTCAGCCGGAAAAAGTAGCGACAATGACCCATCTTGGTGCGCTTTTTGACGAGGTCAAACCCCTCGATTTGAATACGCGCACCATTGTAAATGCCACTCATGAGCCAGAATTTCGCGGCACCAAATTTGTTAATGAGGCGAAAAAACAGCATGCGATTGAATTATTTCGCGTCAGTAATGAAGCCATTCTAAAAAGCTTTCTTAAAAAACAGCCAGATCGTAAGTATTTTATTTATCTAAGAATATCCGGTGAAAATCAGCCAGAACAATATGTGCTGCTGTATGGTCAGTATAAGACCGCCGCCGAAGCCAATCAGGCCTTATCTACATTGAATTTAAATTTGCCTGCTTCAGTGAAGCCTGAAGTGGTGCCAATACAGCAGTATGTCAGTCTGGTCAATAATCTGGGTTCAGAGGAGTTGGCAAGCAATCAAAAGCTGTATGAGATTCGCTTGAAAAACGTACCTTTACCGAAGGTAGATGAATCTGTACGACTCAGACAGCAAACTCGGGCTGAGGTTAAACCGCGTAGTTCGGATGCGACCACCAGTACCACAATTGTGCGTCGTGATGCCGCTGGAAATGTGCTCGATGTACAGAAATCCGAAAGTGCTGTAGAAGGTGCACCACAACCACAAAACAATAATAATCGACCGAACCAAGGGGGGAATTCCCGTCCTCAAAACAATGAGATTAGTGATCCTTTTAACTAATCCGTTCTAAAATAGCGCACCAAAAAAATGACCTAATTAGAAATGTGCGCTTTTGGTGCAAAAAATACACATTAAAAATAACCAGTATCCCTGTAATCTTTGTTAAAGCTTTGTCATCTGTATAGTTTTAATTTATGTGCTATTTATTGGCATGTAATTTGCTTTATTGGTGCATGGATTGAATTAATCTCCCTGTTTTAGCGCGAAAAATGATTCGATGACAACCTATGAATGTCATATTTATTCCTGATTTTTATGTTATTCATCAGCAAAATAAACTTTATTTTTTATGCATTCGGTCTGAAAAAGGACTAGGCTGAAGAAATAAAGATGAAAAGATTTTGCTCTAGCAAGACGGTCTTCGAAAGTCCATTACACGCAGCGCAGAGAAGAATTTAGATTGTTTAACAGCCTATAAGGCTTCGTGAAAAGAAGGGTACGCTATGCACATGCCATCGCCTAATAATGTAGCTCCCGCTCAAGGTTTATACCAACCGGATGAGTTTAAAGATAACTGTGGTTTCGGTTTAATCGCCCATATGCAGGGTGATGCAAGCCATGATCTCGTCAAGACCGCGATTCATAGTCTGAGTTGTATGACCCACCGTGGTGGTATTGCCGCGGATGGTAAGACTGGGGATGGTTGTGGCCTGCTGTTGGCGATGCCGAAAAAGTTCTTTCGTGAAGAAGCAAAACGCTTAAGTGATACAACTTTAAGTGAAGTCTTTGCTGTCGGTTCGGTGTTCCTAAATCTTGATCCTGCGCTTGCTGCACATGCCAAACAGGTTTTAAACAAAGAAATTGAAGCTGAAGGTCTCATTGTTCTGGCTTGGCGTGTGATTCCAACCCATGTCGATGCACTGGGTGAAATTGCCTTGCAATCGATGCCGGCATTTGAACAGATTATTGTCAATTGCCCGATGGGCGTGACCGAGGTTGAATTTAACCGTAAGTTATTCCTGGCGCGTCGTCGCGCAGAACAATTGCTGCTGAATGATACCTCTTTCTATGTCACCACTTTATGTTCAACGGTCATCAGCTATAAAGGCTTGATGATGCCGGAAGCGATTGCAGACTTTTATACCGATCTGGCTGATGAACGTCTAGAATCACATATCGTGGTGTTCCATCAGCGTTTCTCGACCAATACTTTGCCACGCTGGCCGTTGGCACAGCCGTTCCGTTATCTGGCGCACAATGGTGAAATCAACACCATTACGGCCAACCGTAACTGGGCCATGGCGCGTGTGCCAAAATTTGAAAATCCCTTATTGCCGGGTTTAACTGAACTAAAACCGATTGTGAATCGTACCGGTTCGGATTCTTCAAGCCTGGACAATATGCTGGAGATTCTGGTCGGTGGTGGTATGGATCTGTTCCGTGCCTTACGTATGCTGGTTCCGCCTGCGTGGCAGAACGTGGAAACGCTTGATGCGGACTTGCGTGCTTTCTATGAATTTAACTCAAAACATATGGAAGCCTGGGATGGCCCGGCAGGTCTGGTGATTCAGGATGGCCGTCATGCGATTTGTATGCTGGATCGTAACGGTCTGCGTCCGGCACGTTGGGTGATTACCAAAAATGGTTATATCACGCTGGCGTCGGAAATTGGGGTCTGGGGTTATCAACCTGAAGATGTGATTTCTAAAGGACGTGTTGGCCCCGGCCAAATGCTGGTGATCGATACGCAAACCGGCAAGGTACTGGATACGCAAGATGTGAATCATCATCTAAAACGTATGCGTCCATACCGTGAATGGTTACGTGAAAATTCTGTGCGTTTGCAAGGTAGCCCCGAGCTGGAAGAATATTTATGTGATCAAGGCTTAAAAGGCGATGGCCTGAAAGCGGCACAGAAAATGTTCATGGTAACCTTTGAAGAACGTGACCAGTTATTGCGTCCAATCGCGGAAAGTGGTCAGGAAGCTGTGGGATCGATGGGCGATGATACGCCCATGGCAGTATTGTCACGTCAGGTGCGCCATGTGTCGGATTATTTCCGTCAGCAGTTTGCGCAGGTGACCAACCCGCCAATTGATCCACTGCGTGAATCGATTGTGATGTCACTGGAAACCTGTTTAGGTCGTGAACAAAACGTCTTTGAACAAGGGCCTGAGCATGCCGATCGTCTGATCATTTCCAGCCCTGTGCTTTCTAATTCGAAAATGCATCAGATCCGTACGCTGGGTCGTGCCGGTTATGAAATTGCAGATATCGACCTGAACTATGCTGAAACTGAAGGTCTACAAGCAGCGATTGCACGGATCTGTGAAGAATCTGCGCAAGCCATTCGTGATGGTAAAACCTTACTGGTGCTTTCAGACAAGAAAATCCGTGAAGGCTACTTGCCTGCCAATGCCTTCATGATCACCGGTGCGGTGCATCATCACCTGATCAATACCGGTCTGCGTACTGACGCCAACTTGATTATTGAAACCGGCTTTGCTCGTGATCCACATCAGTTTGCAGTTCTTCTAGGCTTTGGTGCAACTGCGATCTACCCGTACCTGGCTTATGACGTGATCAATGATCTGGTCGCTAAAGGCGAGTTACTAGGTGATCCAATTTATGCACAAAACAATTTCCGTAAGGGAATTGAAAAAGGCTTACTCAAAGTTCTATCGAAAATGGGTATTTCTACGGTTGCCTCTTACCGTGGTGGTCAGCTGTTTGAAGCAGTAGGCTTATCCAATGAAGTGGTGGATAAATGCTTCATCGGTGTGCCAAGCCGTATTCAGGGTGCAACTTTTGTCGACCTTGAAAATGATCAGAAACAGTTGGCGGATATTGCCTGGAAAAACCGTAAACCAATCGATCAGGGCGGTTTGCTGAAATTTGTATTCGGTAAGGAATACCATGCCTTTAACCCAGACGTGATCAACTCACTGCATAAAGCAGTACGTTCTGGGAACTACGCAGATTTTAAAGAATATGCAGAACTGGTGAACAACCGTCCGATCGCAACGATCCGTGACTTATTTAAACTGAAAACAGACAACTCGATTCCAGTCGAACAAGTGGAATCTGTGGAAGAGATCCTGCCTCGCTTTGACTCTGCGGGTATGTCTTTGGGCGCATTGTCACCTGAAGCACACGAAGCGATTGCGATTGCCATGAATACAATTGGCGGTCGTTCAAATTCAGGTGAGGGCGGTGAAGATCCAGCGCGTTATGGCACCATCCGTAACTCGAAAATCAAACAAATTGCATCGGGCCGTTTTGGTGTAACGCCTGCTTATTTAACATCAGCAGAAGTTCTCCAGATTAAAGTCGCGCAAGGTGCAAAACCAGGTGAAGGTGGTCAGTTGCCGGGTGGTAAAGTGAATGGTCTCATTGCCCGTTTACGTTACTCTGTGCCGGGCGTTACCCTGATTTCGCCACCTCCGCATCATGACATCTATTCAATTGAAGATTTATCACAGTTGATCTTTGATTTAAAACAGGTTAACCCACAGGCGATGGTGTCAGTTAAGCTGGTTTCTGAACCGGGTGTCGGTACGATTGCGGCAGGTGTAGCGAAAGCGTATGCCGATTTCATTACCATTTCTGGTTATGATGGCGGGACAGCGGCTTCTCCACTTTCTTCAATTCATCATGCAGGTTCACCGTGGGAACTGGGTCTTTCTGAAGCGCATCAGGCCCTTCGTGTGAATGACCTGCGTGGTAAAGTTCGCGTACAGACAGATGGTGGTCTGAAAACCGGTCTGGATGTTGTCAAAGCAGCAATTTTGGGTGCAGAAAGCTTTGGCTTTGGTTCAACCCCAATGATTGCCTTGGGTTGTAAATACCTGCGTATCTGTCACCTGAATAACTGTGCAACCGGTGTGGCAACTCAGCAAGACCATTTACGTCAAGAGCATTATATTGGCGAGCCACAAATGTTGATCAACTTCTTCACCTTTATTGCTGAAGAAACCCGTGAATGGCTGGCAGCACTTGGTGTATCGAGTCTGAAAGACCTGATTGGCCGTACGGATCTGCTGGAAGTCTTGCCAGGCGAAACTGCCAAGCATGCACATCTTGATTTAAGCAAATTACTGGAATCACATCCTGCTGCAGAAGGTAAAGCACAGTACTGCGAAGTACAAGGCAATGCACCATTTGATAAAGGCATTCTGGCAGAGAAAATGGTGGATGAGATTCTGCCTGCGATTGAAGCGGGAACTGGCGGTGAGTATCACTTCTCGATTGGTAACTGTGACCGTTCGATTGGTGCACGCCTGTCTGGTGAAATTGCTAAACGTTATGGCAACCTGAGCATGGAAGCCCATCCGGTGAAAGTCCATCTGAATGGTACTGCGGGTCAGTCGCTGGGTGTCTGGAATGCCGGTGGTCTGCATATCAGTCTGGAAGGTGATGCCAATGACTATGTCGGTAAAGGTATGGCCGGTGGTCGCATCTCGATCTTCCCGCCAAAAGGTTCGCCATTCCAGACGCAAAATACCGCGATTATTGGTAATACCTGTTTGTACGGTGCGACTGGCGGTAAGTTATATGCAGCGGGTACAGCAGGCGAGCGTTTCGCGGTGCGTAACTCGGGTGCATTTGCCGTGATTGAAGGCGCAGGTGATCACTGCTGTGAATATATGACCGGCGGTATTGTGACTGTGCTGGGTAAAGTAGGCCACAACTTCGGTGCGGGTATGACTGGTGGTTTTGCTTATGTACTTGATCTGGATAATGACTTCGTTGATCATTATAACCACGAACTGATTGAGCTGAATCGTATTTCCACCGAAGCGATGGAAGAGCACAAAGCCTTCCTGGGCCGTATCCTGGATGAACATATTAAAGAAACCGGTAGTGCTTGGGCGTACAAGATCCGCCACGAGTTTGATTTCTACAGCCGCAAGTTCTGGTTGGTAAAACCGAAAGCAGCCAACTTGCAAACGCTGTTAAAAACAACTCAAGCTGATCCACAATAATTCCACGACGAACAGATATAAAGCCAGATGTAAGGCAACTGTGAACCCCTTACATCTAGCCACGGAGAGAGACATGGCAGAACGCCTGAGTAATGACTTTCAATTTCTGGATGTCGCACGCCAAGATCCAGAGAAAAAAGAGCTTGATGTCCGCAAAGCAGAATTTGTGGAAATTTATAAACCGTTTACTGCGGAAATTGCTGCGAACCAGACCCATCGTTGTCTCGGTTGTGGTAACCCGTATTGCGAATGGAAATGTCCGGTACATAACTACATTCCGAACTGGTTGAAACTGGTGGCTGAAGGACGTTTGTTTCAGGCAGCGGAACTGTGTCACCAGACCAATACCTTGCCGGAAGTCTGTGGCCGTGTTTGTCCGCAAGACCGTTTATGTGAAGGGGCTTGTACCCTGAACGACGGTTTCGGTGCAGTCACCATTGGCAATGCTGAAAAATATATCAATGACACCGCCTTTGCTTTGGGCTGGCGTCCGGATATGTCCAATGTGAAGTGGACCAATAAAAAAGTCGCGATCATTGGTGCAGGTCCTGCCGGACTTGGCTGTGCGGATATTCTGGTTCGTGCCGGCGTAAAACCCGTCGTGTTTGACAAACGTCCGGAAATTGGTGGTCTTTTAACATTTGGTATTCCAGAATTTAAAATGGAAAAAGATGTAATGAAACGCCGCCGTGAAATTTTCACCGGCATGGGCGTGGAATTCCGTCTCAATACTGAAATTGGCACCGATGTCACGATTGACCAGTTACTTGCCGATTATGATGCGGTATTCATGGGCATGGGCACCTATACCTATATGAAAGGTGGTTTTGCCGGTGAAGATCTGGAGGGTGTGTATGACGCGCTAGATTTCCTGATTGCCAACGTCAACCGCACCCAAGGCTGGGAAAAAGAGCCAGCTGAATACATCAGCGTACAAGGCAAAAAAGTCATTGTGCTGGGCGGTGGTGATACAGCGATGGATTGTAACCGGACCTCGATTCGTCAAGGTGCTGAGACAGTCACTTGTGCTTACCGTCGTGATGAAGAAAACATGCCGGGTTCACGCCGTGAAGTACAAAATGCGCGTGAAGAAGGGGTGGAATTTCAATTCAACCGTCAGCCAATCGAGATTGTCGGTGAAAATGGCAAAGTGACTGGCGTGAAATTTATTACTACTCAGCTAGGTGAGCCAGATAGCCGTGGTCGCCGTAGTCCAGAGCCGATTCCGGGTTCAGAAGAAATTCTTCCGGCGGATGCAGTCCTGCTTGCTTTCGGTTTCCGTACTAGTCCAGCAGATTGGTTCACCGATGTCGAGATTAATCTGGATGGTTCGGGGCGTGTTATTGCTGCTGAACAGCAGCAATATAAGTTCCAGACTTCAAATCCAAAAATCTTTGCCGGTGGTGACATGGTGCGCGGTTCTGACCTGGTGGTTACTGCGATCTGGGAAGGCCGTCAGGCCGCAGAAGGAATTCTGGATTATCTGGATGTTTAACTGTTAAGAATAAACTCAAATCATTCAAGAACACCCGCTACGGCGGGTTTTTTTCATCTTCGATAATTTTTAATTTTAAAGTGTGAAGCATTAAAAAGATTATAAAAAGTAACAAAACTTTAGAAAATACTGTTTAAAATCAAATTTATTAAATAAATATCAATAAATAATTGAGGATAAACATCATGCGTCTATTAAAACAATCTTTAATAACCCTGATGCTGGCCAGTACCTTGACCCTCACAGGATGTGGCTATAACACTTTGCAGGTGAAAGATGAGGCGGTCACTGCTTCATGGTCTGAAGTGCAAAACCAGTATCAGCGCCGTGCCGACTTGGTACCGAATCTGGTCAACGTGGTCAAAGGCTATGCCGCACATGAAGAGCAGGTATTAACCGAAGTGACTCAGGCACGTGCCAATGTCGCCGGTTTAAAAGTGGATCGAGAAGTGCTGGAAGATCCTGAATTATTCCAGCGTTATCAGGAAGCGCAGTCACAAATGACTAGTGCCTTGTCGCGTCTTTTGGCCGTCACTGAAAATTATCCAGACCTGAAAGCCAACGAGCAGTTCCGTGATTTACAAGTGCAACTGGAAGGCACTGAAAATAGAATCGCCGTGGCACGTAACCGTTATATCACCACGGTTCAGGATTTTAACTCTTATGCGCGTCAATTCCCGCAAGTGATGACCGCAAAAGTGATTGGTATGGACACAAAACCAAACTTTAGTGCCGAGCAAAGTGCCCAAAAAGCTCCAACGGTTTCCTTTGAATAATGACTGACTTGTAAATAAGCGAGAAATCAGATGTCTGAGATGCTGCTGAAATACTGTGCCGGGTTGCTCCTCATGTTGGCCATGGGGATGGTAGTGCCTGTATCAGCAGAAACCGCCACAGCTACGGATACTGAAGAAGTCATTGTGGCGCGCGAAATATTACAAAAGCCGGCTGTGACTAATTCTCAAACAGCCCAAACGGATACTGAAGTAGACTCAGTCCCGCAGCCACAAATTGTCAATGATATGGTTGAAGGCCAGATTCAGCGTGATTTACCCAGTCTGAATGAACCGGTGATTGATCAGACGAATTTACTTAGTCCAGCTGAAAAACAGGCGATTAATCAACGCATTTTAAACTTGCATAATGCCGGTAAAGGCCAGATTGGTGTCGTGATTATTCCGACCACGGGACAGGAAGATATTTTTGATTATTCCATGCGCGTGGCTGATGCCTGGCAGCTCGGTTCAGCCAAACGCGATAATGGTTTATTGATGACCATTGCCATTAATGATCGCCGTATTCAGATCCTGACCGGTTATGGTCTGGAAGGAGTGCTGCCGGACATCGTGGCAGGCCGGATTATCAATGACAAGATCACGCCGTATTTTAAACAGGCTCAATATGCGCAGGGGATCGACTCAGGACTGGCTGAAATAGAACGGATTTTAAATCTTGATCCTGAAATTGCAGCACAGGCAGCTGATGAACTAAAAGAGCGTCAGGAACAGGCTTATCAGGCACAAAAAGCCAGTAAGGCGACGTTCAGTAGCGTACTGTTTATTATTGTGGCTGGTGTCGTCGGTTCCATGATTTTTGGCAGAAAACTCAGTGCTGCAACTGCCGCAGTTGCAGGTACAGCTGCCGGTCTGGTCAACGGCATGGGTTTAATCGCCAGCTTAATGATAGGTGCCGGGGTATTCTTCTTACTGGTCACCTCGCTTGCGCAGCTGATTTTACATGCCTTTATGGCAGGTGGTGGCCGTGGCGGTAGTGGTCGTGGTGGTTTTGGCGGCGGCGGCTTCGGCGGTGGCGGTGGTGGATTTGGTGGGGGAGGAGCATCAGGCTCATGGTAACAACGACAGATACGACAGAAATTGTCACGCGGCCGAAGCTGGAAGAGCATGCGCAGCCGAGCTTTAAGCGCTGGCTCAAGCATTTCTTTTATATGCCGGCAACCAAGCGTTTTTTCTCCAAGCAGGATCAGCATGCGATTGCAGTGGCGGTGGAAGAAGCCGAGCATGGACATGTGGGGGAGATTCAGGTGGTGATTGAAGGCTGTCTACCTTCACGATCTGCCTATTATCAAGATACACTCTGTCGTGCCCGACAGTTATTTGCTGAAATTGGGGTTTGGGATACTGAATATAATAGTGGGGTATTACTCTATTTGAATCTGTGCGAGCACAAGGTTGAAATTGTGATTGATCGGGGAATTAAGAATGCGACAACCCAGCAGGTCTGGGATGAAATCTGTCAAAACATCATTCAAAATCTGGCTCAGCAGAAGTTTAAAGAAGGTGTCATTGAAGGGGTGAAGCAGATTGGAGAAGTATTAGATCAGTACTATGATCGGAAAATAGATGATTTGGAAAATGAATTAGGGAATAAACCGATTATTCTGGGGTGATAATTTTTAAATCATTTAAATTAATAAGGATGCTGTGGCACTTCAGGCTGGACGTAAGCGGGGTTCGATTAAGAAGAGCCGCTAGCGGCACTGGTAGAAGCTTGAGCTGGATGCACAGTAAGTGGGACAAAATGTGCTTTCGCCTTCACAGTGGGTTGAAAAAGCTAAAAGCGAGAGCAAGGCGGTTAAAAACTGATGATAAGCAATTAAAGGGAGACTATTAAAAATTGCTGGAAAAGTGTAATTCTCTATTGCTGGAAAAGTTTGAGTTGAGGCAGAAAGCTTACTGTTAACGGACTATATGGTCAGAATTGATGAAAGAGTCTAAATAGGTGAATTTTGTTATCTATTTATTTTAAACTGAGTAACTTCTTTATATAGTCGTATACATAGAAAATAAGCATAGAGTATACTAGATGCTTATTTTTTTAAATTGATTTGATAAACTTTATTTAAATTTTTATCATAAAAACCATTTTGTATATAGTATTGAATATGAATTGGATAAGCATAACGATATATTACTTCTCTCATTTCAGGCTCAGTTAATGTGTTACAATATAACTTAGAATAATTATACATTAAATCCATTAAGATGGGAGCTTCCAAATTTTCAGAAATCTCACATTTTTGAGATTGCGCAAACAATGCCTCGCGTGAATATTTTTTAAATTCAAGGTAGAAAATAGATATTGAAATAGTGTAAATTAAAAATAAAATGAGGAAAGTAAAACTTCTGATCTGATAGATTTTAAAATTTTTAGATAAGGATAATGCTGGTATAACAAATATTAAAAAATATAAATATCTGAATGGGTATTCAAGTAAAGAGTGTATGATAAATGGTGTTAAAAATAGCAGTATTTCATAACCATAGATCTTATCTTTAATTACCTTTATAAAAAAAATGATTAAGTAAAAACTAAGAATTATCCCACCAATAACCCCGAACCATAAAAATAAGTCTAAAAATATATTATGAGAGGATACGTAAGGTGTTTTAAAATTTAGATTTCCAAATAATCTTGATGTTCTAACTCCATTTATACCATAACCGACCCATGGATTGACTAAAATTGAGCTAATACTATCGCTCCATAATGTTAATCTTGAATCATTTATTGTTTCACTGAAGTTTTTTACAGAATTTCTAGAGTTTTTTGAAAAAAAGTAATTACATAAAAAATATATTAGAATTAAAGTTCCAAAAAAAGTCATGTTAAAGTTAATACTTTGTTTATTCTTGAAAATAAATCCTAAAAAAGCTAAGAATAATAATGTAAGAATTCCTGTTCTTGAACCTGTCAGAAAAACAAAGAATATTAAATATACGGAGATAATATATAATAATTGTATTTTAATTATTTTTTTATTAAATAGTAGTATACTTGAAGCTATTCCCATCATGAAAAATGTGGATAAATGATTTGGTTGTCCAATATTTCCATAATAACGATTAATGCCTGTATGTTCGAGAATAAAAATACTATTAATATTAAAATATTGAAATATAATAATTATAGAATTGATTAAGCATAAAAAAATAATTGTTTTTAATATTAGAATAATGTATTCTTTCTTTTTGTAGATTTCGCTAATTATTAGTATTAATATAATAAAAAATAAATAAATGATTACTAAAATAAAGTCTTCTAGAAAATAGGAGTCCAATAATAGATATTGTATAAAGGAGAAAAAAAATAAGATTAAAGGGAAAATAAAAAATTCATTAATCTTAAATTCTTTCTTTCTTATGAACGGTAAGAGTAGAAGGCAAGGTATTAATAATATAAAAAATTCATTTTCAGCCACAAACCATGGAGCATAATGATATGGATATACCCAAGCTAAAACTAATAAGATTAAACTGATGATGCTTATATATTTATACATATATATATAAAACAAGGGCTAAAATAGCCCTTGCCTATGTTTAGTTCTTATTAGGATACTGTACAACCTTTAGGAGCAATTCCTGAGTTGATAGTAGACGCAGGTGAACCAGCGTTTTTAATAGTACAAGCCCATCCAGCAATATTAGCTCCATTACCTGATGCATCTGCTGCTACATCTGCACTACGTACAAGAGTTAACTCACCACCTTTGATTGTTGCAGATCCATCTAGTGTACATGTAATTGTGCCAGTAGTGCCTGTAGCAGTAACAGCGATTGTTGAACAATTTTTGGTAGAATTTTGTAGACCTAAGGCACCCGGAGTAGCCATTGACGTAGCATTGCCTTCAGATAATGCAAGTTCAAATTGAGTTTTAGCTGGACTAATTTCAGCTAAGGCAGCCGTAATTTGTGAACGAGCTGTATATTTTTGATATTGCGGAATCGCAATCGCAGCAAGAATGCCGATAATTGCAACAACAATCATTAATTCAATAAGCGTAAAGCCTTTTTGAGCGTTCATAACATTCTCCACAAATGTTTTGTTAATTTATTTATAAGCTTTGTAAGCTAATTTATAGTTTGCACAAAGTGTGCCAAGTTATATTACCCAATAATTTCTTATGAAATCAATAGATTGTTTAATAGTTTAAAAATATAAAAAATGTATAAGTAAATTTATGTAACTATTTGACAAAAATTGTCAGTTTTTATGCGTTAAATGCTTATACCGTTGAGCAGAATGAGATGAATTAAAAATCAATAGAGTTTAAGTTGAAATTACAAAATTACCAGCTTTTTGTTTATCATGTGCCAAACTTCTACTGCCTGATATTTCCATGAAATTCACGCTCGCCCTCATCGCAGCAATCCTGATCTCCCTTGCATGGCTTATGCCTGTGCACTATCGCCCCTGGGTCACTTATACGGGTGAGCTATATGCCTTTTTTGCGCTATTTGCGTTAGCTGCAATTTGCTTAAAAGAAAAACTTAAAATCCCTGCGATCAGTCTGCCATTGTTAATGCTTGCTTGTATCCCCGTAATTCAATTTCTTATGGGGCAAGTATTTTTCTTTAGCATCGCCATGATGGGCTTTATTTTTGTCTTTAGCTTTTGGCTGGGGAGTGTGCTCGGTTATCACCTTTCAACCGGAAACTATAATCGGGAAGAAACCTTTACCAACTTGAGTTATGTATTTTTAGCTTCAGGGACGATTACGGGTTTAATTGCGCTGTGTCAGTGGTCTAATTTAGATTCTGTACTGCCAGGCATGGTGAATATCAGTGGTACACAGCGGCCTTATGCCAACTTTGCCCAGCCGAATAATATGGCGACTTTCTTGGTCATGGCTTTGATGAGCTGCCTTTACTTATATGAAAAGAAAAAAATCCAGACCAAGTGGCTATTTGCCTGCGCTGCAGTGATTGTTATGGGAGTGGCTTTAAGTCAGTCGCGTACTGCTTGGGTGGCTGCCATCGCGATCATACTGTATCTGGCGTTCTATCAATATAAAGGGATTATTCGCCTAAAATGGTATTACAGCATCACTTGGTTCATCTTCTTTATTGCTTGTATCGTAGCTTTTCCATTACTCAGTCAGCTCGCTGCCCAAGCGATAGATGCGGATGTCGTGCAAAGCCGTGATGTGGTATCGCGTGCCACCGGTGATATGTCACGCCTCGCGATCTGGCAACAAATGCTTGCCGCCATTCAGTCACAGCCATGGTGGGGCTATGGCTGGTATCAGACCAGTGTCGCTTTTGTCTCGATTAGCGATACCGTGCAAGGTCCAGTCTGGATTCGTAGCGCGCATAATTTTATTCTGGACTTTTTACTCTGGAATGGACTGCTCATTGGTTTACCATTTCTGGCCTATTTCGGTTATTTGGGTTATCAGCTACAACGCTGGGTCAATACTCCAGAGTCTGTCATCGGGATCTTGATGATTGGGGCATTTGTGACACATGCCATGTTTGAGTTTCCACAGCATTATGCCTATTTCCTGTTACCAGTCGGTTTTATTCTGGGGACGATTTTGGCACAGAATCCAAAAATTAAAACCATTACCTTGCCTTCGATATGGATGAAACGGACTTTCAGCCTTGGATTGATCTTATTGCTCGTGATTTACCGGGATTATGATGTTGCGGTGCCAAAACTCGGACAAAGTATTCGCTATGAAATGCAGCCAGAAAAAATCACTAATGAAAAGCCGATTTATCTGTTGACTGAATTTAATCACCGGATTGCCTGGATTCGGGTCAATCCTTATCGCAAGATGAGCGAAGATGAAATTCATCAATATGAAAAGCTGGTGGTGAGCTATCCAACTAAATACAACTTTTTAAAATATATTCGTTTATTGGCTTATAACGGCTATGTAGATGAAGCACAGCATCAACTTCAGCGTTTAAATACGATTCAGAAAACTGAACTCAGCTATGCAGAGGTGACTCGGGATATGCCGCGCTAATAAGTACAAAAAAGCCAGCATCTGCTGGCTTTTTGATTTTCAATCGAAGCTTAGAGCTGACTTTGAATATAGTTTTCGATACCCACACTTTCAATCAGATCGATTTGCGTCGTGGTCCAGTCCAGATAATTTTCTTCTTTTTCCAGAATTTCCTGTACCAGATCACGGGTCACATAATCCATTTCAGTTTCAGCCAGTGCCACAGCTTTCTGAATGGTCTCAATGTTTTCTTTAACTTTACGTACATCACAATGCAGCACTTCTTGAGTATGCTGGCCGATATACAGTTTGCCCAGATGTTGCAGATTCGGCAGACCTTCTAAAAATAAAATCCGTTCAATAATTTTATCGGCATGCTTCATCTGCACAATCGATTCTTTATATTCTGCCGAGCCCAGTTTCTCAATGCCCCAGTCATTAAACATGCGTGAATGCAGGAAATACTGGTTAATTGCAGTTAGGTGGTGATACAACACCTGATTGAGCTGATTAATCACATCACGATTGCCTTTCATCACATAACTCCATTTGAACCTGTTTTATCTTTCTAAGAAAGCGCTCTAATGATGATATTAAAGCAAGTCAGGGGGCAATGGCGAGTAATTTATGGAACAGCAAATGAAAATCGCAATCAAATCGATCCAGGCTTAGATCAACGGCAATAAAAACCCGCCAGAGTCAGAGGCGGGGGAGGAGGAATGATCTGAGATCATTGATTTATGATTATCTTTATTCGGTTTAGGCGGCCACAGCCAAACGGGCCGCAATTTGTGAAACTTCATCACTGATGATCATACGGGCTTCTGGTGCACAGCGGCCACAGCAGGTTCCCAAGTCCAAGATATCGCGCACATCACGATACGTTTCAGCGCCATTTGCAATAGCATCTTTAATGTCTTGATCTGTAATGCCACGGCATAAACAAACGTACATAGGACACAACCACAGTGTTTAAATAAGATAAGTAATATTATTGATAATTGTTATCGTTTGTCAATAAAAATCATTTGAAATAGCTTTTATTGTGATTGGTGATTTAGATAAAAAAATATCACTCAAGCAAAAATCCGATTATTGCTCGGGTTTTTGCTTGAGTGATTCATGATTGCAAACGAAATATAGAAGCTTAGGTGTTACATAAATTTTAAAAATTATTGCTGAATGATAACAATGCCATCCATCTCGACCAGAGCATCTTTTGGCAGGCTGGCAACACCGAGTGCTGCACGTGCTGGATAAGGCTGGGCAAAATATTCACCCATAATCTGGTTCACCAGCTGGAAGTGCGATAAATCAGTCAGATAAATATTCAGTTTGGCGATGTCTGCCAGAGAGCCACCGGCCGCTTCGCAGACGGCTTTTAAATTATCGAATACACGGCGAATCTGTGCCTCAATGCCTTCAACCAATTCCATACTATAAGGATCTAAGCCAATTTGACCAGATAGATATAAGGTATCACCGACTAAAATGGCTTGCGAATAGGTGCCAATCGCAGCAGGGGCATTTTCAGTATGGATCACTTGGCGGGACATTAATTTCTCCTTTTATCATCAACATACATCATATTCGATCAATCCAGCCGACAACAGCATTATCGTTTTAAATGATTAACTCGCTTTAGATGCTTCGCTCAGAATGACGGGCCGGGTCAGACGGGTAATTCTTGGAAAACCGAAATACATACGCAGGTCCCGGATGATCTGGGCAATCTGTTTGCGGTTATGCACCACGATATTGACATAGGTTTGCTCATCCTGGGTGCGTACCATCTCTACCCCTGAATGTGCTTTACGACATTGATAAATCAGGTCAGAAATCTGCTCATCATCCATGGCCAGATCAATGCTGAGATAGGCGCTAAAGCTGATATCGTCCAGATCGTCGGCAGTCCACTGCAAGGGCATGATATTTTCAGGGTGCTGATGCTGTTCATGCAGCAGGTTATGACAGCGTGAACGGTGCACAATCAGGCCGCGACGAGTCAAATGACCTTGAATCGGATCGCCCAGCACCGGATTACAGCAATGTGCATATTTGACATCTACACCTTCAGTGCCCTGAATCAGGCGCCCTGAGCTGGCAATATTTTGATGCTGGTCTTGGGCAAATAAATGATTGGCCACCAGTTGCGGCAATAAGTCACCGACTGCAATCTGCTCAAACAGCTGCTCTTGAGTCGCAATATGGCGCCATTCCAGCAGGTTTTTCCAGTCCGCTTCGGTCAGATCCCGGATCGAACGATGAAACAGTTTTAGGGCACGATTCAGTGCCTGTTGACCCACCAGACGCTGTTCGTCCAGATCCTGATCGCGCAAGATATTCTGAATGGCTCGGCGGGCTTTCTGGGTGTTAATAAAACTGAGCCAGTCCGGGTTGGGGGTTGCCAGGACATCGGTAATGATTTCGACCACCTGGCCGCTGACTAGCGGGGTAGAGAGTGGTTTGGTCTCATTGTTAATTTTCGCCCCGATGGCATGGTTACCCAAGAACAGGCTGGCCGCATAAGCAAAATCAACCGCTGTTGCACCTTGTGGCAATTCGTGTAAATGCCCATGCGGGGTATATACCCAAATTTTTTCCTGATGCAGATAATCCAGTAATTCACTAAAGGTGGTTTTGGCACATTCACCATCGACCAACACGTTTAGATTTTGCATCGAGGCCTGAATTGCAGAACGACAGGCTTGGGGGGCATTTTCACCCAGTACCACACCAAAACGTGCGGCTTTACGCATCAGTTCGGTTTGAATGGTGAGCGACAACGTGGTTTTTTCACCTTTTAAACGCATCATCAAGGACTGGTTGCCACCGGGTAATGGACGGCGAATATGATCTTCATAGCTTTGAATTTTAAAGCTTTGAGTCAGAATTTCTGCCAGACGGTCACAATCTGCAATGCTTTGTAAAATAATTTCAAAGGCATGACTATGGGTCAGCTCTTGCAGGTCAATATCATTTTTAACAAAGTGGCGTAACAGCTCAATATTGTTATTTTTCTTTTTGATTCGACCTTCAATTTTATAGTCTTCTAAGAGGTCATTCAGCTTTTGTTCCCAGATCGCCTGATATTCACAACGTTTTGGCTTGGTTTCTAATAGCGCTGCCTGAACGTTGTTATACATGTCCAGATCAAGATTCTGATAACACAGATGTTCCAGATTGTCGGCCATTTCATTCATGCCGACAATACGTGCCATCGGCACAAAAATTTCAAAGGTTTCGCGGGCGATACGCGCACGTTTGTCCGGGCGTAGCGCCTCCAAAGTGGTCATGTTGTGATAGCGGTCGGCCAGTTTCACAATAATGACACGTGGATCCTGTAAGGTGGCTTGCAGGATTTTTCGGAATGACGCGGCTTTATTATATTCTTTATCGCTGGAATGACTCAGTTTGGTCACGCCATCGACCAGCTCGGCCACGGTAAAACCAAAAGTCTCGCTGATATCATCCTTGTTGAAGTCGGTATCTTCAATCACATCATGCAATAAAGCAGCCATGAGGGTTTCAGTGTCCAGACGCATATGCGCCAAGATACAGCTCACCGCAATCGGATGCAGGATATAGGGTTCACCACTTTTACGCACAATTCCGTCATGCGCGATATCTGCATAATCACAGGCCGCAAGCACACGTTCGACATCACGTTCATTTAAATACGCGTCGATCATCATCTCTAACTGTTGCTTGGCTTGACTGACCTGTGGGCCTGGCATAAAACACCTTTAAAACTGAGTTTCTTACAAATAAAACCATGAAAGCTTTGATAAATATGAATTGTAGCGCTTGCCAATTTTTTACTTTAACAAATAGAAAGCGGATTCAAGTTCGATAGCTAACCCTTATGTTATAACCGTTCTGGCATAAATATAAAAGTCACATAACAAAAAAAGCCTAGTTTAAAACTAGGCTTTTTTTGTGACGATATCTTATTGGAAAGAAAAACCGTCTAAGTTTAGATTATTTGCAGAAAGTGCAAGGTCCAGACTTGATGTTTGATAGTCCTGATCACGTTGTTTCAAAATATCTTTGGATACATGACCTGCAGCGATTTCACGTAAAGCAACAACAGTCGGTTTGTCATTGTCCCATTCTACAGTTGGTTCAATACCTTGACGTGCCAATTGACGCGCGCGCTTGCTTGCCACTAGTACAAGCTCAAAGCGGTTGTCTACATGGTCTAAACAATCTTCAACGGTGACGCGTGCCATAAGAATTCTCGTTTGAATAATAAATTTTAACAGACTGCACAGTATAAAAGGCTTTGCCTATAGACTCAAGTTTTAATCACTGTTCAGTGGGTGTGATCAGTTGCTGAATCAGTTTTTCATGACGGTTGGCTTGCTGCGACAAGGTTAAACGGTTGGCGATAATGACCGCTTCGAGATCATGCAGTGCCTTGTTAAAGTCATCATTGATAATAATATAGTCAAAGTTGCTATATTGCTGCATATCTTCCACTGCACAGCTCAGACGATGTTCAATCACATCAACTGTGTCGGTACCCCGGTTAGACAGACGTTCACGCAGGTCAAACTGACTTGGTGGCAAGATAAAAATTTGTTGAGATTCAGGAAAAAGTCGACGGACTTGTTGTGCACCTTGCCAGTCAATTTCCAGCAGCACATCATGGCCTTTGGCCAATTGTTCTTTAACAGTCGCCTGCGCGGTACCGTAGTAATTACCGAATACTTCTGCGTATTCAATAAAACCACCTTCATTGACCAGATTTAAAAAATCGTCTTTCTGGGAGAAATGATAGTGTACGCCATCGAGTTCGCCAGGTCGTTGACCGCGTGTGGTATGGGACACAGAAACGTGAAGGTTATTGACACGCTCAAGTAGGGCTTTAACAAGGGATGTTTTGCCTGTTCCAGACGCTGCAGAAACGACAAACAAGAGACCCGACATGATATTTTTCCTGATATGATAAAATATCTTCTCTATTTTAGAGTAGACCGGCTTTAAACTAAATAGTTACCAGTCGATTGTTTTACATTTATTTCAATTGAACCGCTAAAAATGGTGTGAGTATTGAGGATTCTATGGAAATTGTTTTAGCCAACCCACGTGGTTTTTGTGCTGGTGTAGATCGTGCCATTGCGATCGTGAACCGTGCCCTAGAATGCTTTAATCCGCCGATTTATGTACGGCATGAAGTGGTACATAACAAATTTGTAGTCGATGACCTGCGTCAGCGCGGTGCGATCTTTGTTGATGAACTCGATGAAGTGCCCGATGACAATATTGTGATTTTTAGCGCACATGGGGTTTCAAAAGCGGTACAGCTTGAAGCCGAACGCCGTGGTTTAAAGGTTTTTGATGCGACCTGTCCGTTGGTGACCAAGGTGCATATCGAAGTGACCAAATATGCCCGTGAAGGCGTAGAAGCCATTCTGATTGGTCATGAAGGTCACCCTGAAGTCGAAGGTACCATGGGTCAGTATGACAAGAAAAATGGTGGTGAAATTTATCTGGTCGAAGATGAAGACGATGTTGCTGCCTTAACTGTGCATCATCCTGAAAAAGTGGCTTTTGTCACTCAAACAACCTTGTCGATTGATGATACCGCAAAAGTGATTGATGCTTTACGCCAAAAATTCCCGCTGATTCAGGGACCACGTAAAGATGATATTTGCTATGCCACCCAAAACCGCCAGGATGCAGTACGAGATCTGGCTGAGCGTTGTGATGTGGTGCTTGTCGTGGGTTCGCCAAATTCATCAAACTCCAACCGTCTGCGTGAGTTGGCAGAACGTATGGGTAAAGCGGCTTATCTGGTTGATAATGCAGATGAACTCAAACAGGAATGGTTTGAAGAAAATGCCCAGATTGGAGTAACCGCCGGAGCCTCTGCACCAGAAATTCTGATTAAACAAGTCATTCAGCGTTTACAGGATTGGGGTGCCCAAGCATCTAAAGAGCTGGATGGTCGTGAAGAGAATATTACATTTAGTTTACCCAAAGAGTTACGTATTCCGGTAACTCAAGCCTAAAGTGTTAAGCACTTAACATTCTGAATTTTTTAGGAATTGACAGATAATTGCTTTTTGGCAATTATCTGTTTTTTTATACCTTTTATCTGTTGTGTGTATGTTTTGTAATTAAGTGAGATATTATTTTTAATAGGGTAAAGTTTTGTTGCTTTGGGGGCGGGATGAAAAAGAATAAGGGATTTACGTTAATTGAGTTGATGGTGACGATTGCAGTGTTGGCGATTATTGCGACGATGGCTGCTCCCTCTTTTGGGGATTTATTACAAAAACAGAATTTAAATAGAAGTACTCAGGAATTAATTGGGCAATTAAATAATGCTCGCTCTAAAGCAGTATTAGAACGAAGAGAAGTTGTGGTTGTATTGAACTCCCTAAATGCAGATACGCCAACTCAGCTGAATTGGTCGCCTCAAGGTGAGGCAATATTAAAAACGAGTTCTCCAACCATAATTACTTTTCAGTTGAATGGAGGGGTAAGAGACTTTGCTACAAATATTAGCGGTCAGCCATTTATTATTTGTAATGAAAGTGGTGGTAATAAATCTAAAAATATTAGCCTCTCTTTAATGGGTATATTACAAGTGACGGAAGGTACATGTTAATGAAAAAATCAAGTTATCAACATGGCGTAGGTTTAATAGAAGTATTGGTTGCAATGTTGGTTTTAGCAATCGGTGTTTTGGGTTTTGTGGCCTTGCAATATCGTGCAGTAGAAGCAAGTGCAGAGAGTAGCTATCGTGTTCAAGCTATTAATATTGCAAGAGACTTGGGTGAGCGAATCCGGGTGAATCGTGGGGTTATTGGTACTTATATGCAAGAAATGGGTGATCCAGATGGGCAGATGTCTTCGACTAGAGATTGTTTTACGGAAAATTGTACACCATTAGAACTTGCAGATTTTGATGTGGCACAAGTAACTACTCAAGCAAGGTCAGTGGGAATGACCATGAATGTGATCGATTGTCAGGGAAATAATGATGGTCGTAATTGTGTTTATGTTGCGTGGAATGATACGTCTGCCACAGATGGGGAGGGGGAGGGTGATTGCACCAATAGTACAGCTTATAACCCTACCTCAACTTGTTTGATTATGGAGTTGTATTAATGACTAAACTGTACTCATTAAATACCGTCTCCTTACATAAGGGTACTAAGCGCTCTTTATTGCATGTGCAAACTTTGTCGGAACGTACTCAATGGGGCTATGCCTCGGGCTTTACATTGCTTGAGTTAATGATTTCGCTTGCATTAGGTTTAGTAATTGCTGCCGCTGCCACAATGTTGTTTCTTACAGGGCAGAAAAGTTATGTTTTACAAACAGGTATGTCTGACTTGCAGGACAATGGCAACTTTGGTTTGAACTATATTGTGAAAGATATTCGGTCAACGAATTTAAATACAACAACAGCCCAAGTAAATGATGAAACTGAATATGGTGGAATAGTTTTAACTTCATCTGTTAATGCGACACAAACACCTGCTGTGCCAGCAAATCCTACCACGCCAGCTGTTGCAGCTGTTCCCTTAAGTAACCTCTATAAAACAATTGAGGGAGGGAGTGCAGGTATAAACGTGTTATCTAGAAGTCATGGAATGACAGCAGGAACTGCACCTGCATGGACGGGAGTGTCTAATGTACAGCAAATTGGTGAAGATGAAGAAGGGAATGCTACAGGTACAGATATATTAAGTGATCAACTCACCATTCAATTTACACCACAATATATTTTGGATGATAAAACGACACCTGCTACGGATGATGATGATTGGGTGGGAGGATTTGATTGTGAAGGGCAAGAGCTAAGATTTCCAGTAGAAAACCCTGGCGGCAATAGGCCCTTTGGTCGGCAAATGGTGGTACAGCGTTATTTTTTAAGAACAGATACAAATGCAGGTAATGAACCAAATCAGCCTTTGGCTTTAGCCTGTGAAGCAGGCTTTTATGCTTTAGCAGAAACTGGAGTAACGCGCGTAGAAGGGGGAGCGCCATCTCAAGTTTTGGGTGCAGCAAATTTTGGTGCAAGTGCGGGTCAAATCATTATGAAGCGTGTTGACCATTTCAGAGTTCAACTAGGTGTACAAAATAATAATAGCTATCGTTATATGTCTATCAATGAGTATATGGATATTACAGCAGGATCACGTCCCCGTATTTTATCATTACAACTTGGTGCATTGGTGCGTTCTAATCAGTCTGTTGGAGGGGATGCAATGGTTTCAGATGATCAAGCTTTTCAAGTACTAGATCAGAATGTCAAGCTAAAAACACCTGTAGCAAATGCTCCAAAATATGTTCGAGAGGTTATTTCTCAGACAATAGCATTGCGTAACACGTTTGGAGAGCGGTAATGAAATTTTATTCATCACAACGTGGGGCAACGCTTATTGTTGTCATGATTATGCTATTGGCAATAACTATCATTGGGACATTAGCAATAAGACAAGGCTTAATCTCTTTGCGTGTAGCAACCAATAGCCAGGCACAACAGTTATTAATGCAGAACTCTGATGCAGCATTTTTTAATGTCGAGAGGGAAGCAAATTTGATTCAGAGTTTAAGCTCTAGCGGCATGTTTGGTTATATTAATGGTGCAATCAATAAAGATAAAGAATTGGTCTTTTGCTTTTTGGGAGAACAAACAGATTTTTTTGATATTAATCGTGCCAGCTTAATGGCGTGGGAAGAAACTAAAACGAAACCTACTAACAACTTATTAGGCAATGATGGTTATTGTAGTGTTGCTGCTACAACAAGTAACTTCTTTACCAGTGGTCGTCGTGCAGTCATGACACAAGTCGCTGTGAAATTTTCAAGTCAGTCAGATAATGATCCTTTTTACGGTATGCAATATGGCACCGATGAAAAAGGAGTGAAGTTTGAAAAGAATAAACCTGTCAAAGTATTTGCTGTCTCAATTATGCCTACATTAAGTGCTGCTAGTTCAAGTGATATAGATACATGTTTAAGTGAGCATATGAGTGAAGTCACGATACCTTCTGGTACACCAGTAGATTCTGACTCTGAGTTTAGACAGAGTGTGACAGACTGTTTGGCAAATTTGAATATACCGTTTACCTCGCAAGTCACTGAATATTTGATTGCGCAAGACTTTATATAAAATGGGGAATAGCAAGATGAAGCAAATTCAAAATAGAGAAAAAAAATCCTATGGTCAGAAATTGCTTGTGACTGGTATTGCAGCAGTTTGTACCAGCATGATAGCGACAAGTATCACTCGGGCCAGTGATATTGATATTTATCAGGAAGCGAAGTCAGGTACGATCACTTTGATGTTCATGATTGATATTTCTGGAAGTATGACAAATGAGCATGAAACAACCGATACGGCTCGAGCTGCTTGTGAGCTAAGTTCCTCCATGACAGCTAAAAATTTAGTGCAGGCAGTCATATCAGGTGGTCCATCTTATCGTCGCCAATGGTGTGAGCAAAGCAGTAAGTGGGTAGCAGATGATCGTATTACTCGAGTTAAAGATGGCATGATGGATTTGTTACATGGTAATCCAGGTAAAGGAATCGCCCGGTTATCTGATGATAAGGTGATTGGATTGTCGACATTGGGGGCTAATGATGGCAAACGTATTACGCTTAATCAACGTTCTGGTTATTATGATACAGGGTCAGTGCTGGTACCTGCACGACGGTTGGATACAGATGTTCAAATCGATAGTACAACCACAAAAAAACATAGGGAAATTCTTATAGATGCAGTTAAGAAGTTAGAGCCTAAAGGTGCAACTCCTACAGCTCGTTCCTATGCAGAAACTATCGCATATATGATGGGAAAAAATACTCAAAGCAGTTCAGGTGACAATAGAATCTATTATTTTGAAAGTACTCGGTCAGGGACAACTTATTATCGAGAGTGTACTGAATGGAGCAGTAATCAATGTACTAAATTTAGTGCAGAGAATACGACTAACCCAATGGAAGTACCTGAGGAATATACTCTAGAAAATTGTACGTACTATATTAGAACTAGTGATAATAAAGCCAGGACTTCAAGTAGTAGTGGTTATACAAAGTATGATGGCAAATGCTTTAAAGGTTGGGCTACAACAGATATTACTGGAAGTGGATTTAAGTATTCAGCTAAAGAAACTAAAGTCGATGCTTCAGGGCGGTATCGTGCACCAGCATCATTAACTCAAGAAGACGATATAAAAAAATGTAGTGGACAGGGAATTTATATTTTAACGGATGGTGCTGCATCCAATGATAGTAGTTCACGAGCATTAATGAGAAATGCTATTGATAATAGTGCTTTTAATTGTGGGGCAACTACAGCGGATGGTACATATGCTTGTGTACAGGCTATGGCAACGACTCTGTTAGATCCTAATAAAAATCCAATGAAACTGAAGTTTAAGACAGCAATCGTAGGGTTTGGAAAAGATTTCAATAATGTACCATCTTATAAAGCTGATGAATCACAGGAAGAAAATCTTAAGCCATTTTTGCAAAAAAATCCAAATGGAACCCTTAAAAGAGATACTAATGGTAATGTGATAAAAAGAACGGATTTAACATCTGTCGAGGAATCAGCATATTGGGGAATTATCGGTGAAGGGGGGTGGTATTCAGGTAGTAACTCAGAGGATATTGTCAAGAGTGTAAATCATTTTATTGATAATTTGGGTACTGGGATTCCATCGGTAACCACAGGTTCACCCACTATTCCTAAAGATGCACTTAATCCTGTAGTTTTACAGGATGATGCTTATTATCAACAGTTCCAGCCTACCCCTGATAAAAACTATAGTCTTTGGTTGGGTAACTTAAAAAAATATACTGTAGGTTCATCTGGGAAATTAAAAGGTAAAGATAGTCAAGATGTTCACGATAGTCGTGGTCGATTGATTTTACCTACTTATGACACCAGCGGTAAATTAACATCCGCTGTTTATGATTTTTGGTCATATGGTATAGATACTAATACGACCATTGCGGACGCTGATGAAAATACGATTGGAAGTAAAAAGTTCGCTGCTAAAGGTGGTATGTGGTCACAACTGCAACTGCGTACAGAAGATAATGTTTTACAACGTAAATTACTCACCAATCGCGTAGGTACAGGAACTGGTACAGCAGCGACATTTACAAGCAGTAATAGTACATTACGTACTGTCAATTTGGATTATCTTACGGATCCCACTTATCAAGATGATCCTGATCGTGGTTATCTTATGAGTTTATTGGGGTATAGAGTTGATGCAACACATCCTGATGCAATTACGACAACTTCCTTGGCATCAGCACCAGAACTTCGTCAGGTAGGTGCGATTATGCATTCTCTTCCTGTACTAGTAACCAATAAAGGTAAAGTCTCTTATAACACTACAACAAAAAAAATTGGTTCAACGAATCGTGAAGATTATGTATTGTTTGGCACAACACAAGGGTTATTACATGTTGTGGATGCCAAGACTGGACAAGAAAAGTTTGCATTTGTGCCAAATGAAATGGTTGATAATCAATATAAAGGTTTTACAGATTACACATTAACTAGTGGGGGAGTTAATCATCTTTATTATGGTATAGATGGGCCTTGGACTGTGCATACCGAATATGTGATTGATAGTTCTGGTAATTTAACTGTAGGTTCAGGTAAAGGCACAAATCAAAAAGGCAAGCAACTTGCATTTGGTGGTCTACGTATGGGGGGGCGCAGTTATTACTCTCTGGATTTACAAAATATAGATGCTCCTAAGTTGAATTTTCATATAAACCCGACAGGAACATGTAGTAATAGTAATCCACTTGGTTGTATGGGAGAAAGTTGGTCTAAACCAAGTGTTGCTTATGTAAATTGGGGTGGTAAACGTACGCTAGTGATGTTTGTAGGGGGGGGGTATGATAGAGGTTACGAAACTGATACTTATGACCAGACCGACAGCAAAAAAGGTGCAGGCATATTTATGTTTAGGGCCGAGAACGAAACGGGGACAGGAACAGGGAAAGCAGGAGACTTACTCTGGTGGGCAAATGCTAATGCAACGACCAGTGATACAAGCACCAGTAGCGGTACAATCGGTTTAAAAGATGCTAACTTGAAATATAGTGTGGTCAGTGAAATTCGTACTGTAGATCGTGATGGAGATGATTTGGTCGACCACTTATATTTTGGTGATTTAGGCGGTCAGGTTTTTCGTGTGGATTTAAATAATAAAGCTACGACACTTGGAGTATTTGGTAAAAGAGTACAACGTATCCTTGATCTAAATACAGAAACAAGTAGCGGTAAACGCCCGCGTTTTTACGATATGCCAAGTTTTTCAATCTACAATGAAAAAGGTAAAACATTCGCAGTCATTTCTATAGGTAGTGGTAACCGTAGTCAACCTTTACAAGACTATACCGTAGGTACAACGGGAGTTAGGTATGATGCAATTTATAATCTTTATGATAAAGATGTAGCACGTAAAGAATTATATACAACAAGTAGTCTAAATACTAAAAATATCAAAGATTTGGTCCTATTAACAGAAGATAACCGTTATAGTGATACGACACCAGTTGCCCAGTATTCTACCAATGGTTGGTATTATCAATTTAATAACTGTGTGGCTGGTAGCGATGGTACAAAAAAAGGTTGTAATGATTATAAATTACAAAGTGAGAAAGTGTTTGGAACACCTTTGGCCATGAACTACCGTTTATATGTGTCGACATTTGATAGTAGTAAACCTGGTATATCTGGCGATTGTGGGGCAGGGGTAAAAGGTGAAAGCTTTCTAACTACATTCTGTTTACCTTATGGACAATGTAAATCTGGAGGAAGCAGAGGTAAGCCAATTGGTATAGGGATTCAAAATATTACAACAGGTAATGATAATAAGTGTGAAGGCGATGAATGTAACGATGGTGACGATGGTGACGATGGTGACGATGGTAACGGTAGTACCGACGATGAAGATAAAGTAGCGAGTAGCTCAAACTACTGTGCCAATACTGGCGGGCGAATTTTAGTTACTACTACTGGTGCGGGTGGCGTTGGCCAAGCTACCCAAATGTGCTTAATTCCTCAACGCTGGTACGAAAAAAATAGTTTAATTAGGTAAGAGGTTGATATGAAAATTGTTTTATCTACCCAAAAAGCTTTTACTTTAATTGAACTGATGGTAGTGATAGTGATTGTTGCAATTTTTGCAGCAATCACTATTCCAAGTTATCAAGGGTACGTTCGTAAAGCGAACGCTGCACAGGCTCAACAGGAAGTGCAGCGTATTGCCAGTGAACTTGAAAAATGGAAATCTAGGAACTTTAACTATTTAGGTTTTAATTTAAGTTCAAATTCAGTTCAAGGGTATAGCTTTGATATTAGAGATGGAAGTGCTTTAAATCCATTATTAACTGCTAGCTCAGCTAGCGGACAAAATTGGGTCATTCGTGCAGAGCATACTGCAAATAAAAACTATACTTTTTTGATGAGCAGTGGGGGGCTTCGCTGTAAAAATAAAACCGAAGCGAATGTGAGTTTTACTGGTTGTGGGACACTAGTAACCGGGAGAGAAGAATGGTAAGAAAAAAAATCTCTGGATTTACACTGATTGAGTTGATGATTGTTGTTGCTATTATTGCAATCTTAGCAGCAATTGCTTACCCATCTTACCAAGACTATGTGCGTAAAGCGAAAAGGATTGATGCACAAAGTGCAATGGTGGATATCGCTAGTAAATTACAGAAATATAAAATCGCTCGTTTTAGTTTTGAAAAAGCAGATGGTAGTTTCGTAACTTTAGCTGATATTGGTGCTACCAATCAACTTCCTTCAACGGGAATTGCACTGTATACAATAGCATTATCTAATCAAGGTTTGGGAACTTGGACTTTAACAGCAACGCCAACAGGTGCACAAAGTACAGATGGTCATCTTGTTTTAAATCATCGTGGACAGCGTTGCTGGACCAAAGGTTCAGATCAGAATGGCGGCACAGCCTGTACTCCCTCAGCCACCTCTAACTGGGACGGCCGCTAACTAAACCCAAAATTCTACCTAAACACTTTTTGATCTTTCATTCAGAGAAAACTTCGCGTAAAATGTTGCCCTCTATGAAAGGGGTTTGAAATGTATCGATGGTCGGTGCAGGGATAATCCGTAAAAACTATAAGGTTCTATCATGGTTGTTATTCGTCTTACTCGCGGTGGTGCTAAAAAACGTCCGTTCTATCAAATCGTTGTAACTGATAGCCGCAATGCACGTGACGGTCGTTTCATCGAACGTATCGGTTTCTTCAACCCGACAGCTCAAGGTAAAGCAGAAAAACTTCGTTTAGATGCTGACCGTTTTGCTCACTGGGTTTCTCAAGGTGCTCAACCTTCAGATCGCGTTGCTTCTTTAGCTGCTCAAGCTAAAAAAGCTGCAACTGCTGTTTAATATGGTAGTAGATTGCCCATGATACCAACACAGAATGTTCCCGAAGATCGTATTCAGATTGGACAGCTACGTTCAGCATATGGATTAAATGGGTGGCTCTGGGTCTATTCCAATACAGAACCCATGAGTAACATATTTGACTATCTGCCTTGGTACATTGAGACCAAAGCAGGTTGGCAAATTGTCGATGTAAAACGTTGGAAACCACATGGTAAAGGCCTGGTTGTTTCGCTTAAAGGTGTGAGTGATCGCACTGGGGCAGACCAACTGGTTGGCACCAATGTCTGGATTGCTAAATCGCAACTACCTCAAGCGGGTGTAGATGAATATTATTGGTCTGATTTAAAGGGTCTAACAGTGTTAGGTCTGAATGATGAGGATCAAGAAGTGAATCTCGGTCAAATTTTTGAACTGTTTGAAACAGGTGCCAATGATGTGATGGTGGTTCGCGCAACTGCCGACAGTATCGATGGCGAAGAGCGCATGATTCCATGGCATAAAGATGTGGTACAACGCGTTGATCTTGAAGCTGGTCGTATTTACGTCAATTGGGGCGTAGACTACTAACACTTTTTGGAAATAAGGGAGTCTGCGATGTTTTTTGCAGTCATTACGCTTTTTCCTGAAATGTTTGAAGCGATTACAGCCTACGGTATTAGCGGGCGCGCAGCAAAACGTGATTTGATGCAAATTCATTGCATTAATCCTCGCGATTTTGCGACGGGCAACTACAAACGGGTGGATGAACGTCCATTCGGTGGTGGTCCGGGTATGGTGATGATGGCGGAGCCTTTGGCACAAGCAATCCACCGTGCCAAAGAGCTTGCAAATGAAGCAGGCGCAGTTCAGGTTCCTGTGGTGTATATGTCACCGCAAGGAAAAACCTTAAACGAAACTGCAGTACAAGACTTCGTTCAATATGACGGATTGATTGTACTGTGTGGGCGTTATGAGGGGGTCGATGAACGTTTGATCCAGCAATATGTTGATCAGGAATGGTCAATTGGTGATTATGTTTTGTCGGGTGGTGAACTGCCAGCGATGGTTTTATTAGACAGTATTATCCGGAGGCTTCCGGGGGCGATGTCTGATGAACAATCCCATGTGCAAGACTCCTTTGTGGATGGTCTGTTAGACTGCCCACAATATACCAAGCCTGACCAGTTTGAAGGTTTGGATGTGCCTGAGGTACTTAAATCAGGTCATCATGCAAACATTGAAAAATGGCGGTTTTTGCAGCGTTATCAGCGAACACTTGAACGTCGACCTGAACTGGTCGAACAAGTAGAATTGACCAAGCAGCAAAAAAAATGGCTGAAAGATTTGTAAGACATTGCTGAGAAATTGGTGCTGTCTTCGAAAACGGTACTTAAATTGAGTTTAAGTATTCTTTAATAGGCTCTTTAAAGTTGAGATGGTCAACTTTAAAGGGAAAGATAATCGGGTCTATGCGCTTTAGCCTCTAGCCCCCGCGATGATCAGACCTCTTCTGACTCGCATTATTGGAGATACCCCATGAGCGGTAAGCATCCTTTAGTTCAAGTAATTGAAAATGCACAATTGAAACAAGACATCCCTGCTTTCGCACCAGGTGATACAGTGATTGTTTCTGTAAAAGTTAAAGAGGGCGACCGTGAGCGTCTTCAGGCTTTTGAAGGTGTTGTAATTGCGAAGAAAAACCGTGGTTTGAACTCTGCGTTCACAGTACGTAAAATTTCTAGCGGTGTTGGTGTTGAGCGTGTATTCCAAACTCACTCTCCAATCGTAGCTAAAGTTGAAGTGAAACGTCGTGGTGATGTTCGTCGCGCTAAACTTTACTACCTACGCGAATTGTCTGGTAAAGCTGCACGTATCCGTGAAAAATTACCAGCTCGTAAAGTTAAAGCTTCTTAAGTTTAGGCTCAAGTTAAGTTTTATCTCGAGTTTAAAAATGCGCCTTTGGGCGCATTTTTTATATCCTAATATTGATATAAGAACTATAAGCCTTGCAGTTTCAATCGATTGGCATGTTGACGATACACATCGACTGGGTCAGGGGCAAAGATGCTTTTCAGGCCCAAGACCATATTGACTTCATCCAGATGATTCCAGTTGTAGTTATCACGAATGGTTTTACCAAATTTGGCACTACAGCGAGAGACCAGACCATCATTGTCCTTGCCACCATCAATCAGCAGGCTGGTGACTTTCAAAGCAGAGTCAGGATCGAGAATGTTGGTGACTGTGCCGGTGCCGGTAAATGAATAGTTATAAATATTATTCTGTTTATATGCACCTTCGCCACAGGTCGTACTTGACATTCCCAACGGATATTTCTGATTAAATTGTGCCGATCCTGCCAGTGTCAGACTGCGACCACCTGCAAGAGAATCATGCGGGAAGCTGTTTGGATCCAGTCCTTGGGCCCAGGTGATGGCTTTAGACACCAGATTAATCCCACCGACCAAAGGGCCTTGTAGTGGCGTATCTTCTGCCTGAAGAATCAGATCTGCAACTGGTGAGCCTTTATGCGGCGCACCGACCGCAGTCAGAGAGGCGACCAGTTGAGGCGCTACACCAGCGACATAACGAATCGTGGGACCACCATGAGAATGACCAATCAGATTGACTTTAGATGCGCCTGTAATCGCCCGAATTTCCTTCACTTGTTCTAAGAGTTGTTCACCACGAATTTCTGATGAGTTAAACGGTGATACTCGGGTCGCCCAGACATTGCCACCATTGCGGGCCAGATCCGGTAAAATCTGATACCAGTAATCCAGACCAAACTGATCTGTACCGACCCGGATAAAGCCTGCCATCCCGTGTGCAAACACGATGGGATATTGGGTCTTGGCATAGTGTGAGCTGGCTTTCGCTGTGACCTGACTGGCTTGAGTGGATGCCTGAGCCGTGACACATGTGCCAGCCAGCAGCAGACTGGTGATGAATAAGCCGTATTTCATATATTTTCCTCATTTTTGTTGTTTTGACAGGATGATTCTTATCCTGCTTTGCCAAATGACCCATCCGAAACGGGCGAGTTAGGTTTTAAGTTGCTGTATTTAAAAATTATGATTGATGGATAACAGTAAATGATTTATAAGCCTTGCAGTTTGAGCCGGTTGGCATGTTGGCGATAGAGTGCAATCGGGGCTTGGGCAAAAGGCCCTAAAATGCCGAAAAACTGGTTCACTTCATCGAAATGATTGTGGGCATAGTCCTGACGAATGATCTGACCATAACGTCCACTACATAAAGGTAGAGCGCCATCGTTGGCTTCACCTTTTAAGAAAGTCCCGCCTAAACTGACAATAGTCGATTCAATGATATCCAGAGGATTGGTGGTTTGCCGGTTGCCCATCCAGGAGTAATGATGAATGCCATTGGCTGTGATCTTTATGCCTTGGGTCTGACAGTCTTTAGGAATCGCAGCAGAACCGTATTTTATATTGAAGGCTCGAATGTCTTCAGGATGCATGGCACTTAAGGCCGCTGTGATATTTACCGGATATTGATTTGCTGTTACCAGATTCATGCTGTAGCCCAGAATTGTTCCAATGGCATGAATCAGCGGTTCTAGTAAAGGTGTCTGGCTGGCATTGACAAAAACAGGTGTGCCTTTCATTGCGCCTGCAATTGCGGTCAGTGAAGCCACTTTGGCAGGTGCAACAGCTTCGATATATTGAATGGTGGGTCCACCTTGACTATGTCCGATCAGATTGACTTTAGCTTTACCCGTCAGAGCGAGAACTTCATCAATTTGTAGCAACAACTGTTCACCACGCAGTTCATTGGATGCAACCGCAGATAATTCCGCGGAAAATACCCGGGCACCATGACGGGCTAAATCTTGCGGGATCTGATACCAATAATCTAAACCGAGATTGTCGGTTCCAATCCGGTTAAAGCCCAGACCGAAGCCATGGACAAAAATGAGCGGATAATGGGTTTTGGCGTAGCTGGATATAGTGAATTTGGGAGTGTATTCCAGCAGTGCACTCTGCTTGGCATAAGCTAGGGAACAGCTGAATCCAATGAATAGACTGACGACCAGGTTTATAATCTTCATTATTTTATCTCCGTCATCCGGAAAATGATGACCGGTTATATAGCAAAGCCTTTATCAGTCCTGATAAAGGCAAGCGCCACTTATAAACCTTGCAGCTTTAAGCGATTTGCATGCTGACGGTATAGCGTCACCGGATCTGGAGCAAATAGGCCTTTCAAGCCAAACATCATATTGGCAAGATCGGTATGATTCAGTTTGTAATTGTCATTAATGACTTTACCCATATACGCACTACAACGTGCCACCATGCCATCATTATCTTTATTGCCATAAGACAGTGGGCCCAGCTGCATTAAAATCGTATCGATGTCTAAGGCATTGGTGGCTTGTGCTACACCTGTCCATGAATAGTAATAAATACCTTTAGAATCTTTAGGTTTGAGGTTTTTATTACAGTTCTCAGTTGCTGCTAAAACGCCGTCTTTGACTGCTTCTTTTGCAACAGTTGCATTAAAGTTTTTTGATTCTGTTTGGGTTAATGATTTCATGGATGCATCAAAATCGATTTCTAATTCAGGTTTAAGCTGAGCGAGTGCAATTAAAGGTCCCACAATATAGTCACCTAAAATATTAAACGCGGTGCGGCTTAAACTATTGCTTTGAATATCGTCAGCAACTTTAGAACCATGATAGGTACCAGCAACGCCTGTAATCGATGCCAGATATTCTGGTTTAGTGGCAGCGACATAGAGCACGGTTGGCCCGCCATGAGAGTGACCAATCAGGTTGACTTTGTGTTTGCCGGTGATTGCTATCACATCTTCAACCTGGCTGATCAGCTGTTCACCGCGATGTGCTGTTTTATTTGCCGGAGACAACTGGGCAGCAAAGACGGTAGAACCATTGCGTGCCATATCCGGCAGAATCTGATACCAGTAATCCAGCCCGATGCTGTCGGTGCCAATACGTGACCAGCCTAGCCAGCCATGTACCATCAGAATAGGATATTTGGTTTTGGCATAATCAGATCTGGCCTTTTCAATGACCTGTGTCGCACTTGCCGCGGCATGGGCCTGTGCAGAAAAGCTTAATCCCAGAGTTGTTGCTAAAGTCACAGTCAGTAACTGTGCTGTCTTGCTGAAAGTACGCATAAGCATCCCTTTTTAATTTTATCGTTATTCAAGCAATCATTGCTTTTCTAGAGTGTTGTAAGCCACAAAATCAGACTTTGGACCATACAGTTTTGGCCTTCTATGGCTGAGCAATTTTTCTTTTGAGTAGCGGTATTTTTTCACTTCAACGCGCTAAAACCATGTCATTTTAGGACACGACAGAGAGAAGAGATTTACATTGTAAGAATATGTTTTATTTACGGCTGTATTTAAATTTTAAGTTGTTGAAATACAAAACACTCATTGAGGTTATTTTGTGTAAACAAGAAATATTTAGAAACAAAGTTAGGGCGGGAGATATGAAGGCATAAAGCTTTCGATATGAGGATCATAAAAAAAGCCATCAACAGGTGATGGCTTTTAGGCTTAATTCGCAAAGGGCAACTTGCCGCCTTGATCATGAATCTGTTCAAAGGTTTCGACCCGCAGCTGGTCATTCGGCTGTTGAAAACGTTGCTGGCGCAGCTTCTCGACGGCTTGCTGTTTGGCGCTGTCACTCATGCCACTTTGCATGATGCTATCCCGTTCATTGAGATACGTCGTGACACTGGATTTCCAGCTGGCACGTTCGCCATCCAGTTGCTCCAGACGTTGCGTAGCTTCAGGGCCGACCAGGTTTAATCGCATTTGACGAATCTCTGCATTTGAGCCACCACGCGCTTTAATGTCTGCGCTGAGTTTGCGTAAATCTTCGAGTTTATTCAGTTGTTCCAGATTTTCCTGCCAGTCTTGTGGTAATTGTTCAAACAGATTTTTGAGCTTCTGGGCTTTTTCAGACTCGCTTAAGCTGTTGTCTGCCAGCACGGCCATACGGTCAAGCGTATATTCATGATAGGTGTCTTCGGTACCAAATAAACCTTCAATTTCATAATTAGAAAAATATTGTTTACGCAAATTCTGGGTGCTGCTATAGATGCTGCGGTAATAGGCCGGATCTTCCTGATCGAGGCCTGTCGGTGCAGTCAGTTGGCCTAAACCTTGACGATACTGAATATAGCGATCCCATAAATCCAGAATCTGTGAGAGAGCGGGTTCTTTATGATTCTGGCGAATGTAAGTTTTAAAATCCTGTTGAATCTGTGCCAGATTTTTTTCACCAAACTGGGTAATAAAATATTCAAAACAGTTTCGAGTCTGTTCATTGACGGTCAGACGGTTACTCGCATCCAGCTGCATCTGGCAATTGATTTCGGTATCTTGCTGGCTGGCACTGGAAAATGCTGCATTGGCAGGGCTGGTCATACTTAATGCGGCAGGTTCGCCGCGGCGTTCACTAAGAGATGATTGGCCAATAGTCTCTGTCTGTGATTCATTCTGAGGAGATAACCAGAGCATCAGGGTGATAAAGCACAGCACCACCAGAGCCAGAATGATCCATATCTTGTATTTCTGCATATCCTATGCACCTGTTTTTTCGGTTTCATTATTTTTAGAGTTTTGATTCGGCTCAATATGCCATAAAAATCATCAGATACCATAGAAAAGTTGTAAATCATCGCACAGGGTCTTACCATGGCGCCAATTTATAAAATGTCTGATTTTTTGCCATGAAAGCATCATCTCCTAAAATTCAGCGTCGTCATCTTAGTGGTGTCTTCCTTTTGAATAAACCCTTGGGCATTAGTTCTAATGCTGCATTGCAAAAAGTTCGCTGGTTGTATCGTGCGCAAAAAGCAGGCCATACCGGGGCACTGGATCCTCTGGCCTCGGGTTTATTGCCGATATGTTTAGGTGAGGCGACCAAGTTTTCGCATTATTTATTAGATTCAGTCAAGCGTTATCAAACGACGGTCTTTCTTGGACATAGCACCACCACCGGCGATGTCGAAGGCGAAGTCTTATTAGAAAAAGCGGTTCCTGAACTTTCGGAAGCGTTGATTCAAGAAACCTTGACACAGTTTATCGGTGATATCCAGCAAGTGCCACCGATGTATTCGGCGCTGAAAAAAGAAGGTCGTCCTTTATACGAACTGGCACGTAAGGGCATCGAGATTGAACGTGAAGCGCGCCCGATTAGCATTCTGGCCATTGAGCTTTTATCCTTTACTGAAAATAGCATCACGCTGGATATTACCTGCTCTAAAGGGACTTATATCCGGGTACTCGGTGAAGATATTGCCAAAGCCTTGGGTACTTACGGTCATCTGACCTATTTACACCGCATTAAAACCGGTCATTTTGATTTGATCCCGAGTTATACCATTGAATATCTGGAAAGCTTGAATGAAGACGAGCGTGATAGGTTGTTGTTGCCGGCTTATGCACCGGTGCAACATTTCCCGCAAATCCAAGTGCCAGAAGGGCGGGCAGAATATTTTAGCCGTGGCATGGAAAGTAATATCGAGCACGATGCAGCTGAACAGGTCTTGGTTTTTGATGGTGAAAAATGTTTAGGCCTGGCGGAAATTAGTGATAAAAAACGACTGGTGCCAAAACGCGTCTTAAACCTCTAAGCAAGGTCTGAAATATGGATATTGAGATCATCATCAGCCTGATTGTCTTTGCATTTTTTGCAGGGGCAATTGATGCTGCTGTAGGCGGTGGTGGTCTGATCCAGATTCCGGCAATTATGGGCAGTCTGCCGCATTTACAGCCGGCTACCGTATTTGGTACCAACAAACTGGCCTCGATTTTTGGTACTGGCTCTGCGGCATTTTCCTATTTGCGTCAGGTAAAACTGCCGTGGTTGCTCTTGGGCGTGATTGCAGCTTGCAGTTTCATCAGCTCGTTTATTGGCGCGGCCAGTGTCACCTTGATTCCGGTCGAAATCCTCAAACCTTTTGTATTGATCATGCTGATTGTCATCGCGATTTATACCGTGATGAAAAAGCAGTTTGGTCAGGTGCATGTTCAGCAAAAGCTCACCAAAAAAATGTTGGTATTGGCAGTTTTGGGCAGTCTGGCCATCGGATTTTATGACGGAATTTTCGGGCCGGGTACGGGCAGTTTCTTTATTTTCTTTTTCATTCGTTATTTAAGTGTCGATTTTTTACATGCTTCAGCTTTATCTAAAATTGCCAATTTCACCACCAATCTGGCAGCGTTAACTTTCTTTATTCCTAGCGGCAATGTGCTATTTATGGTCGGGGCGATGATGGCGGTGGCCAATATCTGTGGTTCCTTGCTGGGTGTCAAATTAGCCTTTAAATATGGCAGTGGCTTTATCCGGATTTTATTCCTGATTCTGCTCAGTTTACTGATTTGCCGGATGGCCTATCAGATGTTCTTTATATAAGAATAGATGTAAACCATTCTCAATATTAAAGTTTTTTATACAATTTGTACTTATAAAACCTCCTGAACCCATGCCATTTTCTTTCTATGATGTAAAAAGGCAGGGCGAAAATAGGAGAAAAATTAGATGACCACCATTTTTGAAGCATTAAGAGAAAGTCATGAAATTCAGCGTGATCTTGCAGAAAAATTACTACAAACTTCAGGGGATACAGCAGAACGTCGTGAGCTGTTCAAACAACTCAAGAATGAATTATTTGCCCATGAAGCGGCTGAAGACCGTTATTTCTATATCCCCCTGATGATGACTGATTCGGGCTTGAATATTACTCGGCATGCCTTGGCTGAACATCATGAAATGGACGAGATGATTGAAGAGCTGACTGCAACAGAATTGAGTAATCCGGGCTGGATTGCAATTGCCAAAAAGCTTTCCGAAAAAGTGCATCACCACTTAAAAGAAGAGGAACATGGTTTCTTCCAGCAAGCAGGAAAAATTCTCGGTGAAGAGCAAAAGACCGCTTTAGCAGCGCAGTACAAGACTGAATATCAACGTTATAAAGACATGAAAAAAGATATGCTGGTACAAAGCTAAATTTTAACTTCACATCAAATAAATAAAAAAGATGGCGCTACAGCCATCTTTTTATCCGGATTCATTTCTTTGAGGTATTTCTTCCAAATGAAGAAAGCACAAGAATGAATGAAAATATTGAGTCAGTTGCCCAGATCCCAATCAGGCTTTATGCACTCCGCTCTGCAGCTCCTTGACGCGCGGCACGTACTGTCACACCGACAGAGGCCAGCATAATACACACCAGAGCGACCGCTTGCAGTACCGTGATTTTCTCACCCAATAACAGAAAACCGGTCAAAGCTGCTAAAGCCGGAGAGAGGCTGGACAGGGTGCCATAACTCATTTTGTTTAAATGCTGTAAGGCTTTTAAATCGAGGGCATAAGGAATCGCGGTGGCCAGAATTGCAATCACAATGGCCTTGCCCCAATGTTGTGTATCAATCAATGCGGGCGCGTTGTTGTAGAGCCCGATCGGCAGCAGACACAATGCTGAAATACTGATGGCAATGGTCAGTGCATGCATGCCGATATTCTGCTGAACTACACGTTGGCCAAAGAAAATATACAGCGCCCAGCAGAAACCTGCCCCCAAGGCACAGGCAGCACCAACCAGGTCAAACTGATGATTGGCAGCTTGTCCCCACGGCACCATCAGCGCGATGCCCAAAATAGCCAGTAATACCCAGATATAATCGCTGCGATGTTTAATCGAAAGCAAAGCCAGGCCCAAAGGGCCAATAAACTCCAGACCTACCGCAATGCCCTGCGGTAAACGACCAAGTGACAGATAGAATAAAATATTCATGACCCCTAAAGCCGCGCTATAGCAGAGTAAATCCCGCCATTTTAAAAAAGGCAAACGTGAAATTATTTTCCAAGAGCGGAACATGACGCAGACAATGATTGCAGCAAAACAGAGTCTTAAAATGGTGACAGTAATCGGATCCAGTACACTAAACAGCTGTTTGGCAAAAGATGCACTGATCTGGTACGAAGTCATGGACAAGACCATGAAGAATACGGCAAGAAGTTGGGCGTTTGGCATGGAAGCAGCTTCTACCCAGAGCGGGTGAAAATGAGAAATAGAAAGAAATGAAATTATAGCAAACTGGTTGATTTTTGCTGAGTAGGCCAGAGCAATATTTTGTGAATGCAACTTAAGTTTGGAGATAATCAATTTACACTTTAGCTCAATCAAATATGTGAAGTTTTAAATTCAAAATTAAACTTACCTCAGGTGTGGTTACAAATTAATCAATTTTTAATTTGATCTTATTTTTATATTTATTAAAATATCTTAGATCCCAATTCGGGGCAGCATTAAAATAACAATGAAAATAATAAGGTAGATAATAATGAAATTACGAATACTTTCTTGCGCCATTTTGGGCTGTATGCTTGCAGCATGTGGTAGCTCTGATAATTCGGATAATAATACACCAGTCCCTAGCCAACCGGCTCCGACCAATCCAGGTAATCCGAACAATCCTGGAACCCCGGGTGATGGAGCATCAGACACAGTGTCGGAATTCTACAACTATCAGTTCAACTTGCCGAATGCTGATGCAGCAGACATGGAGTCGAAAAAACTTCTATTGGCCAGTCATAAAAATAAAATTACTGACGGCATATTATATGCGGATGATAACAGTGTCGTGGATACTGAATATAATATTGAGGAGAACATGGTGTTCCCGACTTATGTCACCGCTAAAGGGGTGTTCCCTGCAGATCGGACCCGTACAGCATTCGGCTATAAGCTGGAAAAAGTACTGGAAAATACGACCACTCAATTTAAGAGTCGTCCTGTGACCCTACCGGAGAACAACATCAGTAATCATCGGCATATAGAGTGGTACGACCTGTCAGGAAAAGCATTAACTGAACGTACCAATATTGCTGTGGTGAAAATGTATGAGGATGCTGCAACCAGAGTGTTATTTAATAGTGATAATACGACAGCCGCTGACCGTAAATATTATAATGAGTTTGCAGCCAATTTTATTGATTTGCAGAAGGCGCGCACATTCCCGAATGGATCTAAATGTTTCCGTCTTCAGGCTGAACATCCGGAAGAAGAATATATTGAATTTGATCCGGAAACAAAAACTGACTATCGCACGCTGGCTGATTGGCAGGCACAAACGTCTGTCCAGGAGCTGGCAAAAATTATTCTAGATGAAACCATGGCTGGCTTGAAATATAAAAAGGCAGAATATAAAGATACTGCTATGCAATATTACAAATATTTTGGTGCGATCGAATATCAAGGAGGAATTTATAACAGTGCGTTCTCGGAACATGGAGAACATATTGATCACAACGATTATGTTGCCCAATCACGAAAAGTGGCTTTAGACAAATTAAAGGAAAATGATGCCAGTCCTTTAATGATCAAATGGACAGAATACACTTATGATCAGCTTGCTTTTGCATGTGATGGCTATAATGTGACAGCAGCCACTGTATTAAATACGGCGATTAAAGACGCAACACCACGTTAAAATGATTCTAATAAAGGTATTTTAAATAAAGGCGCTTAAGCGCCTTTATTTTTATTCAATGTTTTCGTCTTTGACTGGTCACCGTACAGCCAATTGAAGCACTAATAATCGTGGTCAGTGCCAGCCATTGTGTCCACAATAAAGTTTCACCCAAGAAGATAAAACCAGAGAGTGCTGCGATTGCAGGTTCCAGACTCATCAAAGTACCAAAACTCAAGGCGGTTAAATTTCGCAGGGCAATCATTTCCAGGGTAAAAGGCAGGGCGCTGGCCAGCACAGCCAGAGCCATGAAATATAACAGGCTGATGGGTTCAATGGTATGCGCAGGAATGCCAGCAAAAAGTGCAATTGGCATCAGTACCAGCATCCCGACCAACATGCCCAAGCACACGGTATGGTTGCCGGAAACCCCGGAAGGCTTTTGCCCAGCGACGATGTATAGCGCCCAACAGGCACCCGCACTTAGGGCAAATAGAATCCCGACCGGATCAAGTGGCTGTGCAGCCTGATCAAAGGGAAACAGCAGAATCAGGCCTAAAATCGCCAATCCGACCCAGACAAAATCAAATTTTTGCCGCGCATAAAACAGCGCCACACTTAAAGGGCCAATGAATTCAAAAGCAACCGCAATGCCCAGCGGCAAGCGATCAATCGACAGATAAAACAGCAGGTTCATACCTGCCAGGGCCAGACCATAACTGAGAATGGCCGGCCACTTGATCTGTCTGAAATGAATTTGCCAAATTTTAAAAATCAATGCCAAAATTACAGCACCCAAAAGCAGACGCATGGCTGAAACGGTCAGAATGGGAAACTGACCGAACAGATATTTGGCAAAGGAGCCACTGCTTTGCATACTGATCATCGCGATCAGGAGAATCAGTGGCGCTTGTACAATAGGTGCAATTTTAAAATTCAGCATAACTTAATAGGTTTCGATTTCTCGAAGAGCGGAAGAACAGTAAAGGCTGAAAAATAAAAACCTTAAAAAACAAAAAACCACAGCCCGAAAGCTGTGGTTTTTGCATATCGTTAAATTAGAACAGTACGCGTACGCGGATTGTTCCTTCAACTTCATGTAGGGTATCGAGTGCTTCTTTAGATGCAGTCGCGTCTACGTCCATCACCAGGTAACCGACATCACCTTTGGTCATTAAAGACTGGCCAGAGATGTTAATACCGTGTTCAGCAAACAGGTTGTTGATCTTAGAAAGAACGCCCGGCATGTTTTTATGAATGTGCAGTAAACGGTGTTTACCTTCAGTCAATGGCAGTGCAATTTCCGGGAAGTTTACTGCAGATAAAGTCATACCTTTATCAGAGTAAGCCACGAATTTCTCAGCTACTTCCAGACCAATGTTGGCTTGCGCTTCCATGGTCGAACCACCCACGTGTGGAGTCAGAATCACGTTTGGCAGGTTACGTAGTGGAGAAACGAATTCTTCACCATTGGCTTTCGGCTCTTTCGGGAATACGTCGACCGCAGCACCCGCAATGTGACCAGACTTGATCGCATCTGCCAGATCTTCAATTACGACACATGTACCACGTGCCGCATTCAGGAAGATTGAACCTTCTTTCATTTGCGCAAACTGTTCTTTGCCAAAGAAATTACGGGTAGATGGCAGATCTGGAACGTGTAACGTTACTACGTCTGCATTGGCAAGTAATTCGCCCATAGAGCCGACCTGACGTGCATTACCTAAAGGTAACTTGGTCACCGCATCATAATAGGTTACTTTCATACCCAAGCTTTCCGCCAGTACAGAAAGTTGTGAACCGATTGAACCGTAACCTACGATACCTAAAGTTTTACCACGTGTTTCGAATGAACCGACAGCCGATTTGTTCCAGCCACCTGCATGTGTATCTGTTGATTTTTCAGGTACACGGCGCAGAAGAAGAATAGTTTCTGCCAATACCAGTTCAGCAACCGAACGGGTATTTGAGTAAGGGGCGTTAAATACCGGAATACCGCGACGCATCGCAGCATCAAGGTTCACCTGGTTGGTCCCGATACAGAAACAACCTACTGCAATCAGTTTGTTCGCAGCTTCAAATACTTCTTCAGTCAGTTGAGTACGGGAACGAATACCGACGAAGTGAGCATCTTTAATCGCTTCTTTCAACGCTTCGCCTTCGAGCGCTGTTTTACGATAATCGATGTTGGTATATCCAGCTGCATTCAATGTATCGATTGCGTTCTGGTGAACGCCTTCTAACAATAGAAAACGGATTTTATCTTTAGGTAGAGATAGATGTTGGCTCATTACGGCTCCGCTACAAAGGCCAAATTTAGTCGCGGTATAATAGCACAGGAAAAGGGCGGTTATACATTTCCTTGATGACAGTCACCTCAGGTATTTTGAGCAGATATATGATCAATGCTTATAATTCTGGTTGAATTAAATCTGTATTTTCAAAGGTATATTATCAAAATTGTCATTTTTCGCGGGAAACCCCAAAAAATAGCTTATAATATTGCGCCATGCTGTTTAAGCTGCCATTTTTGGTGCTTTAATCATCATGTTTCGCCTGATTTGTATACAGGCTTTTATGCCTAAAAAATATGCAAATAAACCAGCGAAGTCTCTCTTGTTTAAATCATGCTAGGTCTGCAAACGATGAATGCTCCAGTCGCTTTAACCCCTGAGTTATTGACCCAATTGACGGCAATTTTGGGTGAAAACCGTATTAAAACCGATACGGACAGCCTCCAGAATTGGGGTCGTGATCATACGAAACACTTTGATCCAAACCCATCGGTCATCGTTTTTCCTTCGACGACTGAACAGGTTCAAGACATCGTAAAATTGGCAAACCAGTTTAATGTTGCAGTCACCCCATCAGGCGGTCGTACGGGTCTGTCTGCAGGTGCAGTTGCAGCCAATGGCGAGATTGTGGTGAGCATGGACAAGATGAACCAGATTCTGGAATTCTTCCCGGCAGACCGGATGGTTCGCGTGCAGGCAGGCGTGGTGACTGAACAGTTGCAGAACTATGCTGAAGAGCAGGGCATGTACTATCCGGTTGATTTTGCGTCTGCTGGTTCATCGCAAATTGGCGGTAACATCGGGACCAATGCTGGCGGCATCAAAGTGATTAAATACGGCATGACCCGTAACTGGGTGCTTGGCCTGACTGTGGTGACGGGTAAGGGTGATGTACTGCGTCTAAACAAAGGCATGATCAAGAATGCAACTGGTTATGCACTACAACATTTATTCATCGGTGGTGAAGGGACGCTGGGTCTGGTGACTGAAGCGGAAATCAAACTTGAGCGTCAACCACAAGACCTGCAAGTGATGGTTCTGGGTGTACCTGATTTTGATGCAATCATGCCGTTATTGCATGCCTTCCAGGCGAAAATTGATTTAACCGCATTTGAGTTCTTTGGTGAACTGGCAATGCAAAAAGTGTTGGCACATGGTCACGTGCAACGTCCATTTGAAACTGAATGCCCATTCTATGTATTGCTTGAGTTTGAAGCGCCGTTTGAGCCGATTATGGACAAGGCGATGAAAATCTTCGAGCATTGTATGGAACAAGGTTGGGTACTGGACGGCGTAATGAGCCAAAGCCTGGATCAGGTGGAAAGCTTATGGCGTTTACGTGAAGACATTTCTGAATCTATCGCGCCGTTTATTCCATATAAAAATGACATCTCAGTTCTAATTACGCATGTTCCAGCGTTCATTAAAGAAATTGATGCAATTGTTGCAGAGAACTATCCAGACTTTGAAATTTGCTGGTTCGGTCATATCGGTGACGGTAACTTGCATTTGAACATCTTGAAACCAGCGGATTTAAGCAAGGATGAATTCTTCGCTAAATGTCAGGTAGTAAACAAGTATGTTTTTGATACCGTGAAAAAATATGACGGTTCAATTTCTGCGGAACATGGTGTGGGCATGACCAAGAAGCCATATCTTGAATATTCGCGTTCGGCGGAAGAAATTGAATATATGAAAGCCCTGAAAAAAGTGTTTGATCCAAATGGCATCATGAACCCGGGTAAACTCTTCGATCTTTAATCGGTCGGATTTTAAAAGTTTACAAAAGCGCATCGCAAGTTGCGCTTTTTTTATCAAATGAAGCGTAAAACTCTGTCCTTCAGAGCAGAGATATAAGCGACACGACATAAAATGTCGTTTTAAGAATTGCCCAACATAGGGTATAGAGAAAAAATTGTTAATATAACCACATGAAAACACTTAAATTACGCATAAAAGACAAACATTGCAAGGTGCTAGATCAATTAGCATCTGAGGTGAACTTTGTTTGGAATTATGTCAATGATTTAGGGTTTAAGCATCTAAAAAGAAAAGGTGAATTTCTATCAGCTTATGATGTTGCCAAATACACCAAAGGCGCATCGAAAGAATGCAATCTACATAGCCAAACCATTCAGGCTGTTACAGAAGAATTAATCACTCGAAGAAAACAGTTCAAGAAAGCAAAGCTGAAATGGCGTGTGAGCAATAAGAAATCAGCGAGAAGATCACTTGGTTGGATTCCTTTCAAGAAAGTAGCCATCAAATACGCTGATGGATATGTTCAGTACGGCAAGCATCAATTTAAGTTATGGGATAGTTACGGATTAAGTAAATACAGCGTGAGAACAGGCTCATTCGTTGAGGATAGTCGTGGACGGTGGTATGTATGCCTTGTAGTGGATTCATCTAAGCAAAATAAACCTACTGCAACTAAAGCGATTGGTATTGATCTCGGTTTAAAAGACGTTGCCACCTGTTCTGATGGTACTGTAATTTCAAATCCTAAGTTCTATCGGAAATATGAACAGAAATTAGGTATTGCTCAACGAGCCAAGAATAAAAAACGTGTACGTGCATTACACGCTAAAATTGCTAATTGTCGTAAAGACTATTTGCATAAGGCAAGCACCATGCTTGTGAGAGAGAATGCACTGATTGTTGTTGGCGATCTGAGTGCGGGTAAACTTGTAAAAACTAAAATGGCAAAATCTGTTTTAGATACAGGTTTTTCAGCATTCAAAACAATGCTCAAGTATAAATGCGAGAACGCAGGGGCAATGTTTGAAGAAGTAAGTGAGAGATTCACAACCCAAATCTGTTCGTGCTGTGGTGAGATCACTTCTAGCAGTCCGAAAGGTAGAGCAGATTTGCGAATAAGAGTATGGGAGTGTGAATGCGGAAGTTCCAATAACAGGGACGAAAACGCAGCTAAGAACATACTTGCGCTTGGGCATAAGCGTCTAGTAGTAGGAATCACCTCCGTTTCAGGGAGGTGAGGATGTCAATGCTGTGTAAATGGGGTTACATAGTCTAAATAGCGTTAAGCTGAAAAGCGCGGCATGATAAATTTGTATAATAAGGATAATCTGGGTTAAACGATATGTTACGGTTATTAGCGGTTACAGCTTTAGGTCTGGGTATGATGATGTCGGGTTGTACCACTACCCAGCAGGTGATTGCAAAAGTGCAGTCTTCTTCGGATACACCTTTGGATCAGGTACTTAAAATGAGGCCTGATTTACGTAATGAACTGGCAACAGTCGAGATTCGTCAGTTTTTTAATAATGTGGAGTCACCCACCGTTGGGCAGGTGAAAGTGACTGAAACAGGTTTGTTGGATGATTCGGTCAAATCAGTTCAGACCATTTATCATTTCAAAAAAGAACAGAAAAGCTGGAAAATGCAGAATGCTGAAAAGTTATATCAGTGTGCACGTGGTTCAAATACCAGAAACTTCCAGAAAGCAGCCTGCCCATAATAGTGTTTGATCTTTAGTCAGAATTTGGTTAAAAGCGTATCTTAGTGATGCGCTTTTTGCTTTTGGGAAGAGGGGGGAGTTGATGGACTCAAATATATTAGCCGCTACAATTGGCGTGATTGGAGGATTTTTAGCTTCACTCTTATTATTCTATCTAAATAGGTTTTATACCAATTACGATAAAAGAAAATCAGAAAAAATCCTACGAGAAAAATTATTGTATCGTGAGAAAGATAGTGAATTAGAGGCAGATCAAAATTTTATTTTTTCTTTACCTGACTTGAAAAGAGGTGTATTTAAACTGTCATATCAATTGGGATAGCGAAATTGCTCTTAATATGATGAAAGGTAATGAAGACTTAATCTGGTTTTTAAGATTCTGTTGGCTGAGCTTAGTAAAATTTTTTCCTCAAGACCATTTTTCAACAGAAGGACATGTTAATTATATTGATAAATTTATCATGGATAGGGCTAACTATCATTACTCTAGATTAGACTGTAGTGACCCATTAAAAAGTGGAAGTATTTCAAAAATAAAGTTAGGATCTTCGATAGCAAAAGATATTGATCAACTAATTATAGACTTAGTAGAACAAATTCTTCATTTTGAAAATCCTAGAAAAGAAAAATGGTTTCAAGAGTGGAACTCAGTAGAGTCTATTTGATTTTTATAAATTATTAGAATATAGATGAATAATGTATCCTCCATTGATTTGTTTTGAGTAGGTCATTAAAAAAGAGAACGGACTTAAAAACAGGACTCTGCTAAAATTTCCTCTTTCTATTTTAGACAAAGTTTAGCCTGCTTAAACGAGCAGGGTGACAATAAAAACTCCCATGCAAAACATCCAAACCCAAAAACTGACCCGTGCCACACTCATGTTCCCGCTGGCACTGGTTCTGTTTGAATTTTCCGTCTATATCTGTAATGACCTGATCCAACCAGCCATGCTATCGATTACCCGTGATTTTGGGGTAAGCAGTTCATGGGCGCCATCCTCCATGTCCTTTTTCCTGTTGGGTGGGGCATTTGTTGCAGCGATTTTGGGGCCATTGTCCGATCGTCTTGGACGTAAAACCGTACTCTTGGGCGGCGTGGCATTTTTCACAATTAGCTGTTTGGCCATTTTATTGACACCCAATATCGAAAGCTTTTTATTCCTGCGCTTTTTACAAGGCTTTGGACTGTCCTTTATTACCGCCGTAGGTTATGCCGCCATTCAGGAAAGCTTTGAAGAACGCGATGCCATTAAAGTCATGGCACTGATGGCCAATGTTTCTTTACTGGCGCCATTGCTCGGGCCGGTGCTGGGTGCCTTTATGATCGATCATATCTCCTGGCATTGGGGCTTTATCGGCATTGCATTTCTATCATTTTTAAGCTGGTTTGGTCTGAAAGCCAAAATGCCAAACCTGAAAGTCAGTGTTCCGAAGCAGCCGTTTAGCTATATTCTGGATGACTTTAAACAGGTTTTAAAAAATAAACGTTTTGTAATTATGACCGCGGCCTTGCCCTTGGTCAGCCTGCCGTTGATGTTATGGATTGCCTTATCGCCTGTAATTCTGGTCGAGCAGTTTGGATTCAGCAGCGTGCAATATGGTCTGGCGCAGTTTCCGGTTTTGGGCGGCTTGATTATCGGTAATCTGGTTTTGCTAAAAATCATCGATAAAATGCCGCTGGGGAAAACTGTACTCTTGGGTGTGCCATTGATGCTGTTTGGTACAGGCTTATTAATACTCGGTCTGTTTATTCCAGATTATTTTGTGCATTGCCTGATTATCGGCACCACCTGTATCAGCCTTGGTGAAGGCGTAAGTTTCTCGGTGCTGTACCGTTTTGCACTGATGTCTTCTGAAGTGTCCAAAGGTACGGTGGCTGCTACGGTTTCGATTATCCTGATGCTGAGCTTTTTTGTGGTGATTGAAGCAGTTCGAATGGCTTATGAAGCCTATGACATTTGGGCCTATTGCATCGCCTCTTTCATTTTGATTGCATTGTGGTTTACTTTGCCGCGTCTGAGCTTAAAGCAGATTATTTCTGAGCGGAAGGTGAGAGGGGAGTTTTAAAGCTCCTCCTTTTATAAAGGAAGGCTATATCCTCTCTCTAACTTTCTCTCAGAGGGAGAGAGGATTTTAATATCTATTGAAGCTCAGCGACTGGCTGCTCTAGTTTCTTTAATTTCAGATCAAACAAAAATGGCCCAAATGGCAAAATTGAAGCGATCAGGCCCATCAAAAACATGCTGAGCGACCATTTTTGCTTTTCACAGACCGCAAATAACACCACTAAAAACAGCACAAATAGTACGCCATGCCCCATACCAACATATTTCACTAAGATCGGATTATCCATCATGTATTTCACGGGCATCGCGATAAATAAAAGTAGCAGAAATGAAATCCCTTCAAACAAACCGACCAGACGTAAAGTTTTGATGTTCATAAGACATACTGATTTAATTAAATTAACCCTGAGTGTACCCAATATAAATTGAAGATTAAATCTTAAAAATAAAAATATATTCAATATTTATAATGAGTTATAACCGAGTAAAGCAGTGGGTTATTTAGTTTCACGATACTATTATTGATGGCATAACTGCAAAAAAACTTTAAGTTTTCCGACAATAAACTGATCTATTTCAAGAGCAAAAAAGTTATTTAGATACCAACTCTAAAGAAAATTTCATGAAAAAAGACGAGCAGATTGCCCGTCTTTTTCTTTTTATATCTACACTAATCTGTTTAGATCACACCGCATGCAATGCGGTCACCACCACCACCTAATGGTAAGGGGTTGTCAGAATAGTTGTCGCCGCCGGCATGAACCATAATGGCACGACCCTGAAGATCTGCCAGTTTCAAACGTGGTGCAAGCAGGGTGACACGGGCAGTACCGTCAGTATTGACTTTTAATGCAGGCAAATCACCGAGGTGACCGGTCACCGGCGTACCATGATTGGGTGACTGGTTCGGATTGTAATGACTACCGGCAGCCAGTGCTGCACCCATCTTGCCATCTTTCATGGCGGGTGCACATGAACCATTTTCGTGAATATGGAAACCTCGCTCACCGGCAGGGAGCTGTTTCAGGTTGGTACGTATCACCAGACCGGCTGGACTGTCACTGAGTAATACGGTGCCAATCTCTTGACCTACCCCCTCAGCGGTTACTGCATTTACAGTCACGGCTTTGACCAGTTCATTCGATGGAGAAGTCGAGGCGCAACCTGTGAAAAGTGCAGCACTGAGCGCACAAAGTGTGGTAATTTTAAACAATGAAGACATGGTATTGGCATCCTGATCTTTATTCTGTTTTGTAAATCTATTGAAACAGAGCAAGATCAGAAGCTCTATATAGAATCAGTACTTAAATGTTTTGTTTTGTTTAAGTCGATTCAATCTGTGCTTTAAGGTGCTTTGGGCGGTGTGTCTTCGGTCTGTGGATCGATGTCATATGCCATGGTGGCTTTAGGCATCATTAAGGGTTCATTCAAATTACTTTCATGTAACCATTCACGCCAAATTGCCAGCAAGACTGCAAGAATCACTGGACCAATGAAGACGCCGACCAGACCAAAACTGGCAATACCGCCCAGAACACCAAACATAATCAACAGGAATGGAATTTGTGTTGCGCCAGAAATCACCAGTGGACGAATTACGTTGTCGGCCGTACTGACAATACAGACGCCCCAAGCCATCACCCCAATCGCCTCAATCGTCTGTCCCTGTGAAAAGAGCCACAGTGATACTGCACTATAAGCCACTGGTGGGCCGAAAGGAATCAGGGCGAAAATAAAGGTCACAATGGTCAAGACCATCGGATTCGGTACACCCGCGACAAAATAACTCAGACCTGCCAATAAAGACTGGGCAATTGCAGTCAAACCAACGCCATAGACCACCGCACGTGTAGTGGCAGAAATGGTAGAAAAATAATGATGTACACGTGGCCCGACCACCATCTCAAAAGCTTTACGCACCTGATTTAAAATGGTCTGACCATCACGGTAGAAAAAGAACAGCGAAAGTATCGCAAAACACAATTTAAAGATATTTTTACTGACTTCATTCAATACCACTTTGCCGTAATTCAGATGACCTTGAATCCAGCTCGAGATCGATAGCGCGATACTGTTTGGATCGGTATTGATTTCATTTAAAGTTCGGCTAATTTCCTTGCCGACAATCGGAAGGCCACGAATAAAATCCGGTACATCCAGATGACCGGAAAAGACCTGTCGCTGCAATTCAAAATACAGATTACGACCTTCATGCTGCAACATAAAAATGGCGAAGATAAATGGCAGACCAAACACCAGAATCACGGCCAGAATCATCACGGTTGCACTCAGCGTTGGCCGATTGCCGCACATGCGTAACACCGACTGATACAAGGGCCAAGTCATATAGGCGATAATCGCTGCCCAAACTACAGGGATGATGAAATATTTGAGTATATGAAAACTCAAAAAAATCAGGATAAAGAACAATCCAAATAATAAGACTTTTTGTAATGTAGGCGCGTACTGTTGCACTGAATTTAATGGCTCATTTTTTAGGTCGTGTTCAGGCATATTAACTGAAAAAAAAGCGATCGAAAATGACGGCTTGGTAAGTAGCGTGATTATTTTCCCAAAGCAGTGTTAGGATTCAGCGGACTGGCTTAAAACCACTGACTGGGATCATCGATAATGGCATTCAGCACCGGTTGCCATTGATCCTGTAATTCCCGATAGATTTTTTGAGGTTTATCAAAGACTGACAGACCTTCCATAGCCAGACGGCTATAAGGTGCACGTTCTGAAATCCAGGCCACCGGCTGCTGGTCGATCTTGTCAAAAAACTGCTGTATGTCCTGATTGCTGGCTGCATTTGCTTTGGTGCGATTGGCCAAAAGTAAAATTTCAACCTTGCCCTTACGGATGCGTTTGATGTCCTGCAAATGTTTGAGAAAACGGCGGGTCGAATCGATATCAAAAAAAGAAGGCTGGATCGGGATGATAATCGCATGTGCTTCACTGATCAGCTGTTCGGCATGATCATCGGTCAAAGCACCTGGTGCATCAATAATCAGGTATTCGATCTGCTTCGGTGCATCACCAATGGACTTGCTATTGCGCCAGTCCAGACTTTGGATCTGTGCTGCCTGTGCCGGACGATGCTTGAGCCATTGCAAAGTTGATTTCTGGTTGTCGGCATCGGCCAATGCCACCTTATAACCCTTTTGTGCGAGTGCTGACGCCAAACTAATAGCTGTCATGGTCTTACCACAACCGCCTTTCTGATTCGCAACTAAAATTGTTTTCATGACTCAAGGTGATTTTATTCTGTTCCGGCCTAGCATATCATTCTTTTCAAGTATGCAAATGGCCGAAGTCCTCAACTTCAGTCGAATGCGATGCTATAAAAATCAGGCAAATTAGGAAGATTGAATGTCCATATGGATGGCCATGCTGATTGGCACATGTATCGGGGTGGTATTGACCACTATTATTTTAAGTCAGACGCGTAATGGACGGATCAAGGCCGAATATGAGCAATATATTGCCGAGCTGGAACTGGAGCATCAGCAGTCCCTCATTGCCGCGCAAAAACGCAGCGTGAATACCAGCCGTGCCGTTCTCAAAGGAAAAATGGCGGAACAGCTCGCGCCGATCATGCCGGAATTTCAATATCTGCCGAGTGATGCTAAGTTTCTGGGTGATCCGGTGGATTATGTGGTCTTTGATGGCTATACCGATTTTCGTGATGGCGAAGGCGACGCTGAAGATATTGAAGTGGTTTTGATTGACATTAAAAGTGGCGGAGCACGTCTGACCAAAGGCCAGCAAGCCATTGCCCGTGCAGTTCAGGAAGGGCGGGTGCGTTTTGAAACCATCCGGATTGATTTCGATGATTGAGCACAACCAAGGAAAGAATAAGAAATTATGCAGAAATTACTGATCACTGCGCTGCTGTTTATGCTGGGACTGTGGGTCTGGAATGAGTTTTTTCGTGCGATCCCACATCTGGAAGAACGAGGTGTCTTGAAAAACTTTTCGGTAGAGCCGATTCAACCCATTTCAGCTACATTTACTGTGCATGATAAACGTTTCGTTAAACCGAATCGTCGTGTCTTGCATCAGGCCAGCCCTATGGTTGGACATTTTAATGATCTGGCCTATGTCAGTAATATCGATGTGCTGTTGCTCAGCCAGTCACTGCCAGCCATGCAGGCAACATTAGCATTTGATCAAGCAAAACGCTGTTATCAAATCGAGGAACAAATCAGCCAGGCTGAAGCTGAATTTCTCAGCACGCATATCCGGCATTTTAGTCTGATCGCTGCCAACGAGAAAATTGCCAATCAGATTCGCAGGCTAAAATCAGGGCAGAAGATTACACTCAGCGGTGATCTGGTCACAGTACATTCAGGAAGCACGGGACAGGAATTTCAGGTGGGTACAGGCTCGGAATATCATGCCCATTGTCAGTTGCTGCGTGTGACTCAGTTGCAGCAACATTAACGGCAAAACGAAAATAAATTAGCCTTGCGGTTTACGCAGTCGAGCCAGCAGCATACGCTGGCCAATCTTCGGAATCCCTGCGGCATTGATATAATTCAATTCTTCAATTTCAAAACCAGTTTCCAGTAAGGCAGTTTCAATATCCCGGTTTAAATGACAGCCATCTGCGACTTTCTTCTGAATCGGGGTGAGTAAATGCTGCAGGCGCTGGATATTTAAATTTTGTCGATTCAGCACATGTTCGACCACATGCAAGTAACCACCCGGTTGTAGCACCCGATAAATCTCACGCAAACTTTGGCCGAGGTCAGCAATACTACACAGTGTCCAGGTCGAGATCACATGTTCTAGACTATGTTCTGCAAAAGGCAATGCTTCTGCGCTGGCCTGAATATATTCAACCTGAAAAGCAGCCTGCTGGATGCGCGGTTCTGCCAGCTTGAAAATGGCCGGATTGGGTTCTACGGCATAGACCAGATCTACTTCTTGATAGAAAGGCAGATTCAGCCCTGTACCAAAACCAATTTCCAGTACTTCACCAGAAATGTTCAAAAGCAATTCACGGCGTAAATCCATCAAGGACGGCGTTTGCATCACCTGATTTAAAAGGTGCGGAAAGATGTGTTGTTGATAAAGTTGATACAGCATTTGGGTTATTTTAATTTAATCTGAATGTATTTTAGCTTAACTGAAAAATACAATATTCGGGAATGCCCAAGCTGACTAAATACACCCAGTTTGTTACCAAGTTCAACTGTTTATTCATTAAAAAATACGTAAGATCAAGGAAGATATCCTTAAAACGTTTGATCAACTCGATTAGGATTAGATTAAAAATGATGTTCAAACACTTTAAACATTATGCTTTGTTGGCCGGTTTGTTGCTGCCTATTTCCAGCTATAGCTCGGTCGATCACAATATTGCCAAAGGTTTGCCACCTGTGGTCAAAGGACAGTCGATTTCCGTCTTGCAGCCTTTTAAAGGTGATTTCCGTATTTTGGGTTCCAAAGTCTATAGCGCTGATCCGCAGGCCAAATTCTCTCCGATTGATTATGCGGTGAGTTGGGGCCTGTTTGCTGAACCTGAAATTGCCCGACATATTAGTGTCAATCAATATGACCGTTATCTGAACTGGAAAATGGATCGGGTGCCCGTGCCGGTAGAACAAGCCAAGCAGATGGTGTCCAATATGCATATCATTCCGGCCAATCCTGAAATTGCCAAGGCCATTAAAAAGGTAAAACGTGGCGATCTGGTGCGTATGCAGGGTGAGCTGGTTGAAGTGCGTGATAAAGATCTGGTCTGGACTTCTTCATTGACCCCGACGGATACCGGTGATGGCGCCTGTGAGGTATTCCGTGTCAGTTCAATTCAGTGGATTGAACAGGTTGGGAAAAGCTAAATTAAAATTTGCTATTTAGATGCCTATAAAAAACCGCTCTTATGAGCGGTTTTTTATACTGATAAACTGCTTATTTAGCAGTTAAAGCCTGACCTTCAAATGCAATGCCATCCCAGCCATTTTGCATAAACTGGCGGATATTCTGATGATCGCTGGCTTGAGGCGTCGCTTGTACAGCTGCATAGTGCTCGGCAAACAGGCTTAAGGTTTGGGCCTGATCCAGCCCATTGAGTCGTGCAAAGGCAAAAACTTTGGCGCTGCCTTGGTTTTCAGTGGTCGCATTGCTCTGCTGGCCATTTTTAAATGCAGTCGGGGTATGGGTATAACGCGCTTCGATATAGGCAATCACATCTGCAAATTTTGCCTCACCTGCGGCCAATTGTGCCAATAAATCTTGTGCCATGCTGTTTTCCCTTTGCAATCAATAAAAATTCGATGCGATGAATATAGCAATTTTCTTGCGAAGTTCCATGGTATTTAATAGGTTTTCAGTTCAAGATAATCATGAAAATGATTCATAATTAATTTGAAATTTCGGATCAAATCAACTGGATCAATAAATAGAATAGGAACGTATATGGGCTGGCTTTGGGTGGCAATCGGCGGGGCAGTGGGTGCCAGTTTACGGTATGCAGCAGGGCTCTGGTTGCTAAAACCACAGATGCAATTTCCTTGGCCGACCTGGTGGGTCAATATTCTGGGCTGCTTATGTGCAGGGATCTTTTTTGCCTGTAGCCAAAAATATCCAATGCTGCAACAGGAAGCACGTCTGTTTTTAATGGTGGGGATACTGGGCGGATTTACCACATTTTCCAGTTTTGGTCTGGAAAGCTTTCAGCTCTTGAAACATGGCGCCGTAGGTTTAGCTCTATTGTATGCGCTGTCGAGTGTAATTGTTGGAATTATCGTTCTGGCGCTGGGTTTTTACTTGACTTCACTGGCTTTGGCTCAAAGCTGAAACAGACATAAAAAAGTCAGGAAACTGGAGGTTATTTCCTGACATAAACCACGATTTGAAGATCAAGATAATCGACGGTTTTTAGTTTTAGCCACGTTTAAAGCGGCCAAAACGTTTATTAAAGCTTGCCACGCGACCTTCATTGCTGGTTTGACGCTGCTCGCCAGTATAGAAGGGATGAGAAGCACTTGAAATATCAAGCGTGACATAAGGATATGTTTTCCCCTCATATTCTTTAGTCTGGCTAGAGTTCATTGTGCTGCCAATCACAAAATAAGTATCGGCATTGGTGTCATGAAATAACACTTCACGATACGCTGGATGAATATCTGGACGCATATATAATTCCCTCATGATTCTTAATGAAATGTTATAATGTAACATTTAATACTTCAAGTTATCTAGAGTTACAGCGTGTAAGCCTTTGGGGTCAAAATTAACCTCGACTCGGCACCAGTTCTTCAAATACATCACTCAGATCATCATGAACTTTTAAATGAATCAGGTTCCAGTATTGTCCTGAAATCGTCCGGTTCACCATGAGCGTATCTGGAGATGGCTTAAACACATCCCAATATTTTAGAGAAGGTTTGAGCAACTCCATGCCATCATGATGGGCCGAGTTTTCAGCAAAATCATAATGGGTGACCAGTGGACGCATCAGAACTTCCAGCCATTGTTCATACAATTCAGTCGGGAATTTTCCGGTTTCAGTCAAGGAATGCAGCGCATCTAACTGTTGCTCGATCACGGGAATATTCTTCTCGCGTGCGGCATGAATAAGTTCCCGGAAATGCCCAATCACTTCAGTCGAAAGAGTCTTAACGCCACCATAATCATAAACAATCACAGAGCCATCTTCACGAAAGGCAAAGTTGCCCGGATGCGGGTCACAGTGAAAGCGTTTCAGATAAAAAATTTCCTGACCAATCGCACGCAGCAGACGGCGCCCTAAGGCATTGCGGGTTTCCTGTGGCCAGGTGCTGGCGGTTTCAATACTTTCTCCCATTTCCTGACTCAAGGTTAGAATATGCCGTGAAGAATATTCATGAAAAACCTGTGGAATCACAATTTTATGATCCAGTGACTCATGGAAAGCGCGGGCAACTTCCAGGTTCTGAGCTTCAATTTCATAGTTGAGCTCATTGTCCAGACTATGCTGAATTTCTTTAAATAACTGATCCTGAAGTTTACGGTCAATCTTTAAAACGCCCATCATACGGAGCGCCAGACGTACCTGTTTCAGGTCACTTTCACAGGCTTCATCGACCCCCGGATACTGCACCTTGACCACCACTTGCTGGCCATTGGGTAAAGTGGCTTTATGTACCTGACCAATCGATGCAGCGGCAAAAGGCTGTTCATCAAACTGTTGGAATAATTGCTGTAAAGGTTTGCCGAGTTCCTTTTCAATTTGCGCCTGAATGTCCTTAAATGGCATGGGCGGTGCCTGACGTTGCAATTTGGCAATGGCTTTGGCAACTTCGGGTGGAAAAATATCTTTATATTGCGAGGCGATCTGACCAACTTTCATGACCGCGCCTTTCATTTCTCCCAAGGTATCCGCGATTTGTATACCAATATCCTGAAATAATTTGCTGCGCGCAGTATTTTTTTGCTCTTCGTCGGCAGTTAAATTTTTAATTGAATTGGATAGGGTTTTACCTGCAATACTTGCGGTCATTCCGGCAAGTTTCATAAAGCGACGACCGGGTGTGCTAGCCGTTTTTGCCATGCGAGATTCCTTGAAACCAACAATTATTTGATGTATTTGATCATAGGTGACAAAGATTCAATTGCCTAGATTTAATTGTAGAGGTTGTGTTGTGATTTTCTTTAACTTCTCCATCTTTAGTGCATGATCTTTGATTTATCAGAAGATTTTTCTTCCTTCCCTGTACTTAAACCAAAACAAGATTCCTGAATACATCATTGTTTTAGGTCAGGCTGCGTAATCATACTAAAGGTTGTTTTAGTCCCAAAAGTATAAATAAAACAACTCGCAGTAATGAAGAAAATTCAATGAAAGTCTATCGATATTTTATTGCTCAAGATGATGTGCATTTTTGTGGGCGTATCACTTAAACCTTAAATACATAATCTAAGCTAGATGATTCACCCACCATGCGCTTTAATGGCACGGAGGTGATTGTAGAGCCGCTGCTGATCAAAGATGTGATAGACGAATCAGAGATTTCCAAAGGATTAAAAAATGCACTGGATCCTGAATCGCAGCGCATTTTCCAGCTTGAATTAATCGGCTGAACGCATTGAGTGGTCGAGACTTAAACGTTTATTGTTGCCATATAAACGAGCTAATAAAAGTACACAGGCCACACTCAGACCCACAATCAGGCCAACCCAGACACCGGCTGCGCCCATGTCGGTAAAGCGGGACAAATACACCCCGACCGGGAAGGCAATCACCCAGTAAGCCAGCATGGTGATCCACATAGGGCCTTTGGTGTCCTGCATCCCACGCAGACAACCTGCTGCACTGATCTGCCAGCCATCCATCAGTTGATAAGCAATCGCAAACAGAATCAGATAGACCGCGATTTGGGTCACGATCATATCCGAGGTGTAGAGCGCCACGATTTCATTACGGAACGCCCAAAGCAAAATCATGGTCAGGATTGCCAGAATAGTGGCCGTAATCAGGCCGAGATATTGCACTTTACGCATTGCCTGCCAGTTCTGCTCGCCATAATAGGTGCCGACCCGAATGGTCAGGGCAATCGCCAGTGACATTGGAATCATAAATAGCTGTGAGGTCACTGAAATGGCAATCTGATGCGCCGCAACAATGGTTTCTCCCAAAGGGCTGAGCACGATCGCCGCAGTACTAAAAATACTAACCTCAAAGAAAATCGCCAGTCCGATCGGCAGGCCAAGCTGCAAGATGCGTTTCATCCATTCCGGGTTGATTTTTTCCCAATGAGTAAACGGCTGGGTGCGTTGATAGGCTTTATTCTTAAAAATATACAGTGCCAGAGTAATGACCATTAACCACTGTAAAATTGCCGTAGCAAAACCACAGCCGGCACTACCCAAGGCTGGAACAGGGCCAATTCCATACATAAATACATAGTTCAGTGGAACCAGCAACACCAGTGCCAATAGGCTGATGACGGTCACCGGACGTGGATGACCAATCGCTTCTGAATAGCCACGTAAAGCGGCATACATAGTCACTGCCGGCATACCAAAACCAATTGCATGCAGGAATAAACCGGCTTTGGGCTGCAAGCTTTCCGGTACACCTAAGATTGGTAAAGTCGCTGGCAACAGCTGCAAAATCAGGCCAGCAATAATCCCCAGAATCAGGGCCACCCAAAGTGACTGACGGGCAATGGTGGCAATTTTTTCAGGGGTACGTGCGCCATTCGCTTCAGCCACCAAGGGTGTCGTGGCAATCATGATACCGCTAAACAGCAGCATCACCGGAATCCATAGACCCACCCCGACTGCAATTGCTGCAAGATCGGTCGCAGACAGATGACCTGCCATAATGGTATCAATCAGGCCCAAACCTGCTTGGGAAAATTGGGTTACCAGAATAGGTAACATCAGATGAAACAGTTTTTTTAATTCAAAACCAAAGGTCGTAACCGGTGTAACATTCGACACAAAAATTACTCATCGTGATCATGTGCTTAAATAGAGGGGTTTAGCGTTGTAAAGTGAGAAGCACACCAATAAAAATTACTCCGCCGCCTAAAAGACGTTGCCAGTTAATCGGCATTTTTTCGTTGCCCAATAAACCCAGATGATCGACCAGCATCGACATGGCCATCTGACCAAAAATAATCAGGCCGCTAAGCACCAGAAAGCCAAGTTTGGGGGCTGCATAAATGCTCATACTAATCGCGTAGACACCCACGATGCCCCCAAGCCATAAATACCAGGGAACATTCATTAATTCCTGTACACCGGGTTTGGGATTGGACTGAAAAAGTACAATCACAGCGAGCACTATTGTACCAATCAAAAAGGAAAAAAATGCAGCTTGCATAGGAGAATATAAATATTCTTTCAGTTGCGTGTTAATTGCGGTTTGAAGCGTCAGCAAAACACCAATTGCAAAGACTAAAGGAAGTAAAATAATCAGTTGAGAAGATATTTTCATAATTTTAACTGTCTAATTCTATTTGAGTTTTTAGATATAACCCGGTGATCATTTTAATTTTAGCAGTGTTGCTGTCGAGTCATGTTAAAATTCAGCTATATCTTGTAGTCGTTTTTGAGTAGTTCTTTGGCTGAATTGAATCCTGCTGTTATCCCATTGTCTTTATATATTCATATGCCATGGTGCGTGCGCAAATGTCCGTATTGTGACTTTAATTCGCATGCTGTTCCTGATGGTGAATTATCACTGGAACTAGAACAGGAATATTTACATGCCTTGGTTGAGGATTTTAAAACGCAGGTCGATTTTGCCCAAGGCCGCCAGATTCATACTGTATTTATTGGTGGCGGTACGCCGTCGCTGATTTCTGCTCAAGGTTATCAATGGCTATTTGATCAGTTGCAAGCCATTATTCCCTTTGCAGAAGGCTGTGAAATTACGCTGGAAGCAAATCCTGGTACGGTAGAGCATGACCCATTTGCAGGTTATTTGCAGGCCGGCATTAACCGTTTGTCGATTGGGGTGCAGAGTTTTAATACTGACCATCTTAAACGCTTGGGTCGGATTCACAGCAATGAAGATGCGATTTCTGCGATTGGATTGGCGCGTGAAGCAGGCTTTCAACGAATTAATGTCGATTTAATGCATGGCTTGCCTGAGCAGACTTTAGATCAGGCCTTGCATGATTTAAAACTTGCGGTAGAAAATGGCGCGACACATATTTCCTGGTATCAGCTGACGATTGAACCGAATACGGTATTTTTCCGTACCCAACCTATTCTACCGGTAGATGATGTACTTGAAGAGATTCAGGAGCAGGGCGAAATTTATCTCAAAGCTCAAGGCTTTATCAATTATGAAGTTTCTGCCTGGCGTAAAGAACTACCTTCAGCGCATAACCTGAATTATTGGCAATTCGGCGATTATCTGGCGATTGGTGCGGGTGCACATGGCAAAGTGACTCAACCTGATGGCGTATATCGTTTCCAGAAAACCCGCTTACCTAAGGATTACTTAGCCAAAGTACCTGCTGAACATTTGCAGTTTAAGCGTATTGAAGCTGAAGAGATGCCATTTGAGTTTATGATGAATGCGCTACGCTTAAATCAGGGCGTAGAGGCTAAATTTTATATCGAGCGTACTGGTCAAAGTTTGGATACTTTACAAGATTTATTAAGCTCTTTACGTAAAAGAAAATTAATGATCGATGACCGAAACCGGCTTGCATGTACCGAGCAGGGGCATATCTTCTTAAATTCGGTACTGGAAGAATTTCTTTAACTGATTTTTATTTTCTGAACATTTTTCAAAGACCTTCATAAATCTATATGGGGGGGTTTTATTGTGCAGATTTTACCAGATCAGGAATTTTTAGCTTGGCATAGAGCACACCGGTTTTTAAATCAAACAAATAAGCTTTAAAAGCTAGAGTTGAATAAGAGAAATTATAAGCACAAAAAAAGCACTCTAAGAGTGCTTTTTTTCAATATCTTGCTTCTAAATTATAGAGCAACGATATTTACAGCTGTAGGGCCTTTTTGACCTTGAGCTACGCTGAAAGAAACCTTTTGGCCTTCAACTAAAGTTTTGAAACCTGAACCAGTGATTTCGCTGAAATGAGCAAAAACGTCTGGACCTGATTCTTGTTGAATGAAACCGAAACCTTTAGTTTCGTTGAACCATTTTACTGTACCGTTAACTGTATTAGACATAATGTAACCTATTGAATCGTATGAATTTATAGCCAAAATTTCAGATGACTAACTGTAACTTTGAAAAATAAAAAGGATGGAGCTTTTTGATCTGTAATACGAAGGTTTATGACTAAAACTGCGATACTTAAAAGAAACTAACCAAAACAAGAATTTTTCTAGTTGGGATTATCATACCGCTTATTTTGAGATATACAAGCGTTTTATTTATCTAATTTATTAGGCTATTGAAAAATATAAAATTAAACCTGTATATTTTGTATTCAGGCCAGTGTTTTTAGGGTTTAAAAGGGTAGCTCTCAATAAAAAGAGCGCCGAAGCGCTCTTTGTAATTCAATTTACAGCTTAGTAATCAAAACTAAAGTGCTCTGGTGCCAGTGCGGTCATAGTTTTGGATGGATTCACCATCGCTTCAGCATGACCTTGGGTACGAGGCAGAATACGTTCGAAATAGAAATCAGCGGTTTTGATTTTTGCTTTATAGAACTCAGGTACTTCTGCGCCATCGCCAGAAGCCAGTTTGGCTGAGGCAACTGCGGCTTGCTGCGCCCAGAAGTATGCCATCATCACATAGCCCGAGAACATCAGGAAATCGACTGAAGCAGAAGAGACGATGTCGCGGTCTTTACGGGCTGCCAGCATGATTCGAACAGTTAATGCATTCCACTGGGCACATAGCTTGGTGAGATCCCAAGCAAAGCGGCGCATATATTTATTACGCGCATGCTGACCACAAAATTTCAGGATTTCAGCGGTATAATCACGAATCACTTTGCCTTTCGAGGTTAACAGTACTTTACGACCGATCAGATCGAGTGCCTGTACACCTGTCGTTCCTTCGTAAAGGGTAGAAATACGTGAGTCACGCACGATCTGTTCCATGCCCCATTCTTTGATATAGCCATGACCACCAAAGACTTGCATACCGTGATTCGATGCTTCATAGCCCATTTCAGTCAGGAAGCCTTTTAGAATCGGGGTATAGAAACCTAAGTGATCATCATGCTGTTCAAAGGCAGCGGTATCGCCACGCAATAAAGCATCATTCATGTTGTCGGCAATTTGCGCAGCATGATAAATCATGGCACGGCCACCTTCGGCAATGGCTTTTTGCGTCAACAGCATACGGCGTACATCGGCATGATGAATGATGGCATCCGCCACTTTTTCCGGATCTTTTTTGCCAGACAGGGCACGCATCGACATACGTTCTTTGGCATACGGCAGAGCACCTTGGAAGGATAACTCCGCATGACAGATGCCTTGAATCGCAGTGCCAATACGCGCAGTGTTCATGAAGGTGAACATGGCATGCAAGCCTTTATTCGGTTCACCAATCAAGTAACCCGTGGCCTTGTCGAAATTCAGCACGGCTGTTGCTGAGGCGCGAATCCCCATTTTATGTTCAATCGAACCGCAATTGACTGGATTGCGCTCACCGATGCCACCATCGGCAGCAGCAATAAATTTCGGTACGATAAACAGTGAAATGCCTTTAGTACCTTGCGGTGCATCCGGAAGGCGCGCCAGCACGATATGTACGATATTTTCAGTGAGATCGTGCTCGCCTGCGGAAATAAAGATTTTGGTTCCTGAAATGGCATACGTGCCATCTTCTTGCGGCTCGGCTTTGGTTTTAACCTGACCCAAGTCAGTACCACATTGCGGCTCAGTCAGACACATGGTGCCAGCCCAAGTACCCGCAACCAGATGCGGCAGATAGGTATTCTTCTGCTCATCGGTGCCGTACTGGATAATGGTATTGATACAGCCCACGCTTAAACCCGGATACATCTGGAATGACCAGTTTGCAGTTCCCATCATTTCTGATTTGATCAGGTTTAAAGACATTGGCAGGTTTTGACCACCAAACTCTTCAGGATAAGACAGACCTTGCCAGCCACCTTGGACGAACTGATCATAAGCGTCTTTAAAGCCCTTAGGCGTTTTCACTTCGCCATTTTCAAAATGACAGCCTTCAGCATCACCGCTTTCATTCAGAGGTGAAAGTACATTTTCACAGAAATCTGCTGCACCTTCCAAGATCATGTCTACCGTGTCGGTATCGGCATATTCACCATTCGACAAATTCTGGTAGTGCGCAGGGTAATCGAGCACTTCATTCATAAGGAAGCGAATGTCGTGTAAAGGGGCTTTATATGCTGGCATGCGTTTAATCCTGATTAAAATAGTTTTGGATTATCTGTATCGATTCTTTGATTATTCATATTTGAGATAAAAAAACATTGATAAGGCAAGCAAATAAAAATGTCAGAAAAGCGAATCGAGTCTTAGAGCCAACCAATAAAATCGGATGATTTCATCTTCTGGCTGTCAGCGTACAGAAAGGTTGAAAACTTCTTATCTGATTGGACTTTAATGAATTGAACACCAGATTGTCTAGTGCTACTTTTGTATGAATTGTACTCAATTGTTATCAATAAAAAATTCAAGTTAAAAATGTCATTAAATCCAGTAGCTGAATTTTTAGTCTTTAATAATGGAGTTAAGATCAATTCGGATTGTTGTTACAACCCGAATTCTCTGGTCAAAATAACTGGATATTTATAGAAAATCTTTTAAATCTGGTTTGATGCCATTCCAGATAGAAAAAGATTCCAGTGCCTGACCGACCAGCATGCCAAAGCCTTCAGATGTTGGCACAGCACGTGCTTTGGCCTGATCAAGGAAGGAGGAAGGCTTGCCATAGGCCATTTCATAGGCATAGTTAAACTGTAAGGCTTCTGGAAGCAGCAAAGCATCACCGCTGAGACTGGCTGAAGTGGCATTGATCACCAGATCAAACTCACCTGCAAGATGTTCTAGTGAAATAGCCTGTAATTCGAGCTGCGCTACAGCATCCTGCAGATCCGCAACCAGTTGTTCAGCGCGTGCCAAGGTGCGATTGGCAATCACAATTTTTTTTGCGCCTGCCTGGGCGAGAGGATAGATCACGCCACGGGTTGCGCCGCCTGCACCGATAATCAGGATGTTGGTATTTTCCAGCGGCCAGTTGAGTGCACGAATCGCATCGACCAGACCTTGACCATCAGTATTATCGCCATGCAAAATACCATTTTTCATCCACAGGGTATTCACTGCCTTGGCAATTTTGGCTCGCTCACTGAGCACCTGACACTGGGCAAAAGCCTGCTCTTTAAACGGCACGGTGACATTCATCCCGATTCCGCCATGGGCAAAAAACTCCTGAATATTGGCCTCAAAGCCATCCAGTGGAGCCAGACGTTTGCTGTAATTTAGATCAATTCCGGTTTTTGCTGCAAAAGCATGATGCAATTCTGGAGAGCGTGACTGTTCAATCGGATTACCAATCACGGCAAATTGTTTGCTCATTTCACAATGTCCATGTGCTGAAATGAGCATCAATATACGTGAAAAAGCGCAGGGACTAAAGCCTGCGCTGTTTTAAATAAGGGGGCTGGAAGTGCGGTTTAGGAACTGCAGATGTCCATAATATGTTCTGCAAATACCAGCGCCATACTAAGCACAGCTCCGACCACAGTCAGGATACTCACCAGAATAGCCGCGCCATCCAGAAGCAGATTATGACTCAAAACGGCGGTACTCATCGCACTGATGGCGAGAGCCAGAAAAAGCCAAAAGGCAAAAACAGGAAGATTTAATTGAAGATGATGCATTGTTATTCTCACTAGACATCTAATGGATTGTGATCGATGTAGCGATAGGATGCCGCGACCAAATCAGGGATTACTCTGCAGCAGTATAGAGGAATAATGGATTAAAACAGCCCTCTATTTGAGGGCTGTTTGTATCATTTCATTGCAGTTGATTTTAATTCTGTGAGCCAGTCATGGGGTTTCAGATAGTAATCGGTCAAACGCTTTTCCGGCGAGCCTTCATCCCATTCAGGACGATAGGACCAGCCGGTCAGCGGAGGCAAGCTCACCAAGATTGATTCAATTCGGCCGCCGGTCTGCAAACCAAATAGCGTACCGCGGTCATAAACCAGATTGTATTCGACATAACGGCCACGACGATACAACTGGAACTCGCGTTGTGCTTCGGTATAAGGCTTATCCTGATTACGCTGGAAAATCGGCAGAATCGCCTCTAGATAACCATTGCCTACGGCCTGTATATACTGGAAACAGGTATCAAAATCCCACTGATTCAGATCATCAAAGAATAACCCGCCGACACCACGCTGTTCATCACGATGTTTTAAATAGAAATAATCATCACACCATTGTTTATGTTCAGGATAAATCTCTTCACCAAATGGCGCACACAGATCATGCGCCGTCTGATGCCACGAAAGGACATCTTCATCATTTGGATAGAACGGCGTCAGGTCGAAACCGCCACCAAACCACCAGATTGGATCTTGCCCTTCTTTTTCTGCAACGAATAAACGCACGTTGGCGTGTGAGGTTGGTACATTCGGATTTTTCGGATGGATGACCAGCGATACACCCATCGCTTGCGCCTTGGCACCGGCAATATTGGGATGGCGTTCAGTGGCTGAAGCGGGCAGTTTGGAAATATTGATATGGGAGAACATCACCCCGCCTTTCTCAATCACGGTACCATTTTGCAAGACACGCGAACGGCCACCACCACCTTCAGGACGTTCCCAGTCATCAATGATAAATTCGGCCGTACCGCCGCCAGCACGCTCCTGTTGTTCCAGTGCTGCACAAATCCGTGCCTGCAAGTCGAGGAGAAATTCACGAACGCGTTGAATATCCGCAGATGTAGGATGCTGCATCAGAGCCTCGTAGGGAAATAAAAAACTAGCTACATCAAAGCATAAAATCAGTCAAAGATTAAGGTCTATTTAGCAATGTAGTGGATTGAACCAGGCTTTAAATTTGAGTATTGATGGACAGAATGGGGTATTAAATCCGACCAAATGGCTAGGTTGAATTCTTTTTTCAAGCTCCGCACAATAACTTGCAAGCGCTCATGGGTTTGAGCATTTCTCGATGGTAATAGGTGGGTGTCATGTCGGTACAGGTCAATTCCCTGATTCAAAAATATAATGTTCCCGGTCCCCGCTATACCAGTTATCCGACCGTTCCATATTGGGAAGAGCAGAATTTCTCACTGGAACAATGGAAGCAAACGCTGAAAAAATCCTTTACTGAATCCAATCAAAGTGAAGGCATCAGCCTGTATATCCATCTGCCATTTTGCGAAAGCCTGTGCACTTTTTGCGGGTGTCATAAGCGAGTCACGAAAAAACATGAAATGGAACAGCCCTATATTCAGGCAGTGCTGAAAGAATGGGATTTGTATTGTGAGTTGCTGAAAGATAAGCCGGTCATTAAAGAAATTCATTTAGGCGGGGGAACACCGACTTTCTTTTCTGTTGAGCATTTGACTCAACTGATTCAAGGTATTTTGGCCAAAGCAGACATAGCGCCTGTGCATGAATTCAGTTTTGAAGGGCATCCGAACAATACCACGCGTGAGCATTTACAAGGCTTGTATGATCTGGGCTTTCGCCGGGTCAGTTATGGGGTGCAGGATTATAATGAAACCGTGCAAAAAGCCATTCACCGGATTCAGCCCTATGAACATGTCAAACAGGTAACCGAATGGGCGCGTGAAATTGGCTATGAGTCGATTTCGCATGATCTGGTGTTTGGCCTGCCTTTTCAGCATCTGGACGATGTCTTAAATACCATTGAGCAAACCAATTCACTTCTGCCGGATCGTTTGGCTTTATATAGCTATGCACATGTGCCTTGGATTAAAGGCAATGGCCAGCGCGGTTTTAAAGATGCTGATGTACCCAAAGATGCAATCAAACGTGAATGTTATGAAGCGGCCAAAAAGAAACTGCTGGCGCATGGCTATCATGAAATTGGCATGGATCATTTTGCTTTAGATACAGATGGCATGTACCAGTCCTTTCAAGCTGGAACATTACACCGCAATTTTATGGGATACACCGCCTCTAAAACTCAAGTGATGATCGGTTTAGGAATTTCTTCGATCAGTGATAGCTGGTACAGCTTTGCCCAGAATGTGAAAACTATTGAAGAATATTATGCCTGTTTAGCTCGCAATGAAATTCCGGTATTTAAAGGACATGTCTTAAATCAGGAAGATTTGATTATTCGTCAGCATATTCTGAATTTGATGTGCAGCTTTAGTACCTCATGGGAAAAACCCGAGCTATTTTTCCCTGAAATCGATCAGGTGGTGGAACAGCTTAAAGAAATGGCACAGGATGGTTTGATTCAAATGACAGACTCATCAGTCACGATTTTGGAGAAAGGGAAACCATTTGTACGTAATATTTGTATGGCTTTTGATTTACGTTTAAAGCGACGCATGCCGGAGAACCGGATTTTTTCGATGACGATTTAACACTTAATCCATCCCAACCCTCCTTTAAGAAAGGAGGGAGTTTTCTCCTTTTTTTGAAAGAAGGAAAAGCCTCCCTGAGCAAGACTTAAGCATTGCTTTAAGTCGAAGCGCAAGAAAGGGAGGTTTGGAGGGATTTATTAAGGGGAGGATTTAAAAATCATCCTTCTGATAAAGATGCGCCATACGTTCATGTTTGGTTTTGAGATATTGCTCATTAAACGGATTTAAGCCGACGGTGAGGGGCACCCGATCGACCACATTAATCCCTTGGGCTTTTAAAGCTTCAATTTTTAAAGGATTGTTGGTCACCAGACGTACCGCTTTGACCTGCAAATGATCCAGCATAATGCTGCACATGTCATATTGACGTGCATCAGCCGGCAGGTTCAGCATTAAATTGGCATCGACCGTATCATGTCCCTGATCTTGCAGGGCATAGGCACGAATCTTGTTGGTCAGGCCAATACCGCGTCCTTCCTGACGCAAATACAGAATCGCCCCGCGACCTAACTCATTGATCAGCTTTAAAGTCGCCTGCAATTGCGGGCCACAGTCACATTTCAGTGAAGCAAAGGCATCACCGGTTAAACATTCAGAATGTACACGAACCACGACTGGCTCGTCAGAAACTTCTTCAAGTCCTTTAGATAGCGCGACATGTTCTTCGCCAGTCTTAGGGTCTTGAAATACAGTAATTTTAAATTCACCGTGAGCGGTAGGTAATCTTGACGTTGCGACAAATTCGATTGGCACAGCTGAACCCGTTAAATCCTGAAAGTGGCTAAAGTATAGCGTAATGATTGAACATTGGTAGAATTGCAAAGTCGAAATTCTGTATTAGATTTTCTTTTTTGTAGAAAGCAGACGATAATAGTTGATAAATAGTAAGATTATTCAGGATAATCGTAGCCTGCGATTTTTTCACCCCGATGAGATCATTGTTTAATATTGCATCGCTAGAAGCGTAGCTGAATTGAAGCTGCTACAATTCAGCTATATGATCGGGTACTCCCCATTGACCTAGCTTTAGATTTGCCAGGCTTTAGAAGGCTTTGCCATAATATGCTGTATACAGAAATCCCTACTCAACGCCCTGTAACACCGTTGCTGGATACGATCAATCATCCTGAGCAACTACGTTTACTCGAGCAAAGCCAGCTAGCGCAAGTGGCAGATGAGTTACGTCAATTCATTTTGTATGCTGCCGGGCAAAGTGGTGGACATTTTGGTGCCAACCTCGGTGTTATTGAACTTACGGTGGCTCTGCACTATTGCTTCAATACTCCACATGACCGTCTGATCTGGGATGTGGGGCATCAGGCCTATCCGCATAAGGCATTGACCGGCCGTCGTGAACAGCTCACTACTATCCGAGCCAAAGATGGTCTGGCAGCCTTTCCAGCACGTGAAGAATCTGAATTTGATACCTTTGGGGTAGGGCATTCTTCGACGGCAATTTCTGCTGGTCTGGGCATGGCCTTGGCACGTCGCTACCAGAACAAGCCATGTGAAGTGGTATCGATTATTGGCGATGGCGCCATGACGGCGGGTATGGCCTTTGAAGCCTTGAACGATGCCGTTGCGCACAATGCCGATCTGATGGTGGTGCTGAACGACAATGACATGTCGATTTCTTGCAGTACTGGCGGTTTTGCCAAGCATCTGGCGGCGATCTGGGAGCGCGGTGAATTCGTTAATATTACCGAGGAAGGTGAAGCTTACGTACAGCCGCATCCGGAGTGGCTGTATAACTCACGCTTGCACTGTGCCGCGACTGATGCCGCAGATAACCTGTTTAAAGCCATCGGCTTTGACTATTTCGGCCCTTATGACGGTCATGATGTCAAACAACTGGTGCATGTATTTAAAGCGCTGAAAAAGCGTACAGGCCCACGTCTGATTCATATCTATACTAAAAAGGGCAAGGGCTTTGCGCCGGCCGAATCGGATCAAATCAAATATCACGCGATTAGCAAGCTTAATGCCATTACCGCTGCCAAGACTGCACCGAAATATTCGGATGTATTTGGACAGTGGCTCTGCGATGAAGCAGCACAGGACTCGCGCTTGCTCGCGATTACACCGGCCATGTGCGAAGGCTCAGGTATGGTGCAGTTTGCCAAAGAATATCCGGAACGTTTTTTCGATGTCGCGATTGCAGAGCAGCATGCCGTGACGCTGGCTGCGGGCATGGCCTGTGAAGGCTTAAAGCCGGTCGTGGCAATTTATTCGACCTTCCTGCAACGTGGTTATGACCAGCTGGTACACGATGTGGCCTTACAAAATCTGGATGTGACCTTCGGTATTGATCGTGCTGGTCTGGTCGGTGAAGATGGCCCGACCCATGCCGGTGCCTATGACTATGCCTATATGCGGACGATCCCGAATATCGTGATCATGGCACCAAAAGACGAAAATGAATGTCGTCAAATGCTGCATACTGCGTATTTATATCCTGGGCCGGCAGCTGTGCGTTATCCACGTGGTAATGGCTTAGGGGTGGATATCCAGCAAAAGATGCTTGAAATTCCAATCGGTCAGGCGGAAATTGTCGCCAGCTTTAATGCGCAGTGTGACGAATATATTTCTGTGCTGGCTTTTGGCAGCCGGGTACAGGCCGCAGTCGACGCCGCTGAAGCCTTTGCAGTGAAACATGAGATTGGTGTGCGTGTTGTGAACATGCGTTTTATCAAACCTCTTGATACGCAAATGCTGGATGATCTGGCATCAAGCACCAGTCTGTTTGTGACAGTAGAAGAACATGCCGTGATGGGCGGTGCGGGTAGTGCTGTGAATGAATATCTGGCAGAAGCACAGATTGTGAAACCGCTGCTGAATCTTGGTTTAGACGACACGTTTATGGCTCAGGCCACGCATGCACAAATGTTGCAGCAGGCCGGATTGGATGCGCAAGGTATTGAAAAATCAATGAATCAAGCCTGGTCAGCCTTGGGGCAAAGCGTTTTGTCATAAGTTCTTAAAAATTTTAGACACATTTTCTCCAAAAAAGCCCTGATATTTGCTAAGATATCGGGGCTTTTATGCATTATTCTTTATCAGTTTCTTTAAATTTGTAGTGGGTGTTCAATGGAACCTATGGTGGTGATGGCTGCGCGTGCGGCTCAGTTAGTTGGTCAAGAGCTTTTAAAAGCGCATCAGAATCGTCATAAACTCGATCTACAAGTCGAAGAAAAAGGAATTGATGGTCCAGTAACGCGTGTAGATCGTTATTTGGAGCAGTTGACCATCGATACCCTACGTAAAAGCTATAAAAATCACAGTTTCCTTGGTGAAGAGTTTGGCTATCAGGAAGGTAATGGTCACGACGCCGATTGGTGTTGGGTGATCGATCCACTGGATGGTACTTTAAACTTCATTAACGGTTTCCCGCATTTCTGTATCTCTATCGCAGTTCAGCACAAAGGCATTACTCAACACGGGGTGATTTATGACCCGGTGAAAGATGAGCTATTCTCTGCCAGTCGTGGTCGTGGTGCCATGATGAACCAGCGTCGTATTCGTGTGAATGTCAAAGACAGTCTGGAAAATACCTTTATGGCTGTTGGTCACGCTTACCGTGCTAAACGTAATGGCGAAGTTGTATCTTATGCCAAGAACCATTTTCAAAGTTTGTTAAACGTGACTGAAGCTGGCGCGCAATATCGTCGTTCAGGTTCTGCGGCATTGGATTTAGCCTATGTTGCTGCAGGCCGTTTTGATGCTTACTTCGAACTTGGTTTAAAATCTTGGGATATCGCAGCGGGCGAATTGATCGTGAAAGAAGCAGGCGGTACTGTAGTTGATGCACGTGGTGGTAGCGACTCTATGGAAAATGGTCAAGTTTTGGCTTGTTCAATGAAAATGCTTAAACCTTTAATGCAAGCAGTTGTTCCTGCTTGGGGTGAAGCAGCAAAATAATCGGGTTTAGATGAAATATATCTAATTTTCAGAAAAGGCATCCTTCGGGATGCCTTTTTTGCAGCAGTGAAATAGTTAACAGGGAGGAGAAGCCTGTTTTTTAACGCACATGAATACGGGAACTATCAAGTGAATTGGCAAAAATTGCCTTTTTATACCAGTCGTTACATTTTATATTCATATTTAAGTCTATGAAATTCATATATAAATCACAAATAAAGAAAATTTATTTGAAAACTTAATGACATTGTTGATTATTCTGCTATAATCTTGCCACGCACTTAATTTTCCGTTCTTTACCTGAACACTATCTTCTAATCATTGTATGCGCGTTCTGTCCATAGAGAGGACATATCCTTCGCGCCCCAATCGCTTAAGCGATTCCTTCAGGTTTGCGGCCGTAATCATATACGTGCGTTATATCCACATCGTCGTTATTCGGATCGCTGCTGAATCCTAAATTTTTCAGCTCTATTTGCTGTGCCGCTTTTTGCCGATGTCCATATTGTAATTTATTTAATGGAGCACCCACTTCAGGGTGAACACTCTCTATGAGCAAAACTTTTGCTGATTTTTCCCTCGACGAATCTCTAACCCAGGCTCTCGATGCTTTAGGCTTTACTACTCCAACTCCTGTACAAGAACAAGCGATTCCAGCTGCACTTGAAGGTAAAGACCTTCTTGTGTCAAGCCAAACAGGTTCTGGTAAAACTGCTGCTTTCTTGCTTCCTACCTTAAATGCGTTGGCAAGCCAAGATACATTAGTACCATTTAAAGACCGTATGAAAGCGGTTACTCAACCGAATATTCTGGTGATTTCACCGACTCGTGAATTGGCACAACAGGTATGTCAAGACGCAATTGCATTTGTACGTCATATGAAAGGTGTTCGTATTGCTGCAATCATGGGCGGTATGCCTTTCGGTAAGCAAATTCAACAGTTAAAAGGCGCGCAAGTTGTTGTCGCAACTCCAGGTCGTCTACTTGACTTGGTGAATCGCCGTCAAATCAAACTTGATAAAGTTGATGCGTTAATCGTCGATGAAGCTGACCGTATGCTTGACCTCGGTTTCTCTGAAGACTTAGAAGCAATTGGTGAGTTGGCTGCAAACCGTAAACAAACTCTAATGTTCTCTGCGACGTTTGCACCACGTATCATTACACTTGCAGAACGCATGATGAATGATCCACTGCGTATTTCGATTGAAACTGGTCACTCTACAAATACTGATATTACTCAGACTTTGCATTGGACTGACGGTTTCGAGCACAAGAAAAAACTTCTTACTCACTGGTTGAACGAAGAAGACGTTGATCAAGCAGTTGTATTTGCGTCAACTCAAGAAGACACAGATATGCTGGCTGAAGAACTTGCTGAAGCAGGCCTATCAGTTGTAGCGCTACACGGTGCTATGCCACAAACTGTACGTAACCGCCGTTTACGCAGCATCCGTGAAGGTCGTGCGAAGATCTTAGTTGCAACTGACGTTGCTGCTCGTGGTCTTGACGTACCAACCATTTCACACGTAATTAACTTCGGTCTTCCAATGAAGAACGAAGACTATGTACACCGTATTGGTCGTACAGGTCGTGCCGGTCGTACTGGTAAAGCCATTACACTTGCAACTTACCGTGAGCGTGGCAAGATCCGTGCTTTAGAAGACTTCCTTGATGCGCGTCTAAATGTATCTGAAATTGAAGGTCTTGAGCCATCTCCACCTCCTGCACGTGGTAGCCGTGATGGCGCTGGTCGTGGTCGTGGCCGTGACGGCGGTCGTCGTGATGGCGGTCGTGGTGGTTTCGGTGGCGGTCGTCGTTTTGAAGGCGAAAGCAACTTCAAACGTCGTGAAGGCGGTGATGATCGTCCACGTCGTAGCTTCGATGACAAACCACGTGGCGAACGTCCGGCATTTGGCGAAGATCGTCCACGTCGTGACTTCGGTGATCGTCCAGCGCCACGTCGTGAAGGTGGTTTTGGCGACCGTCCACAACGTTCGTTCGATGACCGTCCAAAGCGTGACTTCGGTGATCGTCCAGCTCCGCGTCGTGAAGGTGGTTTTGGCGACCGTCCACAACGTTCGTTTGATGACCGTCCAAAGCGTGACTTCGGTGATCGTCCAGCTCCGCGTCGTGAAGGTGGTTTTGGTGACCGTCCTCGCTCTAATGATGACAACCGTGGCAACCGTGTAGATTACAAGCCAGCTCGTGAAGGCGGTTATGGTGATCGTCCAAAACGTGATTTTGGTGATCGTCCTGCTCCACGTCGTGAAGGTGGTTTCGGTGATCGTCCAGCGCGTTCATTCGGTGATGATCGTCCAAAACGTGATTTCGGTGATCGTCCAGTACGTCGCAACTTTGATGACAAACCACGTGGTGAACGTTCGTTCGGTGGTGAAGATCGTCCACGTCGTAAATTTAACGACTAATAGAGTCGCTAGATGAAGATAAAAAAACCGGTAGAAATACCGGTTTTTTTATGCATTGAGTTTTTTGCTTTTTAACGTAAAATGTCTACTAATTCATATTTTGTCAGGGTTATGATAATTATTAATATGAAAAGTTTAGCTGCTCGATCTCAATTGATAGAGGTGCATATGCCATATATCGCATTGACTTTGATTTTATGTAATATTATCTATTATTTATACAGTGTTTTTAATTAATCAATCTAGTCATTTTAAGCCTAAGTACATATTTTTATTATAAAAAACACGAAATAATCAATTATTGTCATCTTTTTATGATATTCACCCACCTTTTTCAACTGCTAACATTTTGAACTTCGTTCCTTTATAGTATGCATGCTGAAAAAATGCAGGAATAAACTCAGCTATGAAAAATCAAACAGCGCGAGATACTCAGTCTTTGATTGAAGTCAAGAATTTGAGCTTCAAACGAGGCGAGCGCGTGATTTATGACGACGTGAGTTTAAATATTCGTCGTGGGCAGATTACCGCCATTATGGGGCCATCCGGAACTGGTAAAACTACCTTATTAAGATTGATCGGTGGGCAGCTGACGCCTGAGCATGGTCAGATCTTATTGGATGGCAAAGATATTGCCTCGATGTCACGTTCCGAACTTTTTTCAGCACGTGCACGGATGGGTATGCTATTTCAGAGCGGTGCTTTGTTTACCGATATGAGCGTGTATGAAAATGTCGCGTTTCCAATTCGGGCCCATACCAAACTGCCAGAACATCTAATTAAGGAAATCGTGGCATTGAAACTGGAATCCGTCGGCTTGCGCGGTGCAGAGCAAATGATGCCATCGGAACTGTCTGGTGGTATGAACCGACGTGTGGCTTTAGCCCGGGCGATTGCGCTGGACCCTGAACTGATCATGTACGATGAACCCTTTGCCGGACAAGATCCGATTGTGATGGGGGTATTGACTCGCCTGATCCGTTCATTGCGTGAAGCACTAGATCTGACCACGATTATTGTCTCGCATGATGTGACAGAAACCTTATCCATTGCTGATTACATTTATATTGTGGCAGAAGGCAAGATCCAGGGCGAGGGGACACCGGCAGAGCTAAAAGTGCATCCTTCAACTTTTGTGCAGCAATTCCTGACGGGTTCGGTGGAAGGTCCAGTCGATTATCAGTTTAGTCACCGGGCTTATTTAAGTGATGAGGTACGTTCATGAATGCAATTACCGCATTAGGTAGACGCGTTATTGAACGTGTACTGGGGATTGGGGTCGCAACCCTGATGCTGTTGCAGATCTTATTTTCCATGCCGACCTGGTTGGGGCTAAGACTATTTGTTTATCAGATGTATCGGGTCGGGGTATTGTCCCTGCTGATTATTGTGGTTTCTGGTCTGTTTATTGGTGCCGTGCTTGGCTTGCAGATGTTCAGTATTCTGTCGACCTTTGGCAGTGAATCCATGCTTGGTACAGCGGTGGCGTTGACCTTGCTGCGTGAATTAGCACCTGTGGTCGCGGCTTTGCTGTTTGCAGGACGTGCCGGTTCGGCTTTGACCGCAGAAATTGGTCTGATGAAAGCCACTGAACAATTGTCCAGTATGGAAATGATCGGGGTGGATCCCTTAAAACGGGTGATTTCGCCACGTCTCTGGGCGGGGATTTTCAGCTTGCCTATGCTTTCGGTGATCTTTGCCGCAGTCGGAATTATGGGCGGCAAAATGGTCGGTGTAGACTTTTTGGGGGCTGATGAAGGCGCTTATTGGAGCGGCATGGAAAGCAGCGTGCAATTCTATAAAGATGTCTTGAATGGCACTATTATTAAAAGTTTTGTATTCGCATTAATGTGTACCTGGATTGCGGTATATCAAGGCTATGCCTGTGTACCAACATCGGAAGGTATTGCAACTTCTACAACGCGTACAGTCGTCTATTCTTCACTGTGCGTTTTAGGCTTTGATTTTGTGTTGACTGCGGTCATGTTCGGAGGTGTTTAATGAAATCACGTACTAGTGAGCTGGCCGTTGGTATTTTTGTTATTTTATTTGGTATTGCCTTATTCTTTTTAGCGATGCGTGTCAGTGGTCTGGTCGGCAGCAATATTTCCGACAGCTATAAAATGACGGCAACTTTTGAAAATGTGAATGGCATCAAGCCACGTGCCAAAGTCGCTTTAAGCGGGGTGAAAGTGGGACAGGTCGATGAGATTACCCTGGATCCTGTAACGCGTCTGGCAACCGTACATATGACCCTAGATGGCTCATTGACCTCGTTTAATGCTGAACAATTAAAGCAAGTTCAAGAGGAAGCTCTGGACGAGTTACGCTACAGCTCGGACTATGAAGCAGCGACACCTGCGCAACAAAAAGACATGGAAAAACAACTGTTAGCTAACATGAAATCCATCACCAATATTGATGAAGATGCTTATATTATGGTAGCGACCAATGGCTTATTGGGTGAAAAGTACCTGAAAATTATTCCAGGTGGTGGTCTGAGCTATTTGCAACGCGGCGATCAGATTGCCAATACCCAAGGCACTATGGAAATTGAAGATTTGGTGACGAAATTTATTACCGGTGGTGCTGGCAAATCGTCAGATAGTCAAGAAACTACATCGGAACAGACGACAGTTTCAGAAACAACAGATGCAGAACCTGCATTTGTTGAATAATAGATTGAGGAGAATTCAGTGAAGACTTTAGTAAAACAAACGCTTGCAGTAAGCATTCTTTCAACAATGGTTGCTGGTACAGTGTTTGCTGCACCGTCTGAAGCACCACCTGCTTTTATTAAAAAAGTAGCAGATGGTTTAATTGAGCGCCTCAAAGCTGACAATGCAAAACTGCAATCAAATCCAGCTTTGGTCAAAAGCATTGTGCGCCAGAATCTGGATCCGTATATTGATTCTCAATCTTTCACACGTATTGTGATGGGCACATATGCCACGAACCAATATAGTACGGCGGCACAGCGTGCGCAGTTTGAAAAGAATTTCCGTGAAACCTTAATTGAAAACTATGGTTCTGCCTTTGCCAAGTTCAGTAATCAGACTTATAGCGTGCGTCCTTACAAGGCCAGCAACAGCAAAAACCCTGTCGTGACCATCGACTTTAATAACAAGGGCGAGAAAATTCCAGTAGCATTCCAGCTGGTGGACAAGGGTTCACAATGGAAAATCCGCAATATCAACGTATCGGGTATTGACCTGGGTTTGCAGTTCCGTAACCAGTTTGCTGCGACGGTAAAACGTAATGGCGGTAATATTGATAAAGCAATTGCTAACTTTAAACCGGATGCAGAAGCTGCAATCGACAAGAAATAATCAAACAGGTGAGCCGTGATTACATTCAATGATCAGGAACTACAGGTTTCAGGCAAGATTGACTATGACAATGCACAGGACTATTACTTAAATGGTCTGCGTGTGATCCAGTCACAAAGCAAGTTTCCACTTGTGGTTAATCTGGCTGGGCTTGAAAGTGGCAGTACTTTGGCTTTGGCAGTATTGGTGCGCTGGTTGCGCCAGACGCCTCAAGCGCAAGGACTACAGTTTAAAGCTGTCCCTGCTAAAATGATGAATATCATTCAGGCCTGTCATTTACAGGATGATTTACAGATCATTCAGTAAATAAAAAAAAGCATCGAAAGGTGCTTTTTTTATTATGATTAAATTTTAAGAAATAATTAAAATCAAATAGATCTAAATATGGATTGCACGTCCTCTCTCCCTGAGGGAGAGAGTTAGAGAGAGGGTTTTTAAAAATCCTCCCCTAACCCCTCCTTTGGAAAAGGAGGGGAATTTTCTTCACTTTTTAAAGAGAAGTTGAGGAGGGAGTAAATAGATATGAATTAAATACAGGCATTTCTTGCACTTCGCTTTAAATCTAAAGAGCAAGTGGGATTTAGAAAGGGATATCTAATAAAAAAACCTCTCCCTGACAGGAAACATCTCTCCCTTTTCAAAAGGGAGGTTAGGAGGGATTCTAGATCCACTTCTTCCATCTAAAGTAAATCAATGGGCCAATCAGGAAGCCAATTAAAATAATACTGACCATGATGAAACTCATGGTGCCTTGTGCAAAGGGCAGCACTTCGGTGTTCATACCGTAAATACTGGCAATCAGCATTGGTGGCGCAAGCATACTCGGCAGAATCGAGAATCGACGAATGGTATCGTTCTGCTCAGTGTTAATGAATCCGGACGTGGTATCGAGCAGGAAACGTACTTTCTGGAACAAGAAAGCATCATGCTCGACCAGCGAGCGCACATCTTCACTCAGTTCTCGAATATCCGCATCATAAATATGACTGCCCAAGGCGCGTGGACGCGACAGGAAGGTCAGGACGCGGCGTAAATCGATTAAACACAGTTGCGCTTTACCCAACATATCTTCAAGTTGCGCCAAGCGGGTAATCATGTCATCCAGATCCAGAATCTGTTCACGATGGCGGTTATTCAACACTTCAGTTGAATATTTCTCTAAATCTTTATGCACATCTTCCAGAATATCGGCCAGCTCATCCAGCTTGGCTTCGAGTAAGCCCAATAAAATCCAGGTCGGATCTTTATAATCGATTTCATAATCATTGCGGCGCGCGCGAGCACGAAAGGCGCGAAAAGCCACCAGTTTTTCACCACGCAAAGTAAACAGACGATCCTTGTGCAGAATGAATGCAACGGTTTGTACTGTTGCCAACATACTGGATTCATCTTCGTGTTCGTTTTCGACCTGATAGTTTTTATTCTTGGTTAAAAAATAGGTGCTGATATGCAAAATACCGTCATCATCACGGTAAAATCGGGCACTCGAGGAAATATCTTCCAGCGATTTTAAGGTCGGTAAGTTTTGCTCGTAGGCATCTAGAATCCATTGCTGCTCTTCCTGTGAAGGCGCAATCAGATCAAGCCAGACTAAATCTGGATGCAGGTCGAAATCACCATTAATCGTGATATCTTCTAAGCTACCGCGCTCTGTGGCGTAAAAGGCTTCAAGCATGCTGTCTTTTCTCCCGGGCGCAGTATGTGAATTGGAATGGGTGTATTTTAGACAAGGAATTGAATAAAAACACTGATATTAAGCAGTTATTTTGGTAAAAAGCGCGCTTGCCGCGATTTCGTACAATATGGCGTCAATTAGAGGATGAAATGATGAATTCTATCGCAATTTTTTGTGGTTCAGCGCTTGGCTCGGATCCTCTTTATACGCAGGTTGCCGAAAAAGTCGGTCAGACTCTGGCGGCACGACAGCAAACGCTGGTTTATGGAGGAGGTCGTTCTGGCTTAATGGGTATTGTGGCTGATAGTGCCTTGGCGGCGGGCGGTAAGGTGATTGGCGTAATTCCAAGACAGCTGGTCAATCGTGAGCTGGCACATCCACATATTACCGAGCTGTATGTGGTGGATAATATGCATGAGCGTAAAACCCGGATGTCGGAACTGGCTCAGGGATTTATTGCCATTCCCGGTGGTGCAGGAACACTGGAAGAGATTTCTGAACAATGGACCTGGGCACAATTGGGAATTCATCAGAAGCCTTGTGCTTTTCTCAATACCGATGGTTTTTATGATGACCTGATTAAATTCATCCGTATGACCACGGAGAAGGGTTTTACTAAATCACGTTTCACTGAGGCGTTGATTATCAGTGATGATCTGGACGATATTTTGCGCCAATTCGAAAGTTATCAGCCGCCTGAAGCCAAATGGGGTATGGTTGATCAGACCGACCTTGTAAAATAAGTTATCTAGAATACGCAATTGTAGAAAATAAATGAAAGTGATTACGGTGGCTGCAGCCATTATTTTAAATGAAGCGCAGCAACTGCTGGTGGTTCGCAAGCAAGGAACATCCTGCTTTATGCAGGTCGGTGGCAAGCTGGAGCCAAATGAAACCCCGGAAGCCACCATGTTGCGTGAAATTCAGGAAGAAATTGGCACACAAGCCCAGATTCAGCAATTCATTGGCCGTTTTGAAACCCAGACTGCCAATGAACCTGATCATCAACTGGTGAGTTATGTCTATTGGGTAAGGCTCGATCAAGCACCTAAAATTGAAGCAGAAATCGCTGAAATGAAATGGGTTGATCTGGATGAAAAAGAGGTCTTGCTGGCGCCCTTAACGACTGAAATTGTGATTCCGTGGGTGAAGTCACATTTGCTCGCCCAAGCTTAAATTTTAGATTTGCGCGCCTGCCAGACAGGCTGCATAAATTTTTTGACAACCCAATTGTTCAAGTGTTTGGCTCAGTGCCCGAATCGAACTGCCGGTTGTCACCACATCATCAATAATCAGTACGCGTCGGTAACGAATATTAGACGGTGTACTGATCTGAAATTGCGACTGGATATCTTCGATTCTTTCCAGACGGCTTAAGCCTTTTTGTGAATGCTGTTTCAGCCGGCTAACAGGTTGCCAGATGGGAACATTCAATTTTTTCGCCACATGCTTGGCCAGCACCAGAGATTGATTATAACCGCGTTCGGCCAGGCGTTCAGTCGAGATCGGCATCGGGACTATTGCACTGACTTTGGGTAGCTCTAAACTCAACAGCGTACCGGCCAGTAAATTTTGCAGATGCAGCTTCTGTTCATATTTAAACAGCTGAATCAACCGATCCATTGGGTAGGCATAATCGCAGGCAATCTGAAACTGCATTTCCTGACGCTGAATGGTTTGATGTATCCACGGCAACTGCTGCCAGCAATCCTGACAGACTGAATAAATGCTCTGATAATCAGTCTGACACAACTGGCAGGGCTGAAGCGTATTCAGCTTGGAGATTCCCTGTGCCAGTAATTTAAACATAGGCATAACGCGGTGCTTCCGGTAGCCAGCGTTGTAATAACGCCTCAGCCTGATCTGGATAATCTTTTAAAATTTGCTGCGCCACATAATGTGCCTGATTGAGCAGGTGATCATCGCGTTCAAGTTTGGCCACGCGGAAATTCATATCGCCGGTTTGTTTAGTCCCCAGTAATTCACCCGGCCCACGCAATTCCAGATCTTTCTCGGCAATCATAAAACCATCATTGGTTTCACGCATGATTCTTAAGCGTTCCTGACCGTTTTGCGATAGTGGATGCTTGTATAGCAGGGCGCAGAAACTGGCTTTGGCACCACGGCCAACCCGACCACGTAGCTGATGTAGCTGTGACAGGCCTAAACGCTCGGCATTTTCAATCACCATAATGGAGGCATTGGGTACATCGACGCCGACTTCGATCACGGTGGTGGCAATCAGGAGCTGTAATTCATTATTTTTAAACTGCTGCATTACCGCCTGTTTTTCATCGGCTTTCATCTTGCCATGTACCAGTCCGATATTCAGCGCAGGAAAGCGCTCGCGAATTTCGGCAAAGGTCGCTTCTGCGGCCTGAGCATCCAGGGTTTCGGACTGTTCTACCAGTGTACACACCCAATATGCCTGCTTACCTTCAGCACAGTTGCTGGCAATCCGTTGCAAGACTTCTTCGCGTCGATCTAATGGAATGGTCACGGTCTGAATCGGGGTACGGCCCGGCGGCAGCTCGTCAATCACCGAGGTATCCAGATCACCATAGGCAGACATGGCCAGTGTGCGGGGAATCGGAGTCGCAGTCATCACCAGTTGATGCGGAGACATACCATCTAGCCCTTTATTTCTGAGTGCAAGGCGCTGATCCACACCAAAGCGGTGCTGTTCATCAATAATCACCAGACCCAGTTTGGCAAACTCGACATTTTCCTGAAACAGGGCATGCGTTCCGATCACCAGATGGGCGCTGCCATCCCGAATCACCTGTTCCGCTGCGGCGCGAGCTTTACCTTTTTGCTTGCCGGAAAGCCAGGCCACATTTAAGCCCAAAGGCTCAAACCAGCGTTTAAAATTCAGATAATGCTGCTCGGCCAGAATCTCGGTCGGTGCCATCAATGCAACTTGCCAGCCTTCTTCCAGTGCATGGCAAGCTGCGACACCAGCCACCAGGGTTTTACCCGCGCCGACATCGCCTTGCACCAGACGCAACATCGGTTTATTGCTTTTTAAATCCTGCACGATTTCTCTGGATACACGTTTTTGCGCACCGGTCATTTCAAAAGCCAGACTGGCTAAGAGCTGTTTGGCATAGGTCTGACTGGGCGCAAATGAAGGCGCTTCGACTTGCTGAATAAAGGCCCGACGTGTCAATAAACTGATCTGATGCGCTACCAGTTCTTCAAAGATCAGGCGCTGCTGTGCAGGATGTGAGCCTTGTGCTAGTTGCAGCATATTGGCATTGACTGGCGGGTGATGGATATATTCCAGTGCCTGTTTCAGTGCATAACCATTGCTAAATTTTGCTGGCAGTAGTTCAGGCAGATGGTCGCTGTATTGAGCCAAGGCCTGCTGAATATAATCCCGTATTTTGGGTTGGGTCAGGCCTTCAGTCGCAGGGTAAATCGCCGTGAGCTGGGTTTGAGGTAAAGGTGTGTCCTCAGTAATGACTTGCAGTTCGGGATGATACATTTCCAGACCGCGCGCACCGACCCGGACTTCACCAAAAATTCTTAAACGGTGACCGAGCTTGCAGCGATCGGTGATGCCTTTATAAATATGATAAAAACGCAAAGTGACTTTACCGCAGTCATCATCCAGTAATACAGCCATGGACTTGCGTTTACCCGGCGGGAAATCCACACCTTTGACGATACCTTCGAGCAAATAGCTACGCCCCACGCTCAATTGATTCATGGGAATGATCGTGCTACGGTCTTCATAGTCACGTGGTAGATGAAAAAGCAAATCATCAGTATTGAAGATATTTAATTTTTCAAGTAATGCAGCGGCGGCATTGCCAACGCCTTGTAACTGATGGACTGCAGCCATGTCCCCTCAACCAGATTCGTGATTCGGTGCTCAATGCATATTCTATTTATCGGTTATGGTAAAACATCCCGGCGTGTTGCTAAACAACTATTTGAGCAAGGTCATCAAATTAGCACAATTAGCTCAAGTCCCAAAACAGATTCCTTTGCAACTCATCTGATTCAAGATGTGCATAAACTGAATTTAACGACAGTCACACCGATTGATTGGGTCTATGTATTGCTTAGCCCAAAACAAAGTGCTGTCGATGGTTATCAACAGACCTATCTGGATTCTGTGCAGCCGATTGTGACTGCCTTGAAGCAGCATCCAGTGCAACGGATTGTGGTGGTGTCATCGACACGGGTCTATGGGCAAAATGCTGGAGAAAACGTCAATGATGAAACGCTTCTACAGCCCAATGATGCACAAGGAGAAATCCTGTATCAGATGGAGCAGGCCTATTTAGCGGCTTATCCTGAGCAATGTACAATTATTCGCCCAAGTGGGATTTATGGAACATCGGTAGAGCGCTTACAAAAAATGGCAGTATCTACGACCAGCTATCCAAATCTGCACTGGTCAAACCGGATTCATATCGAAGATTTATCACGTTTCTTGTCACAGATGATTCACGTGGAACATCCTGAGTCTTCTTATATTATGAGCAATAACCAGCCACAGCTTTTACATGAAGTCTTGCAATGGTTTCAGCAGCAGATGGGGCTGCCTTTACTCGAAGTTGAGAACAAGCAGGTCACCGGTAAAAAGCTCTATGCCACTCGGATGCAAAAAACAGGATTTGAATTAAAGCATACAGATTGTTTTGAGGATTATTTGGAACTAATGAGGAAAAGTAATCCCTCCTAACCTCCCTTTAAAAAGGGAGGATTAAATTCCCGTTCCTTGTAGGAGAGAGCTGGGGAGAAGGGGAAGGATTTTAAATTCCCCCTCATCCCCCTTATGAAGCAGTGCTTCCCATCTCCTGAAAGGAGAGAGAATAAAAGCTTTACTTCTTTTTGCGCTTGGCACGTTTCTTGGCTTGTTCAGCCGCAACTGCATCAAGTGCTTCTTTGAGTTCTTCATCGGTAAAGGCGGTGATGTGATGCAGCATCTGTAATTTCACTTCATCCAGTACCAGATCTGCATATTGCGCTACGTTGGTCAGCTGCTCATCAAAAACAATGGCATTGTCGTCATTGGTACACAGATAACCTTTTTGGGTTAAGACTTTAATAAAGCTCTGGAACAGGGCTTTGTCGAAGAATTCTGGCGAGTTGAATTCGTATAGAACTGATAAACGCTGACCAACCAGATAGCTCAATTCTTCAACCTGACGGGTCGAAATATTGCCTGAACCACGTTGGGTAATCAGTGCCAAAGTCATGTAATAACGTTCCAGACTTTGAGTCACTGGTGCAGCCAGAACTTCGAGCTGATGATGGACTTCAGTATTGGGTGCCGGAGCAAGCAGATTTTCACCATCTTGCGTGATCAGTTTGGCAGAAATCAAGTTATCAATATGCGCATTGACTTGATCCTGAATCTCATCTTCACGCCATTTTAAAAACAGCTCTGCTTTTAGGAATGGGTACAGGGTGCTGCTGATGTTGACGACATCATCACGGCGAATCGTTCCATTGTGTTCAGCCAGTGCTGCAATCAATGACGGAAGCACAAAGGAGTGCACGATATTGTTGCGGAAATAAGTCAGCAAAACTGCCTGATTATCTTCAATGGCAATGATATCGCCCAGCACATGTTTTACCCGTTTGATCAGTTTTAGCTTCATCGCATAGGCAATAATTTCTTTGCCTGAAAGCGGGGTAACTTCCATCCGCTCATCATAAGGTAATGCCGCCAGCAGGGTACGATAAGTATCCAGCTGCTTGATACAGATTTCTTCATCCAGCGTATGTTTCGGTGTCGCCAGCAGGATCAACGATAATAGCGATACCGGATTGATCACCACTGCACGGTTGATATTTTCCAGAATCGCTTGCGCAGAGCTGTTTACTGCATCAGAAACTGCTTGTGGAATTGGATCATCGTTCTTTTCAATTTTAATATTTTCTGCGCCATGCTGTTTCAGGATGTCATCCAGAAATACCGGCTCACCAAAATTCAGATGCACTTTACCGAAAATGCGTTCAATTTTGCGCAGGGTTTTGACAATACCAAAAATAGATTCGGCTTCTTTCGGCTTGCCGCTCATCTCACCGACATAAGTGCCGCCTTCCATCAGGCGTTCATAACCGATATAGGTCGGTACAAAGACAATTGGTTTGGCCTTGCCGCGTAAATGACCATGCACGGTCATCGCCAGCATCCCAGTTTTAGGTGGTAGCAAACGACCAGTACGTGAACGACCACCTTCGATAAAGTATTCCAGTGGGGTATTGCGTGACAGAACGCTATATAAATATTCTTTAAAGACTGTGGTATAGAGCGCATTGCCACGGAAAGTACGGCGGATAAAGAAGGCACCGCCACCACGTAAAATCTGCCCGACAAAAGGCATGTTCAGGTTATCGCCTGCAGCGATATACGGCACCATCAAGCCACGACGATAGATCACATAAGACAATAACAAATAGTCGATGTGACTGCGGTGACATGGGGTATAGACAATCTCATAATCTTTGGCCAGTTCACGCACGGTACTGAAATTATGCACTTCCACGCCGTCATAGAGCTGTGTCCATAAACGGGTCAGGGCTTTATCGGCAAAACGTACAGTCGAATGAGAATAATCGGAAACAATTTCGTTCAGATAACCAATGGCACGACGTTCAGATTCCAGCATCGAGATTTTACTGCGAATACTGTCATTGCGAATCGCAGCCTGTACATCTGGCGATTTGATGAGACTGTGCATGACATTACGGCGATCGGACAGGTCGGGCCCGAGAATCACTTCGCGCTGACCATCCAGATAATCATTTAAAGTGCTAACAATATAAGTTGCTGGCGCTGAATTTGGATGCGTTTCTTTGGCATGCTCAATCATGGCACGTAAAGACTGGGGTTCGTGAAACTCTAAATAAGACTGACGGCCATGCAGACCGATATTGACCAGTTGCTTGACCCGGCTTGGCGTAGACCAGGTATCGGTAAATAGCAGTTTGAACCAGGAATCTTCTTTTTCAGGTTCACGTCCCCAAAGCACCGTGACTGGTACCAGTTCGATATCCAGCTCAGGATGTTGTTCCAGGATTTCAATCAGGCGTAACAGGCGCGGCGGAAACGCATGCGGCGGTGAGCTGAGCAGGTTATTTTCATCATGATGCTGTAAAAACAGCAGCGAAGCTTTTTCCTTACTATTGCCCAGTTGCATTGGATCGAGCGCAGCTGGCAACTTTAAACGGCGGGTTTCTGCATCGACGACCAGCGCATTACTACGCGAATGGTTCTGTAAAACGTAGCAGACCAGCTTTCGCGATTCTGTTGCAGTCTGATCAGGTTCAGGAGCTGTCACTTCACTTGGTACTTCCCCAAGAACATGAGGGGTAACCACAAGATCAAGTAGCTTACTTGAAAGCTTGCGATACATTTGACCAAAGCCATTCTTGGACATAGCTGCTCCTAATTTTACTGACCAAAACCACAGGACTTCTGAGGGGATTTATTTTTGCGGGTTTCCAAAGCGAAACCATATATCTTTTTTTAACAACTTCAACAGAAGTGCTCTAATTTTAGCGTGAAAGCAGATGCTTTTCCTAGTCACTTATGACATCAGTATGACAGAACAGTCATGCAATCTTTAGAGTTTCGGTCTGATTTTGTGGCAGAATATTCCAGATTAATTATTTAGATCTGTTTTTCCATTTTTGGGATATCTCCAATATTACGTAGGTTGCTTATGAATGCCTTAACACAGGAACTGGTCGAGCTGCTCAGCTTGGAAAAGTTAGAAGAAAACATTTTTCGGGGAATCAGCCGTAATCTGGTGGGCAAGCGCGTGTTTGGTGGGCAGGTTTTAGGGCAGGCACTCCGCGCTGCGTCTTATACCACAGACCGTCCGGCACACTCGTTACATGCCTATTTTCTGTTTGGCGGAGATGTCAACGCACCGATTATTTATGAAGTGGATCGTATCCGTGACGGCAAGAGCTTTGTCAGCCGTCAAGTACGTGCGATTCAGCATGGTCGCACTATTTTTATGTGTATGGTGTCTTTTGCACATCAGGAAGAAGGGCTAAATTACCAGATTTCAGAGCCTGAATATCCACCGGCAGAAAGCCTGAAAAATGAAGCAGAACTGATCAAACAAATGATTGAGTTTATTCCGGAAAATGTCCGTGCATCTTTCACTCGTGATCGTCATGTGGAAATTCGTCCGGTCAATCCGCAAAATCCATTCCAGCCTCAACCTGAAGCACCGTCTTATGCGCACTATATCCGTACGCATGACCGTATTGCTGCAGAAGTCGATCAGATCTCCTTGCATCAGGCGATCGCTGCTTTCTATTCAGACTTTACCTTGATGACCACGGCACTGCGTCCACATGGTCTGAGCTATATTTCGCCAAGCCTGCAATGTGCCAGTATTGACCATGCCATGTACTTCCATAAGCCATTTCGTGCCGATGAATGGATGCTATATGACATGGATGCCACCCAGAGTGCCAGTTCGCGTGGTCTGAATTTTGGACGGATGTGGCAGAATGGCGAACTGGTCTGTAGTACCACGCAGGAAGGGCTGATCCGCTTACGTGAAATCGAAACCCAATAATTTTTATATTTTTTGCTCAAAAAGCCGAATCCCAGATTCGGTTTTTTTGTTTTTAATCCGCAGAACAATCATTATTTGAGATCTTGTTCTAGGCACGCGTTTATAAAATATTACTCGATTCTGTAGAATCGGCATGGCATAGTGCCGCTTAAGATCTATATTAAAATGCATGAAAAGATGAGCTTAAATACGCAAATTTTAATTGCCGCCGTATTGGGGGTGCTGTTTGGATTTTTACTCACAATATTTCCGCAGACCTCATTTTTTGATGTCAGTTTATACGGCATCGGCATCGTCAGCAGTGTTTTTATCGGCTTATTAAAAATGCTGTTGGTTCCGCTAATTTTTACGTCGATTGTGGTCGGGGTATCTAATCTACAGGCAGGCGGACAACTGAATCGCACCTGGAAAATCACCCTGATGTGCTGTGTGACCACAACGACTTTGGCACTCATTTTAGGTCTGGCCTGTGCACATCTGTTTGATGTCGGCAAGGGTGTCGATGTACTGATGTTCCAGGATGCCATGGCGCAGCATCAGACTCCGGACACCTTAACGCCATCTTCTTTCTTTACCAATTTTATCCAAAATACCCTGATCAATCCGTTTAAGGCATTTTCAGATGGCAATGTCCTGGCAGTGGTGGTCTTTGCCTTGTTTGTCGGTGTGGCACTGGTCGCAGGCGGAGATAAATTCCGTACCGTGCGCAAGTTGAGTCACCAGTTTTTTGAAATCATGATGTTGATGATTGGCTGGGTGATGAAACTGGCACCTTTCGGTATTTTTGCTTTATTGGCCAAGCTGATCGCGACTGAGGATATTTCGGTACTCAGTCGTCTGGCTGAATTTGCGGCCGTGGTCACCGGAACCACCATTTTCCATGGCATCGTGGTATTGCCTTTATTGCTGTGGATTTTTGGCAAGATGGATCCGATCACGTTCTTTAAAGGCACACGCGCTGCTTTAATTACCGCATTTGCCACCAGTTCCAGTTCGGCCACCATGCCACTGTCAATGAAATGTGCGCAGGAAAATCTGGGCGTACGTCCGCATACGGCAGGTTTTGTGATTCCACTGGGAACACAGCTGAATATGGATGGCACAGCTCTTTATGAGGCAGCCGCCGCCTTGTTTATTGCCAATTTAATGGGGCTGGATCTGAGTTTAGGGCAACAGCTGGTGGTCTGTGCCACGGCAATGATTGCATCCTTAGGCGCACCTGGGATTCCAAGCGCTGGCATGGTCACCATGATTATGGTGTTGCAATCTGTGGGATTGCCTGCCGAGGCGATTGCGATTTTATTGCCGATCGACCGTTTACTGGATACGGTACGTACCGTGGTGAATGTGCAGGGCGATATGATGATCAGTGTGGTGGTAGACCGGCATACCCGTGAACCTGAAGCGCCGGTTTAATCTTTATCTAAGTCCGGATTCCAGACAATTTCCCAGAGATGACCATTGGGATCCTGAAAATAACCAGCATATCCGCCATAAAAGGTGGTGTGTGCAGCTTTGATAATTTTAGCGCCCGCACGTTCAGCCAGTACCATGATCTGGTCAACCTCTAATGGACTATAGACATTATGTCCCAGCGCCATTTGGGTTGGGCAGATCGGGCTCAATTCAAGACCGGTATCTTGCTGAAGGCTGCGCTGCGGCCATAAGGCAAGCTTAAGACCGGATTGCAGTTGAATAAACGCCACCGCACCATATTCAAATTCCTGCCCCATAATTCCGTCGCTTTTAAAGCCTAAACCCTCACAATAAAATTGCAATGATTGCTCTATGTCCTGAACAGCCAGCGTAATCACAGAGATAGATGGTTTCATAATGGGTTCCTGATCTAAGGCTGATCAAGATTTATTCTAATATGAATCAGGATTTAATCACTAAGTAAACAATGCAGTCTTCATGTAAAAACAGGTAAATCTGATCAATCCGGCGCTGCTATCACTTGACCAGCTTGATATGGTGAAAATCACCTTAGAAAAAAACCTCCGTTATGCGGCATAACGGAGGTTTTTAATTTAAATCAATCAATCAAATATTTTGTCATTTGATTATTCAGCTGAGCGTTTATTCTGGTTTAGCTCATCTGCTGCTTTAAGTTCTGACTGATCCTGCTCAAGTAATTCAAGCGGTTCTTCAGCTTCATTTAAGTCATGCGGTGAAACCTCACCAATAGCAGTTGCATCAGACCCAGAGTCGAGTTCAACTGGTTCATCGAATTGATTTAGATCATGAGCCGATACTTCCGGAATACTGTCCAAATCAAATTGAGTTGATTGATCTAAAGTGAAATTCAGACGGCCGCCCATGACGCTGGCCAGTTCTTCAAGTCCCTCTTTGTTCATGGAGGAGAACAATTGAATCGAGAAGTCCAGTTTCATTTTTTTCAATGCAGCTTTGACTTCCTGAAGCGCTTTAGAGGCAGGGCCACGATTCAGCTTATCTGATTTGGTTAAAAGAACATGCACAAACAAATGACGTGAATAAGCCCATTCCAGCATCATCACATCAAAGTGTTGTAGCGGATGACGAATATCCATTAACAGCACCAAGCCCTGTAAGCTTTTGCGATGAATCAGATAATTTTCCAGTTCTTTTTGCCAAACAATTTTCATCGCCTCTGGTACGGCAGCATAGCCATAGCCTGGTAAATCGACCAGACGCTGATCTGGATTACCCAAGCTAAAAAAGTTAATCATCTGGGTGCGGCCGGGTCTTTTTGATGCACGTGCCAACTGTTTCTGGTTGGTCAGGGCATTAATCGCACTGGATTTACCGGCATTGGAGCGACCGGCAAAAGCAATTTCATAGCCTGTATCTTCTACACAAAGACTGAGTTTTGGTGCACTCATTAAAAATTCGGCTTTGCGTAGCCAGTTGAGTGAGCGCACAGAATATTCAGTAATAGCAGAATCAACTTTTTTCTCGTAGCTGATCTTTTGCTTGGGTGCATGGGCTGTCTTACTGTTTTTGGATTTTCCTCTGCTGTGGTGCATAACTCAACTTCAATAAATGATCTACAAAGAAACATTATAAAGGAAGTCGCACAGGCAAGCGAACTTTGCTTTGCAATGCTATTGCAACTTAATCCATCAGGTTAATTAAACCGATTGGAGAAACAGTACTAAAATGAGATTGGTTAGATGGGGTGAGCACATCGGCCAGCATATATTGGTTCAGGCTTTGGTAAAACTGTTCCAGCGCATGGTCGAGAATACCTTTTAAACCACAATTGCTACGCAGTACGCAGGGTGGGGTATTACATTCGACAATCACATGATTTTCACCCTGCAAGCTACGCACGATCTCACCGAGTTTTAGATTTAGTGTAGTAGGATTTAAGCGGATGCCGCCGCCTTTACCGCGTGTGGCAATAATCCAGTCTTGTTTCGACATGAAATGCACAATCTTCATTAAATGATTTTGTGACACATACAAATCTCGCGCAATTTCCGCAATCGTATACGGCGTATCTCGCGGCTGGGAGATGTACATTAAAATACGCAAAGCATAGTCGGTAAATTTGTTTAATTGCATGATCGCACTAATATCTTTAAGAATTAAATAGATAAAGGCTAGTCTAGCATAACCAGACTAGCCCCACCTATTCAGCTTGAAGCGAGGGCTTAGTGGTGAACCCCACCTGTACCAAATGCTTCACTATGAATATTTTCAGCAGGAATACCGCGGGCAACGAGTGCTTTTTGCTGTTCTGCCATAAATGGCATTGGGCCGCAAAGGTAGTAATCGGCATTGACTGGTAACAGCGCTGCATCAACTGAACTCAGATCCAGACGACCTGCTACATCATAATCCTCACCCAGTTTGTCAGCTTGATGTGGAAATTCATAAGCAGTAAGGGTGCTTAAGCGCGGATATTTTGCTTTCAGGTCATGAATATGCTGGTGCATCGCATGAACCTGTTTGCTACGGCAAGCATGGATAAAGGTCACAGGTTGTGGCATATCCAGAGTCACCAGCTGGTTCAGCATCGCGATCATTGGCGTCAGGCCAACACCACCACTGATAAACACATTACGTTTAGCTGGATCGATCAGGTAGAAGTTACCTGTTGGTGCAGATACTTCAATTTCTGAACCTTCCGGCAAACCATGTAGAGTGTTAGACACCCAACCTGCAACTTGATCTGTGCCATTGCCCGGTTCACGTTTAACTGAAATACGCAAATAGTCTGCTTGAGGGCTGGTTGAAAGCGTATATTGACGCGGCTGTTTTAAGCCAAGTTCTTCTACGAATACACGAACTGAAATATATTGACCGGCTTCATATTTCGGTAAATCGCCACCATCGACCGGTTGTAGATAGATTGAAGTAATCTCGTCACTTTCCACTACTTTTTGGGCAATTTTGAAATTGCGCCAGCCTAACCAGCTACCTTTGGTTTGCTGATGCTGCTCATAGATCGTTTTTTCAGTGCTGATGAACAAGTCAGCCAATTGACCATAAGCTGTAGCCCAAGCATCAATTAATGGATCTTCCATCGGGATGCTTAATACTTCACTAATAGAATGCAGCAGGTTTTCACCCACAATATTATAGTCTGGCGCTTGAATGTTTAAGCTCACGTGTTTATGCGCGATCAGCTCAACCACAGGTAAAAGTACAGATGGGTCTTCAATATTTTCGGCATAGGCCAATACAGCGCCGGCAAGGGCTTGCGCCTGTGCACCACTGCGTTGGTGACCCATATTAAACGTTTCTTTAAGGGCAGGGTTGTTGCCTAACATGCGGTTATAAAAATAGCCCGTGAGTGCCACACCATTTTCGCGGAGTACAGGCACTGTTGCTTTTACAAGGTCAATTTGCTGCGGAGTCATGTTTGATCTCTCATGGCTGTTTATTTATAAGATGTATTTAAAATACATCTTAAAGCATGCCTTGTAAATACATCTTTTAATAAAACCATAAAAAAATTATGGGATATCTGAATATCCCATAATTTTAAAAATCTTGATAGGAATAAATCGTGCTATTTTCACTGAAAAAGCAGTCATGAAACTCGCGGACAATTCTCCCCGGTATCATCTCCGAGCCTGCGTGCGCAGTTTGATAAATCGATCAGTATCTTTTATGAACTTTTTAGGTTGCCTAAGTCGCGTGTTCTAATTCCTTTTGTTGCTCACCGGTTAGAGGTCACTGTTCCTTGGCTTGCTGTTTTGCAAATTCTGCTTGTTTGGCATTTTTTTGAGGTTCGGCCACTTGGGTTTTGCAGCATTTCAAAAGCACTATTCCGATCGACACTCTGTTCATAAATAAGAGTGACTGTTTTTTTAGTTTCAGTTAAACCGACAAGCAGACCATGCCGACTGGCAAGCTGTGAACGTAAGACAATGTTTTGCATGGTATTTGTGGTTTTTTAGTAATACCAAATAGTGTTCACCTAACTTTTCCTATTGTTTATCATTCATTTTTAGGCTTTTTCATGTGTTCTAGGGCGTACTGGATATCTTGAATCAAATCTTGCGGATGTTCCAGTCCGATACAGAAACGAACCAGAAAGCCATGTTTTAAATGTGAATGTTCCAGTACACGCATGTCTTTTAAGTTATAGAGCATGACCAGGCTGACAGGGCCACCCCAGCTAAAGCCGAGCTTAAACAGGTTTAAGCTGTCACAGAAATTGCGAATATCTTGCAGCTTATAAGAATGATCAAAAATCACGCTAACCAGGCCGGCACTTTGACCTGTCTTACAAATATCTTTCCAGTATTGATGTCCAGCGCAATCTGGATCGGCTGGATGTAAAACTTGAACAAGCTCAGTTTGCTGTTTGAGCCACTTCATTAAAGTCAGTGCGCTTTCGGACTGATGCTGATAACGCAGTTGCATCGAAGCCAGACTGCGTTGTACCTGCGCCACATCATCACCAGAAACACTAATGCCCTGAATGGCATGGGTACGGAACAGTTTGTGATGCAGGGTTTTATCTCGTGTAACAACTGAGCCCATCAAGATGTCGCCACCACCGCTTGGATATTTGGTCAGGGCATGAACCGTGATATCGACACTTAAATGCTCTTCGCCAAAATCAAAAGCATTAAAAGCCAGACCTGCGCCCCAGGTATTATCCAGCGCCGTCAAAATATGATGTGCCTGGGCTTTTTTGATTAAACCGACCAGATCTGGAAACTCCAGTGTGACTGAACCGGCCGCTTCCAGCCAAAGCAGTTTTGCTTTTTCACTTGGTGTAAAGGTTTCGACCTCAAGCGGGTTATACACTTTGACCGCAATGCCATAACGCGTTTCCAGATTGCGCAGATGTTCCATGTTTGGGCCATAGATGTTATCGGCAACCCAGACTTCATCACCTTGGCTCAAGAAACAAGAATTCACCAGGTTAATGGCGGATAAACCGCTCGGCGCAAGTAGGCAGTATTCACCCCCTTCAATTTGCGCGATGTTATCGCCTAAGGTGAATGTCGTGGGTGTGCCGTGGGTGCCGTAGCTATAGTCATAAGCATCGGTCCAGTGGCGATTAAATAGCGCATCAGTATTCTCAAAAATAATGGTCGATGCACGAAACAGGGGAGGTTGAACCGTAGAAATGGATTGAGGGGCTTTTCGTGGTGCATGAATCAGGGTGGTTTGAGCGTTTTTTTTCACGTGAATGCCCTTAAATGTAATCAAATATTACCTTAGCTTAAGAGAATCTGTGACTCACTGCCAGTTCGGTTGTGAATTGTTAAAAAAATTGGTCCTTGAAAAAAGTTGGCTTCATTTTTGCAAAACCTAAAACTATCTAGCTAAAAAATAGGTTGAGGAGCATGAAGTCGCATTTAAAAGTGCATTATTTTCAGCATATTGCTGGTGAAGGCTATGGTAGTTGTCATGAGTTTTTAAAGCAGTATCAGGCGTACATTAGTGCGACTGAGTTTTTTGCTTTACCGTTGGATCGTCCTTTAGAGATTGAGGCTTTGCCAAGGGTTGAGGACGTCGATTTACTGATCATCATGGGCGGAACCATGAGTGTCAATGATGAGGCGAATTTCCCCTGGTTAAAGATAGAGAAACGCTGGTTGCGTCGTTATCTGTCACATGGCAAACCGGCAATCGGTTTATGCCTGGGTGGACAATTGATTGCCAATGCATTGGGGGCGGGCGTCAGTCGTAATCCTGAGCAGGAATTGGGCTGGGCCACGGTACACAAGGTAGCCAATCTACCGCAAGAATGTTTTAGCTTACCCGAACAGTTCAATATTCTGCAATGGCATAGTGAAAGCTTTGAAATACCCAAAGGGGCAGTGCATCTGGCAGAAAACCAAGCCTGTCGTAATCAGATGTACCAGTTGGGTAAAAATGTGCTCGGTTTTCAGTTTCATCCAGAGAGTACTCCAGAAATCCTGTCTTTATTTTTGGAAGATGAGGAGCAGCTTGCACAATTTTCAGGAAAATATGTTCAGGATCTCTCTGAATTAAAAAAGACCCATAAAAATAAGTTTGTTGAAGGAAATCAGATATTAAATCGAGCTATAGAATATGTCTTGGCGAAAACTGCCCCGCATTCAGAAAATAAACTCTTGTTTTAGGGGGTAAATTGAAAACTTGGATAAAACCATAAAAGGGATTTGCTTATGCATTAAACAATGGCTATAATAAGCGACCCTTCGATAGGAAGGGGGTTAACTGCGAATAAAGTAGTTAACTATCGTTACAGTCGTGGCATCGATCACGACCTTAGTGATATTTCACTGCTCTTGACACTTACCCGTATTAAAGTGGGGTGAGATGCGTCAGGAGTGATTCTTTATATATTTGGCTTGGAGTTTACTGGTATGTCTAACCAGAGAATTCGTATCCGTCTTAAGTCTTTTGATCATCGCCTGATTGATCAATCTGCTCAAGAAATCGTAGAAACCGCAAAACGTACTGGAGCACAAGTGTGTGGTCCAATTCCAATGCCAACACGCATTGAACGTTTTAACGTTTTAACATCACCACACGTAAACAAAGACGCGCGTGACCAGTACGAAATCCGTACTTACAAGCGTTTGATCGACATCGTTCAACCTACAGACAAAACTGTAGATGCATTGATGAAGTTAGATCTTGCAGCTGGTGTTGATGTTCAGATCGCATTGGGTTAAGGCTTTCGGGTTAATTAACACTCTAAGTTAATTAGGCCGCTTTTTTAGAGGTTTATGCACATGGCTATTGGTTTAGTCGGTCGCAAGTGCGGTATGACACGTATCTTTACAGATGCTGGTGTTTCTGTGCCTGTTACAGTGATTGAGGTTGATCCTAACCGCATCACTCAAATCAAAACGCTTGAAACTGATGGTTATCAAGCGATTCAAATCACTACTGGTGAACGTCGCGAATCTCGCGTAACTAACGCTCAGAAAGGCCACTTCGCGAAAGCAGGTGTTGCAGCTGGTCGTCTAGTTCAAGAATTCCGCGCTACAGAAGCTGATCTTGAAGGTCGTGAAGTTGGTGGTACGCTTACCGTTGAATTGTTCCAGGTTGGTCAAGTTGTTGACGTAACTGGTCAATCTAAAGGTAAAGGTTTCCAAGGTGGTGTTAAGCGTTGGAACTTCCGTACGCAAGATGCAACTCACGGTAACTCGCTTTCTCACCGTGTTTTAGGTTCTACTGGTCAAAACCAGACTCCTGGTCGCGTATTCAAAGGCAAAAAAATGGCTGGCCATTTAGGTGCTGAACGCGTAACTACACAGGGTCTTGAGATCGTTGCTATCGACACAGAACGTTCAGTTCTTGTTGTTAAAGGCGCGGTTCCTGGTGCTACTGGTGGCGACGTAATCGTTCGTCCTACGATCAAGGCCTGAGGGGAAATAACGTGAATTTAAATACTGTTTCCGGCTCTGCTGTTGAATTATCAGAAGTTGCGTTCGGTCGTGAATTTAATGAAGCTCTTGTTCACCAAGTGGTTACAGCTTATTTAGCTGGTGGCCGTCAAGGTTCAAAAGCTCAGAAATCACGTGCAGACGTTTCTGGCGGTGGCCGCAAGCCATTCCGTCAAAAAGGTACTGGCCGTGCTCGTGCTGGTTCTATTCGTAGCCCAATCTGGGTTGGCGGTGGTAAAACTTTTGCTGCTCGTCCACAAGACTGGTCTCAAAAAGTAAACCGTAAAATGTACCGCGGTGCTATGCAATGCATCATGGCTGAACTTGTTCGTCAAGATCGCCTAATTTTAGTTGATGAGTTTGCTGTTGCAGCTCCAAAAACTAAAGAATTGCTTGCAAAGCTTAACGACTTGAATGCAACTCGTGCATTGATCGTTACCGATGCTGTTGATGAGAACTTGTATCTTGCTGCACGCAATATTCCACACGTAGATGTGGTTGATGCTGCTGCAATCGATCCGGTTAGCTTGATTGCGTTCGACAAAGTTGTTATGTCTGTAGCTGCTGCTAAGAAAATTGAGGTAGAACTCGGATGAACAACGAACGTATCTATCAAGTCCTGCAAGGACCTGTATTCTCAGAAAAAGCACAAGTTTTAGGTGAAACTGCTGGTGTTCAAGTGTTTAAAGTTGCTATCAATGCAAACAAGCTTGAAATCAAAAAAGCAGTGGAACAACTCTTTGGTGTAGAAGTTGTTAAAGTTAACACGACTATCACTAAAGGTAAGTCTAAACGCTTTGGTAAAACATTAGGACGTCGTTCTGATGTTAAAAAAGCATACGTCACCCTGAAAGCTGGCCAAGATGTTGAAATGGCTGACTTGGGCGATACCGCTGAAAGCACAGCGGAATAAGGACGAGAATTATGCCTATTCAAAAATGTAAGCCAACGTCTCCAGGACGTCGCTTTGTAGAGAAAGTGGTTCATGATCACCTTCACAAAGGCGCACCGTACTCTCCGTTGGTTGAAGCTAAAAAACGTACTGGCGGCCGTAACAATAACGGTCACATCACGACTCGTCACGTTGGTGGCGGTCATAAGCAGCACTACCGTCTAGTTGACTTTAAACGTAACAAAGATGGTATTCCTGCAACTGTAGAGCGTATCGAATACGATCCTAACCGTACTGCACACATTGCACTTGTATTGTATGCTGATGGTGAACGTCGTTATATCATTGCTCCTAAAGGCCTTCGCGCTGGCGATAAAGTACAGTCTGGTAACGATGCTCCAATTCGTCCAGGTAACTGCTTGCCGCTTCGCAACATGCCAATCGGTTCTACTCTTCACAACATCGAACTTAAAATCGGTAAAGGCGCGCAGATTGCTCGTTCAGCTGGTACTTCAGTTCAGCTGTTGGGTCGTGACGGTTCTTACGCTATCGTTCGTCTACGTTCAGGCGAGATGCGTAAAATTCACGTTGAATGTCGCGCTGTGTTAGGTGAAGTATCTAACTCGGAAAGCAACCTTCGTTCGCTTGGTAAAGCTGGTGCATCGCGCTGGCGTGGTGTTCGTCCTACCGTTCGTGGTATGGCAATGAACCCGGTTGACCATCCGCACGGTGGTGGTGAAGGGCGTAACAAAGGTATTCAACCTGTAAGCCCATGGGGTCAAAAAGCTAAAGGGTACAAGACACGTACCAATAAGCGTACGACTAAGATGATCATTCGCGACCGTCGCGTTAAGTAACAAGTAAAGGAATCTGACAATGCCTCGTTCTCTGAAAAAAGGCCCATTCGTCGATGCGCACTTGTTCGCTAAGGTTGAAGCGGCTATCGCGGCTAATAACCGTAAGCCGATCAAAACTTGGTCGCGTCGTTCGATGATCCTACCGGATTTTGTTGGTTTAACAATTTCTGTACACAATGGCCGTAACCACGTTCCTGTGATCGTTTCTGAACACATGGTTGGTCACAAGCTTGGTGAATTTGCACCAACTCGTACCTATCGCGGTCACGGTGTTGACAAGAAATCTAAACGTTAATGGGTGCTATGATGGAAGTAACTGCTAAATTACGCGGTGCCGCTATCTCGGCACAAAAAGCTCGTTTGGTTGCAGATCTTATCCGCGGCAAATCTGTTGCGCACGCGCTTAACATCCTTAACTTCAGCAACAAAAAAGCTGCAGTTCTAGTTAAGAAAGCGTTGGAATCTGCGATTGCAAACGCTGAACACAATAACAGTTTAGATGTAGACGACCTTAAAGTTTCTACGATCTACGTTGATGAAGGCATGAGCCTGAAACGTATTATGCCACGTGCTAAAGGCCGTGCAGATCGTATTACTAAGCGTACTTGTCACATCACCGTTAAGGTAGGGGTTTGATATGGGTCAGAAGGTTCATCCAATCGGTATCCGCCTAGGTGTTGTGAAACGTCATAACGCTAACTGGTATGCGAATCCGAAACAATACGCTGAATACTTGCTTAAAGATCTTCAAGTTCGTGAGTTTTTAATCAAAAAACTTAAAAACGCGATGATCAGCAACATTCTTATCGAACGTCCTACAGGCGCTGCTAAAGTAACTATTAGCACTGCGCGTCCTGGTATCGTAATCGGTAAAAAAGGCGAAGATATTGAGAAACTACAACGCGAATTAACATCTATCATGGGTGTTCCTGCGCAAGTAAGTATCAATGAAATTGATCGTCCAGACTTAGACGCGCGTCTAGTTGCTGAAGCAATCGCTTCTCAATTGGAAAAACGTGTAATGTTCCGTCGTGCTATGAAGCGTGCGGTACAAAACACAATGCGTGCTGGTGCTAAAGGTATCAAAGTAGAAGTTTCAGGCCGTTTAGGTGGTGCTGAGATTGCTCGTACTGAGTGGTATCGTGAAGGTCGTGTACCTCTACATACGCTTCGTGCAGATATCGACTATGCGACTATGCGTGCTGAGACTACTTACGGTACGATTGGTGTTAAAGTTTGGATCTTCCGTGGTGAGATCTTGGGCGGCATGAAACAAGTCATGAACCCAGCTCCAGCAGAAGAACGTCCAGCTAAACGCGGTCGTGGTCGTGGTGAAGGTCAAGAGCGTCGTGGTCGTCGCAATGATCGTTCTGCTGAAAAAGGAGAATAATCCATGTTGCAACCTAAGCGTACTAAATTCCGTAAAGTGCAGAAAGGCCGTAACACTGGTCTAGCACACCGCGGTAGCACAGTATCTTTCGGTACTATTGCACTTAAATCAGTTGAACGTGGTCAAATGACTGCGCGTCAAATTGAAGCAGCGCGTCGTACAATTAGCCGTCGTATTAAGCGTGGTGGTAAGATCTTTATCCGTGTATTCCCGGACAAACCGATTACTTCTAAGCCGCTTGAAGTGCGTATGGGTAAAGGTAAAGGTTCTGTGGAATATTGGGTTTGCCAAATCAAACCAGGTAAAGTCTTGTACGAAATTGATGGTGTTAACGAAGAATTGGCTCGCGAAGCGTTTACGCTTGCAGCAGCTAAGCTTCCGTTTAAAACCGCTATCGTGACTCGGACGGTAATGTAATGAAAACTAAAGATCTACGTGAAAAGTCGGTAGAAGAGTTGACAGCTTTGCTTGATGAGCAACAGCTTAACCAATTCCGTCTTCGTATGGCGAAAGCAACTGGTCAATTGGGTAAATCGCATGAAGTTGCACTTACTCGTCAGACGATTGCTCGTATTAAGACCCTCCTTACCGAAAAACAGGGGAACGGACAATGAGTGATAAAACAGTCCGCACGTTAACTGGCAAAGTTGTAAGCGACAAGATGGATAAATCTATCGTTGTTCTTATTGAACGCCAAGTTCAACACCCGTTGTATGGCAAATTAATCCGCCGTTCAACAAAATTACATGCTCATGATGAGAACAACACAGCGAAAGCTGGTGATGTTGTAACCATTAAAGAAAGCCGCCCAATTTCTAAAACTAAGTCTTGGACTCTAGTTGAAGTTGTTGAAGCAGCTGCTGAGTAATTAACGTTCTTGTTGCATCATCGGTCAATTTCGAGTACTCTTTGAGCCTTTCGAAATTTCGACCGGTGTTGCTCGGTTTTGGAGTAGGGCAATGATTCAGACCGAAACTATGCTCGACGTAGCAGACAACAGTGGTGCACGCCGCGTACAATGTATTAAAGTACTTGGTGGCTCGCATCGTCGTTATGCTTCTGTTGGCGACATTATTAAAGTTACTGTAAAAGAAGCAATTCCACGCGCACGTGTTAAAAAAGGTGACGTGATGAATGCAGTTGTGGTTCGTACAAAATTCGGTATCCGTCGTGCAGACGGTTCAGTGATTCGTTTCGACGATAACGCTGCTGTTATTTTGAACACCAACAAAGCGCCGATTGCAACTCGTATTTTCGGACCAGTGACTCGTGAACTTCGTACTGAACAGTTCATGAAAATTATTTCATTGGCTCCTGAAGTTCTATAAGAGGCGATCATGGCTAAGATTAAAAAAGGCGATCAAGTAATTGTGATCGCAGGTAAAGAAAAAGGCAAACAGGGTACTGTTCTGTCTGTTTCTAATGACCGTGTTAAGGTTGAAGGCCTTAACTTGGTGAAGAAGCACCAAAAGCCGAACCGTGCTACAGGCGCTGAAGGTAGCGTTGTAACTCAGGAAGCTTCGCTTCATATTTCAAACGTGGCAGTTTTTAATGCTACAACCCAAAAGGCTGACCGTGTTGGTTACCAAGTGATTGATGGCGTGAAAACTCGCGTATTCAAATCAAATGGTGAATCAGTGGCGGTAGCGAAGTAATAGGTTGATATAGGCCATGGCCAGACTTAAAACACGTTACAATGACGAACTTAAAGCTCAGTTATTAGAGACTTTAGGCGTTAAAAATGTGATGGAAATTCCTCGCATCACTAAAATCACGATCAACATGGGTGTTGGCGCAGCTGCTGCTGACAAAAAACTCCTTGATGGTGCTCTTTCAGATATGCAAGCTATCGCTGGTCAAAAACCAGTACTTACGTTAGCTCGTAAATCAATCGCTGGTTTTAAAATCCGTGATGGTTGGCCGATCGGTTGTAAAGTTACTTTACGCGGCGAACGTATGTACGAATTCTTAGACCGTTTGATCTCGATTGCGATCCCTCGTATCCGTGACTTCCGTGGTTTCTCTGCGAAATCATTCGACGGTCGTGGTAACTACTCAATGGGTCTTAAGGAACAGATCATGTTCCCTGAAATCGATTTTGACAAGATTGATCGTATTCGTGGTATGGACATTACCATTACTACGACTGCTCGCACCGATGACGAAGGCCGTGCGCTTATGCGTGCATTCGGCTTCCCGTTCAAATAAGAGGTCGATATGGCTAAGAAAGGTATGATTAATCGCGAATTGAAACGCGAAGCTACTGTTGCTAAATACGCTGCAAAACGTGCTGAATTAAAAGCTGTTATTGCAAACGTAAATGCATCAGACGAAGAACGTTTCGAAGCGATGATGAAATTGCAAGCATTACCACGTAATGCATCTCCAGTACGTCTACGTAACCGTTGTGGTTTAACTGGTCGTCCGCATGGCTATTTCCGTAAGTTCGGCTTAAGCCGTAACAAATTACGTGAAACAGTAATGCAAGGTGATGTACCTGGCGTTGTTAAGGCAAGCTGGTAAGGAGCACTATAAATGAGTATGCAAGATACCGTTGCCGACATGCTAACACGTGTTCGTAACGCACAAATGGCGAAGAAACAAACTGTTTCTATGCCTAATTCTAAGTTGAAAGTTGCAATTGCTAACTTACTTCAACAAGAAGGTTACATTTCTAACGTAGAAGTTGCGGAAGCTGAAGGCAAACCAACTTTAACAATTACGTTAAAATATTTTGAAGGCAAGCCAGTGATTGACACTGTGAAACGCGTAAGCCGTCCAGGTCTACGTCAGTATCGCGGTAAAGATGCACTTCCAAGCGTTAAGCAAGGTTTAGGTATTGCAATTGTTTCTACAAGCAAAGGCATCATGACTGATCGCGCTGCACGTGCTGCAGGCGTTGGTGGTGAAGTTATTGCTTTTGTTTCTTAATAGGTGATTCCTCATGTCTCGTGTGGCTAAAGCCCCAGTAACTGTACCGAATGGTGTAACAGTTACTCAGAACGGCCGGCAGGTCGAAGTGAAAGGCACTAAAGGTACATTGTCTTTCAACCTGCATGCGCTGGTCGAGCTTAAACAGGAAGACGGTACTCTGGCTATTGCTCCAGTACAAGAGTCGAAAGACGCTTGGATGCAAGCTGGTACTGCTCGCGCTGTGCTTAACAACCTTGTAAAAGGTGTTAGCGAAGGTTTCGAACGTAAGTTACAGCTTATCGGTGTTGGTTATAAAGCTGCGGTTAAAGGTGATGTTGTTCATCTTAACCTTGGTTTCTCTCACCCGATCGATTATGCACTTCCTGCAGGTGTAACTGCTGAAACTCCAACTGCAACTGAAATCGTACTTAAATCTGCTGACAAAGCAGCTTTAGGTCAGGTTGCTGCAGATATCCGTGGTTACCGTCCACCAGAGCCGTATAAAGGCAAAGGTGTTCGTTATTCTGACGAAGTTGTACTTCGTAAAGAAGCTAAGAAGAAATAAGGCGCGAGGTTCTTATGAACGAAAAGAAACAATCCCGTTTGCGTCGTGCGAAAAGCACACGCTTGCACATCCGTGCATTGGGTGCGACTCGTTTGTGTGTAAACCGCACTCCGCGTCACATCTATGCTCAAGTTATCTCTGCAGATGGTGGCAAAGTATTAGCGCAAGCTTCTACTTTAGACGCTACTCTACGTGCAGGTACAACTGGTAACGTTGAAGCAGCTCAAAAAGTAGGTGCTTTAATCGCAGAACGCGCTAAAGCAGCTGGTGTTACTAAAGTTGCATTTGACCGTTCTGGTTTTAAATATCATGGTCGTATCAAAGCCTTGGCTGATGCTGCTCGTGAAAACGGCTTGGAGTTCTAATCATGGCTAAAGTTGAACAAAACGAAGGTCTTGTTGAAAAGCTGGTTGCCGTTGATCGTGTAGCCAAAGTTGTTAAGGGTGGTCGTATCTTCTCTTTCACAGCATTAACTGTTGTGGGTGATGGTAATGGTCGCGTAGGTTTTGGTCGTGGTAAAGCACGTGAAGTTCCAGCTGCTATCTCTAAAGCACTTGAAGCTGCTCGTCGCAACATGATTACTGTTGACCTTGTTGATGGTACGTTACAGCACCCAATTCATGCACGTCATGGCGCTAGTCGCGTATTCATGCAGCCTGCCTCTGAAGGTACAGGCGTAATTGCTGGTGGCGCTATGCGTGCAGTTTTAGAAGCTGTAGGTGTACGTAACGTTTTGACTAAATGCCGTGGTTCTACTAACGCTGCTAACGTAGTTAACGCAACTTTCAACGGTTTGCGTGATATGACTACTCCTGAGAAGGTTGCTGCGAAACGTGGTCTTTCAGTAGAACAAATTCAAGGGTAATCAATCATGAAAACGATTAAAGTTACCCAGACTAAATCTGCATCGCACCGCTTGAAAAATCATAAGCTGAGCCTGCAAGGTTTAGGTCTGCGTCGTATTGGTCATACTGTAGAAGTGCAAGATACGCCTTCTAACCGTGGTATGATCAACCAAGTCTACTATATGGTTAGTGTAGAGGAATAAGCCATGACTCTGCGTTTAAATACAATTGCACCTGCAGAAGGTGCTAAACGTGACAACCTTCGTGTAGGCCGTGGTATCGGTTCTGGCGTTGGTAAGACCGGTGGCCGTGGTGTCAAGGGTCAAAACTCACGTAAGAGCGGTGGTACTCGTCCAGGTTTCGAAGGCGGTCAAACAGCACTTTATCGTCGTTTGCCTAAATTCGGCTTCACTAGCCAATTGGCTTTGAAAACTGCTGAAGTACGTTTATCTGAGCTTGCTAAAGTTGAAGGCGACATCGTGTCTCTAGAAACTTTAAAAGCGGCGAACGTTGTACGTAAAGACATGATCCGTGCTCGTATCGTACTTTCTGGTGAAATTACTCGTGCATTCACTGTTCAAGGTGTTGCATTGACTAAAGGCGCTAAAGCTGCTGTTGAAGCTGCTGGCGGCAAAGTCGAGGAGTAATCCCCAGTGTCTATGACTCCTAGTTCTTCAGGTCATGTCAACATGATGAAAGGCCAACCATTTCATGTGAAATACCGTGAAATTATTCGTCGAATGATGTTTCTCATTGGTGCGTTGTTGGTGTTTCGGCTAGGAGCGCATATTCCAGTACCGGGCATCAATAATGCGGCCCTAGAAAACCTGTTTAATGCAAACCAAGGTACTATCCTTGGTTTGTTTAACATGTTTTCCGGTGGTGCATTAGAACGAATGTCTATTCTTGCTCTTGGGATCATGCCCTACATTTCTGCATCGATTATCGTGCAGCTGATGTCGACAGTGGTTCCTTCGCTGGAAGCTTTGAAAAAAGAAGGCGAGCAAGGCAAACGTAAAATAAATCAATACACACGACAAGGCACATTATTTCTGGCGCTTGTACAAGCGATCGGGATGTGTGCAGGCTTGATCAGTCAGGGGATTACCCTGAATACTGGTCTGGCTTTTTATATTCCTGCAGTAACCTCATTGGTTGCGGGAACCATGTTCTTGATGTGGTTGGGTGAGCAGATTACCGAACGTGGGGTGGGGAATGGTATTTCCATGATCATCTTCGCGGGTATTGTTGCCGGATTGCCTAATTTAATTATGCAATCTTTGTCATCTGTAGATAATGGCCAGACCAGCCTGATTGGCTTGGTAATTTTTGGTCTATTGTCTCTGGGTGTTTTGGCAGCCATCGTGTTTATCGAGAAAGCGCAACGTCGTATTCCGGTCAACTATGCTCAAAAACAACAAGGTCGTCGTGTATTTACTGCACAACAGACACATTTGCCATTGAAAATTAATATGGCGGGTGTGATTCCGGCAATTTTTGCCAGCTCATTGCTGTTGTTCCCTGCGAGCTTAGGCCAGTGGGTGGGTAGTGCAGATCCGAATGCCGGATTTATTCAGCGTAGCCTGCAAGATGTAGCATTGGTATTGTCGCCTGGTCAGCCGTTGTATTTGGTGCTCTTTGGTGCGTTAATTATCTTTTTCTGTTACTTCTATACAGCACTGGTATTTAGTCCTAAAGAAGTGTCAGAGAACTTGAAACGCAGCGGAGCTTATGTGCCTGGTATACGTCCAGGTGAGCAAACTGCTCGTTACTTAGATCATATTCTCAGTCGTTTGACATTTATTGGCGCGATTTACATCACCGTCATTTGTTTGATGCCGATGGTGTTGCAAAGTTCATTTGGTATTCCATTCTATTTGGGTGGTACTTCTTTGCTGATTGTTGTGGTAGTAGTGATGGACTTTATGGCTCAGCTGCAGTCACACCTCACCTCGCACCAGTACGATAATCAAACGTTAATGAGAAAAACGACAGCTCATCCTAAGGGATAAGCGCACTTAGAGGTTTCATCATGAAAGTACAAGCTTCTGTTAAGAAAATTTGTGGTAGCTGTAAAGTTATCCGTCGTAATGGGGTTATCCGCGTAATTTGTAGCGCAGAACCTCGTCATAAGCAGCGTCAAGGTTAATCTGATTAAGACCTGTTGATTTCTGTAGGCGAATTGGGTTATTATCCGCCCCTCAAGATTTTTGTGGGGCGGTTGATTATCTACTGCCTTTTTGGAGAAAATTGAATGGCTCGTATTGCCGGTGTAAACATTCCGGATAACAAGCACGCTGTTATCTCTCTAACGTATATCTTTGGTATTGGTCGCCATACTTCAAAAGCTATTTTAGCTGCTGCGGGTATTGCTCCAACGACTAAGATCCGTGAATTAGATGACGCTCAGCTTGATGCGATTCGTGCAGAAGTTGCTAAGGTTCCGACCGAAGGTGATTTACGTCGCGAAATTTCCATGAACATTAAACGTTTAATGGATTTAGGCTGCTATCGCGGTCTTCGTCATCGTCGCAGCTTGCCTGTCCGCGGTCAACGCACCAAAACTAACGCTCGTACCCGTAAAGGTCCGCGCAAACCTATTAAGAAATAAGATTTCTGGAAGCTAAAAGATGGCTAAAGATACTCGCGCACGCAAGAAGGTCACTCGTACCGTCTCTGAAGGTGTCGCACACATTCACGCTTCTTTTAATAACACCATTGTGACTATTACCGATCGTCAAGGTAATGCACTGGCTTGGGCCACTTCAGGTGGACAAGGCTTCCGTGGATCACGTAAATCAACTCCGTTCGCTGCTCAGGTAGCTGCTGAAGTTGCTGGTAAAGCTGCTTTAGACTACGGTTTGAAAAACTTGGACGTCCTTGTAAAAGGTCCTGGTCCTGGTCGTGAATCTGCGGTTCGTGCTTTAGGTGCAGTGGGTTATAAAATTAACAGCATTACCGATGTGACGCCAATCCCGCACAACGGTTGCCGTCCACCTAAAAAACGTCGCGTGTAAGGAGAAACATTCATGGCTCGTTATATTGGTCCAAAATGCAAACTCTCTCGCCGCGAAGGGACAGACCTGCAACTTAAATCAGGCGTTAAACCGTTTGATGTAAAAACTAAAAAACACGCTAAAGCTCCTGGCCAACATGGTGGAGCTCGTGGCGGTAAACAGTCTGAGTACTCACTACAATTACGTGAAAAACAAAAAGTACGTCGTATGTACGGTGTTTTAGAGCGTCAATTTAGTAACTACTACAAAGAAGCTGCTCGTGTTAAAGGCGCAACTGGTGAAAACTTGTTGAAGCTACTTGAAAGCCGTCTTGATAACGTTGTTTATCGTATGGGTTTCGGTTCTACTCGCGCAGAAGCTCGTCAGTTAGTATCTCACCGCAGCATCACTTTGAATGGCCGTCGTGTTAACATTGCGTCTATCCAAGTTAAAGCGGGTGATGTGATCGCAGTTCACGAAGGCGCTAAACAACAATTACGTATCAAAAACGCAATTGAATTAGCAACTCAACGTGGCATGCCTTCTTGGATGGAAATCGACCATTCTAAATTAGAAGGTACGTTCAAAGCTGCACCGGATCGTTCTGATTTACCTGCTGAAATCAACGAAAGCTTGATTGTAGAATTGTATTCTAAATAATCCTTGAGGAAGCAATATGACGCGTACTGCAAATGAGTTTCTAACTCCGCAAGCGATCAAGGTCGAAGCGGCAAGCGGGACCTCGGCAAAAGTTATTCTAGAACCTTTAGAGCGTGGCTTTGGTCATACTCTGGGTAATGCTTTACGTCGCATCCTTCTTTCTTCTCTACCTGGCGCAGCTGTGGTAGAAGTTGAGATTGAAGGGGTCGAGCACGAGTACAGTACTTTGGAAGGCTTGCAGCAGGACATCGTCGAGCTCTTGCTGAACCTAAAAGGATTGTCGATTAAGCTGTTCGATCAAAATGAAGCATACTTAACATTAGAGAAACAAGGTGCAGGCGACGTAACTGCGGCTGACCTTCGTTTACCTCATAATGTTGAAGTGGTTAACCCTGAACATTTGATCGGTACTTTAAGTGCCTCAGGCTCATTGAAAATGCGTCTGAAAGTTGCTCAAGGTCGTGGCTACGAGACTTCTGATTCACGCTTCCCAGAAGGCGAAACTCGCCCAGTGGGTCGCTTGCAGTTAGATGCTTCTTATAGCCCAATCAAACGTGTGTCTTATACAGTGGAAAACGCTCGTGTAGAACAACGTACTGACCTTGACAAATTGGTCATTGATCTTGAAACCAATGGTACTGTAGATCCTGAAGAAGCAATCCGTAAAGCGGCAACAATCTTGCAACAACAAATTGCAATCTTTGTTGACCTTCAGAAAGATCAAGCACCTGTGGCTCAAGAGCCGCGTGAAGAAGTTGACCCAATCTTGCTTCGCCCAGTAGATGATCTAGAGCTAACTGTTCGTTCTGCTAACTGTTTGAAAGCAGAAAACATTTACTACATTGGTGATCTTGTACAGCGTACTGAAGTTGAGTTGCTTAAAACTCCTAACTTGGGTAAAAAATCGCTTACTGAGATCAAAGATGTTCTGGCTTCTAAAGGCTTACAACTCGGCATGCGTTTAGAGAACTGGCCACCGGCTAGTCTCCGTATGGACGATCGTTTCGCCTATCGTAGCCGTTAATTAAGTAGGACTATCACCATGCGTCATCGTAATAGTGGTGTGAAATTAGGCCGTACAAGCAGCCATCGTAAAGCGATGTTCCAAAACATGGCTAACTCTTTGTTCGAGCACGAGTTGATCAAAACAACTGTGCCTAAAGCGAAAGAGTTACGTCGTGTAGCTGAGCCTTTAATCACTTTAGCTAAAAACGATACAGTAGCAAACCGTCGTTTGGCGTTTGCTCGTACTCGTTCAGCAGCAACTGTTGGTAAATTATTTACCGTTCTTGGCCCTCGTTACAAAGAGCGTAACGGCGGTTATCTACGTGTTCTTAAAGCGGGCTTCCGTGCAGGTGATGCTGCACCGATGGCTTACGTTGAGCTAGTAGATCGCGAAGTTAACTAATTTCGTGAAGAATAACGCGAGTTGTTCGAAAAGGTCGGTTGAATAAACCGGCCTTTTTTAATGTCTGAAATTTATTTTCAGGTATTTGCATCATGCAGAACTAATCTGAATCTGGCCTGAAAAGATAAAAAAATAATGGCTTTTTATCAAACTTGACATTGTGTATTGTCAATTTTGTGATTTAATAAAAACAGATAGTATCGCTTAGGTAAAAGAACAATATGGAAAAGCAAATCGATATTTTAATTGTGGGTGCGGGGATCTCGGGAATTGGTCTGGCAGCGCATCTTTCTAAACATTGTCCGCAGCGCTCATTTGAAATTATTGAGCGACGTGCCAGCATTGGCGGAACTTGGGATTTATTTAAATATCCGGGAATTCGTTCTGATTCGGATATGTCGACCTTTGGTTTTAATTTTAAACCCTGGAAAAAAGCCAGTGTACTTGCCGATGGCGCTTCGATTAAGGGCTATCTGGCCGAAGTAGTAGATGAATTTAATCTGGAATCGAAAATTCATTATCAACACCGTGTGTTAACCGCCAACTATGATTCTATGACCTGTAAATGGTCAGTAGAGATTGAGGATGAACACAGCAAGAAGCAGGTCTGGATTGCGAATTTCGTACTGAGTTGTACCGGTTATTACAATTATGACCAAGGTTTTCAGCCTGAGTTTCCAAATCAGGAGGCTTTTAAAGGTCAATTCATTCATCCGCAGCATTGGCCGGAAAATTTAGATTATCAGGGCAAAAAAGTGGTGATCATTGGTAGTGGTGCCACCGCGATTACTTTAGTTCCGGCGATGGTCAAAGGCGGCGCCGGGCATGTGACCATGTTACAGCGTTCCCCGACCTATATCGCTTCAGTGCCCTCCATTGATATGATTTATGCAAAGATGCGGCAGTATCTACCAGAAGATGTGGCTTATAAAATTACCCGTACCCGGAATATTGGCATGCAGCGCGGAATTTATGCCTTGGCACAAAAACAGCCAAAACTGTTAAAAACGCTGTTACTTAAATCCGTGCAGTTTCAGCTCAAAGGTAAAGTGGATATGAAACACTTTACCCCGAATTATGAGCCGTGGGATCAGCGCCTATGCGTGGTGCCGGATGGTGATCTGTTTAAAATTTTACGTGAAGGGCAGGCATCAGTTGTAACGGATCAGATCGAAAGCTTGACTGAAACTGGCATTCAGCTGAAATCGGGTCAACATCTGGAGGCAGATATTATCGTTTCAGCCACAGGCTTAAATATCCAGATTCTTGGTGGAATTCAGGCGACGATTGATGGTCAACCTGTCGATACCTCACAACATATGCTGTATAGAGGCATCATGCTTAGTGATGTGCCGAATATGGCGCTAATTATTGGTTATATCAATGCCTCTTGGACTTTAAAAGTGGATATTGCCGCTGAGTACATTTGCCGTTTGCTGAACTATATGGATCAGCAGGGCTATGCTGAAGTCATCGCTCAGGGTGATCAGACTGAATTGCTAGAGGATACTGTGATGGGTAGTCTCAGTTCGGGCTATATTGCCCGTGCTGCAGATGTGATGCCAAAACAAGGTAAACATGCACCGTGGAAAGTCAGCAACAATTATCTTGCAGATCGTAAGGAACTTAAACAGGCTTCGTTTGAAGATAGGGTGCTGAAATTTAAAAAAAACAGCAAGGCTCTCAAACATAAACCGCGTCTGGTCTCTTAAAGTCGGATATTGAACTGAAGAAAAAGGAGTCCTGAGTGACTCCTTTTTTATGCGTCCAGTTTACAGTGAACGTGCAATCAGTTCTTTCATGATTTCGTTGGTACCAGCATAAATCCGGTTGGCGCGGTTGTCGATATAGGCCCGGGCAATTGGATATTCCAGCATATAGCCATAACCACCATGCAATTGCAGGCATTCATCTACCACCTTGCTACACATTTCTGAAATCTTGTATTTGGCCGCAGCAGCGGCATCGATGCCTAGTTCTTGCTTGAGTTGCAGCTCCATGCAGCGATCCAGATAAGCGCGACAAAACTCGATTTCGGTACGCATTTCTGCCAGTTTAAAGCGGGTATTCTGAAAATGGCTAATACTCTTGCCAAAGGCCTGACGTTCCTTGGTGTATTTCACTGTATGTGCGAAAGCAGCTTCAGCGCCAGCCTGACACATAATTGCCACAATCAGGCGTTCCCAGGCCAGTTCTTTCATCAACATCATAAAGCCCATGCCTTCCAGACCGAGCAAGTTTTCTTGTGGTACGCGTACATCGTCAAAGAACAGCTCGCAAGTATCCTGGCCTTTCATGCCGATTTTATTCAGCGGTTTAGCTTTGCTAAATCCGGCCCGGTCGGCTTCGACCATAATCAATGAGAGATTGGCCGAGCCTTTGTCACTATGACCGGTCTTGCAGACCACAATCGCCATATCACAGAGATAGCCATTGGTAATAAAGATCTTGGATCCATTAATCACATAGTCATCGCCATCCAGTACCGCAGAGGTACGTACTGCTTGCAGGTCAGAGCCGGTTCCTGGTTCGGTCATGGCAATCGCGGTGACGACTTCTCCAGACGCCATTTTGGGTAACCACTGCTGTTTTTGAGCATCATTGCCAAAGTTCAGCAGGTAATTGGCGACAATATCTGAATGTAATGAAAACCCCGTGGCTGAATCACCAGCATAAGCCTGTTCTTCAATCAGAATCATGCTATACAGCCGGTCTACCCCAGAGCCGCCATATTGCTCTGGCATGGTGGCGCAGAGTAGTCCCAGTTCACCCGCTTTAGTCCAGAGCTCTCGATCCACATGCTGTTGCTTTTCATAGCGCTCGCTATGCGGAATAACTTCCTTTTCATAAAACTTGCGTACGGTTTGACGAAATGCTTCATGTTCGGCAGTAAAAAGCTGGCGGGGTAGCATCGGGGCAAGCGGGCGAATGGCTGCAGATTGCATCTTGTTATTCCTTATTCTGATCTGTTTGCTTTAAAGTAGGTCAAGCATAGATCAGCAACAATGAGCGGAATGTTCAAATAACTTAAATATGCTGATGCTTTTGGTCATTTGTATGAAATCCCTCGAAATTCAGCGATGGCTTCAGGTAAACTATTCCGGTTTATAACGAATTGGGGAAATTCGATGACTGATGACATCACCTTAGAAGAGCGCAAAGTGATTTATCGCGCGCGTCGTGGCCTAAAAGAGCTGGATGTGTATTTTGATCCCTACGTAAAAAACTACTACTTAACTGCTGATCCATTTGAAAAGCAGATGTTTGCTGAGTTGGTCGATCAGGAAGATCCAGATCTGCTGGACTGGTTTATGGAAGTCTCTGAGCCGCCGCGTCCTGAATTAAAAGATTTGATCAAGAAGCTTAAATTTTACGTCCATGGATAATCGCTGTTTCAAGCTGAAACGCAGTTATTGTGCACTGGCGTTTCAGCTTTTTATTTTTGCACTGTTGATGTACCTCCTATACCAGCTATTGCCGATTGCGATTTGGCTGCTGTGTGCTGCGATTGGACTGGTGATTTATCAGCTGTTTTATCGCAAGACGCCCCAGATTGAACAGTTTGAATATCTGGATGGACGTGAATGGTCATTGACGGCCAAATCTCGGCCCACCTGTCGGGTATGTGTTAGTCATGTGATTGATCATCAAGCTTATATTGTGGTGTATTTTCAGCACGCCAAGGCTCAGCCTTTATTGATCTGGTGTGACCAATTGCCGCTAAAACAATGGAAATCCCTGAAAGTTCTGACCAAACTTATCTAGTTGTCAGACAACGCTATTTTAATCATTTGATTGAAGTTTCAATAAAACAGATACTTAGATCATTAACGCGCTTTCATTGTCAGACAAAAAATAATAATGACTTATCAGTAAGATAAATTGTATGACAATTTCCCGCCTATGTTTTATTTTTAGCCTGTACATTGAACGCACCAACAGCAAATACGGGAGAATTCAATAGAATCTCCAGTGTGGATGTTTTTGATCGTAGTGATTGTTTCAGCTTTGGTGGTTGGACAATTCGCGATGGTGCTGAAGGATAAATTTTCATCTTAATCAAGCAGAGTTATTACCGGCTCTCTGTTTGTACAGTTAATAAGTAGCATGTGCTGAACCGTCGCAATGCTACTTTTTTTTGCCCAAAATTTGGGAATTCAACAGATCAAGTCAATTGCAGTCGGCCAGTTTGATGGCACAGTGTCTGGTACGGATTAGAGTAAATACTCTTTTATTCACAAAATGCTTCTGATATCTTTAACAGAAAGATGGACATAATCACAATTATAGAGGACAGGAAAATGTCAGGCGTCCGTAAAATATGCCAAGGTATGGCGACCATTGCAATAACAACAACAGTATTAACGGGGTGTTCCCATGTCATTAAAACCGGTGCCAATGTCGCACTGGGTTTTACCGAAAACCATATTGTCCCGCCAATTTTAGCCATGGATGATGCTGAGATGGTCTGTAATTCAGGCAATTCTCTAACTCCGGCCATCATGGCAACCAAAGAAATGGGAGCGGATCCGACGCGAGTAGCCGTATTGATGTATTCGGCTGCCGGCATTTGTGCCGAGCAAAAGGCGCTGGAAGCTGAGTTACGCTATTTGCGTGCTTCAAAATCCAACCAGGTAGCGGAAGCCCAAGATGCGCGAATTGAGCAGAAGCGCTGGGCGGCTCTAGCGGCACAGCGTCAATATACCGGTTATCAATTGTTCCAGAGCCGTTATGAAAAAAAATATCAAAAAGCCTTGGGTGAAGAATGCCCGCGCATGAACAGCGATATGGAGCAAACGGTTTATCTGCTGGGCATGCTCAGCGGTTTACAAGCCATGACCAATGATATTAATTCAGGCGGCGCAGTGCATGTACCCAAAGATATCGCTGCTGTGGTCGAACGTGGTATGACCTGTCTGGATAATGCCAAATTCTGGGGAGCACCGAATGCTACGCGTGCTGTGATCTGGACTTTATTACCAGGTGCAAGCGATGGTAAACCTGATCCTTACCAAACATTAAAACAATCTACACAAATTGGTGAGCAAAAAGGTGTACGTTTATCGCATGCTTTATATGCTGTAGCAGCACAGGCCAGTGGTGACGATGCCAAAATCCGCGATGCTTTAAAAACCTTTGCGCAGGCCCGTACTGAGGAAAAGCCGGTAAATCCACAGTTCAAGCTGATCGACAGTATGGCAGCGATTATGGTCGGTGGAATTTCAGATCGTTACTGGACAGAAAATACTGGTGTGCGCAGCGCCGATGATGGCATGCAACGTTTCTGGGATGAATCAGACAGCTCTTCGGAACTCGATGACCTGTTCAGTGCAGACCTGTAACCCAGATAGCCTGCATAGAATTTTAAGGATGAAATTAAACTAGATGGTTAGGGAGAAGCATAAGCTGATGCTAGATCAACATGTTCGACGAAAAATTATTTTTCTAGCGGCTTTTGTCTCTCTCTGTGCATGTCTGCAAATTTTTCAGGATCATTTCATCTACTGGCAAGAGAGCCTGTTAGGTGAATTTTGGCGACTCTGGACAGCGCATTGGGTGCATGTGGGCTGGATTCATTATTTTCTGAATATTCTCGCTTTTCTCTGTTTGCCTTTCATTTTTCCACGCGCCACCGTCTGGCATTTCTGTGCCATTTTACTGATCTTGCCGCCGCTGATCAGTTTAAGTTTTTATTTTTTCTTACCCAATATTGAAGCCTATGCCGGCTTGTCGGGCGTACTGCATGGCGCCTACGTGGCAGTGGCGTGTGTGCATTTGCTGTATAAACGGGAACGCGGTTTTGCGGCGCTGGTGTTGTTTTTGATTTTTGCCAAACTGGTCTGGGAAAACACCATTGGCAATGTCGGAACGGCGCAGCTGATCGGCAGTCCGGTTTTGGTTGAGGCACATTTACTTGGTGTGATTTGGGGCGTGATTCTGGCGCTGATCTATATCGTGAGCAATTATTTTCGGGATAATTAAAGTGCAGAGATAAATCATTTACTTGGCAGAAAATACAAAAAGAAAATATAAATTGTCATTTTTATTGTGCCAATTTTCATGCAAAGTCAAAACATAGAATAAAGATCCTGACCTTTGAAAAGGAATTTTCGGGGCAGAAGGGAAGATCGGCGTCCTAGACCAAGCATTAGGCCGCTAAAATAAAAATAGGAATACACATGCAAAATGATGATCAAAACAGATCAGGATTAGGTCTGTTGCGTTATATATGGACAGAGTGGATCTCGACCTTCGTCGTGCTGGTTTTACTTTTGCTCACTTTGATTATTGGCACCGGGGAAATGATTCACGGCCAGTTGCTGCGTATGGGCGAGCGTATTTACGGTGATCCGGCAACCGGAATGCAATATTCATTTCTAAGGGCTGAACCGACGCGGCCACAATGTGAACGCAATATCAATGTTGATCAGCGTGTTCAGCAGCAGATGAAAGCCGATGCAGCCGATGAATACGCCGATTTCTTCGGGGTGCGTTCGGAAGCGGATGTCCGTGCTGCGGTGTTACAGGCACAGCAGGTCTGTGAAGAATCCTACCTGTTTTACGATAAAGCCATTCAGCATGTGGAAGCCCATCCAAGTATTCGGGCTTATCGGACATTTGAAACCTCTTTCTTTGGAATCTTCAAGTTTGGTACGGAAAACCGGGCTTTGCTTCTGGTCATCATGGTGGTCTTTGCTGCGATCAGTGCCACCCTAAAAACCCATCATATTGGCTTACGTAGCCCGAGTACGCGTATCGACTTTAAAGTTTATTCGGTCGCCATGCTGGTTGCTAATGCTTTCCTGGCATTTTCATCCTATAGCCAATATCAGTCCGTATTGAACTCGGGCGTGCCGATGGGGGAAATGAAATACATCTACTGGTTGTGGATGATTCTGTTCAGCACACTCACCTTGATCAGCCTGTATCAGGTGATCAAACAACCAAAACCAACGCGAGAGGGCGGCAGTTTTGGTCTGGCCTTTCTGAGTGTACCGTTGTATGCCTATATGGCCATTACGACCGGAATAAATTTCACTTTCTTTATGGACTATCCAATGGGACAGGGGATTTACCTCGGTCAATTGGTAGAGTTTTCTAGTATCTTCCTGAACTTGGCCTTATTTATCTGGGCCGGTATGTTGCTGAAACAGACCCGTGTCGTGGACATGTTCCTGAATATTCTGCGTCCTTGGAATCTGGCACCTGAAACCCTGACCTGGCTAATCTTGCTGGCAGCGGCATTACCGACCGCCTATACTGGAGCATCAGGAATTTTCGTGATTGCCGCAGGTGCGATTATTTATAAGGAAGTCTGGAATGCGGGTGGACGCCGTCAGTTTGCACTGGCCGCCACTGCAATGTCCGGCTCAATGGGCGTAGTCTTACGTCCTTGCTTGCTGATTGTTGTTGTGGCATCACTCAATAAAGAAGTGACCACCGACTTACTGTATCACTACGGGATTTATGTCTTCCTGCTCAGCTCGACTTTATTCCTGGTAATTTCCCTGTTCTTTGCAGAAAACAAATTCCGCATTGCTGCGCCTACTATAGCTGCTCCTCAATCTGGTCGTGCCTTCATTGCGATTATTCCATATATCGTGATTTTTATTCTGATCTGGTTATTCTATAAATATGCCTTGTCGACTGACCTGAATGAATTTACCGCACCAGTGATGATGCCAGTCATTCTGCTGATGATTGTTCTGTTCGATAAGTTACGTCATGAACCTGCGCCGTTGCCGGCAGTGGGGCATTGGGATGAAACCTTGACCGCAACTTTAAACTCAAGATCGACACCTGAACTGGTGACAGCCGGTGCCGCGGCCAATGCAGAATATCGTGAAGCTGAACATAGCGAACAACTAGGCAAAGAACTGGCTGTTGATCATACTGTACAGCGTTCGAAAGCGACTGAAATTTTGCGTCATGTCGGTTTCTGGAAGTCCATGCATATTTCGACCAGTGAGACCGTGGGACATATTGGTGCGCTGGTCATCCTGATGGCACTCTCGGTGAGTGTGGGTGGCTTGCTGGAACGTATGGAAATTATGGAAGCCTTCCCGACCGATATCAGTAGTACCATTCTGGTGATTTCACTGATTGTCGGCTTGATGATTTTTGTCGGGATGATCATGGATCCATTTGGCGCGGTGATTCTGATTTCTGCAACCGTTGCTCCAGTGGCTTACCAATACGGCATTCATCCGGTTCATTTCTGGATGATTACCCTGATTGGTTTTGAGCTGGGTTACGTGACGCCACCAGTTGCGCTGAATCATCTGTTGGCCAGACAGTCGATTGGTGATGCTGAAGTGGCCGAAGCGGATGCCGAAGTACGACACCTGTCTTTCTACTACCGTTATGAACGCTGGATTTTGCCGGTGATAGTATTGCTGCCTGCGATGTTGATCATTGCCTATGTGCCTTATATCTTTAAGCTGTTCGGCTGGTATCAATAAAAGAAAAGCAATAAAACAGCACCTACGGGTGCTTTTTTATTGCTTTGATTTCGAATCTTGATCAAATCTTCGATGAATTCAGGCGCTTCTGCAGTATCGGGCTACACAGTAGAATCGCACAGAAAATCAGCCCCAGCCCGATTAGGCTATAGAGGTCCGGAACTTCCTGCCAGAACAGAAATCCCCACATACCAGCAAAGAAAATTGCCACATAGTTGACCGGTCCAATTTGTCCTGCCGGAGCCAGCTTATATGCATTGGACATAAACAGTTGGCTAAAATTGGCCAGGATGCCGGCAGTAATCAGATAGCTGAGTTCTGTCAGAGTATAAGGCCGCCATAGCCAGAACATCGGAATCACTGAAATCAGGGTGCCAATAAAGCAGAAATAAAATACAATTTTTTCCGGAGACTCGGTTTTAGTCAGTGCCCGAACCGTGACAAAAGCCATCGCCGCTAGAAAACTCGCACTCAAACCAATGACCGACATCAGGTTAATTAAACCCGAATCCGGTTTGGCAACACAGAGTACCCCGATGAAACCAATTGCAGCGGCGACTAACATGCTTGCTGTTATTTTTTCCTTGAGAAATAGCCAGGCAATCAAAGGAATAAAAATCGGAGAAGAGTAGGTGAAGACCATGGCATTGGAGAGTTTTAAATGGGCAATGGCATAGAAAAAGCCGTACATGGCAGTCAGTCCGACCACTGCGCGCCAGGTGTGCATCCATAGTTTTTCAGTTTTGAAAAAACCAATGCCTTTATTGAAAATGAAGGGCAGGAAAATAAACAGCCCGACAAAATTGCGAAAGAAGACCACGGTGGCGTTATCAACCGTTGCCGAGGCATAACGGATACACACGCCCATGACTGAAAAGAGAAAAGCAGAGCAGGTCAGTAACAGAATGGCTTTAAGCAGATGCGGAGCGGTTGGGGCAGACATGGAAACAACTGAGCTAGAAGATCTGACGATATTCTAGCTGAAATACTGTCGAGATTTACTGGCTTTGAGCAAGTTGTGCTTCAAGTAACTTGATCTGTTCCTCTTTCAGTTGAATCAACTGGTCGGCATCGCTATGCTGCGCATCCAGTGTGGCTTTTTGTTCATTGAGCTGAACTTGGATGTCATCTAATTTAGCCACTTCTTCTTTGGCCAAACTGGCATTCTCCGGCACCGGTGCATCTAACAGCTGATCTGATACCAGTGCTTTAGCTTCGATCGCCTCAGCTGCTTTCGCTGCCGCTGTATCTTCTTCAGTTTTCGCCGCAGGTTTTGCTGCCGGAACAGCTGCGATATCTTCCTGATGTATGCGTTCCGCTTCACCGGAAGAGGCATTCAACCACTGATATAGCAATACCAATGCAACGACAGTAACTAAAGCCCCCATAATCCCCATTAAAAGTTTGGGGTTATTTCTTTGTTCTACTGACATAGCTTGAACCTTGATTTTTATTTTACTGAACGAGGTTTAAACTGAATCACGCCAACTTCATCTGGAACAGCTGGTGTTTCTGGTTGGTCAACATGTGTGGGACGATTTTCTTCATAACCACATTCAATACATTCGATCCATTCATCTTCACCAGAGGTCAGCATGACGACGCGATCTAACGCCTGACATTTTGGACATTTTGCGCCTGCAATGAAACGACGTTTAATGGTCATCATACTCACCTTGTGATCAACTTAAAAAGCTAGTTTAAGCGTTTTTAGAGGGGTTCGTCCAACCTTGATGACGCAGCAATGCATCTATTTTTGGCTCGCGTCCGCGGAAATTGATAAATGCGTCAAGTGCTGTGTCTTTTCCGCCAACTGCGAGGATATTTTCCCGAAACTGCTTTCCGGTGGTGGTGTTAAAAATACCTTCATCTTCGAAGCGGTCGAAGGCATCACTGGCTAAAACTTCGGCCCATTTATAGGAATAATATCCCGCTGCATAACCACCGGCAAAAATATGACTGAAGCTGTGCTGGAAACGGTTATAGTCAGTCGTCGGTAGAACCGCATATTTTTCACGGATCTCATTCAGAGTAGCCTGAACCTGTGCTGCATTTAAAGCTGGATTGGCTCGGTGAATACTCAGGTCAAACAGGGCAAATTCAAGTTGACGCAGGGTTTGCATACCGGATTGGAAGAAACGTGCATCGAGCAGGGCTTTGAGCAGGTCGGCCGGCAAAGATTCCTTGGTTTCAATATGTTCACTGAGCAGATTCAGACTGTCCTGATCCCAGGCCCAGAATTCCATAAACTGGCTTGGCAGCTCCACGGCATCCCAAGCCACGCCATGCGTACCTGCCACCGCGATATTGTCGACTTCAGTCAGCATATGATGCAGGCCGTGACCAAATTCATGGAACAGGGTAATCACTTCATCATGCGTGAGCAGTGCAGGTCGGTTGCCAACAGGTGGAGTAAAGTTACCCACCATATAGCAGATCGGTTTTTGCAGGCCATCACGTGTCTGCATGCGCGAACGGAAACCGCTCATCCAGGCACCACCACGTTTGCCTTGGCGTGCATACAGGTCAAAATAGAAACCGCCAATCACCTGACCTTGGTCTTCCAGTTCGAAATAACGCGCCTCTGGATGCCAAACCGGCGCTTCACGTTCAATCACCTGAATGTCATACAGGCGATTGACAATACTGAACAGGCCCTGCAGGATTTTTGGTGCAGGGAAATAAGGTTTCAGCGCTTCCTGTGACAGATTGAACTGCTGCATTTTCAGCTTTTCTGAATAATAGCTGCTGTCCCAAGGTTTCAGTTCATCAATACCATCTTCAGCGGCAATGGCTTTTAGTTCTGCAATTTCTTTGGTTGCCGGCGCACGGGCATGCTCTGCCAGATCACGCAAGAATTCGTCTACTGCTTCTACACTTGGCGCCATTTTGCTGGCCAGAGACAATTCTGCATAATTGTTGAAGCCGAGCAGCTTGGCCATTTCCTGACGTAAGCTGAGGATTTCTTCAATTAAGGCGGTATTGTCAAATTCAGTCTGCTCGGACTGATCTGAAGCGCGCGTGGTATAGGCTTTATACAGCTCTTCACGCAGTTCACGATGTTCCGCATGGGTCATGATTGCCAGATAAGACGGGAAATCTAGCGTAGCGACCGGCTGATCCAGCTCGCGTTGCTGGCCATATTGTTTTAACAGCTCAATATTACTTTCAGAGAGACCCGCTAACTCATCTTCAGCTAATGGTCTGAAATAAGCCTGAGTCGCATCCAGCACATGGTTGGAGAAGTCGGAAGACAGTTGTGAGAGACGTGCAGAAATTTCTGCATAACGTTTCTTCGCTTCGCCTTCTAAGGCCACACCAGACAGTTTGAAGTCACGTAAGGCCAGTTTGATGGCACTTTGCTGGGCTGCAGGTAATTCATTAAAAATTGATGCATCATGAACATGCTGATAAGTTTGATACAGCGCCGTATGTTGACCTAGTTGCGTATAGTATTCGCTCAGACCCGGTAATAAGGCTTGATAGACGTCACGGGTTTCGGCATTGTTCATCACGGCATTTAAATGCGACAGGATGCCCCAAGACTCACTCATATTGTTTTCAAGCGTGTCGACATGTTCCAGTGTAGTCAGCTGCTCCTGTACTGAAGTCGGTGTTTCGGTGAGTTCATTCAGGAACTTTTGCCCTTCAGCGATACAGCTTTCAATTTTTTCTTTGAGATCGGCCAGGGTAATCTGATCAAATTGTGGAACAGGCAAAGTTGCCTTTTCTAAAGTCATGTCGGTCTGCCAAATTAATTTTCTATATTCAGTCTAGATGTAGGGCCTTTGGTGGGGGAAATCAAGGGAGTTAAAGTTTTTTCTCTAGCTTTGTATTTAATATTTTCAATTCTTTATTAATATTTTGAAGCTGTTCAATAAATCCACCATCAGATGAAGGTAAGGCTTCTAGTTCATTTATATCGATGATGGAAATATCAGTGATTTGAGTTTTCCATAAGTTTAAAGGGTGCTGATACCAATACGTGACTTTCATGGTGATAGGATTATTATCTAAAGCCTCTCTGAGGCCGCCGTATTGTCCCCAATCGTATATATAGCTCTGATTGGGTGGAAATACTTTGACTCCATGTTTGAAAATACCGCTATCAAAATAATCTTTTGAAGCATTTAATTTTTTAATTCCGAAGGCCCGTTTAGGAATGGGTTGATCACTCGATATTTGTACATTATAGGCAATGGATTTTCCTATATTCTTTATCTGTAGTTGAATGAAAGATTGCTTACCGTAATGCGGAAGAGCAAAAACTATAATTTGTGGTTGCTGATCAGATTTAAATACGGCATAAGTCACAAGCAAAGCCATTAAAGAAATGATCAAAGTAAAAATAGTTATGGTATCCATTCTTATAATTTTTCCTATTTTAATATTTGGATTATAAATAAAAAAGAGCGCCGTAGCGCTCTTTTTATACCGTCAAAAATTATTCAGTCTTGGCTTTTGCATTCGACTTTTTCTTTTTCACTTTGGTCTTTTTCTTTACTTTATCTTTAGCCTTTGCTTCAGGCTTTGCTGCAGATTTTTTAACAGACTTGCTGTTGTAAGAGCTGGGTTTTCCTTTGGCTTTTTTGCGTCGTATGGGCTGTTCTCCATCGGCATTCAGGCTGGATTTAGACTCGCGCTCATTCTTACTAAAAACCTCTTCTGTTGCTGCTGGACGTGCTGTCGGTTTTTTCTCGCTCACGCGCGGCGCACGGGCACGAATTGCACGGCCGGCATGACTGAGCTGTTGTACCAGTTCAAAGTCGATCTTGCGCTCTTCCAGATTGACGCCAGCCACCTTGATCTTGACTTCATCGCCCAGACCAAAGACCTGACCATGATTCTGGCCGACCAGATTCTGGCTGACTTGATCAAAGACAAAGAAGTCATCGCCCAACTGGCTGACATGTACCATACCATCCACATACAGGTCTTTTAGCGTCACAAACAGGCCAAACTCTGCTGTCGCACTAATGATGCCAACAAATTCTTCGCCCAGATGCTGCTGCATATAATGACATTTCAACCAGGTCGTCACCGAGCGAGAGGCTTCATCGGCACGGCGTTCAGTGGCAGAGAAATGTGTTCCTGCTTCATCTAAAGCTCCACCTGAAAGCGGAGATGGCTTTTTATTTAAATGCGCTTTAATGGCACGATGCAATAACAGATCTGGATAACGTCGAATTGGCGAAGTGAAATGTGTGTACGCCTCATAAGCCAGACCGTAGTGCCCCGCATTGTTAGGGCCGTAATAAGCCTGCATCATGGAGCGTAATAACACCGCATGAATGCTTGGTGCATCTATGCGGTCTTTGGTCGCTTCAATCACCGCCTGATAATCTGCTTGGGTCGGTTGCTCCGGGAATTTCAAACCAAGCAGCTTGACGAAATCACGGACTTTTTGAATACGCGAGAACTCAGGTGGCTCATGTACGCGGTACAACATCGGAATTTCATTTTTCAATGCATATTCTGCGGCTGCCACGTTGGCCAGCAACATACATTCTTCAATCAGCTTATGCGCATCATTACGGCTACGCGGCAAAATCTCTTTAATTCCGCCCAGCTCATCAAAAGTCATATACGTTTCAACGGTTTCAAATTCCATGGCATGGCGTTCAGCACGTAAGCCTTTCAGAACCTGGTACAGCTGGAACAGGGTGTTGATCGACTTGCGAACTTCGCGATCTTCGGTAATGGCCTGACTGTCGCCTTCCAGATATTGGGCAACCTGATCATAAGTCAAACGTGCTTTAGAGTGCATCACGGATGGATAGAACTCAAAACCGGTAACACGACCGGCACGTGACAGTTTTAAATCACAGACCATACAGAGACGATCAACAGCCGGATTTAAAGAACACAAGCCATTCGACAAGGCTTCAGGCAGCATTGGTAAAACAAAGTGCGGGAAGTAGACAGAAGTTCCGCGTTCCTGAGCTTCATCGTCCAGTGGTTTGCCTGTACGTACATAATGACTGACATCGGCAATCGCTACGACCACGCGATAGCCACCGCCCGGACGTTTTTCAGCATATACTGCATCATCAAAGTCACGTGCATCTTCACCATCAATGGTGACCAAAGCTAAATCACGCAGATCCACACGACCTTCACGGTCTTTTTCTGTTGGTTCTTTAAAGCTTTCTGCATCCTGAATCACTTCTTCCGGGAATTCATACGGTAAACCATATTCTAAAATGGTTTGTGGAATGATGATTTCGGTATCGGCTTTATCTGCCATGGACTGGACAATATGACCGGTCGCAAATTCTTCACGGGTCGGATAAGTATCAATCGCCACGCGAATCGAATCACCCAGATTGACTTGCGCATGTTCAATCAGTTCTTTTTCAAGAGTAATCGGCTGATGCGCATTTGGGCTAGCAGGTTGAACAAAGTATTCACCTTCATATAGGGAAACTTTACCAATGATCTGCTTAACGCGGTGCTGCACAACTTCAGTCACATAACCCCAGGCTTTACCTTTACGGTCTACTGAAGTTTGACGTACTTTGACACGGTCGCCATTAAAGACCAGCCGTAGTTCACGCTCAGCCAGTAAGAGATCGTCCTGGCCAGAAATGTTGGCAGTTCCCATCCCGCGGGAATTGATATAAACCGTCGCTTCGGATTCAGGCTGCTCGACGGCAATCTGGAATTTATAACCATCTTTCATCAATTGCCCGTCACGCACCATCGCAATTAAACGATGGCTGAGAGCATCAATACTTTTTTGATCTGCAATTTCGAAATGTTCTACCAGGTCGGCATGAGACTGGGCATTATTTTTTTCTATGGTTTCTAAAATTAGCGTACGGCTTGGGATAGGGTTGTCATAACGTTCGGCTTCAGCTTTTGCTTCAGGATCGACCCAGTTTTTCATCATGTCTTTAAATTTATCTTAGGAGATAGGTTTAGCATAAAACATGTGTGCGCAGACTGCACGTAAATGATTGCAATAATCCATTTAAGTTTTCAATTTTCTGTTCATTTTAGATAACTGGAAATTTATTCGGTTTTTTGAGCAGGAAAATGTACGAAAAATCGCTGAATTGCTTAAAAAGTATTTAAACGAGCAAAAATATGCACTTTTTTTCGATGCTGCGCTTGCAGTGCCATGCCGAAATTTGTATTATGGCCGCACGTTACGGTGAGATGGGTGAGTGGCTGAAACCACGTCCCTGCTAAGGACGCATACGGGTAACTGTATCGAGGGTTCGAATCCCTCTCTCACCGCCACGCTTACTTATATCGCGCGCTCATAGCTCAGCTGGATAGAGCACTTGGCTACGAACTAAGGGGTCGGGAGTTCGAATCTCTCTGAGCGCACCAAGTAAGTTAAGCAGAAAAACGTATTGCCAACCTAGGCACACAAGTTACGCGCTCATAGCTCAGCTGGATAGAGCACTTGGCTACGAACTAAGGGGTCGGGAGTTCGAATCTCTCTGAGCGCACCAATCTTGATAAGAATTCTGAAAAACCGCACATTGATGCGGTTTTTTTACGTCTGTAATATTTAACGCTTTTTCATATAAAAAACCAATAACTACCGATTCGTTGATTATCTTAATTTTTGCTGTACCTTGAGTGCATAGACGGTATTGCCACCCACCGCAGGTAATACATCGTGATAGGGCAGACTGCGCATGGCCCTTAATAAAAACGGTGCTTGATCATGAATCTTCATGCTGCTGGTGATTTGGAACAGATTACCTTGTGATTGCGGCAATAGCTTCATGCTGCCTTTGACAAACTTTAAGTCGCCACCATTGGCATTGAACTGATTCTGCAAGGGATCGGGCTGGTAAAAACGCATCTTGAAGTTAAATGGAATCTGAATCACGCCTAAGCCCACTGAAACTTTATAGTTGGCATCTACACTTTGGGTATTGATCGGGTTAAGTTCGACTTTCTTGATCTGGCGCGGGAAAAGCTGTTGACTGGCTTGTGCAGCCAACCACGGTCGTAGCTTGTCTACCGAATGCGGAAAGTATTGATAGGTGCTGCTAAATCTCAAATTTTCTGACGCTTTTCCTTCTTTAATCTGATAGCTGGGCAAAATAAAACTGACTGGTTGGCCGGATTTTTGACTAAGCTGGGCAATCTTCTGTAGCTGTTGTGAATTAAATTTCAGTTGTGGAGTCGGGGCGGTGAGTGTTGTGGCATGACTGGTTTTAAAACGCTGTTGCAGTGCTTCGAGTAGAAATGCGTTGGTACCGGGAGGAATGCCAAGTTTGGCTTCAGGCAGAGCATTGAGAATTTTACTGAATAGAAAACCTTTAGGCTGGTTCAGGTCGCCCCACTGGGTCACTGTCACCAGAGTTCTGTGCGGATCAAGCGCGAACCATTCCAGTTTTCCCGCGCCATAAGGAATGGGTGCATCAATAATTAAAGTGCTGATGCTGTTATTGCCCAGATGATGCTGCATCACCACGGTTTCTTTGAAGTTCAATATCGGAATTGGTGTGGGGATATGCACCTGATATTTGACCTGCTGAATCGAACCTTGCTGTTCTAGAATTTTGGCTGACTTTAAAGTCGGAAACAGGCCAACATAATCCGGATAATGCTGTAGCAATTTCTCGACCTGTGTTTCAGCCATAGGCAAAACCACGGCGGCACTATAAAATTGTACCTTGCTGGTGGCCTTACTGTTTAAGGTAGGAAGCTGGGTTTTAGTCACCGGATGCGCATAAATCAGAATCCTTTCGCCTGTTAATTCTGCCAATTGTTGGGCATTGCCCGGATAAGCACTCAGGCTACTGGGTAATTCTGCATCCCAGGGAATGATCTTGGCCAGTGATAGAGTAGACAGACCCGAACAGATACCGATTGCAATACATTGCTTGAATCCTTTCATTCAACATCCTGTTGCATATTTTTTGTTTTAATTGCTGTTTATTTAAAACTAAATACACGTTTTTCCAAAGCAAAGTTATGTAATTGATGCGTCAGGCCATAAGCATTGTGCATATTTTGCTATAGTATTGGGCAAGATTTTATTTTTTTGATGTGATGCTATGACTGAGTCAGCACCGACTTTATCGACCCGTTATTTTCTGACTTTAGAAGAATCTCAGGATGGTTTTGCCTTGGCGACTTTTGGCAAAAAGCAGATTTCACGTTTTCTGACGCCTCTGGTCAGTATCGGGATTATCCTTTGGGGCTTTTCGATGGGCTTTGACGGGGTAGGACGCTATTACGTGGCTTTGGGGGCATTCTTCCTGATCCTGCAAGGCATCATGCGTTACTGGTTTCTGCCGATGATGTTTAAACGCCAGTTCGTCAAATATCAGTTTGGTAAGAGTGAACAAGGCCTTGATCTGTATCAGGACTATGCGGAAATTTTTAATAATGAGCGTAGCAAGCTGGTAGCGTATAATGAGGTGCAGAATTTTGCTGCCGGCAAACTGACCTATATGCTTGAACTGAAAAACCGCACCGTCATCATTGTGCCAAAACGTGCCTTTAAAGATGCGACTGAGCAAAACATTTTCGAGAATGCATTTAAAAAATAATCCAGAGATCGATATAAAGACAAATAAAGGAAAGTTTTGATCATGAGTACACGCCCATCCAAAATTGTCTGCGTTGGTCGCAGTTATGCCGATCATGCCAAAGAACTCGGAAATGCGATCCCTGATCGTCCGGTCTTATTTATTAAGCCACCGAGTGCCTTAGGCTCGCTCGATGCAGGGATTGAATGGAATCCGGAGTGGGGCAACTGCCACTATGAATGTGAACTCAGTTTGCGTATTGACCGGACTTTAAGCAAAGAAAATGATCCTGTAAAAGCACTGCAAGCGGTGGGTGCGGTGACTTTAGGTCTGGACTTGACCCTGCGTGACTTGCAGGATGAACTCAAGAAAAAAGGCCAGCCTTGGGAACGTGCCAAAGCCTTTGATGGTTCGTGTCTGTTGTCAGACTGGATTCCTGTGAATGATGTGGTCGCGGACTGGAAAGATGTGCATTACACTTTGGAGGTGAATGAAGAACTGCGTCAAAAAGGCGATACCGCTTTATTGATTTTTGATATCGCGACTTTACTGGCAGATATCAGCCAGGTATTCACTTTAGAAGAAGGTGATGTGGTGATGACGGGTACACCCGCAGGTGTGGCGGCATTGCATGCAGGCGATCAGTTGAAAATGACCCTGAAAGGCCAGTCTCAGGATTATGTCTGGACGACTTGGGTTAAATAAGCTGAACGTTATTTTTTGATTGAAAGGACTGCGAGTGCAGTCCTTTTTTATCGAGTTTTAAAGTATTTACAGCGCTGGCAAAATAATAGAAAAGTATTGTTTTACCGCAGAGAAGATTATAGTGGGCACTTTAAAGCGGTCACAGGAGTAGGGGTGAAGCAACGTCAGGCGCTAGATGCCAAAGCATCTGCCATCATGTTTGTATTATGTATGTTGTGGGGCTACAACAGGTCGTGCTGAAATGGGCGGCCAGTGATATTTCAGTCTTGATGCAAATTGCCTTGCGTTCAGCCTTGTCTGCGATCATGGTGTATCCCCTGATTCAGCAGAGCGTGCGCCGTCAGCTTTTGAGCACCCGCTATTTGCCTGCAGGATTGCTGGTCGGAATACTGTTCGCAACCGAGTTTTATCTGATTGGGGAAGCACTACGCTATACCTCAGCTTCGCATACCATTGTTTTGCTTTATACTGCGCCGATTTTTGTCGCATTGGGTCTGCACTGGAAATTGCCGGCAGAGCGTTTGTCGCGTGTGCAATGGGGCGGTATCTTCGTGGCATTTAGCGGGATTGTGGTCAGTTTTTTACTCAGACCACAGACAAGCTCTACTTTACAAACCGATGCTTTATGGGGGGATTTTCTGGCCTTACTTGGTGGCATATTCTGGGCAGCCACCACTGTCAGTGTACGTCTGAGCCGACTGGCTGAAGCACCTGCCACCCAGACCTTATTCTATCAATTATTGATGGGCGGCATATTATTGCTACCCTTGGCCTTTTTTAGTGGGCAAGCGACCATTCAATGGACGACCCTGTCTATTTCCAGTCTGATCTTTCATACCATGCTGATTTCCTTTGCCAGTTATTTGATCTGGTTCTGGATGCTGAAACATTATCTGGCTTCACGTTTGGGCGTATTTTCTTTTTTAACGCCTGTATTTGGCATGCTGTTTGGGGTGCTGATTCTGGATGAACAGATCGAACTGAATTTTATTGTTGGAACCTGTATGGTCATGCTGGGCGTGATTCTGGTGAGCTTGCAGGGATGGCTGAAAAAACCGAATACAACGAACAATCCTCAAGAGCAAACATGAACGTCTGGTCGATGAAACTGGCCACCTGGATTGGCCTGTCTTCCATTCTGATCTGGGCCAGTCTGGTGGCTGTGGTCAAATTGATTACCGAATCTACCAGTCCGGTGCAGGGGATTGCCCTGATTTACACTTTTAGTAGTCTGGCGATTCTGGCATTGATTGGATTTCCTAAAATCAGGCAAATGTCCAAGCGCTATCTATTGGGTTGTGGGGCTTTGTTCGTTGCTTATGAAATTCTATTTCTTGTTGCAGTTGCCTGGTCGGATCACCGTGAACAGGTGATGCTGATTGCGATGATTAATTATCTCTGGCCACCCTTGATGATTGTCTTTTCGATATTTGCCCGGCAATTGCAGGCGCGTCTTTGGGTCATTCCAGGATTTTTGCTTGCTGTAGTCGGTCTGATGTTGGTGGTCAATCCTGAAATTACTAATCTATCGAAACTTATGCAGGTTTTAGCTGAAAATCCTTGGGCTTATGGCTTTGCTTTTATCGGTGCCTTGTTATGGCCATGTTATTGCATTCTGACCAGAAAATATGGTCGTGGACAAAACGGCGTACCGATTTTTTTTGTGGTCGCCGTCATTGCGTTATGGGGCTTACATCTGGGCTTGGATGAGCCTTTCAGGATGCCTTCATTGAAGCTCTGGCTGGAAATCGCCATAGTAGGCAGTCTGATCGGGATTGCTTATAGTAACTGGAATCAGGGCATGCAGTACGGCAATATCAAGGTACTGATTTTGGCCACCTATTTTATGCCAATTCTGTCTTCAGTTATGTCGATGCTGATTCTGGATATTCGGCCCGAGCTGAGTTTTTGGATTGGTACTGCTTTGGTGACCGCAGGTGCGATCGTCTGCTGGAAGTCTACGCAAACAACTTAAAAAAATCCTCTCAAGCGAGAGGATTTAGGATTATTTATTCCGGAACAATTCAGAAAGTGGAAAACTCAGCTTTTCTTCCAGATATTGATCGGTTTCCTGTAGTTTAGGCGAGAATTTCTGCATCCAGATTTCCTCGGTATGTGCCTCGGTGAAGTGATGCTTACGTGGCAATGGATAAGGAAGTTGCAGATAAAAGTCCCAAAAACTCACCTGATCCAGATCACGTACCAAGACATATTCATTGTCATCGGTACGTTTGATCAGATTTTGTTTTTCAAACATGCTTACATAGTTTGGCCAGCGACCAATTTCATCACGACCCAAAGCATCTAATGCTTCTGCTTCACTAATGCTCTCACCAGTTTTTTGCTTTTTATGAAACAGCTCTAATAGATCCAGCAGCATGATGATTGGGTGACGTTTATGATCCTGGCCAGATTCAAAGGCCGTCAGGGCATAACTGATCTCAACGCCGAGTAAGACAATATTCCAGGATAAATAAATCCACAGTAGAAAGATCGGCACAGCGGCGAATGCACCATAGACAATCTCATAACTGGTAAAGTTTGACATCACAAAACCGAACAGGTTTTTAAGCAGCTCAAACACCACTGCACTAAACAGGCCGGCAATAAATGCAGACTTGAGTGGCACACTGCGATTGGGGATGGTCCAGTTTAGAATGAAAAATCCGAGTACGGTCAGAGAAAAAGAAATGGCCCAGAGGACAAAAGCACCATTAAGTTCATACCCGGCAAAGTTATTGCTGAGGACACTCATGGAAGCCACGGTTGATGAAATGACGAAGGCACTACCCAGTAAAATCGGTCCCAGCGAAATGATAGTCCAGTAGCGCATAAACCCGATGATTCCACCTCGGGTCTGAGTCACTCGCCAAATTCGGTTAAAGGCCGTTTCGATACTGGTGAGCATCAATACGGTCGTAATAAATAAAAACAGGATACCAATCACGGTTAAATTACTGGATTTATCGGTAAAGGCATTCAGCGCTTTATCAAAGGCAATCGTGGTTTTGGGTAGAAAGTTACTGTAGATCAGCTGTTGCAATTGTTGTCGTGCAGGCTCTAAGGCTTTAATCGATGAAATAATGACCAAGAAAACCGTCAACATCGGCACGACTGCGAAAAGCGTAGTATAGGTCAGGGAACCGGCTTGCTCACGACAACGGTCTGCTTCAAAGCGTCGGAGTACGAATAAAATAAACTGAAACCAGTGTTTCTCATAAAAGGGTAACTTTTTTAAATACTCAACAATCATGTGCATCCAATCTCAATTTTTTTAATCATCATGAATTTTCATCCATTAGCTTAACCAAAAAAGTTACAGAATATCGTATAGTTTTATTTTTTTAAGTAATGAATAAGAAGCCTCATGCAACCTTATGTTCTTGTTTTATATTACAGCAAATATGGCTCAACGAAAGAAATGGCACATCTGATAGCCAATGGCGTTGAATCGGCAGGAATGGCGGTAAAAATTCGGACTGTCCCGAATATTTCTAGCGTCGTAACCATAGCCGAGCCGAGTATTCCGGCAGAAGGAGATATTTATTGCAGTTTAGAGGATTTGGCCCAGTGTTCTGGCTTGGCCTTAGGTTCACCGACCCGTTTTGGCAATATGGCCTCAGAAATGAAATACTTTTGGGATCAGACCACCAGTCTATGGCTGAATGGTGCGCTGCACGGTAAGCCGGCCTGTGTCTTTACCGCATCGGGTTCCATGCATGGCGGACAGGAAAGTACCTTGTTGACTATGCTGCCACCATTATTCCACCACGGTATGATGATTATGGGGCTCAGTAATGCTACAGCTGCCTTGTCCAATACCAAGACTGGCGGTACGCCGTACGGTGCCAGTCATGTCAGTGGCCCACGGCATGATCAGGGTTTAAGCCCAGATGAAAAAGTTTTGTGCGAAGTACAGGGCAAACGACTGGCTGAAGTGGCTTTCAAACTCAATCAGTCTTAAGCATTAACTCAGAAGGAAATGAAGAACTCACTCACTTCATTTCCTTCATGATATTAATCTTCTTTTTGATCTTTTTGATCTTTTTGATCTTTTTGATCTTTTTGATCTTTTTGATCTTTTTGATCTTTTTGAATAAATCTATGTTTGCATTTTAAACATTGATAATCCAAGAATAAATTACGGTCGACGGAAATCCCGGCTTTCTTGCCTAGAAAATTCCCCACTACACCACCAGTAATCCCGACACTGATTGCGCCGACAAAGGTGCCTACAGTCCCGCCGACAATAACACCTAAAGGTCCTGCTACCGTGCCAATCGCAGCACCAATGGAAGCACCCGAAGCAGCACCACCCACAGTCCCGGCAGTTGCGCCGGCAGAACTCATGAGAATACCGCCAATTTTCTTTAAATTCTGTTCGTGATCGCGCTGTTCGATCTCGGTTGAGCCACATTTAGGACATTGCATAGTCTCATTCCATGATGTATGACATGCTACCTGTCGTAACACGCATAATGTTTCTATAAATATAGGTTTAATTGAAAAGATTAGAATCTTGTTCTGTTAAGCATAAGGTGCTTTAGGCGATAAACAATTGATATTTTGTGAACATTTTGGTTTTTATTTTTGAGTTGGCTAGCTATAAAAAAAAGCGCCAGATCTGGCGCTTTTAAATTCATGATCAGCATGACTGCTTAATCACGAACAAATTCAACTGTGCCATTTGCCAAAGATTTTACGCGTGCCAGTGACTCCACACGGTAGCCTTTTTCAAGCAGCAAGTCGCGACCAGGCTGGAATGATTTTTCAATCACAATACCAATACCGACCACTTCTGCGTTTGCCTGATGAATCAGATCGGCCAGACCCAGCGCCGCCTGACCATTCGCCAGGAAGTCATCAATCACTAAAACCTTGTCGGTTGAGCTGATGTGTTTATTTGAAATCGCGATGGTGCTTTCAGTTTGTTTGGTAAATGAAAACACTTTAGAGCGGTATAAATCATCTTTCAGGGTCAAAGACTGGTATTTACGTGCAAAGATGACAGGTACACCAAGTTCTAAACCTGCCATCACTGCAGGTGCAATACCTGATGCTTCAATCGTAATAATTTTGGTGATACCAGCATCCTTAAACAGACGCGCAAATTCTTGACCAATTAATTGCATCATGACTGGGTCAATCTGGTGGTTTAAGAAAGAATCCACTTTCAAAACTTCTTCAGAGAGAACGATGCCTTCGGCCAAGATTTTCTGTTCTAGTGCATGCACGGGAGAATCCTCAAGAGCAGGTGCTTTTTCAAGCAAAAGCGTATTGTAAAAAGCACCCGGAAAAAATCAAGTGAAATTCGCCAAAATCTTAGTTGCTTGCACCTTTATAGTCAGTTAATAGCAAACCATAAGAGGTTTTCTTGTCTACATGCGAAACTTTGACTGGCAGATAGTCAAGTTTCGGTGCCAGCCAGAAGATGGTTTCACGACCCGGCTTGCTATGCTTCATCACCACCTTGATGGTATTAAAAGAACCATATTTGGTACTGACCGTTTCTGAACCTTGTCGAACAAACTTACGGCCTTCGACCTCTTTAGCATCAGCAAGATAATAATTCGATTTTAAGCCACCATTTTTTAGATCTTCACGAATTTGTAATTCCGCATTCAGTTCATCCAGAACATCGGCTCTCCAGGCAAAAGAACGCTTTTCATCATCTTTTCTGGTATTGATGGTTTTGCTGGAAGGATTAAAGTTAATACTCATGGTGTTGTTATGTACCAGGATTTTACTGCTACGACTGAAACTGCTGGAGCCAATCTTGCCGTTATTAAAGGTGAAACGGCTGGTTTCAGTTGCTGAAGCAATACCACCGGCTTTTGCAGCAAAGACGTAAGTCCAGTTATTGCCGGATTTACTCAGAGTACGGGTGGCAGAACCCATATTCTTGCCATTATAGCTAAATTGATAATTGGCTTGGAAAGGCGTCATGGCAAAAGCCTGGCTAGAAATACCAGTCAACAGTATTGCACCGCTTAGACCTGTGGTCATCGCTAAAGTCTTAAATACAGTCTTCACCATTAGTCATTTTCCTATATTGGTTAAACGGGCAAAATATCTTACTTGTTGTAGCTTTTATTCTTTAGGCAAAATATGGAAATTTAAGGGATATTTCTAGCAAAAATGTATCTTTCATGTAGTTTTTTTCAACAAAAGTTCAAAAAACGGGATTGAATAGTATTCAAGACGGATCTTTCTGTTTGATCGGGGTCACCAGGTTATCGTCCATTTCGTCTTCATCCCAATTTTCCTCTCTGTCTTGAGAAAGTTTCCTAAACAGGGCTGCCAGATTCACATTACCAATCACCACCAGTTCAGCTTCGCGAAGCACTGCATGATTCACATGAACTTTTCCTAGAGTATCAATAATCGAACGGTTTTTGCCTAACCAGCGGTTCAAGTCCAGATACAGCAAGTCATCAATGACTTTAATAACGCCAAGTTTTTCCAGAATCATGCCCAATGGATCTTTGTTCAAGATGCGTTGATAGAAGAACAGGGCAAAACGCACCCCAAGCTTATACAACAGATTTGGATATTTGGCGTCAATAAGCTGTGTATCACTGATTTGCTCGAATACAATCAGCTGGGTGGTCTTATTCAGTTCCATCTGAACCAGCTTCAAGTCTACCGACAAAGTGATATTCAGGCCTTTATAGTCTAGTGTCGCGTAGAGACGCAGCCAGTCTTCATGCAGGTCTGCGTGTAAGTCTTTCAGTGCATCGACATTGTCGGTGACAAAGCGTTGAAAAGTTGCATTTAAGAAGACTTGCGATAAAGGGAATTCACGCTCATCCTCAATAAATCCTTCCGCCCTCTGATACACTTGGCGGATTCGGTTGGAAATATTGGAAATTAGCGTTTGCATATTGAAGCATCCTAGCAACTTTATTTTTGACTCGAAGTGTATCTTGTCGAATTGTATGAAAAATACAAGTATTCAAGCTTGAAGTTTAGCAAAATAAATAGCACCATTTTTATAGTTTTAGTTATGTAACGTTGAAGATTTGATGGATTTGGCATTTTTAAAATAGAAATGCCCAATTTGTTTGTTTTTAATCTTTAAAATACTTTTTTGGGGAACTGAACTCAGGACTGAGTTTGGGTAATGTGATAAACAATGATATTAATGCCTCTGGTCAGAACCTGGTGGAAAGATCCAGTGTTTAGCAGTGCCGTGCTCACCGCAGGCATTCTGCATTTGATCGTATTGACACTGGAATTTGGTATGCCGCAAGATCGGGAGACCAGCACCAAAGAAATTGCAGTCAGCTTGCGACAAACAGATGAAAAAATTGAACACGCTGATTTTCTGGCCCAGACAGACCAGCAAGGGTCTGGCAAGTTTCGAGAAGCGCATCGGATGTCGAGTGATATGCCATCTCCTTTGTTAGAGCAGAAGGCAGGGGAAGAACAACAAGAAAGTCCGGATCTGCTGCAACAGAAACAGGAACTCAGTTTTGAAGAAAAAGTGCTGATGACCACCTTGAGCTGGCAAAAACAGGCAGAAGAAAATCAGCGTAAAAAAATGCAGGAGCAGTTACAAAGCCAGTTTCAGGCCAAAGCAGCCATGGTGGCCAGTCTGGAAGCGCAATATTTACAGCGTCAGCAAAATTTTAGTCGTCAGCAAAAAATTAAAACTGTGGATGGTATTCAATCCAAGCAGGATGTCTCCGCAGCCTATCTGGAAAAGTTCCGTCAGAAAGTAGAGTTTTATGGCAATCAGTATTATCCGGAAGCTGCCAAGCAGCAGAATCTGGCAGGTGAAGTTCGTCTGATGGTGATCCTGAATCAGAATGGAGGGATTCGTGCCATCCGATTAATTGACAGTTCAGGACATGCCATGCTGGATGAGGCTGCGAAATCTTCTGTACGTAAAGCGGCGCCATTTGGTGCGTTTGATGCCAAAATGAAGGAAATTTCTGAATTGCGGATTATCCGAACCTGGCGTTTTGATCCGGCTGAAGCAGAGTTTGAAGTACGTTAATTCATTCTAGTTCTCTTTCCCTTTGGGAGAGAGTTAGAGAGGGGTTTTAACAGGTATTAGAACCTCTCCCTTGCGAACTCAGAATATATTCTGAGGATTCTCATCTCCTAGAGGAAGAGCGAATATAAAGCATTAAAAAAGCGAGCCTCAGCTCGCTTCCTTCATTTTCTTTTAAATCTTAATCTCGTTCCAGATAAGGATTTTCAAAACCCAGCTTGGCCAGAATTTCAATTTCAATGCCTTCCATTTCTTCCGCATCTTCATCTGATGTTTCATGATCATAACCCATTAAATGCAAGGTGCCATGCACCAGCATATGGGTGAAATGCGTCAACGGCGCTTTTTGCTGCTCAAGCGCTTCAGCAAGTACCACAGGAATACAGATCACCAGATCGCCAATGGGAAAGGCATCCAGAAATTGCGCCATTTCATCTGGAAGATCGCTCGGAAAAGACAGGACATTGGTCGATTTGTCTTTGCCGCGATATTCCAGATTCAGTTTATGACTTTCATCATGATCGACACAGGCAATTCCGATTTCGCAATTACTTTGCGTACCGATATGACCTAAAGTGGTTTCGACTACTTTTTTAATAGAGGCACGTTTTAGTACCAGTTCAGGTGACTGAAAATCCTGCTGTAAGGAAAGACTAAGTTTCAACACAAATCCTTAAATTGAAAGCTTAATGCTGTGCATCTGCGGCAGCATTATTTTCAGCGATCAAGGCGTCCTGACGTGCTTTACGTTCGGCACGTGCTTCAGCACTTAAACGCTGCTGATCACTGTCCCAGCCTTCATAGGCTTCAACAATTTTCTGTACCAGTTGATGACGAACCACATCACGCGAATGAAAACGGGTGATATGAATTTCAGGAATTTTATCAATCACACGAAGGGCATGTGAAAGACCAGACTGTTGGCCGCGCGGTAAATCCACCTGCGTCACATCACCAGTAATGACCGCTCGCGAACCAAAACCTAAACGGGTCAGGAACATTTTCATCTGTTCAGGGGTGGTGTTCTGTGCCTCATCCAGAATCACGAAAGAATGATTCAAGGTGCGGCCACGCATATAAGCGAGTGGCGCCACCTCAATCACTTGACGTTCAATCAGCTTGGCCACTTTTTCAAAGCCGAGCATTTCATACAAAGCATCATACAATGGACGCAAATAAGGATCGATTTTCTGGCTTAAATCCCCTGGCAAGAAACCCAGTTTTTCACCGGCTTCGACCGCTGGACGAACCAGTAGAATGCGCTGGATTTCATTGCGTTCCAGCATGTCCACAGCAGCAGCGACAGCCAGATAGGTTTTACCGGTTCCGGCAGGACCTATACCAAAAGAAATATCACTTTGCAGAATACGCTGTACATAACGTTTCTGGTTGGCACCACGCGGATTGATCCGGCCTTTACGGGTTTGTAACCAGACATTGTCCAGGCCGGTATGTTCTTGGTCTTCTAGATCTTGCTGGAGTTCACGGTCAGTCTGACTGCCCTGAATCATTAGGTGCAGGGTATCTGCGCTGATCTGCTGGCTCTGTTCAGATTCTTCATGCAGACGTTGCAAGAGCATTTCGGCTCTTTCAACGGCATCGATTCCACCATCCACAATAAAACTCTCTCCGCGATGGGAGATTTTGACATCTAAACGTTGTTCAATTTGCTTCAAATGACCGTTATAAGCACCTAACATCGCTTGGATACGGTCCATTGAAATCCCAGGAAAAGCTACTGTACGTCGAATCGCTGCAGTCAAAGAGTATTCCTTATGAAGTGTACGTTATATGCTCTACATTACGCCACGTCAGGCTCAAGATTCAAGAGTTCACCATAAACTAAATTCAAAGTTTTAATTTCGGTCACTTCGATCTCGGCAAAGCGACCTACCCAGGCAGGATCACCAATAAAGTTGACATAACGGGTGTTGTCCGCCGTACCCACCAGAATATTCGGATCTTTATCAGAGACTTTCTCGATCAGTACCCGCTGGATGCTACCGAGCATGGCATCCGTTTTGTCAATACTCGAGCGTTTAATCCATTGCTGAACTTTGGCCAGACGTTCTTTTTTGACATCTTCCGGAATGGTATCTTCCAGTTCTGCCGCAGGCGTACCCGGACGTTTTGAATAGATAAAACTATAAGAATGATCGAAATCCAGATCTTTAATGAATTGATAGGTCTCTGCAAAGTTCTCATCGGTTTCACCCGGGAAGCCAATGATAAAGTCTGAAGATAAATGCATATCGGGACGAACTGAGCGTAACTTTTTAATTTTCTCGATATAGACATCGATGGTATGATTACGTTTCATGGCCTGAAGCACATCATTCGAACCACTTTGTACCGGCAAATGCAGATGTGAAACCATTTGTGGCAGGTCACGATAACACTGGATCAGGTCATCATTAAATTCGAGTGGATGCGAAGTGGTATAACGAATCCGGCCAATGCCCGGAATATCCGCGACTAAACGCAACAGATCGGCAAAAGTACAGATATTGCCTTCAAAGGTTTCACCACGATAGCCATTGACGTTTTGACCCAGCAGGGAAATTTCACGCACGCCTTTTTCTGCCAGACCCGCAATTTCAGCCAATACATCATCCAGTGGGCGAGACACTTCTTCACCACGGGTATAAGGCACCACGCAGAACGAACAATATTTTGAACAGCCTTCCATGATCGAAACAAAGGCTTTATAGCCCTCAACACGCGGTTCAGGCAGAAAGTCGAATTTTTCGATATCCGGGAAGGAGATATCTACCAGTTTGATTTTTTCTTTTTTCGGTTTTTCGATCTGGTCAAAATGCTGATCCAGCATTTGTGGCAAGCGGTGCAGGGTTTGCGGGCCAAAAATCATGTCGACATAATTGGCACGTTTCTGGATGTTGTCGCCTTCCTGAGACGCCACACAGCCGCCAACCCCGATAATCAGATCCGGATTCTTGTCTTTCAGTTTGCGCCAGCGACCCAGCTCGGAAAACACTTTTTCTTGGGCTTTTTCACGGATCGAGCAGGTATTCATCAGCAGAATATCGGCATCTTTAGGATCGTTGGTCAGCACATAGCCATGAGAATCGCCTAACAGGTCTGCCATACGGTGACTGTCGTACTCATTCATCTGACACCCTTGCGTTTCGATATACAGTTTTTTTACTGCAATCTCATGGACAGGGGTGTGCGCTGGCTGGGTAACAGTGTTTTCTGAGGCAGCTGGGGCACCATTCGGAATGAAGGTTTGAACCGTCATGTAGGCTCCTACAAGGTAATACGTTGAAAGAGTGAACGAACAGCCTGATTGACGCATCAAACAGGTGAATAACAATTCAATTCACGGACTGAAATATGGGAAGGCGCATATTTTAGCAGGAAAGTCGCTTAAACTTATAGCTTAAATTAAACGTGGAAAAATATTGATTTATGGGTAAAAATTGTCTGTAGATTAATATTGCTTAATCATAAGGTTACATAACTGAACAATACAGTTGCTTATAATATTTCAACAAAGCTCTTATGATAAGCAACATAGGCTAGGCACAGAATCGATGAGAGAAGGCAAAGGGATGTTGAAACACACTGAAAATATGTATAAATATTATAAATTAATTACGTTAAGTGTGGCGTGTATCTGTTCAGCAAGTACATATGCAGCTGAAGAGCAATTTAACGATGCCTTACGTGCGGCCAATGCAGGTAATACTGAATTATTACAACAATATCGCCTGTCCATGCAGAATGATGCTTTAGGCTATTATCCGGAATACTGGATTTTAAACCAGAATCTTGCCTTGCAACCTGCCAGCCAAATTGTCAGTTTTGCTCAGCGCTACCCGCAATCTGCGATGGCTGAAAAGCTGGCAGCGGACTATGTCGAAGAAAAAGTCAAAATGGCAGATTTCACCACGGCTCAACCGGTATTGCCTTATGTGACCAATGCCGATCCAGCTGAAGCCTGTGCCGTAGCACAAGTTCGTGCCAAAGCCGGTGATGAGCTGGTTTATGCCGAGTTTAAAGAGGTCTGGTTAACCACCAATAGCCAACCGGATTCTTGTACTGGACTTGGTCGAATGATGCTTTCTAGTCCTTTAATGACGGCAGAAGACCGCCAACAGCGACTTTGGGTACAATTGCGTGCCGGTCAGTCAGGTCAGGCCATTGCCACTGCGCAAGGAATCGGTCTGAATCTGTCTTTAGCACAACTCAATTCGATTCAGGCCAATCCAACCAATTATTTATGGTCTGCACCGAAAAACAGTGCGGCAGAACATGCTTATCTGATTTATGCACTGGGACGTCTGGCAGATAGTGATCTGGACTCGGCGTTATCCATTCTGAAACGGACTGCTGAAAGCACACCAGTACAAGTACAACGTGCCTTATACCGAGCTGTGGGTTATGTCGGTGGAACCACAGTCATGAAGAACAACTTTAACCGGGAAGTGTTAAATGCCTTTGATGCCAGTTATGGTCTGCCATTTAGTCCGGAAGAAGCTGAGATTTATGCGCGTCAGGCCATCCGTTTTAGTGCGTGGGAAAGCCTAATCCGTGCGATTGATGCCATGAGCGTCAATCAGAAACAGGAAGATCGCTGGCAATATTGGCTGGCCCGTGCCAGTGAGCAGCGTGCAGATCGTAGTTCAAAGAAAACTGCAGAGAGTATTTATCGTACATTGGCCGCCGGGGATGATTATCACAACTTGCTGGCACGCGACAAGTTGGGACAGCTAACTGCGAGCACACCCAATCCAATTCAGCCATCGAATCAGGCCATGCAACGTTTGAATCAGGATATTCATTTCCGTCGTGCGTTCACGCTACGTAATATCAGTGCACCGAATAACTACATTAACCGTGAATGGAACTGGGCAGTGCGTCAGGCCTATCTGAAGAAAGATGATGAGCTGTTGCTGGCCGCAGCAAAGCGTGCCATGGACATGGGCTGGCATGATCGGGCCATTTATGCAGCTGACCGCACCGTGAACAAACATAACTACAATTATCGTTATCCAATGCCGCACCAGAATTACGTGGTCAGTCATAGCCGCAATGCCGGGATCGATCCGGCTTGGGCTTATGGCTTGATGCGTCAGGAAAGCCGTTTTAATACCGTGGCACGTTCACATGTGGGCGCCGGTGGCCTGATGCAAATCATGCCAGATACCGCCAAGCTGGTGGCGCGTCAAATGGGTGAGGCTTATAATCCGGCAGCTCTCACCGATATGAATACCAATATCCGTTACGGCACCTTTTATTTATCGACCATTCAGCGTCAGCTCAGCAACAGCCCAGTCTTGGCAACCGCAGGCTATAATGCCGGACCAAACCGTGCCCGCCGTTGGCAGCCAGAATTTCAGGGCATGGCAGCAGATCAATATACTGAAAGTATTCCTTTACTTGAAACTCGGGATTATGTGAAACATGTCATGACCAATGCCACGCATTACGGTCTCTTGTTAGGACAGGGTGCACAGTCCGTGGGTAAGCGTATGCAACTGATACCATTACGTAATACACAATAAAATTAAAATTATTGGGGATGGTGATTTATTCATGAAAATAATGAAGGATCGTCGAGTTTGGGGGAAATGGGCAGCGCTTGTATTTTTGGGCAGCAGTCCGGCAGCATTCGCCATGCCGACAGACTATGTTATGGATGTAGAAATGGTGCCGGCTTTGTGTAGCCTGTACCCTGAATATGCAAAGAAACGAAAATGTCTAGAAGGTTATTCCTTGAATATTTCCGGCTTATATCCTCAGACTACATCACAAAATTGTACGACCAATAGCTCCGCGAAACTGTCACCACTGCAGTCCAAGGTAGTGGCCAGGATCATGCCGGATGACAATACCCGGACAATTTTATGGCGCAATATCGGTGGCTGCGTGCCGATGAATGCCAGTCAATATTTCCGGACGATTATCAATTATGCAGATCGTCTCAAAGTGCCTGCAGAACTGACGGAACAGGAAAATATTACGATTTCTGTCGATACATTGCGGGCAAAATTCCTGAAAATTAATCCGCAATTACCGGGCAATGCCTTGCGATTCAACTGCCAGCAGACCCAGTCGGCCAGCGTGCTTACCTCAATCAAGGTCTGTTATCGCCCGAATGGCAATTACAAATCCTGTCCTGCCAACATTATTAATACATGTCCAAAAACTGTCACAATAAAAGGAACATACTGAGCTTTTTTGCCGATTTAATTTATATTTCCTATCAGACTTTAGGTGAAATCCGTCCTCTTTTATATGCATCTGGCAAAGGATTGGAGTACAATCTTTCGCGTTTACGATTATTAGATTAAATACTAACTATTTAATCGCATTGAATATCCTCAATTGGAGATAATTAGATGAAGCAAGCAGTTCGTGTTGCCGTTACTGGCGCTGCAGGTCAAATTGGTTACAGCCTATTATTCCGTATCGCAAGCGGCGAAATGCTAGGTAAAGATCAACCAGTGATTTTGCAATTGCTCGAAGTTCCTTTTGAGAAAGCTCAACAAGCGCTTAAAGGCGTAATGATGGAGCTTCAAGATTGCGCATTCCCATTACTAGAAGACATGATCGGTACTGATGATCCTAAAGTTGCATTTAAAGATGCTGACTACGCGCTTCTAGTTGGTTCACGTCCACGTGGTCCAGGTATGGAACGTGCTGACCTGCTTAAAGTGAACGGTGAAATCTTCATCGGTCAAGGTCAAGCATTGAACGAAGTTGCGAGCCGTGACGTTAAAGTTCTAGTTGTTGGTAACCCTGCAAACACGAATGCTTACATCGCAATGAAATCTGCTCCAGATCTTCCAGCGAAAAACTTCACTGCAATGTTACGTCTTGACCACAACCGTGCTGCATCTCAAATTGCTGCTAAAACTGGTAAAGCGGTTAAAGACATCAAAAATCTTACAGTTTGGGGTAACCACTCTCCAACTATGTATGCTGACTACCGTTTTGCAACAATTAACGGCGAAAGCGTTAAAGACATGATCAACGACCAAGAATGGAATGCAAATACATTCCTTCCGACTGTTGGTAAACGTGGTGCTGCGATCATCGAAGCACGTGGTTTGTCTTCTGCTGCTTCTGCTGCTAATGCTGCAATCGACCATATGCGCGATTGGGCTCTTGGCACAAACGGCGAATGGGTAACGATGGGTATCCCTTCTGACGGTTCTTACGGTATCCCTGAAGGCGTAATGTTCGGTTTCCCTGTAACAACTGAAAACGGTGAATACAAAATCGTTCAAGGTCTAGAAATCGACGAATTCAGCCGTGAACGTATCAACGTTACGTTGAATGAACTTGAAGAAGAGCGCGCAGCAATTGCTGACATGCTTAAATAATTTGATCTGCACAGATTAAATTAAAAAGCACTCCATTTGGGGTGCTTTTTTTATGTCCCTCACTTTAATCAACAAAAAATAACAAGCTGTGAAGGAGAGACAACTGAGTTTTCGCTATGAGCGATCTAAGGTAGAGACAAGATTATAGATAAAAAAGATGGAGGTTCAGATGTTAGAACAACGCGCCACCTTCGAACTTTTCTTTGAACAATTGGGTCTGGATTCGAGTCCGGAAGCGATTGACGAGTTTATTAGCACGCATCAAATTGGTATGGATGTGCCACTGCATAAAGCTCCTTTTTGGAGTAAATCACAGCATGACTTTCTAATCAGTCACTGGAAGAAAGATGATGACTGGGCCATTTTTGTCGATGTGTTAAATGAACAATTACATATTGAGGCAGAGGGTTCAGGTTCCTGTGACATACCCAGCCATAAATCAACCTAAGAATTCGAATCTCAACACGCTCATAATTTAACGCTACGATGGAGTCTATTTATGCTTACGGAACAACAGTTAACTTTAGAATTATTATTTGAACAATTGGGTTTGCCTTCTGATGAAGCCTCAATTACTCAGTTTACCCATACCCATCAATTACCATCTGAAGTCGCATTGCCAGATGCCGAATTCTGGAGTGAGGGGCAAAGTGCCTTCTTGCGTGAACACTGGCACCAAGATGATGAATGGATTGTCATTATTGACAAGTTAAATCAGCTTTTACATGTGGAAAGCGACAAGCAAAGCTCTTAAATGCATTCATACAAAAAGAAACAACAAACCTAGTCAAATGACTAGGTTTTTTTTGCCTTATCTTATAAGTTAGATCTATAAATAATTACAATTTATCTGATATAAGGAGGGCGCGATGCTCGCAAAGAACCAACCATCCTTAGAGCTCTTGTTTTCTCAGCTCGGTCTCGCCAATAGTCCTGCGGCTATTGAATTGTATGTACGCACTCATCAACTGCCAGCAGGGCTGTCCTTGCACGATGCGCCGTTCTGGAATAAAGCTCAGCGCTCTTTATTGATTAGTCATCTGGTACAGGATGATGATTGGGCAATCTGGGTGGATGAGCTGAACCAGCAATTACACATGGATGCCTACAGACGTCAGCCTGCTTAACTGTGTTATATCTTGGTATTACTTAAAAAATGAAAGTGATGCTCAAAAGAAAACGCCTCAAATGAGGCGTTTTTTTGACGCTGTTAAGCTTAATGCATTTTACTTTTTAATATTTTGATAAACCATTCCTGCTGACGATAATCACTAAAGGCATGATGCTGCTGCAACAATTCCAGTTCACATTCAGCCGTTTTGGTGTATTTACCTAACCAGTGACGTGTCAGGGCCGGCTCATTTTTACTGGCACTGGCATAGGCCAGTAAAAAATAAATATCGCCATGTTCATAACTGGCCATCGGCTTAAGAATTTGCTGGGTAATCAGGGCAAAATGCTGCTCTTTGGTCAATTCAAAAAACATCATATAAGCCTTGGCCAGATGCAAGGATAAATTGATATACATGCGCAGCGGCATTTCTTCAAATTCCACCCGGCCTTGTTCAAGTAAGACAATCGCTTCTTGCAGGAAATGTCGCTGTTCCTGACGCAGCTCACTTAAAGTCACCAGCTGTAAACGAAGATCAGCACGTTCAAGCGTTAATTCTGGCGTATTGCCTTTTAAGTACAATTGGTCAGTTTCACCCAGTCGCTCAATAATCTGCTTGGTTGTTAATCGCATCAACGCAATCCTCATTTCTCAATAATGCCTATATGAGGTTAAAAAAATAAATTTAAAGCATGAGCGAGCATTAGACTAGGGCTGTATCGCTTCTTAACCAGGCCGTAATGGATAGACGTTGCTGTTTGGAAATTAAAACTTCATGTAACAAATCACTCTGGAACAGTACAATCCGGTTCGGCTGTGGCTGAATAATATGCCACTGGCCATTTTTATCTTGCAGACGCAATTCACCCCCCCAATCTGCCTGCCATTGTTCATGCAGATAATACACACTGGAAATCATTCGGCCATTTTTAGCTTTAGGATTGTCACGATGCAGCGCATAAAACTCGCCAGCGTGATAGCAGGCAAAATGTGCTTCGATTTCTTTAATGCCTAAATAAAACGCGCGGTTTAAAGCTTGAGAAAACTGTTGCAGGGTTTGGGTGTGTAGGTGGGAAATTTGAAATTCAGGTCGTAACCAAAGAATATGATCACTACGGATGTTGCTGACGACGCCATTTTGAATGGCTGCATTACGAAATTCGTTTAAGTGGCTTAAGCATTCCTGACTTACCGCATGTTGATATTCACTAGAATAAGCATCGTCAACAATACTAAAGCCATGTTGATCTAAATCATCTAAGATTTGATCAACATTCCAATCCCCTGGGATGATAACAGCTTCCATTTTTTTCAATTCTCGATAGTGTGGCAAAACAGGTTCGCTATTTTAGTGTAAGAATCGTGCCTGAACGAAACTATTTTTCATGTTAAAATAGCTGTTGATATTAGGAATTAATGAAACATGAATTACCGTCACTCTTACCACGCAGGCAACTTTGCCGATGTCATGAAGCACGTTTTATTGCTTCAGTTGTTGACTCGACTGAATGCAAAAGACAAACCTTATCGCTATGTAGATACACATGGTGGTGCGGGTAAATATGATTTATCGACTGCTGAAGCGCAAAAATCTGGTGAGTTCTTAAACGGTATTCATCGTCTTGTTAAACTGGATGACTCGATCAAGCGTAATGCACCTGAAGGTGTACAACAATATTTGAAAGTTGTTGAGAAAATGCGTGAAAACTTTGGTAAGGGTGCTTATCCCGGTTCACCTTGGTTTGCACTAGAAGGCATGCGCGAGATTGATAAAGCGACCATTTTTGAAATGCAGCGTGATGTGTTTCAGCAGCTTCGTCATAATATTTTTGACAAGCGTGCCGGTTTGCATGAGCGTGATGCTTATGAAGGTCTTTTGGGGGTGATTCCGCCGAAAGAAAAACGTGGTCTGGTGATGATCGATCCACCTTATGAGCTTGAGCGTAAAGATTTTCCACAATTGGTAGAATTGCTGGTTGCCGCTTATAAGAAATGGCCGACAGGTGTATTTGCTGTTTGGTATCCAATTAAAGACCGTGCCATGATTGAACGCTTCGAGAAAAAAATGTTCAAGACCGGCATCCGCCGTCAACTGGTGTGTGAAGTCTGTGTATGGCCGGATGACACCCCAGTCGGCTTGAATGGTTGTGGTTTGCTGGTGATTAATCCGCCTTGGAAATTCTCTGAAGATGCAGATGAAGCACTACAATGGTTATTCCCACATCTTCGTATGAGTGAAAATGGTGGTCACGCTGCAGTTCGCTGGTTAGTCGGCGAATAATTTTTTCAAAGCACAGGTCATAGCTAGGATCGACAAGAATGACAAATATAAGCAAACCGGAACGCGACTCATCAAAAGACTTGCCTTTTGATGGCATCACCTTTGAGGTGGAAGAAGAGGAACATACCCAGGAAGGGCAGAAAGTTAAGCGTCGAGGCATCTATCTATGGCCGAACCTGATTACAACCGCTGCGTTGTTAGCGGGTTTCTACTCCATTATTGCCAGTATGAATGGCAATTTCCAGCAAGCGATCTATGCAATTTTTATTGCGGCTTTGCTGGATGGTTTGGATGGGCGCGTGGCGCGTGCGATTGGTGCGCAAAGTCCGTTTGGTGAACAGTTTGATTCGCTTTCCGATATGCTGGCTTTTGGTGTGGCTCCCGCGATCTTGATGTATAGCTGGGGGTTGAGTGATTTAGGCCGGATTGGTCTGGCCGCCTGTTTTGTCTATACCGCCTGTGCTGCTTTTCGTCTGGCCCGTTTTAACGTACAGATTGGCGTGGTAGACAAGCGTTATTTTATTGGTGTGGCCAGTCCATTGGCGGCTCTCATGATTGTTTCGCTGGTCTGGGTCGGTTTAGATTTTCCTGAAATTTTTGATATTCGTGAAGCATCCATTCAGATCATTAACGCCGTTGTCATTATTGCGGTGGGCTTGTTGATGATTTCCAATATCAAATATTATTCATTCAAGACCGTAGAGCGTAAACGCGTTCCGTTTTTTGTATTACCAATTGCCGTATTTGTCTTTGCTGCGATGACTTATAATATTCCTGTCGGCATTCTGGTAATTTCTATTCTCTATGCCTTATCTGGTTTTGTGACCACCTTTATGGCAAAAAGATCGAGTAGATTATAAAAATATAAGGAGTCTGAGATGCGGTTTCTTCAAGATTTTTTAGATCGTTCGAAACAGCTGAATCAGACTCCAACTGTTTCGCATTATCCTGCCTATCATGGCCCCAACTCAAAATATAAGATTATTCATCAAGGTTTGATGATTCCTGGACTTCCGGCGCCGCTGCACTATCTAAATTTTCTCAGCATTATCGGGCAGCCGAATGCACCGATGCTGGCCAATCCCAGTGCAATTCAAACCAACGCACTGGATACCGCTACGGTGATTTGCAGCACGAGTTCGCATATGGTCGGCCAACTGCATCGTTATTCAGTACAGCAGGACTGTAACTTTGATGCTGGCTTATTTCAGTTTTTAGATCGGGAGCAACTGAGTGGGGCCTTTCCTCATTTTCGTTTGCAGCGTTTTGACTCGGAACTCAGTTTCGATTTAAGCATTCATACCACTCAGCTCATTTCCCACTTTAGCCAGGTGAGGTTTTCACTTGCCGAGCACTGGTCTTTGCTGTGCTATTGCCAGGGCACATTAAAATATAAACAACAGACATATAATATTGATAGCCTCGGAAGTTTTGAATATGCACGAAGTTTCAATTTCCCTTATCTGCCTTTGGCCTTCCTGACTTATCAAATTATTAACCTGAGTGAAAACCGGCAGCTACTGTTGGCGCAAATTCGGGATGGAGTGAATAGTATTGTTCAGTCTCGGATGTATTTGCGTGATTTAAACAAGATGCAGACTCAGATGTTTGACCAAAAAGTGTATTTTAAAGTTCATCGTGTCTATCCGCGCGTCACCACGCCGAATGGGCAAAATATGTATTTGCCACGTGAATTTGAATGGTGTTACGAAGCTAAAGATGGTACCTGTATTTGGGTACAAGGGCAAAGTCGCGGTGATTTCAAATTTGGTTTGGCCGCGGGCTATGTTGGAAGTTTTAGTTATCAGGTCAAAATAAATGAAGAGAACGAAAATGGGGAAGGTGGCTACTGTGAATACATTGATTGCCGTCCTTTACGCTTTCAAGAACAAGATAAAACCGACAAACTTTTAACTCATTTATCAAATTCTGTACCTTTAATGCTCAAAAAATAGAAAAACCTGCATTTTTTGTAGAATAAATAAACAGTCGTTGGGTTTTTGCTGAATTATTTAAAAATAAGGGTTGTGTTGAGTGTGAAATGCTGTAGAATGCACATCCATCGGCAGTGATGAAGATTAAAACTTCTGATAAAACAGTAACTTAGCACGAAGTGTTAAG
>NZ_WURP01000049.1:0-1994 GCF_009829025.1 Acinetobacter sp. 18QD2AZ41W | reverse complement strand
ACACCTTGTTTATCGTAATTAGGAATTTTTCCAAAATTAAAATGTACTGGTGACCATTCAGGAGGCTTTCCTAATAGATCTACATTCCAGTGATGTTCAAAGAATAATTCTGTATTACGTATTAACTCATTAAGTGTTGAATCTTCCACTACTCATCTCTCAAAATTTATAGATTAAAAAGCTTTCGGTCACGCTCATCCGTTAAATACTTATCCATCTGAGCAATTAGTTTAGCTCTGGCTTGTTCATCATCTTCAGTGATTTTTAGCATGCAAGATCCGATCAAAATCTTACGTCTGGTATCATCCTTTCGAGCCTGTTCTTTCTCTTTGGCTCGTTCTCTTGCTAGTGCTGCCTGTCTTTGAGCTTTGAGCTGTTTCAGCTTTTCTTCCTGGGCTTTAATTTTGCTGTCTAGTGTTTCAGTAACGCTCATTAATCCAATACCATCATCCTGGGAAACCATCCCTAACATAAGCGCACTTGAATCTGCATTCAAGGTGCTATATGTATAGTAATGTTTTCCTCGAAGAGCGCACTTATGCAAACTACGTTTGCAAGTACGATTGGGGTCTCCCCAATACCCCGACAACCGTATTCACGGTTGTATTTCACGACGTGAAAATTTAAAAGCGAAAAACAGGCATGGCGATTTACCACTTTTCAGTCAAAACCGTAGCACGATCAGCAGGGCGTTCCGCCACTGCTGCAATCGCCTATCGGGCCGGCGAAAAGATCTATTGTGAACGTGAAGGCCGAGAACATGACTACCGCCGAAAAACTGGTGTGGAATACAAAGAAATTTATTTACCCGAAGGCGCACCAGAGCATTTAAAAAACCGGGAAAAACTCTGGAACGAAGTGGAACAACGGGAAACCCGAAAAAACTCGACAGTTGCCCGGGAATTTGAAATCGCTTTTCCAAGTGAATTAAATCAGGAACAACGCCTGGCCATGCTCGAAGAACTATGCGCCAGTATCGTAGACAGACATCAGGTGGCCGTCGATGCCTGTATCCATGCACCGCATACTGGATCCGGCAGCGATGAACGCAATTATCACGCGCATATCCTGATGAGCACACGTAAGCTCACTCCGGAAGGTTTTACTGAGAAAACCCGGGAACTGGATCAGAAACACAGTGGAGAAATTGAACACTGGCGCGAACACTTTGCCGATATCTGCAATATGCACCTGGATCTAGCCGGATACACCGCCCGAGTCGACCACCGCAGCTACAAAGACCAGGAGAATGGCCTGGAAGCGACCCTGCACGAAGGACCGAAAGTCACCGAACTACGCCGAAAAGGGATTGAGACCGAAATCAGCCGCAGCAATGATGAAATCAAACAGAGAAATCAGGCTCAGCTGCAATACGGCAAAAATATGGATCTGCTGATTGCTGAAAATGAGATAAAACTCAGCACACTGAAAACTGAACAGCAGATCCAAATCAAAAATAGCGCTAAAACGCCACCAATTGACGAAAAAGCCCTATTTGAAGAAAAACAGAGGGAAACCCTTGGCAAAGTGCTAAAACGCGAAATCAGCGTAAAAGACGCGAATCTAGACCTGGATTTTATCCAGCGCAATCTAAAACAAGCCGAAATAAACCTGACCAAGCACCACAAACATCAAAACGAGTTCAATCAGCAGCTTGCCCAGGAGATCGTGAAAAGCGGACTCAAGCAAAGTCATGACAAATTGCAAAGCCTAGTCGATCAACACCACGAATTAACCCAGAACAAACCCTTACTGTTTGGAAAAAAAGCCTGGGAAGCCCAACGTGATGCGATTTACCAGGAACACAAAAAGCTGAAAGGTCAGCATGAACACCAGAAAAAACATGGTGTGAAGGATTTATTGGAAAATGAAAAGTTTAAAGAACATGCCTGGAAGCAGTACCAACAAAAACATCCGGCCAAAGCCAAGCAATACCAGACTCTATACCCATCCTATCAAGTCATTAAAAAATGTGTGGATGAGATCAAAGCAGA
>NZ_WURP01000048.1:0-2096 GCF_009829025.1 Acinetobacter sp. 18QD2AZ41W | reverse complement strand
GTAAGCGTCCGCTGAACCCCATGCCTATTTTTTTAATTTGAGTTGGATTTCCAGCGATGTGGCAGTAATTCTTCTATTTGGGTCGCTTTATGCGTCGGCAGCCTTTTCAGCACATCACTTAAATAGGCATACGGATCCAAGCCATTCAGCTTTGCTGACTGGATTAAAGTCATGATATTCGCCGCTCGCTGGCCGCTGCGCAGCGAGCCAGCAAACAGCCAGTTCTTGCGCCCTAAGGCCCAAGGTCGCATTTGATTCTCTACCCAATTATTGCAAATCGGTAGATTGCCATCATCCAAATAGCGGCTTAAGGCTGGCCAACGCTTCAGAGTGTAATTGATCGCCTTGGCGGTGGGAGAACTCGATGGCACCGTCAGATGATGTTGGTTGAGCCATTCATACAGTTGTTGCATCACTGGTTGACTATGCTGTTGTCGGTATTCGCGGCGGTCTTCCGCTGTACCATCGGTCTTTTTCCTGAGCTCTGCTTCTATCGCATACAGTTTCTGAATCAGCACCAATGCCTGTTCAGCGACCTGACTTTTCCCAGTTACATGCAGTTCATGGAATTTACGACGTGCATGGGCCATGCAGCCCACCTCAATGACCTGGCCTGATTTAAAGCGTGCTTTATAACCACTGTAATCATCACAGACTAGATAACCCTGCCAGCCTTTCAAGAACTCTGCAGCATGCTGGCCTGAACGACTATCCTGAAAGTCATAGATCACCGCCTGAACTGGATTGTACTGTGTAGTGGCATAGGCCCAGACATAACCTTTCTTCGGTTTTTTATCATTCTCACCCATCCGCATGATGGTGACCGGTGTTTCATCTGCATGCAGCACCTGCTGTTGTAGTACCACCTCTTTTAAGGCATTGGCCAGAGGTTCCAGTTCTACACCGCAGCGACCTATCCAGTCAGATAACGTTGATCTAGAAAGCTCGATTCCCGCCCGCTGATAGATCAGACGTTGACGGTACAGCGGTAAATGATCGGCATACTTCGATACCAGCACATGGCTGAGCAGTTCAGGTGAAGCAATGCCTTTATCAATCACATAGGCAGGCATCGCTTGCTGAGTCAGGGTGTCACACTGATCACAGACCCATTTGCCACGCACATGCTGTTCCTTATAGAACTGTGCCGGTCTGAAATGCAGTTTTTCACTGATATCTTCGCCGATACGACGTAACTGGCAGCCACAACTGCATTGGGTTGATGCAGGTTCATGCTCAATACGGATGGTGTGTAGATGATCGGGTAGCAGTCGACGTTTAGGTTTATTGGTTTTGGCTTTCTGTGTCGCTGCATCGGTTTTATCTGCATTTAATCGTTCTAATTCCAGATCAACAGCAGCAATATCTTCTTCAACCGCTTCATCCCATAGGTGGATTTGTTTTGCAGTGAGATGTTCGTTTTTACTGCCGAATTTGTGCTGTTTAAACAGCGCCAGTTCATGCTCGTATTTTTGATTGAGAATGGAAAGATGCTGAACTTTGGCATCTAATTGCTGGTTTGATTGTGCTAGAGACTGATGCTGCAGCGCCAACTGTCTGGTAAATTCCAGCAGTTGTTCATGGGTCAGTTGGCTTAAGTCAGGCAGCGTATTCATGACCGCAGTATGCCTGAGGTCATGAGAAGAATGAAATAGAACGTTTGGAGAATAGCAGAATGGAACAGCCTGGTTTAAAGCATCGTCACCACCTGCTGTCGTCCAATGCGCTGCCAGGGCAAACCCTGGATCAGTGCCTGTAACTGTTCCGGGCTGAGGGCCACGGTTTCACCTTGGTGAACTTGAGCCCAGTGAAATTTGCCCTGTTCCAACCGCCGGGCACACAGCCAGATGCCCAATCCATCATGTACCAGTACTTTCATGCGATGGCCACGTTTATTACAGAACAGGTAAGCACAATGCGGTTTGATGTAGCCAAAGGCTCTCACCACCTGAGCCATGACAGTATCCATCCCTGCTCGCATATCCAGAGGTTGGGTAGAAAGCCAGATTTCATCAATGCGGATCATGTTGCAAGTGCCTTGAGTAATTCTGCTAAAGCAGATATTTCTGATACTTGCCATTTCAAGCCAATTTCTG
>NZ_WURP01000047.1:0-2150 GCF_009829025.1 Acinetobacter sp. 18QD2AZ41W | reverse complement strand
CCAAAAATTGCCCCGACGAATCGAGCGAAAGCGAGATTCAATAGAGTTTGAGCGAAGCGAAAACCAAGGGCAATTTTTTACTCCCTGGGCTTTTAATTATTTTTAAGCTTTTAAATGCTTTTAATTAAGCTGTAATCCTTTATTCATAATGGTTCTAGAGATATTAAAACGAGGTTTACCTTGCATTAAAACGAGGTTTACCTTGCATTAAAACGAGGTTTACCTTGCATTAAAACGAGGTTTACCTTGCATTAAGCGAGATAATTATATAACCTCGTCTTATTGAATTAAAAATATAATCTTTTCATATGAAAACAGAACTAGTTGTTAAAGATAACGCCTTAATCAATGCCAGTTATAACCTCGATCTAGTTGAACAGAGGTTAATTCTCCTAGCTATTGTTGAAGCAAGGGAATCGGGTAAAGGGATAAATGCTAATGATCCACTAACAGTTCATGCTGAAAGTTATATTAATCAGTTTGGTGTACATCGAAATACGGCTTATCAGGCGTTAAAAGATGCTTGCGATGACTTGTTTGCAAGACAATTCAGTTATCAGAGTCTTAGTGAAAAAGGTAACACTATTAATCACAAATCAAGATGGGTGAGCGAGGTGGCTTATATTGATAATGAAGCTGTCGTTAGACTTATTTTTGCCCCTGCTATTGTGCCTTTAATTACTAGGTTAGAAGAACAATTTACAAAGTATGAAATACAACAAATAAGTAATTTAACAAGTGCTTATGCTGTTCGTTTATATGAAATATTGATTGCATGGCGTAGTACTGGAAAAACGCCTCTCATAACTATGTATGATTTTAGACAAAAAATAGGTGTACTCGAGACTGAATACAAACGAATGTATGATTTTAAAAAATATGTTTTAGACATTGCATTAAAACAAGTAAATGAACATACCGATATTATTGTCAAAGTTGAACAGCATAAAACAGGTAGATCTATTACTGGTTTTTCATTTAGCTTTAAACAGAAAAAATCAGCCACGCATTCAGTCGAATCTAAAAGAGATCCGAATACATTAGACCTCTTTTCAAAAATAACAGATAAACAACGCCATCTATTCGCCAACAAGCTCTCAGAGCTTCCTGAGATGAGTAAATATTCACAAGGCACAGAAAGCTATCAGCAGTTTGCTGTACGTATAGCTGCCATGCTGCAAGATGCAGAGAAATTTAAGGAATTACTTCCTTTACTCAGAAAATTAGGATTTCAATGACATTGTTAATTGAAATTGTTAAGTTAACAGTCAGGTATTAACACAAGTTGAAAACTGGTTTACATAATGAAAAAACTGTCAGTTTCAGAGTTAGCTAAGCTTTATGGATATTCAAGACAAGCCATATATGCACATATAAACAAAGGAAATTTATCTAAAGGATCTGATGGATTAATTGACTTTTCAGAGGCCCTAAGAGTTTTTGGGGAACCACAAAAAAAAGAGGATACAGTCAATCAAAGTCAATCAATTAACAGTCAAAACTTGACAGAAGTTGACTTACTAAAACGTCAAGTTGACATACTGGAAAAACAATTAAATCAGGCAATACAGAGAGAAAATCAATCTTTAGAACGTGAATCGTTTTATCAAGAACAGATTGAAGCTATGCAGCGCTTACTAGAAGCACCAAAAGCCAATATGACTACCTTTACCGATCAGAGCTTTAAACAGGATATAGCAACGGATCCTCGGTCGGAACTAGCAACGAACTATGACGAATTGACTACTCCTCAGCAAGACAATAAGCGTATTCCTATCCCGGAGCATGTTGAACCAGAACAGAAGAAGAGAGGCTTCCTAAGCCGCTTTTTCCTTCCATATGGTTAGCCAAGACTCCAGTTTTTTGAAGAGCCAATTTCAGTGCAAGCACTTGAAATAATGACTCCTCAAAAAACCGGATGATGTTTATTAAAACTGAATAAAACCGTGGAACATCGCTCAATTAGTGATCGTGGAACATGAATAATCAATAAAAAGCCGTTCTGGTGCCCTATACTCCAGAACGGCTTACGTTAATATAATGATATTTAAAGAGAAATATCAAGCATTTCGTATAAGGTGTATTATGTTAATTTTAGAAAATCTTCACTACTATTATTTTAAAATAAGCCTTATATCCAAGCATAAAAC
>NZ_WURP01000046.1:0-2299 GCF_009829025.1 Acinetobacter sp. 18QD2AZ41W | reverse complement strand
TTAAGGAAATTTTGGCAATTTTAAGAAAGCAGAATCCTGATAGGATAAGGGTTCTGTGAAATTTGTCGTGTACAGAGTATAATAATAATAATCGAGCATGAGTCTCATACGGATGCTCGGGTCGAAAGGGAATCCCCAGGCGAGTAACCTGTTTGCGGTGATCCATTAGCTGCAGGAGCAGAAGAGCATACATCTGGAAGCAAAGCCAGGAAAGCGGCCTATGGAGCTGTGCGGCAGCGCTCAGTAGGCAATTTTTCAAAATATTGTTAAGCCTTTTCTGAGCATGGTATTTTTCATGGTATTACCAATTAGCAGGAAAATAAGCCATTGAATATAAAAGATAAAAATGTCTTGTTTACAATAAAGTGGGAGTAGTAATTTCGTTACTTTGTTTAGAATTTCTTCAGAAATATTTCTTAATAAATCGTGTTTTTCAACAAGCGTAAAATTACTTTCTAAAATCTCTTGTTGTTTAGCTCGAGTTTGGGTATAAGCCCCATAATAAAATTGACGAGGATCTTTAAGCACGTACCAATCTTTCATTTGGATTACAGTACGGCCCTTATCGTAAAGATCAAATTCAGGCTGCCATAAAGGTTTGTAATGAAAATTAATTTCTTCCTGAATATCGTAGGTCGCTTCTTGATAACGTGAAGCTGGTTTATCACCAAATCTTTTTTCAATATAAGCATAAGTATTTCTTAAAGGCTTAACTGAAGATGTTTTAATATCAATTTGCATATAAATCTTCCTGATTTTTTAATAAAGACTAGAGTTTTTATTCTCTAATACCGGCCTGTCCAAATCGCCACTTCATGCGGTCATATTCAATCTTTGCAAAATCATCCGTACTTAGGTGCTGTACTTGATGGTGTGCGCAGAATTCTTCAAAAGCCTTGACTGGCATAATCATTTCTACAGCTAACTCTGGATCACCTATCGAAAATTCAAATTCGATATATTTGTCACGCTGAGTCCCTGTAACATGAATAAAGCAAGGAGGCTGTTCTACATTGAGTTGCTGCATACCAAAATCCTCATATTCTCCATAAGATTATTGCAACTTGCATGCCAATTTTATTTATTATTATTTTTCAAATATTTATGATTTTCTCTTTTTTATTTCATACAATGTTCTTTATCAAATTCTTAAGTCACAATGTATGACTTAAGAAAATTCTCAAGTGTTTTATATTTTCTCAGTTGTATAAGCACTTATAGATGATCAAAAAAAAAAGAAGCCAAAGCTTCTTTTTTTGATTTTCCAACTCGCATTGATAGCCCCTATAATTCAATCAACTGAACCGTACCGGGTTTGTCGGAGAGTTTTTTATTTAAGTTAGGCCACCTGACCTAACGGGTTAATCTTATCATAGTACATTGCTTCAAAATCAAAAGGTGATACATAACCTAGTGCACTATGTACACGCTCTTTATTGAACCAATCTACCCAATTTAGTGTCGCAAGTTGTACATCCGCTAAACCTTGCCAATCTGCTTTTAGATATTCAATCACCTCTGTTTTGTATAAGCCATTCACCGTTTCAGCCAAAGCATTATCGTATGAATCACCAGTCGTACCGACTGATGCTCGTAAATTTGCTGCTTCTAAACGATTGGTATAGCGAATGGAAAGATATTGCACACCTCTGTCGGAATGATGAATCACATTCTTTGGCATGCCTCGATCATGCAATGCTTGCTCCAATGCATCGAGCACCATATCTGTATTCATCCGTGTCGATACTTTCCATCCAACAATTGCTCGTGAGAACACATCAATAATAAATGCAGTATAAACCCAGCCTGAATTTGTTTGAATATACGTAAAGTCACTCACCCACAGTTGGTCAGGATGATCAGCAGTAAAATTACGTTTTACCAAGTCATCCGCTCGTTTTTGATCATCTCGGCTACGGGTGGTTTGTTTGTTCTTACCACGCCAAACACCTTTTATACCTAGCTTTTGCATTAATCGAGCAACAGTACAGCGCGCAATAATATAGCCTTCACGTTTCAGTTTTTGCCAGACTTTACGTACACCATACCGACCTGAACTTTCCTTCCAAATTCGTTTAATCTCCTCAGCATGATGCAAGTCATGTAAATCTCGCTTTGCTCGATGTTCTGGATTTTCACAGAGATCTAGAGTCCGGTAATAGGTTGAAGGTGCGATCGGTAAAATTCTACAAATCGCCTCGACTCCGTACAGCTCTTTATTATTATGGATAAAATCCACCATTATTTGTGTGGGCGGTCGAGCTCCGCCTGGGCGAAAAAAGCGGCTGCTTTACGTAGA
>NZ_WURP01000045.1:0-2576 GCF_009829025.1 Acinetobacter sp. 18QD2AZ41W | reverse complement strand
TGATTAAAAAAATGAATGCCAATGAAGCCAATAAAGAAAAAATACTCGCTGAACTCAACGAGTATTTAACAGAAGATCGGGATAGACAGCTTTTTAACCTTTAAAATCTGTTTCAGTCCGCAAGGCTTTAAATATACGTTTTGCGGTTTCCTCTCTGACTGATTTTGGATCTCGTAAAATATTAGCAATCCAAATTGCAAATGCTTGATAGTCTTTTGCTCCAGCTAGATCACTAATACTACCTACTTTTGACAAAATAGAGCTGTAGGTATTGATTTGACCATCAGACAGACTGCGGAATATATCTAGTGTTTCTTGCTCTCGCTCTGATGCTATTAATCTAGGCTTGGGCTTCTCTCTGACAGTAAACTTAAAGCCAACCACAGAACGCCCTTTTTTAACGTTTTCATAAGTTAGGGCAATATCTGTATTAGCTGTGATCTCATCTAGTGATGGATTGATAACACGTTTTTTTAGATTACTTAGATCGTGATAAGACTCAGGTAAGCCAAATTCAGTTCTTATTTTTTCTAAAGACATTTCAAATTTTCCCATAGCCTGATGTTTTTTAGCTAAGTGATAAAAATCGAATGAGTAATCTTTTTTTAGACTAAGTACGATGTCTTTTTTGTACTTTGTATATGGATTTAATTTATCAAATTCTGTAAGCATCAATAAAACGATCTCAGGGAATCGAATTGCAATACCTCCATCTTCATAAATGCAATCAATTACCCAATTAGACAGAACACGTTTCCCTCTTTCATTGTTATAAGAAAAACTACGCTTAATCAGATTTCTACTTGCTACTTCTAACTGTGTATATGCTGAATGCGTTTTAATTCCACACTCTTCAGCGAATTTTTCAGCGGTAATCATAATAGGATCTTTTTCTGTTGCTTGAGTAGTTCTAGCAATTGGACTAGCAAGTATCAATATACGCTTTTCATCAATATTCATACTCTTAAAACATTCTTGAATATTATTTTGCATCACAACCCAAGAAGGTGGATACGTTTTTTTATTTTCGTCCATATAACTACAATGCCTATTAAGTACTTTTTCGGATATGTACCTATATAGTATATTATTGCTTAAAATTTGACTATTATTTTTGTACTTTTTTAAAAAAAGTACATCTAAATTTGTGTACCTTAATGTCCGGTAAAAGTACTTTTTAAGTCCGGTAAAAGTACTTTTTTAAATGCGTTTTGTCCGGTAAAAGTACTTAGTTGTCCGGTAAAAGTACTTTTTTAAAGTCTGAAAGCCTTGCTAGATATGGGCTAGAAGGGGGTCTAAAAGCTTTTAAAAGCTTTTTAAAAGATAAAAAAGGAAAATACAGAAAATAAAACAGCCCTATGCCCTCGCTAAAGCTCGGACGTTTTAACCTCGCTTTCGCTCGGTTGAGGGGCTGTTTTTTTCAAATATGAATTGAGGATTTAATAAAAAAAGAAACTATGCCTTCGCTTCGCTCAGTAGTTTTTATGCTCGCTTCGCTCCTCTAGAATTTGACCAATACAGTTCGCACCCATTCGGGATGCTCTGTATCTTTCGTTACGAAGCAAAAGGGAGCTTGTAATCAGGGAAAAGGCAGAAGCGAAATTTTAATGCCAGGTGGTCGCTCGTAGACACTCGCTCGGCTCTTACTGGAATGATTAAAATATCTAATCAAAACCGTGGAACATTGATTAAAGAATATCCGTGGAACATGAAAAATCATAAAAAAAGCCCAAACGGGCTCGATTGGGCTATAAACTAGAAACTACAGCATTGATTTCTAAGTGGAATTATAACGTATTTCGTATAAGGTGTATTATGTTAATTTTAGGAAATCTTAAGATAATTATTAATGAGTGACTTAATGAATAAAGAAATTTCTGTATTACTGCATGACGTTCCTACTCATGCAGATTACGCATGTGATGCAACAGATTTAGATCCAGAAGATATTCCTGAAGATCGTATAGAACAAGTCATAAATTTATTAAATTCTTCTGATGAAAATATTGTATTTAAGGCAGCAAAACTTCTGACTAATTGGGGACAATCCTCTGGTTTTGATGCATTAGTAAATTTATTAAATGAAAATAAATTAGATGGTTATATAGATCATCGTTTACATGGTTATGATGATACACTTCAGCATGTACTTAGCGCTTTTGTTCGTTATTGGGCATTCCAAGCTGATCTAGGATTTGGTGAGCAGGCTAGAATAAAAATATTTCATCCTATACAAAAGATTATAGAAATATCTAATACAGAACCATTTGATATTAGTCGCTTATTTTGGTTAATTGATGATGAAAAATACGATGAATATATTCCTTTAATTAAAAACCATTTAATCCAAATAATAGATCATCCTGAATTACAATTTTGGAAAATCCATGATGCTATTGAACTGATGCTGAAATTAGAGCCTGAGTTTGTTCATAATTTATTAGAAGAAAAAGGCAAAACATTGGAAGACTTTAAAATTAACACTTTATAAAGTTATACATTTAACATAATGGCTGTTATACGAAATTTGATTGATTTTTACTAAAACACTATTTGAAAATATAAAAAAAAGCCCA
>NZ_WURP01000044.1:0-2624 GCF_009829025.1 Acinetobacter sp. 18QD2AZ41W | reverse complement strand
CTGTTATAGCGCTTAAAATATTGCTCTGGATCTCGCTCAATTCCATCTTGCAGACGTTCATTAAACATGAGGTGGACATGGGGCTGATCGTTGCCGTCCATTGCTTTAGGGTTATGAATCGCAAACTGATATGGATATTTTGAGCCAATCTCGGACTGAATGAAGTCCTCAACCAGTTCTAGACGTTGCTCTGCATTCATCTCTCTAGGTAGGGCAATTTCATATTCTCGATAGGTACTGCCATTTTTTCGCTCATAAAGGTCGGCAGACTGCCAAAAGGTTATCGGATTGTGTTCAGCCCATTTCGGCATATTCCCATAGGCACTATGTTCAAGGTCGGTTTCTGCCTGTTCTTGTTCCAGCTTTTTTTCTTCATCCCGATCAATATATTCGGCATGCGGTGCTGCTTTACCTGCCTTACCGACTTTGACACTTAAACGAGCAATCGCCATTAGGTCTTATCCTGTTTCTTTTTTCGGTTACGTTCTTTTTTAAACGCTCTTTGATCAAGTATCGAAGCCCACATCATAATGATGATAATTAGCGGTGCTGCGATCACGCCAAAACTAATATCTTTGATTTTTCCCAATACCTGTTTTAGTTGCATGCTGTTGCTCCTAGCTTTGGTACTTCTTTTTTTCATTCAATTTTCAATTGAACGAAAAAAAGAAGTTTCAGGGTTTTAGGGATGAAGTCCCTAACGTGCTTAGGTTTCTCAATGAAATTGAGAAACGTCTAAGCGCGCCATCAAAATTTTGATGGAAGTACAGGCGAACTTCTCTAGAACGAACTTTAACAAAATTGCGGACATTGGACGTAATTATTTTGTTATCGTTCTTTGAGAATTGAGCCTGTGCTTTTGCGGTATCTGAATTAAGGAATTGAATATGAATAATGAATGGCTATCTGAAAAAATTACCTACATTTCTGCTTTAAAGAATCCTAGTGATGCTCAAAAACTTTTACTTGAATTAGCCAAAATCCAATACAGAACACCCGACCAAGAGAAAAAACTGAATGCTTTGATCAAAGCTGAAAAAGCCATAGATAGAGCCAATAAGCAGAAAGTAGCAGTCAGAAAATTATTGAATGCAGAAAAGGAAGCTGAACGCAAAGCTCGTACACGTCACCTTATTCAATTAGGCGCACTTTTTGAGATTGCTAACCTAGATCAGCGTGACCCAGCCGAATTACTTGGAGTTCTGCTTAAAACTGCTGAAATCGACCCAAATGATATGAAATGGCAGATTTGGAAGGAATTAGGACAACAAGAGCTTAATCAACGGTCTAAAAAGTAAATAATATGAGTAAGCTTTTAAACTTACTCATTAAATTAATTCCATGATTCTTGTCGTTTATCAGCTGAATATTGAGCTATAGCGATTAAGGCATTTTTACCTTGATAAAAGTTATTTTCAAAAGAAAAACCTTCAAAATTTAATCTACAAAAACATTTATATAAATAAACTCTAGCCTGTTCAGATTCATTCAAAGGAAAATTAGTAGACTTAGAAAATTGTTCCTGAATATCAACAGTTATAAGAGTTAACATTATAAAATCAGAAGCATAAACTCTAGAGTTCGTAAATAAATCTCTAAATTCTTTCTGTGAGATGACATTAGCTTTTTCTAACATACTTCCTGTTTCAAGCAATACAGAATGACACATTACTTCTAATTCTTTCTTACTGGCACTCTTTGCTAGAATCATCCATTCATGGAAAGGTCTAATACTTAACTGAACCCCATTTTTAAAAGAAAAAAGTCGTTTCATAAAGAAAAATAAAACTATAGCTACTACCGCTACTATTAAAAAAGTTTCCACAATTACCCCTAAAAATGTTCTAAATAGCCTAAGCAGAAAAGATGTTTAATATCTAAAAGAATACCTGATCCCCTCACCTATACAAAATGAATAAATGCTCTCAACTTCTCAACACGCCCCCAAAGCGTCGCACTTCGTGCTTTGGCTTTGGAAACGGTTGAGAGAGTTTCGGCAATACTTTCCCTAAAGGCGGCCATTTAAAAAAATGACACATCCTTTAAGTATTGCCGATTTACCGCATATTCTTTTGGCTTCGGAGCCACGTATATCGGTCGTATCCGCACATAGTTTTGCTGACTATGCAGACAAGGACTAAAGGTCTTGCACCTTCTCCCACACGCTCCCTGTCGAAGTATGGCGATCTCTCTGCGAGGGTTTCCCCAACATGCAACTTAACCGACCTATACAACTACTTCCAACGCTCCGCCTTTGTGAGAATCCCCTGTAAGCGGTTTAGCCTTTCGACTATCGCTACGTTGCACCAGTGACTCTTATTCCCTCCACATGCAACGCATGCCAATCCGTAAAACGGACACGCAGAAGCAGGCAAAGCTTGATCTAGGATGCTTATTTGATGAATAAAAACACGTATTAACGAAGACTTATCATTTTGAGTCTTGATCTAAACACTGTTTATTGTGAAAATAGAGTTCAGGTACAAGCCTTAGTGTGAAATCTGCACGAGTTGGTAGCTCTGCTGATCTTCGTTACTTGATGTTAGCGCATCAAATAACTGCGTACCGCTGAATATAAAGCGAAAGCCCATTTAGTTTCAATACTGAATGGGCTTTTTCTTTAT
>NZ_WURP01000043.1:0-2667 GCF_009829025.1 Acinetobacter sp. 18QD2AZ41W | reverse complement strand
CAGGGGTGTCGAAAGAGTCAACTGCGGTCCAAAGCTGTTGGACTTGGGTGAAAAGGGCGTTTATTCTTCCTATACGTATAGGAAACCTTTATTATACGGTTATAGTAAAAAGGGGGAGAGGAATCTTCCTCTTTTTTATTTTAAAGGGAGATCTCCCATGACACTTCGTAGAAAAGGGTACATCAATGAATTTGATGGCTTATTTGTGATACCAACAATCGGATTAATCCTGTTGAAATTTTATATTTCTATATTTAGAGCATAGGCAGATTGCCTGTGCTCTTTATTTTGTTTGTTTTAAATTGGTATTGAATGATACCAATATTACATGATTAATGGAGGAGATTATTTATGACATTTAATAACAATGAAAATACACGTGTGTGGTTTATTACAGGTGCAAGCAGTGGACTAGGATACGAATTCACAAAAAAAGCATTGGAGTCAGGAGAGAAGGTTGTTGGTGTTGCTAGAAATATTGAAAAACTGAATGAGTTAAAATGCCAGTTTGAAGGAATGTTACTTCCTTTAAGTCTTGATGTTACTGATAGAAGTGCTGTTTCGACTACAGTGGAAACTGCCATTAAACATTTTGGAAGACTCGATATTGTCATTAACAATGCAGGGAATATGGTAATGGGAATGATTGAAGAATTTAGTGAAGATGAAGTTAGAAGCCAAATGGAAACTAATTTCTTCGGTACAGTATGGGTAAGTCAAGCTGTTATGCCGTACTTGCGGGCACAAGAATCAGGTCATATTATCCAGATATCTAGTATTGGTGGACTGATTAGTGGTCCAATGTCGGGAATCTATAGCGCTAGTAAATTTGCTTTAGAAGGATTTAGCGAGGCTTTAGCACAAGAAGCTGCACATTTTGGTATAAAAGTATCTATCGTAGAACCTGGAGGTTACTGGACGAATCTATACTTAAAAATGAGTTTTACTACACAGAAAAAAGAGTATGATTCATTACGTGAAAAGTTGGCCCAACAATATTCAAACGAATCGGTGGATAGTGATCCTAAGTTAGCCGCCGAAGCTATAATGAAACTGGTTAATAGTGAGAATCCGCCTCTCCGATTAGTTCTGGGAAGCCTTGTATATGATTTAGCTGTTGAAAATGCAGAAAAACGTATATTTACATGGAAAGAGTGGGAATCAGTCAGTCGTTCTTCGGAACATGGGATTCCTGCACCAGAAGGATACGGAATAATTGAGGAATAGAAACCCTAAGAAATAAACTCTCTAAACTACAAAAACTAATTAATGATTTAATATGTTTATTAACTTAATCGCCGGGCGCAACGGCTTTCGTCATTGCGTCTCTGGGAGCAGCTTGGTCTTCAACTGCACCGGCCTTTGTCGCTTTCCGTCTACTTCAAGCAGTGGGCGCGTCGGCCATGCTGGTGGCGACGTTCGCGACGGTTCGCGACGTTTATGCCAACCGTCCTGAGGGTGTCGTCATCTACGGCCTTTTCAGTTCGATGCTGGCGTTCGTGCCTGCGCTCGGCCCTATCGCCGGAGCATTGATCGGCGAGTTCTTGGGATGGCAGGCGATATTCATTACTTTGGCTATACTGGCGATGCTCGCACTCCTAAATGCGGGTTTCAGGTGGCACGAAACCCGCCCTCTGGATCAAGTCAAGACGCGCCGATCTGTCTTGCCGATCTTCGCGAGTCCGGCTTTTTGGGTTTACACTGTCGGCTTTAGCGCCGGTATGGGCACCTTCTTCGTCTTCTTCTCGACGGCTCCCCGTGTGCTCATAGGCCAAGCGGAATATTCCGAGATCGGATTCAGCTTTGCCTTCGCCACTGTCGCGCTTGTAATGATCGTGACAACCCGTTTCGCGAAGTCCTTTGTCGCCAGATGGGGCATCGCAGGATGCGTGGCGCGTGGGATGGCGTTGCTTGTTTGCGGAGCGGTCCTGTTGGGGATCGGCGAACTTTACGGCTCGCCGTCATTCCTCACCTTCATCCTACCGATGTGGGTTGTCGCGGTCGGTATTGTCTTCACGGTGTCCGTTACCGCGAACGGCGCTTTGGCAGAGTTCGACGACATCGCGGGATCAGCGGTCGCGTTCTACTTCTGCGTTCAAAGCCTGATAGTCAGCATTGTCGGGACATTGGCGGTGGCACTTTTAAACGGTGACACAGCGTGGCCCGTGATCTGTTACGCCACGGCGATGGCGGTACTGGTTTCGTTGGGGCTGGTGCTCCTTCGGCTCCGTGGGGCTGCCACCGAGAAGTCGCCAGTCGTCTAACCGACGACTGGTAGCAGGCCCGCTCCGATGCGGCGCACTAACCATCGAAACCTCGTGAATGTCGGTATCCTGTCTGGCAGGATACCGCTCATTTCCCTTGTTCAGTTCATCGCCGTCGCCGAGCATCTGAATTTTCGGCATGCGGCCAAGGCACTTGGTATCAGCCAGTCGAGCGTCAGCGCGCGTGTGAAAGCGCTGGAGGATAACCTTGGTGTCCTGCTATTTGAGCGCCATGCGCGGGGCGTTCGGCTAACAGACGCAGGCAGGCACTTCATGGAGCGTGTCACGGCGGGTGTCGATCAACTCGATCACGCAGTGAAGACCGCGGAGTGACGGGCACTGGCTGGCAATGTCTAGCAACGGCAGGCATTTCGGCTGAGGGTAAAAGAACTTTCCGCTAAGC
>NZ_WURP01000042.1:0-2868 GCF_009829025.1 Acinetobacter sp. 18QD2AZ41W | reverse complement strand
GAAAGACGTGATAGCCTGCGAAAAGCTCCGGGGAGGCGGCAAATATCCTGTGATCCGGAGATGTCTGAATGGGGAAACCCACTTACCATAAGGTAGGTATTGCATGATGAATACATAGTCATGCAAGGCGAACGAGGGGAAGTGAAACATCTCAGTACCCTTAGGAAAAGAAATCAATTGAGATTCCCTCAGTAGCGGCGAGCGAAAGGGGAAGAGCCCATTAAGTCATATAAGTTCTAGTGGAACGCTCTGGGAAGTGCGACCGTAGACGGTGATAGTCCTGTACACGAAAGGGCTTATATGATGATGTCGAGTAGGGCGAGGCACGTGAAACCTTGTCTGAATATGGGGGGACCATCCTCCAAGGCTAAATACTCCTGACTGACCGATAGTGAACCAGTACCGTGAGGGAAAGGCGAAAAGAACCCCTGTGAGGGGAGTGAAATAGATCCTGAAACCGCATGCATACAAGCAGTGGGAGCCGACTTGTTCGGTGACTGCGTACCTTTTGTATAATGGGTCAGCGACTTATATTCAGTAGCAAGGTTAACCGAATAGGGGAGCCGTAGGGAAACCGAGTCTTAATAGGGCGCATTAGTTGCTGGGTATAGACCCGAAACCAGGTGATCTATCCATGAGCAGGTTGAAGGTTGGGTAACACTAACTGGAGGACCGAACCCACTGTCGTTGAAAAGCCAGGGGATGACTTGTGGATAGGGGTGAAAGGCTAATCAAACTTGGTGATAGCTGGTTCTCCCCGAAAGCTATTTAGGTAGCGCCTCGGACGAATACCATTGGGGGTAGAGCACTGTTTCGGCTAGGGGGTCATCCCGACTTACCAAACCGATGCAAACTCCGAATACCAATGAGTACTATCCGGGAGACAGACTGCGGGTGCTAACGTCCGTAGTCAAGAGGAAAACAATCCAGACCGCCAGCTAAGGCCCCAAAATTATAGTTAAGTGGGAAACGATGTGGGAAGGCATAGACAGCTAGGAGGTTGGCTTAGAAGCAGCCACCCTTTAAAGAAAGCGTAATAGCTCACTAGTCGAGTCGGCCTGCGCGGAAGATGTAACGGGGCTAAAACTATATGCCGAAGCTGCGGATGCATAATTTATTATGCGTGGTAGGGGAGCGTTCTGTAAGCCGATGAAGGTGGATTGAGAAGTCTGCTGGAGGTATCAGAAGTGCGAATGCTGACGTGAGTAACGACAAAGCGAGTGAAAAACTCGCTCGCTGAAAGACCAAGGGTTCCAGTCCAACGTTAATCGGGGCTGGGTGAGTCGACCCCTAAGGCGAGGCCGAGAGGCGTAGTCGATGGGAAATTGGTTAATATTCCAATACTTCTGTGTAATGCGATGAGAGGACGGAGAAGGTTAAGTCAGCCTGGCGTTGGTTGTCCAGGTGGAAGGTTGTAGGCATGCATCTTAGGCAAATCCGGGGTGCTCTATGCTGAGAACTGATAGCAAGCTGTACTTGTACAGTGAAGTGGCTGATACCATGCTTCCAGGAAAAGTCTCTAAGCTTCAGTTACACAGGAATCGTACCCGAAACCGACACAGGTGGTCAGGTCGAGTAGACCAAAGCGCTTGAGAGAACTCTGCTGAAGGAACTAGGCAAAATGGTACCGTAACTTCGGGAGAAGGTACGCTGCTTTTGGTGATGGAACTTGCTTCCTGAGCTGAGAGCAGCCACAGAAACCAGGCCCCTGCAACTGTTTATTAAAAACATAGCACTCTGCAAACACGAAAGTGGACGTATAGGGTGTGATGCCTGCCCGGTGCTGGAAGGTTAATTGATGGGGTTAGCGTAAGCGAAGCTCTTGATCGAAGCCCCAGTAAACGGCGGCCGTAACTATAACGGTCCTAAGGTAGCGAAATTCCTTGTCGGGTAAGTTCCGACCTGCACGAATGGCATAATGATGGGGGCGCTGTCTCCAGCAGAGACTCAGTGAAATCGAATTCGCCGTGAAGATGCGGTGTACCCGCGGCTAGACGGAAAGACCCCGTGAACCTTTACTGCAGCTTGACATTGAACTTTGATCTTACTTGTGTAGGATAGGTGGGAGGCTTTGAAACCGAGACGCTAGTTTCGGTGGAGCCAATCTTGAAATACCACCCTGGTAATATTGAGGTTCTAACTCTGCTCCATGATCTGGAGCGAGGACCATGTCTGGTGGGTAGTTTGACTGGGGCGGTCTCCTCCTAAAGAGTAACGGAGGAGTACGAAGGTGCGCTCAGCGTGGTCGGAAATCACGCGTAGAGTATAAAGGCAAAAGCGCGCTTAACTGCGAGACCCACAAGTCGAGCAGGTACGAAAGTAGGTCTTAGTGATCCGGTGGTTCTGTATGGAAGGGCCATCGCTCAACGGATAAAAGGTACTCTGGGGATAACAGGCTGATACCGCCCAAGAGTTCATATCGACGGCGGTGTTTGGCACCTCGATGTCGGCTCATCTCATCCTGGGGCTGAAGCAGGTCCCAAGGGTATGGCTGTTCGCCATTTAAAGAGGTACGCGAGCTGGGTTTAGAACGTCGTGAGACAGTTCGGTCCCTATCTACCGTGGGCGTTGGAAATTTGAGAGGATCTGCTCCTAGTACGAGAGGACCAGAGTGGACGAACCTCTGGTGTACCGGTTGTGACGCCAGTCGCATCGCCGGGTAGCTATGTTCGGAAGGGATAACCGCTGAAAGCATCTAAGCGGGAAGCCTACCTCAAGATAAGATTTCCCTAGGACTTTATGTCCTCTAAAGAGCCGTTGAAGACTACGACGTTGATAGGTTGGATGTGGAAGTGCAGTGATGCATGAAGCTGACCAATACTAATTGCTCGTGAGGCTTGACTATACAACACCCAAACAGTTGTTGTA
>NZ_WURP01000041.1:0-2935 GCF_009829025.1 Acinetobacter sp. 18QD2AZ41W | reverse complement strand
ATAGAAGAATTACTGCCACATCGCTGGAAATCCAACTCAAATTAAAAAAATAGGCATGGGGTTCAGCGGACGCTTACAAAGAATTGAAGTTCAGCAGTCATACTTATAACGCCAGAACTGAGTCTGTAGCAGATAAGCCTAGCTTTCGACATGCTTGGAAGTACAGCAAGTTCTGCCTAGTCCCAGTACAAGAATTTTATGAGCCGAAATACATCAATGACAAGCCACACTGGTACACCATCAAGCGTAAAGATGATCAGCCTTTTACTGTTGCAGGGATCTATGATGATGCAGTGATTAATGGCAATAAGGTACGTTCCTTTTCAATGTTGACCATCAATTCGGACCATCACCCTTTTATGAAACAATTCCATGCACCGAAGGATGAGAAGCGATCCATCATCGTTATTCCAGAACAGTACAGAAAAGACTGGCTAACAGCCGATCATGAACATGCGCATGAATATTTCTTTCAAATGCCCGATGAATTCGTCACATTTCCACGCGATGAGCAGAAACAAAACGTCTTATTCTGACGCATCCTTGTTTATCCACAACTTTTTAAATTTGAATTTTAAACGCTGTTAGTAATATCCTATTTAAACAAATTCTACTTCCAAACACGCCTCGTAGCGTAGGAGTATCTCATGTCTAAGAAGTTGCCTATTTACTTCTCTGACGACGCATGGTCATCTTTACAAGAGCTCATGGGTCCAGAGGGTAAACCAAGTCCTACCATCAACACCGTGCTTGAACAAATCGCTGTTCAAAATGAGCTTGTTGAAAAATTAGGGCTTACTGCTGTCCTACCCAAATCCAAAGTATCTATTCCCGTCTCTTTAGAGCGTATTCCTGCAGGTCCGGCCTTCAGCACCAAGGATGAGCAAGACAAAGCACTCGATCTGAATGAGTTCCTGATTCACAACCCTATTTCTACTTTTATTGCCTATGTAGACAGTGAATCCATGCTCGATGCTGGCCTAGAGATTAATGATCCAATCATTATTGATCGCAGTATTGAAGCCAAGCATTACGATATCGTGGTTGCCCTGATTGATGACAATGCCTCGACCATTAAGCGGCTGATGATCACCAATAAGATGTCCAAGTCTGAAATCAAAGAAATATTTGGAGATGAAGATTATCCGCTTCCAGAACTTTGGTTGAAGGCTGAAAATTCGAATTACAATCACATCATTCCTGATGATAGTCAGACCATATCAATCTGGGGTGTGGTGACTTTTAATTTAAAGCGTATTTATCACCGCTCATAAAAAGAAGAATAACCATGCAAAGTGAAAATGAAATATTCGCGTTAGTCGACGTGAATAATTGCTACGTCTCGTGTGAGCGTGTGTTTAATCCTGCCTTGAATGATCGCCCAACCATTGTGCTCAGCAACAATGACGGCTGTGCCGTGGCCAGAAGCCAGGAAGCGAAAGACTTAGGCATCAAGATGGGTGTTCCTGTATTCCAAATTAAAGAGCTGATCAAACAACATAACATTCAGGTGCTATCCAGTAATTTCTCCTTATATGGCGAAATGTCCAAGCGCTTTATGGAGCTGCTTGGGGACTATGTTGCACCAGGAGATCAAGAGGTCTATTCCATTGATGAATGCTTTCTGAAGCTCACAGCTTACGAGCATCTATTTGACCTGACTGTATATGCTCAAGACATGAGGGCTAAGGCTTGGCGTTGGTTAGGCCTACCCTGCTGTATTGGAATTGGTCGCTCTAAAACCGAAGCCAAGATTGCCAATCATCTCGCCAAGAAAAACAAGTTCTTCAATGGGGTCTGTAATCTGGCCCATATGGACCCATGCTCTACAGAAACGCTACTCGCGCAGGTTGATGTGTCTGAGGTTTGGGGCGTAGGCAGACAGAACTGTAAGAAGCTCAATACTATGGGTGTTCAATCTGTGCTGGATCTGATCAATGCCAATCCTAAAGAAATCAAAAAGCAGTTTAGTATCGTGATGGAAAAGACGGTGCTTGAGCTACAGGGCCTTTCTTGTATTGACCTTAGTGATGATACTGTAGCGAAGAAGCAAATCATCAGCAGCCGTTCATATGGCAACCCAGTGTATGAAATGGATGACATTAAAGCTTCGGTTCGGCTTTATGTGGCCAGAGCCGTGAAACGAATGCGGGAAGATGGCTCAATCTGCAAGATGATCGGCGTGTATATCCAAACCAGTCGCTTTGATAATACAGAGCGCTACTCGCCTTACATCGTCGTTCAAATGCATGAGCATACGGATGATCTACTGCTCATCACCAAGGCCGCGATGAAAGGCATCGATCAGATATTTAAGAAAGGCTTTAAGTATAAAAAGGCGGGAATCGTGCTGCTCGAAATTACAGATCAATCCAAGTTTGTGCCCGATCTATTCACGGACTATTCACATAAGCAAGAGCGAGAAAGGCTTTCAGATGCCATCGAAGCCATCAGTGAACGGTTTGGGAAGAATCTCGTCACGCTAGGCATTGCCAACAATAAAGAAGCCACATGGCACATGAATCAAAACCTTAGATCACCTTCGTATTTAACCAAATGGTCTGACTTACCAAGAGTAGGATAAAAACATGCACTTATTTAAATTAACTGACGAACAACTCGCACAAATTCTTATCCCGAAACGATTTGTACCACCTACTCCACCTGAACATGAAGGCAAGAATATGGTCTATGTATTTGATAGTGAGGATAAGTTTGAACTGACTTATGATGAGCTGGTGGAAATCATTAGCAAAGCTAGAATGGCTGGTCCGAAGTTGATACCTGTCTTAGGCACCGTGAATTAAATTGTGCAGTGTTCGCACGCCACTTGAAACATAACTTGATTGGAAATGAATGTAAGCGTCCGCTGAACCCCATGCCTATTTTTTTAATTTGAGTTGGATTTCCAGCGATGTGGCAGTAATTCTTCTAT
>NZ_WURP01000040.1:0-2988 GCF_009829025.1 Acinetobacter sp. 18QD2AZ41W | reverse complement strand
GAAATTTTATGTTAAATGATTGTTAGAAATGCCCCTTGATCGAGGCATTTTCTATAAAGAATACTAAAAACTAATTAAAGCCAACCAAGTTTCAAAACAAGGCAGTTCTCAGCAATCATATTTTTAAATTATATAACTCCCAACTGAGCTTTTGCTCCAACGATAAGGCTTTCATTTTGAGTTTCTAAGGCAAATAAACCATACATCAAAGGAGAGGCCGCTGCTCTTTCTAAAGTCTGTTCATATAGTTTATTCCAAACTTTACCCCCTAGTTTTTCATACTCGATGATTAGAGTTTTGAGGCTTTCTTCTCCAAACAAAGTTACATGCCCAGCAAAATCAATCGCTGGGTCATCTATATGGGCTGTTGACCAATCAATAACGCCTGAAACAGCTCCATCCTTTGAAGCTAGTACATGCCCAGCATATAAATCGCCATGTATAAATTGGGTGAAATCTGCCCATAGAACATCATTATCCAACCATTTTCTGTAGCGGGTTTCCAATTGCTCACTTATACCAATTTCAGATTTTACTAACTGCAAATTGTTTGCTATTTCAGGTCTTAAATCTGAAGGTTTCATAATTTTCAAATCATTTTCCCGAACTTCTTTTTCAGGAATACTATGGATTTCAAATAAGGTTTTTGCCAAAGATGTTATGTATTTCGGGCTATCTTTGTCCATATTCCAAATTATTTCATAGGTTTCAGCATCCAAATTTAAAACAGGATTATCTTTAAGTATGGGATAAGCCACTAATTCTGTAGATGAAATTCTCCAATCAGGAACCTCTACAGAAAGATGTTTTTTTACCAATTCTAAAATGCGTTTTTCTTTCTTGATTTGTTCCCTCATGCCATCACGACGAGGAATACGCAGCAACCATTGTTGCCCCTTTGTATCAAGAGCAAAAACGACCTTAAAATCAATGCCCATTTCATTGAAATTCATTTTGTCCGTAAGCAACAAGCCGTGTGCTTCAGCAAGTGATTGAATATCTTGAATTGTCATTTTTAATTTCCTTTAAAGAGTTCAATAATTAATGTTCGGATTAGATTGGCTATCATTAACAATCTCTCTCAAAAGTCTTGATGATTTTGTGGTCTTTGATCTCGTAGATAATGTCAGCAATATTATCGACCAATTGCTTGTCATGAGATACGAAGATAATAGTTCCTGCATAGGACTTCATCATTGTTTCTAATGCGGCAATACTTTTTAGGTCAAGATAGTTTCCTGGTTCATCCATAAGCAAAATATTATATTTTCCTAAAAGCATTTTGGATAAAAGCAGTTTGATGATTTCACCTCCCGATAAGTCGGATAAGTTTTTTTGAATATCATTCGCTCCGATCCCCATTGAAGCCAATACTGCACGAATTTCCGCAACTGTGTACTCGCACTCTTCCTGCATAAAGGAGAGCACAGATTTATGCGTGTTAAATTTATATCCTGTTTGTGTAAAGTAGCCAATTTCAGCTTTTGGAGATATGGTTAATCCATCAGCACGTTCTGATATCATTTTTAACAAGGACGTTTTCCCTGTTCCATTCGATCCAGTTATAGCGACTTTAGCGCCAAGCGGTATTATAAAGTTAGCGTCATCAAAGATAGTACGGCTACCAAATTTTAAGCTCAGACCATCTGCCGTAATCGGGAACTTATTGTGCAGTTCTAGGGCTGAACTTTGACGAAAACGAATAGAACGCAAATGCTCTGGTGCTTGAATATCTTCTAATGCAGCCAAACGCTTTTCCATACTCTTAGCTGCCTGATACAGTTTTCTTTGCTTGGTGCCAGTCATTTTTGCATGCCCAAGTCGTCCAGCACTTTCGGTAGAGTTTTTGGATTTTTCTCCTTTTTTCTTATTGTCTAATCGATTAGCTTGCTGGCGTTTTTCTTGCACAGCAGATTCTAATCGCTCCCGTTCCTTCATCATCAGCTCATATTCTACGGCTTGGTGTTGTCGCTCTTCTTCTTTTTGACGCAAGTAATCCGAGTAACCACCCCAATATTCCGTAATTTTACCGTCTTTTAACTCCCATATCTTGTCTACAACCATATCAAGAAAATATCGGTCATGACTGATAACAAGTAATGCTCCATCAAATGCTTTAAGTTGACCAATAAGTAGATCTATTCCATTGAGATCAAGGTGGCTGGTTGGTTCATCCGCTAGAATGCCATGTACTTGTTGGGAAAATGCGGCAGCAATTTTTGCACGAGTTTCCTCTCCGCCACTCATTGTGTCGTTTTGTACATTGGAAACACCAAGGCGAGATAACATTGCCCGGTCTTCGACCGTTTCTATTTCGATTCCGCCCAGTTGGCTGATATGTGCAAAATCACCAAAACGCTGTAATGTCGCTTCGGCTAAAACAATTTCGCCATTAAGTACTTTGAGTAAACTACTCTTTCCTGCTCCGTTATCACCCACAAGACCAATACGGTCATAAGAGTGAATTTCCAATTCATCAATATCCAAAACATCACGCCCAGCATAATCCAAGCGTATGTTTCTCGCTTTAATAATTAAACTCATTTTTATTTACTCCTGTTTAGCTCTTGAAATTTTTTATGCAGCAAACAGGATTTAGGTGAAAACAAAAGCTAGCATCACAGTGTCCTCCCAAAAAAAAAGCTATTCATCCACAGGGTGGACAAATAGCTAGTCAATTAAGTTATAACTGGAAACTATGCACTAAAAGCATACTTATAAATTAAGCATACTTTTACTTTATATATCCGCATATATTCTTAAAGACACAACAAAAGCCCACCATTATAAAATAGTGTCACTATGCAAATAGTTGTGTCTTAACGAATGCGGATAGAATGCATAAACTTACCTAAAAAATAAAATTCAGTTTTATGATAACTTTACTGTTAAAAGAAGTCTAGACAACCTTGTTTTATGCTTGGATATAAGGCTTATTTTAAAATAATAGTAGTGAAGATTTTCTAAAATTAACATAATACACCTTAT
>NZ_WURP01000003.1:0-336974 GCF_009829025.1 Acinetobacter sp. 18QD2AZ41W | reverse complement strand
TGGTGGGTCTGACAAGACTTGAACTTGTGACCCCACGCTTATCAAGCGTGTGCTCTAACCAACTGAGCTACAGACCCTCAGATACATCGTATGAAGAACAACTTGTTGTGGATTCTTACCAATCGTCAATCTTTCGTTAAGGAGGTGATCCAGCCGCAGGTTCCCCTACGGCTACCTTGTTACGACTTCACCCCAGTCATCTGCCACACCGTGGTAAGCGTCCTCCTTGCGGTTAGACTACCTACTTCTGGTGCAACAAACTCCCATGGTGTGACGGGCGGTGTGTACAAGGCCCGGGAACGTATTCACCGCGGCATTCTGATCCGCGATTACTAGCGATTCCGACTTCATGGAGTCGAGTTGCAGACTCCAATCCGGACTACGATCGGCTTTTTGAGATTAGCATCCTATCGCTAGGTAGCAACCCTTTGTACCGACCATTGTAGCACGTGTGTAGCCCTGGTCGTAAGGGCCATGATGACTTGACGTCGTCCCCGCCTTCCTCCAGTTTGTCACTGGCAGTATCCTTAAAGTTCCCGGCTTAACCCGCTGGCAAATAAGGAAAAGGGTTGCGCTCGTTGCGGGACTTAACCCAACATCTCACGACACGAGCTGACGACAGCCATGCAGCACCTGTATGTAAGTTCCCGAAGGCACCAATCCATCTCTGGAAAGTTCTTACTATGTCAAGACCAGGTAAGGTTCTTCGCGTTGCATCGAATTAAACCACATGCTCCACCGCTTGTGCGGGCCCCCGTCAATTCATTTGAGTTTTAGTCTTGCGACCGTACTCCCCAGGCGGTCTACTTATCGCGTTAGCTGCGCCACTAAAGCCTCAAAGGCCCCAACGGCTAGTAGACATCGTTTACGGCATGGACTACCAGGGTATCTAATCCTGTTTGCTCCCCATGCTTTCGCACCTCAGTGTCAGTATTAGGCCAGATGGCTGCCTTCGCCATCGGTATTCCTCCAGATCTCTACGCATTTCACCGCTACACCTGGAATTCTACCATCCTCTCCCATACTCTAGCCAACCAGTATCGAATGCAATTCCCAAGTTAAGCTCGGGGATTTCACATTTGACTTAATTGGCCACCTACGCGCGCTTTACGCCCAGTAAATCCGATTAACGCTTGCACCCTCTGTATTACCGCGGCTGCTGGCACAGAGTTAGCCGGTGCTTATTCTGCGAGTAACGTCCAAGCATCTTGGGTATTAACCAAGAGCTCCTCCTCCTCGCTTAAAGTGCTTTACAACCAAAAGGCCTTCTTCACACACGCGGCATGGCTGGATCAGGGTTCCCCCCATTGTCCAATATTCCCCACTGCTGCCTCCCGTAGGAGTCTGGGCCGTGTCTCAGTCCCAGTGTGGCGGATCATCCTCTCAGACCCGCTACAGATCGTCGCCTTGGTAGGCCTTTACCCCACCAACTAGCTAATCCGACTTAGGCTCATCTATTAGCGCAAGGTCCGAAGATCCCCTGCTTTCTCCCGTAGGACGTATGCGGTATTAGCATCCCTTTCGAGATGTTGTCCCCCACTAATAGGCAGATTCCTAAGCATTACTCACCCGTCCGCCGCTAGGTCAGGTAGCAAGCTACCTTTCCCCGCTCGACTTGCATGTGTTAAGCCTGCCGCCAGCGTTCAATCTGAGCCATGATCAAACTCTTCAGTTTAAAATCAGTAGTAGCTTAAAGGCTACCAATCTTGGCTCATCAATTTTCTGACAAATATTTCTCAAATAAACTTCGAGTAATTTCTACCATCAATCAATGAAAATAATTTCGATCGATCAACCAGTAAAAATCCACACAAGTTGTTCTTCATAATCTCTTAATGATCTTCTTGCTGATTCGTCACCAGCAAGCTAGGTCGGCTATATTACACTGAATTTCTAGAGTGTCAATCCGTAATTCAAATTAATTTAAACTTAACCAACAAAACCTAATCTTAACACTTCGTGCTAAGTTACTGTTTTATCAGAAGTTTTAATCTTCATCACTGCCGATGGATGTGCATTCTACAGGATTTCAGGAGGCTTGCAACACCTTTTTCAAGAAAATTATTTTGCATGTACATTTTTTACTCTTTTTGTGTATTTTCATTCATTTTTTATACAAATTTGCTTAAATGATGTCTATTCGTGAATATAACGTTTATTATTTTTATACTAATAAGTAGTGCTCCTTACTCAGACAAGGCCTCGGGTTTCCTTATGCATCGTTCTATTTACTTATCTATATGCTTATTTTCTCTAGTATCAAGCGTACATGTTTTCGCAGAGGTCAACACGGATGTGGAAAATGAATCTTTGAAAACGCCACTCAGAACCAAAATATCGGCCAAGGCACAACAATTACAGACACAGCTAAAAGTCGATGCCAGTGCAGCACAGGCTGAAGAAGTCAAAGATCCTTTCCAACCGTTAAATAGAAAGATTTATCAGTTTAATGATGCGATTGACCGTACTGTGGTACGTCCTATAGCTGTTCAGTATGTTGAGAAAGTTCCACAGGATGTCCGCGGTAGCTACACCAATTTCCGTAATAACCTGGGTGAACCCTGGAATGTAGTCAATCAGCTGATTCAGGGCCGTCCGACCCGCGCAGCAAAATCCTTGGGACGTTTTACCATTAATACTTTAACGACCTTAGGTTTGGCTGATCCGGCACGTCGCCTTGGTTTAAGTCATGAAGACGAGAGATTTGGAACTACTTTGGGTTATTATGGTGTTCCGTCTGGTCCTTATATTATGTTGCCATTTTTAGGCCCAAGTTCAGTGCGTGGGGTGATTGGTACTGCTGTAGATAGTCAAACCCGCCCACAAAAATATCTTCTCGAAGATGAAGATGGGCTTTACTGGACCGACCAGTTCTGGCGTGCCATTGATAACCGCTCGGAAATACTGGATGTTGAAGGGGTGCTGACCGGTGATCGTTATGCCCAGATTCGGGATATTTACTTGCAACGCACCAATTACGCGATTGCTGAAAAGAAAGGTACAGAACAAGATACCCTATTCCTAGAAGATGACTTCGAAGAAGATAGTTCTGAAGATGTACCTTTTGATGAGAACAATATTGAATCTTCAGAAGAAGATCTTTAAGTTCATGCTTGATGTATGATTGCTAGTGAAATCTGTTCGCTAGCAATACCTTGCTTGTTATAGTACATCTTATAACCAACCCTGAGATCGAATCACTTTTTTATGTATTTCATTCAACCGACTCGTGATATTCCCTATTTAGATCAGGTACTTGATACGCTTCCGCATATTCAGATGATCTATCTGGATGATCATGAGCTGTATGATTCTACGATTATCGCAATTGCAGATGTACATGACTATCTGAAATATAAGTGGAATCTGCCTACCATTGTGCTGGCCTTAGAGCATGAAGGCACAGCGTTGGCTCAGGCTTGGGAGCAAGGGGCGCTGGCAGGCTGGATCTGGAATAAACTTCCTGAAAATCCTGACCTGGCGCTGCAAAAAATTGATGCGCAATATAAACGTAACCAGGATAGCCGTGATCTTCCTTCTGCGGCAGAACTACAAAAAAGATTGTTACCCAACCCGATTAAACTGACCAATTATGAGGTCGAAACTTATTTTCAGCCTTCAGCCTATCTTTCAGGAGATTGGTATGATTACTGGAAAATTAGCGACAAAGAAGTGATTTTCTATTTGGCCGATGTATCTGGACATGGCGTCACCAGTAGTTTACTCACGTCCTGGATGGCTGCTTTTCACGGTCGCTCCAAAACGCCGCGCGAGCTGATTAAAAAGCTTAACGGCATGCTAATGCAGGAAAATATTGAAAAGCACATCACCATGATTGCCGGGATTTTAAATCTGGAAACCCATGTATTAAAATGGTCTAGTGCCGGACATTATCCCCCACCGATTATATTTGAACCCAATCAAGAACCTAAGATTTTCTCTACCAGCAGCTTCCCTTTAGGCCTGACCGAAGAGCTTGAGGTTGAAGAAAACGAATGGGTATTAAGCCCTAATGCCCGTTTTATCATCTGTTCAGATGGTGCACTGGAACCCTTTGATGGTGGATTAAATGAGCAATTTTCGCAATTATTACATCACTTGCAGAATGAGTCATTTCAGGCTCCAGAACATGTGGCCGACGATATCGCCTTTTTAAGCTTTATCCGCGTAAATTAGCAGTATATTTACAGACTTTATAAGCACTTAATTTGATTACCACTTTCAGCTACTTGAGTATCAATACACCCTATGGGATAATTTAATATCCTTCTCTGCAAATGGCATTTATATGTCAACAGGTCATGTTGAATATGCAAGTCTGAATGGAACGCATATTTTTAAGCTTATCGGCGAAGTGCGTGCCCAATCTTGTATTAGTCTAGACAAATTACTGAACAAAATTGAACAGCAGGACAACGTAGTTGGCGCTATCGTTGATCTCACCGAAACCAGTTTTATTGACAGTACCGTACTGGGTGTTTTGGCCAAGTTAGGACTGAAACTCAAGCAAGTACATAATATTCAGGCTGTTATGCTTTCCACCAATTCCGACATTACTACTTTGGCCAACAGTATGGGACTGAGCCAGGTGTTTGTGATTCTGAATTATTGTGGCGATCCGAATGTCTGCACCCGTGCGCTGATGGAAGAACATGTCACGCATCAAAATATACTAAATACCGTTCTGGATGCGCATAAAACCTTGATGAAGCTAAATCAAAGCAACCAGAATATGTTTGAACCTTTAGTCAAACAGTTACAGAAAGAGCAAGACAATTTAGATAAAATCTCCGAGCAAAAGGTATAACGACTATATAAGAGGACCGCATGACTTTACTTTCTGTTGCACAAATGAATTCTCAAAATGAAATTGACGCCAATTTTGTGGAGATTGAGTCTTTAATTCAACAAAGTAAGGCCAATGGTGCTGAGTTAATTGTTTTCCCGGAAAATTTCGTCTGTTTCGCAGCAGGCAAACAACGCGAAACTGCTGCACAATTTGAAGTCATTCAACAACGTCTGGAACAACTTGCCCATCAATATCAAACCTGGATTGTGGCCGGGACTTTGCCCTGCCCTTATCGTCCGGATGGTTCAATCATTCAAGATGGCCGGGTGCGTACTGTCAGTCTGTGTATCAGTCCTGAACGAACCGAAGCGCGTTATGACAAAATTCACTTATTTGATGTACAAGTCGGCGATGCTGTCGGTGGTTATCAGGAGTCCAAATTCTTTGAGCCTGGTACAGAGGTGGTCGTCGCGAAGACTCCTTTTGGCAATATCGGCTTGATGGTCTGTTATGACCTGCGCTTTCCAGAACTGGCTTTAAGCTTACGTGCTAAGGGTGCAAACCTGCTGACTGCGCCTTCTGCATTTACCTATACCACGGGTGAAATGCACTGGCAGTTATTGCTGCAAACCCGTGCCATGGATAGCCAGTGTTCGGTACTTGGCGCCGCTCAACAAGGCTGGCATGGTGAAAAACGTCAGACTTGGGGGCATGCAGCTGCCACCAATAGCCGCGGCCAACTTTTGAATATGATCCATGCTGATGGCGCACATTTAATTACGGTGGACTTTGATTTAAGTGAACAGCAAAAAATCCGTGAATCCATGCCTTTAATGCAACATCGTAAACTGCTACAACTTTCTTAAGAAACCTGCCCGGATACTTGCATAAATTAACAAAATCCCTGCTTATTCTTCAGGCAAAATCGCCGAGCATAGAAGCTCCATGAACAATAAATAGGGATTAAGCTCATGTCATTAGAAAAAGCCGTCTATACCGCACATGCCAAAGCCACAGGTGGTCGTGATGGCCGCGCCACCTCTGACGATCAGATTTTAGATGTACAATTGGCCGTGCCCAAAGAAATGGGGGGACCTGGTGGTGGAACCAACCCTGAACAGCTCTTTGCCGCAGGTTATTCGGCATGTTTCTTGGGTGCGATGAAATTTGTTGCCAATCGTGACAAACTGAATATGAGTAAAGATGCTTATATCGAGGGTGATGTAGGAATTGGTCCAATTCCGACCGGGTTTGGTATTGAGGTGACTTTAAATATCCATCTTGAAGGTATGGATCAGCAAGAAGCGCAAAAACTGGTAGATGCCGCGCATATTGTCTGTCCGTATTCAAATGCAACCCGCAATAATATTGATGTGAACTTAAACGTCATTACTTAATTTTTCGATTCAACCGCTATCCTGAAAAAATGCTTCAGGATAGCTAGAGCGCTATTATAAAATTTTAATCGCTGCATCTTCCCTTAAAAACAAATTCTCTTTTCAAAACAAAAGCAAAAATCTTAATACTTATATATAATGATTCTTATTTGCAATGATTTATTTTAAGTCACCATGTTCAAATTATTTATTTCTAGTTCTCTCCTGTTCAGCATTGCGACTGCCTCTTTTGCAGAGCTGCAAATTTCAGAAAAAGTTCGCCCCCAAGTAAAATCTGTAGTTAATGCCGGGATTGAACGTCTGCCCATTCCTGCAACACCCAACAATATGATTCTGCCTGAATTTGGTAAAGGTATCATTGGTTGGGGTGCTGGCCCCAAAGATGCCGAAGTCCGTTTCCAGCGTGTCACCACAGCCGATGTTGAAAAAATGAAACAGGATGGGGTTACTTTAGAAATGGCGCAGGCCTGGCAGACCTTCTATGAAAATGAAACTCAGCGGAATCCGGGCAATCCGACTGCACCTTTTCGGGCCCAACTGATGAAAAAAATCGTCAGCCTCTGGTAAATATCCAGATATCCTGAGGATAAGTCATTAAAAGCAGCAGATTAAAAAATTATTCTGCTGCTTCATTGGTGACCCGTAATACTTCTTCAATGGTAGTTTTCCCTGCCAAAACTTTGCGCAGACCATCATCCCGAATCGAACCGGATTGCTGCCGTGCATAACTTTCTATTTCGTATTCGGCCGCATTGCCATGAACCAGACGGCGCATATGATCATCGACGGGCACAATTTCATAAATCGCAGTACGCCCACTAAAACCAGTATTGCCACAGCGTTCACAACCCTGTGGTTGCGGCAGTCTTAAATCCTGTGGATGTTCAATATTTTCAAACAGTTTCTTTTCAAAAGCATCTGCTTCATACCAGGTCGCGCAATGCGGACATAACGTTCTGACCAGACGCTGGGCAATTACCCCAATCAGGGAACTTGAAAGCAGGAACGGCTCAATGCCCATATCCTTCAAACGCGTGACAGCACCAATCGCGGTATTGGTATGCAGGGTCGACAACACCAGATGCCCCGTCAAGGAGGCCTGCACCGCAATTTCTGCGGTCTCCAGATCACGAATTTCACCGACCATCACCACATCAGGATCTTGGCGCAGCATGGCTTTTAAGGCACGTGCAAAGGTCATATCCACTTTGGTATTCACCTGGGTCTGGCCAATCCCTTCCAGTTGATATTCAATCGGATCTTCAGCGGTGAGGATGTTTTTGGAACCATCATTCAGGTCAGAAAGTGCGGCATATAAGGTGGTGGTTTTACCCGAACCGGTCGGCCCAGTGACTAAAATAATGCCGTGTGGACGATGCACCAGAGTTTTCAGTCGATCATAGTCATTATTCATCAAGCCCAAATGGGTCATATTTAAACGACCGGCCTGCTTGTCCAGCAGACGCATCACCACACGCTCACCATGAGATGATGGCAAAGTAGATACACGGACATCGACTTCACGTCCGGCCAGACGCAAGGAAATACGGCCATCTTGTGGAATACGCTTTTCCGCAATATCCAGTTTGGCCATGACTTTAATCCGCGAGACCAAAAGCGGCGCAAGTTCACGGCGTGGCTGGACAATTTCACGGAGCTGGCCATCGACCCGTAAACGTACCGACAGTTTTTTCTCAAAAGATTCAATATGAATATCGGAAGCCCCGACCCGAATCGCTTCAGACAATAATGCATTGATCAGACGTACAATCGGCGCATCATCTTCCTGATCCATCAGATCTTCAGCTTCAGGTACGGAATCGGCCAGACTGAGTAAATCCGGATGATCTTCCAGACCTGCAGCCACCTGTTGTGATTCGCCGCTATCTCCGGCAAAACTGGAGCTGAGTAACTGGTTAAATTCCTGTTCGCTGCACAGCTGAAAATGAGCCGGATAACCGAGCAGACGGCGCGCTTCCTGCAATGCAAGCATCGAGGTATTGTCACGACGCAGAATAAAGGCCTGATCTCCCTCATAACGCAACAGCACACCATGGCGCTTGGCGAAGCTATATGGGATTTGTAATTGTTTAAGTACTTGCATCGTGAATTATAATAATGATGAAAAAATTTAAATTGAGTGTACTCTAAGCATATGACAGCGTGAAGTATGTTTTCAAAGATTTAGCAAGAAAGGGTGCCAACATTGCCGCAAGATAAAGATGAATTAATCCCGAATACAGCGAAAATGCGCTGGTGGGGAGAACAGATTTTTGAAATAAATCAATCCAAAGCCTGGCAGTTTGGTTCCTTGCTGTTTCGTCTGACTCGAGGCATTCAGGAATGGCGACTGGAATACTATCGTCCTGTGGTGCAATATGATTATGAGCAGCAATGGCATCAGATTGATGATCCGAACTTTGCCTTTCCAGCGCCGGTGCACATTGAACGTTATATGTTCAAATCCACCCAAAATAAATTACAGTTGATGCCACGTTTAGCAAACCGTTCGGTGGTGATCAAGCCGGTTGATCCGATTTATATTCCTGCCGGACAACGTGGTACGCTTTATATCAGCACACCCTTATGGATTGCCGGTTTTGTCGAGGGTCAGCGCGAACCAATTTTTGATCTCCCGGTGATCTTGCCAAAAGACACCTGGTTTGGGCCCAATCATCGCTCAGGTGAAATCTGCTATGCCACTGCAGTCGATGGCAGAACTGAACTGAAACAATTGCATCCACGCGCTTTTCGTGCGGTTACACCGATTGAATTTCACAATACCAGTAACCAGCAATTGCGCTTTGACCGGATGAATGTCCCGGTGCCTGCCCTGCCGTTATTTTACAGTGAAAGTACCGGGCGCTTATGGACCTCGCAAATCCGGGTCTTGCATGAAGGTTCGGACCGCCCACCGCGTATTCGGGTGGAGAACCGTACCCCGCCAAATGCCGGTGAAGTCGCCTATCTGCATCCACCGCGTGATCCGGCGGGCGCTTTATTTAATATGTTTGATTCATTTTTCTAAGGGCGTCTGATGCCAAGTTCAAATATTCCGACCGAAGTCACCAACAGCCTGAAGGGAGTATTTACCAATATCAATACCGACCGTTTAACCGAAATTTTGGTCGCGGTGGTGTTATGTTTTATTGGTTTCCTGATTGCGCGCTTTATTTCCAATACCTTTATTCGGACCATTGGTGTACGTTTTAATGCCCATCAGAAGCTGGTCTGGCGCCGCGGGATTTTCTATTTTATTTTCCTGCTGTTTGTAATGGCCAGCCTGAAAGAAGCCGGTTTTAAACTGAGTGTCTTCCTCGGGGCTGCCGGGATTCTCACCGTAGCCTTGGGTTTTGCGTCACAAACCTCGGCATCCAACCTGATCAGCGGTCTGTTCCTGATTGGTGAGGGTTCTTTCGAAGTCGGCGATACTATTCAAATCACCTTGATTCGTGGGCATACCATTGAAGGTGAAGTGATTTCGATTGACCTGCTTTCAGTCAAACTCCTCACGCAGGATAATATCTATGTACGTTTGCCGAATGAACAGCTGATTCGGGCGCCGGTACAGAACCTGTCAAAATTTCCGATACGGCGTATTCCGATTACGCTGGCGATCAATTTCCACGAAGATATTATTAAAGTACGAGAAGTGCTGCTGGATGTCGCCAATAAATATCCACTGGTTCTAGCTGACCCGAAACCTGCAGTCACCGTTACCGCCTTTCGTGAATCATCCATCGAGTTGCTGTTTGCGATCTGGTGCCAGCAGGAAAATTATCTGAAAGTACGTGATGAAATGCAGGAACGGATTCGTAATGGCTTTGTCGATAATCAGATTGAAATTCCAGTGCCGAAAATGGGCTTTGTCGACCATCCATTATCTCGCCCCTTAGAGAATGTTGATATTGACCAATATGCCAATGACAAGGCACTCAAAAGAGAGCCTGATCTGAAATAACCCTTCGATTCCCTCTCCTTTTTAAAGGAGAGGCTTAGGGAGAGGATTCAATCAGTTTTCTCTGGCATCGGCGCAATATAGGCAATCAGCAGCATCACCCCACCCGCCAGCAAGAAGGAAATGACTCGCGTCAGGGTGCCAATATGCGACAGGTCAAAGAGCACCAATTTTAAGGTCACAACCACCAGAATACTGCCGCCTAAAATCCACATCGGCTTCAGGTTTTTTAAGGTTGCCGTCCACATGGTGATCCAGGCCAGCAATACCCAAAGTACAGTCAAGCTGAGTTGCACCGTCGCATTACTCCATAGCTCCAGATCATTAAACGGCGTGTGTAAATACACATGTAAAGCTCTTAAAACCATATAGCTGGAAAGCCATAACAGGCTCAGCACCATCAAGACTGCCATCATGCCTTTATCACGGCCAACCTTAATCTGTTGCAACAGCATCCAGATAAAACTGGCAAACATGGCGATACTGATCAGGTCAAAAGGATTCAGAATCGGCAACCAGTAATACTGGAATGCTTGCTGACTAAATAACTGTGAACATACCAGCCAAGTGGCCATCAGCAATAAACAACACTTGGTTTGCCAAAGCTGCTGCCAGCCTGATTGCAGGTCCTGTCGATAGCACCACAGGCAAAACAATAAAGGTAAGATCACCATACTGAAATAAGGCATGCTCGGGATCAGACACAGACTGGCCAAAGCCAAACTGCTAAAAACGCCCAAACTCATCCATTCTTTGGATAGCTGCAAACCAGCCAGCGGTCTGAGCCACAGAATCGCTAATAGCATCGCCGAAAGGGCAAAAACCCCGCGCTCCAGACCGCTATCCCAGACAATCACCGCATTTTGACTGCGATCCAGTGTCAAAATCACTGCAATGACCAGCAAGGGTGAGATACCACTCCACTTCGGTAGCAACCAGGACCATTGCTGATTTTTGCGCAGAATCATTTCATTCAACAGCACATAGCCCAGTGTGATGATGAATAAACTCAACACATAGGCATGCTGACTCGAAAATTCATCTTCCAGCAAAGCAAAGAGCATTAAACTGGCTGCAACACTTAAACTACTTAAAAAACTGATACTCAGACTATCCAGTTGCTGCTGGTATTTTTCTTTGAGCTGACTGATCGCCACTACTGCCACATAACACAGACTCAAAATCCAGAAAATCATCCGCGGTGTGGGATTGATTTCGACCAGATAATACAGGCTGCTAAATCCGGCCATCAACAATAAGCCCATACTTAAATAATGCGCCACCCGGACATTTTTCTCTAAGGCCCACAGATAAATTAGCACCCCTTCCACAGCCCAACCAACCACACTCCATTGTTCGGTCAATAAGATCGGTGGCACCAGTGCCAGAAAAATCAGCATCAGACTCAGATAACTTTGTGAAATAAGCTGAATCGTTTGTTTTTGGCGCAATAAAGTCCAACAAGTGGCAAAGACCCCTGCGAACAACAGACTTAGACCGGCTTGCCAGAGTTTTTGATCGGGCTGATTAAAGTGAATCAAATACAGAAAAATATAAGCAGTAATCGGTGCGGCAAAAATCAAGGCCAAGTCGAGTACCGGTTTTAGCTGAAAACGGGACAAATCCTGTCGTGCCAGCAACTGGCTAAAACGAAAACCCAGCCAGATAAACAGCGCACTATGCGCCAGAATCAGCGCAGTCATGGCATAACGCTCATGAGTATCACCATGAATCAGGCTATACATTCCACCGACAATCGCCGTAATTAAAAAGGCAATCTGATTGAGAATTTTCCAGGGGCGGAAGCTGCTCAGCACTGCCACCCCGACATTAATCAGCAAGTAATAACTGATCAGCTCAACAGCGGAAGCATCGCGGGTCGGCAAGGTAAACGGCGCCAGATAAGCAATCAGCAAAGCCATTATGGCCAGTTCGATACTTTCCTGTTTCAGACTTAAATACAGCGTCATTGCCAAAATGATGATAAATACACATGCTGCCAGCGGTAGTGTTGGAATCACCAGATTGTAATAGGCAAAGAATAATGTCAGAAACAAACTCCCTAAACCTAATCCTTCCAGCGCCAGAGCAAAACTGCGGTTTTTAGGAATCAGCCGATAGCCCAGTCCTGTTACAAACAAACTGGCCAGCGCAACCAGACCTAATTTAGCAGCCAGACTCAGCTGCCAGTGCTCGGTGGCAAAACGCAGCAACAAAATAACCCCGATCACTAAAATACTAATGGCGACTTTTAAGACCGGATTACCCTGGAAAAGCCAGCGCTGCACTTGATCGATGAGATTAGGCGTAGACTGAGAATTTAGAGCCGGTTGAGCAGTCACAGGTGCAGCATCAGACCAGTTCGGTGGTGTCGAGGGTGGTGGATCGGCAGAATAAGATTGCGACTGTAACTGTATCAAGCGCCCTTCCAGACGTTGCAGCCATCGGAGTAAAAAGAATACCCAGGTGGTAATCCCGATACCCATCAACCAGTCAAGCTCGGCCAGCCCACCAACAATTGCAATAATTGAAGAGACATATAAAGGAACTTTCGAATTGCGTTCCAGAGACCTCTGCTGCTGTGCAGCCAGTTGCTGTAGCGGGGCTTCTACTGCGCTGATATATTGCATCACACTGAAGAGAAAACCTACACCACACAGATAAGTCACAATCTGATAATCCAGATACCAGGCACTGATCCCAACAATTAGCAGAGTAATCAGCCAGATCATGCGTAACTCATTGCGTCCTGCAGCCATTCTTATATTTCTCTTTCCTGAATCATTCCATCATACAACAGCTTGTGCTGCTTATTTCATCTTCAGCCGATATTCGCTAAGCTGTAAACTCAGACTCGCCTCAGCGAGCGCAGTAAAAATCACGTACAATAGCGCTGTATTTTGAATAAGGAATTGATTACATGCCACCATTTGTCTTGGTCGATGGCTCTTACTTTTTATTTCGTGCCTTTCACGCACTGCCACCATTAACCACGTCAACCGGTTTACATACCAATGCAATTCGTGGTGCGATTTCTGCTATTCAAAAACTGATGCGTCGGATCCAACCGACCCATATGGCGGTGATTTTCGATACGCCAGAACCGACGTTCCGGCATGAGCTTTCACCGATTTATAAAGGTGACCGCCCGAGCATGCCGACGGAATTATCCGAACAGATTCCTTATTTGCATGCCTTGATTCGTGCGCTGGGTATTCCCCTGCATACCTTACCGGGTGCCGAAGCCGATGACATTATCGGAACATTGGCCAAACGTGCCGAAGCCTTGGGACATCAGGTGCTGATTTCGACTGGTGATAAAGATATGGCGCAATTGGTCACAGACAAAGTGACCCTGGAAGACAGCTTTAAAGAAAAGCCGCTGGATGTCGATGGCGTGTTTGAAAAGTTTGGCGTATGGCCAAATCAGATTATTGATTACCTGACCCTGATGGGCGATGCTTCTGATGGCATCATGGGCGTGCCGGGTGTCGGTGCCAAAACCGCGGCAAAACTGCTAACCGAATATGGTTCGATTGGCGGCATTTTAGAAAATGTCGACAAGATCAAAGGCAAAGTTGGTCAAAATATTAAAGAGCATGTGGATGGCATTGCACTGGACCATCAACTGGCCAGTATTGTGATCGATCTGGATCTTAACTTTGGTTATGACGATTTAAAACTGGGTGAGCCGAATGTCGAGACCTTACGTCATTTGTACACCGAGCTGGAATTTCGTAATCAGCTACAATCCTTAGATCACCCAAACAACCCGAATCATTCAAATTATAAACAGGCGGCAAGATCCATTACCGCCAAACCGGCAACTCTGCCAGACACCACAGAAGATCATGCTTCTGTGACCAGTGGCGATGATCAGCTAGGTCAAGCAACCTATCATAGTGTGTTAAACCAGCAGGACTGGGACAAGCTGTTTGCGCGCTTAAGTAGCGAAAAACGTTTTGCCTTTGATACTGAAACCACCAGTCTGGATTATCGTATCGCGCAGATTGTCGGCTTCTCGGTCGCCTTTGATGCCAACGATGCTTACTATGTTCCTTTGGCCCATGATTATGAAGGCGCACCGGAACAGCTCAATCGTGAAGTCATCTTGGCACAGATCAAGCCGATTCTGGAAGATGACAGCGTACAGAAGATTGGTCATCATCTGAAATATGATGCGCATGTACTGGAAAACCATAGTATTCATTTGGCAGGCTGGTATTTTGATACCATGCTGGCATCATATGTGCTGAATTCTGTGGCAACCCGTCATGGTATGGATGATGTGGCGCGTCTGTATTTGAGCCATCTGACCACGACCTATGAACAAGTTGCCGGTAAAGGAGCCAAACAGAAAACCTTTAACCAGATTCCGCTGGAAACCGCTGCACATTATGCTGCTGAAGATGCTCATGTCACTTATCGTCTTTATGAAGTTTTGGATGAAAAACTCAAAGTCCATCCTGAATTAAGTCAGCTTTTGCATCGCATTGAAATGCCGGTGGCACGTGTATTAACGAAAATGGAAGAAAATGGCATTCAGTTAGACGTGCATTTCCTTGACCAGCTCAGTGAAGAATTTGCACAAACCATTCAGAATCTGGAAAACCAGATTATTGAATTAGCAGGCCAAAGTTTTAATGTCAGCTCACCAAAACAAGTCGGTGAAATTTTGTTTGATAAGCTCGGCCTCAAAGGCGGCAAAAAAACCTCGACTGGCCAATACAGCACCAGTGAAAGTATTTTAGAAAAACTGGATCATCCGATTGCCGCATTGATTTTGGAATATCGTGGCCTGTCTAAACTGAAAAGCACCTATACCGATGGTTTATGCAAACAAGCCAATAATGACAGTGGCCGCGTACACACCAGTTATCATCAAGCGCTGACTGCAACGGGTCGTCTATCTTCAACAGATCCAAATTTACAAAATATTCCTATTCGCGAGAAAATTGGCCGTCAAATTCGTAAAGCTTTTGTAGCACCGAAAGGTCGTGTGCTACTCGCTGCCGATTATTCACAAATTGAATTACGCCTCATGGCGCATTTTTCCCAAGACGAAGCCTTGGTACATGCCTTTAATCACGGTCAGGACGTGCATCGTCGTACTGCAGCAGAAGTTTTGGGCATCGCTTTTGAAGAGGTGACAAATGATCAACGTCGCCAAGCTAAAGCCGTGAATTTTGGTCTGCTCTATGGCATGTCTGAATTCGGTCTAACCCGTCAGTTGGGCTTTACTCGTCAAGAGTCACAAGAATACATTAAACAGTATTTCCATCGTTATCCGGGGATTTATGAATATATGCAACGCACCCGTCAGGTGGCACTCGATCAAGGTTTTGTCGAAACCGTTTCTGGTCGTCGTTTATATACACCGGATATTGATGCTCGTAATATGATGGTGCGTAAAGCAGCAGAACGTGCTGCAATTAATGCCCCGCTACAGGGTTCGGCTGCAGATATCATTAAAATGGCAATGATTGAAGTCGACAAGATGTTGCCAAAAGATCAGGCCAAAATGCTGTTGCAAGTCCACGATGAACTGGTGTTTGAAGTCGATGAAGCTATTGCCGATGAATTGGCACCGAAACTGGCTGAAGTCATGCAATCGGTATTGCAGATTTCTGTACCGTTGGTGGTTGAAGTCGGTAAAGGTAAAAACTGGGATGAGGCGCATTAATGTGTCTCTAAGCCCCTTCCTCCCTATAGGAGATGAGGCATATATTCGGCAAGGGGATGCAGGTTGGTTTTAACCCCCTCTTCCCTTACGAAGCAATGTCCTCATCCCAAAGGAAGAGAAAATTTCATTTACTTATTCCTATGCCTTTCTTGAAGTCCATAATTTTGAGTTGGAAGATGTAAGGTAAAGCCCCTCTTTGAAAAAGAGGGGTTTGGGGAAATTTAAATCCTTCCCAACCTCCCTTTAGAAAAAGGAGGCGCAAATAAAAAGGACGCCTCAGCGTCCTTTTTATTTGAATCCAATTAAAGACCGGTCAACAATACAATTGCCACCTGGTTCATGATCATTTCAATGATGATCAAGGTTAAAATAGCAAAAATTGGAGAGAGATCAATCATCCCCATATTTGGCATAATCTTACGGAAAGGTGCCAGCAATGGTTCAGCCAACTCCTGAACCACTTCAATATACGGTGAACGAGACTGGGTAAACATCACCACCCAACTTAAGATAATCGTAGCGAAAATCAAATAACGACAGAAACGGATCAAGTCCTGCATCATGGTGACAAAGGTCAAAATCAGTAAATGCACAGGACCATTCGGCATGCCACCAGAGAGATACATCATGCCGAAAATTTTCAGCAAATACAGTACCACCAATAATGCCAAAGCGGCAGTATTGACACGGCCTTTGGCCAAAGTTGGGAAAATTCGACCAAACACATCTACAATTTTAGTGGCTTTTACAGTCGAAAGAACCACGGGATTGTAGGGGCTGACAGCAGCCAATTGCATTAAAAATCGGAAGAATACGAGCAAAATCGCGACGTTAATGATAATGCCAAAAATTAGCGCAGAATTTGCACCCATACTTGAACGTTCCTAAAAATTAAACTGAAGATTTGCTGCTTTCACTGAGCTCTTGTGCCAGTTCTTGACTGCGTTTTTGTGCAGCAGCAAGTGCGGCCTGAATATTTTGAGAAATCTGGGCGCGATCGAAGACTTCAAGTGCTGCCTGTGTCGTTCCATTTGGAGAGGTCACATTTTTACGCAGCTCGGCTGGGGTGTTCGAACTGGTGATCGCCATTTGTGCCGCACCTAAAGCCGTTTGCAAGGTCAGCGCCGTAGCCACTTTTTCATCCAGCCCTAAATTTTTGCCCGCACGAATCATACTTTCCATCATATAGAAAAAGTAAGCCGGCCCCGAACCCGATACAGCAGTCACCGCATCAATTTGCGCTTCTGAATTCACCCAAATGGTCAAGCCCGTAGAGGCTAAAACCTGACTGGCCAAATCACGGTCACTATTTTCTACATCTTCATGGGCGTATAGACCATGCGCCCCGGTTTGTACCAAGGCTGGCGTATTCGGCATGACCCGTACAATACGCGCTGTCCCCAATAAGCTTGCCAATGTCGCTATTTCCGCACCGGCAACAATGGAAATAATCAGCTTATCATTGACCAGACCTTTTAAAGGCTGTAACACTTGTGCCAAAACTTGAGGCTTTACCGCAAACACCACAATATCTGCATCCTGAATTGCAGCGCTATTATCATCGGTCACGTTGATTTCTTTTTCCGCCAGTAAGGCACGGACTTGTTCGACCGGATCAGAAACTGTAATACGTGTTGTTGGCAAACCACGCGAAATCAGGCCACCAATTAAGGCTTGGGCCATATTACCGCCACCAATAAAACTAATATTACAATTTAAAGCTGCACTCATGTTTAATGCTCGTTGTTGAGTTCTAAAGTTGAAGAAACCGAAATCGGCAGCCATCCCCCTGCTTCACAATATGCAGATTGGGCCAACCAAAATCCTTTAGGGGTAAACACGCCTAGCATAACATTATCTGTGCTTAATATTTGAATAGTATGCCGAACCCAAGGAAATATTTGCGCTTCCTGAATGGCTTTTTTCAGCGGCCAGGCGCCAACACGACCATAGAGATGGATCTTTTCACCCCCCTGACGCTGCTGCAAGTATAAGGGCTGCTGCAATAATGCTGCGGATAAACCCACCTTTGCAGATTCAATGACATATTTTCCGGACAAGACCTGCACATGATCTTTTAACGCAATTTTCAAGGTTTTTAGGCCAGTTTGAAGCTGTTGCTGCTCGGCCAAATAAACCTCTGCTGTCAAACGATATAGTTGCTGCTGATAGCGTACATAGTAATAATCTTTCCAGTGTAAGGCCGCCTGAGCATCAGGTTTGGCATGAATCACCTCGCGTTGCAAACGCTCGACCATATCTAAAGAGGGACGATACTGCGCTTCGCCTTTCATCCAGGCGGAGAGTAACTGGCGTTGCCGTGATCTTGAAAGTTGTAGAAGTTTAGACAAATCAAGTTGCGTATCGGTTCCACACGCCTGTAAATCTTGTTGTAGCACTTCTTGCAAAATTTGCTGGGCATCTTGCATCAGTTCACTGGTGCGTACCAGCGCAGACTGCATTTTCGGATAACGTTCACTCAAAACTGGCCACAAGGTCTGGCGTGCCCAGGCCCGGTCATAATGGGTATCAGCATTGCTCGGATCTTCAATATTTTGAATATTTAAGTGTTTTGCCCATTGGCAAATCTGTTCACGGGAAATATCCAGCAGTGGCCGCCAAATGGTGAGATTTTCACGTACATCAACCTGTTTCATGGCCGCCAAACCATCCACGCCAGCACCAGATAATAGGCGCAGCATTAAGGTTTCTGCCTGATCCTGTTGATGATGCGCCAGCACCAGAATTTCATCCGTTTGCAAATGTTGTAAATAAGCCTGATAACGGCAATGACGCGCTTGCTGTTCCAGATTGCCATTTTCGACCCGAACCGGCTGGATGATGCAGGGAATACTCAGTTGCTGGCATCGATCAGCCACGAACTTACCCCAATCTGCACTGAAAACTTGTAATTGATGATCGACATAAATCGCCCGAACTTTTTCCGGGCATAAAAAAAACATCAGATGCAGTAGCAGCATAGAATCTACGCCGCCACTGCACCCGATGAGAAATTTTGTCTCTGCAGGAAAGCCCTGCAGCTGTTTTAAGAAACCAGACCTAAATTGTCGCTGCCAAACTTCATTAAACGTTGGTAACGTGCTTCGCATCGTGCTTGCGCTTCCATTGGTTGCAGTTCATTCAAAGCTTCTTTCAACACTGCTTTCAAGCTGTTCATGACATGATCCGGATCTAAATGAGCGCCCTCACCTTCATCCACCACATATTCTACAATGCCCATTTTCTGCAATTTTTCTGCAGTCAGCGCCAAGGCTTCACTGGCCTGTTCGGCTTTTTCGGCAGTTTTCCAAAGAATCGATGCACAGCCTTCAGGTGAAATCACTGAATAGATACTGTGAGACAGCATCACCACACGGTCTGCCACACCAATACCCAGTGCGCCACCTGAACCGCCTTCACCGAGTACAGTTGCAATCACCGGTACTTTCAAATTGGAAAGCTGCGCCAGACTGGTGGCAATGGCTTCAGCCTGACCACGTTCTTCTGCACCAACTCCCGGATAAGCACCCATGGTATCAATAAAGGTGAAGACTGGCAGATTAAAACGTTCAGCCATATCTAACAGACGCTGCGCCTTACGATAACCCTCAGGGTTACTCATGCCAAAATTATGCTGTAATTTTTCACGGGTACTACGACCACGATGCTGACCGACGATCATCACCGGTTGACCATCAAAACGAGCCAGACCACCGATCATCGCACCATCATCACCATATAGGCGGTCACCATGTAAAGCATCAAATTCAGTGAATATTTCACCCACATAGTCCAGAAATTGTGGACGTTCCGGATGACGTGCAATCTGCACTGTCGCCCATGCTTTTGATGGAGTCGCTTTATTTTTCATAGGTTAACCGTTTTCATCCCTATAAAGGTATTAATTAACAAACTGTTCGGATTGAATCGAGAGTTCAATCTCCCAATTTTTAAATTGCTGCTGTTCATCATGCAGTTCAGCCACCAGCAATGGCCATTGTTTGGCATCACCAGACACGCTGAGCTGCCATTGTTGCGCATTTTCAACCTTAAGTTCAATGGCAGGAAGCATCTCATCACTACGACTGTGATTGACCAAAACCGACAGACGAAGCAGCAAACATAACCATAAAAGTTTCGATCCACCGACTTTCATCACATCATGCTTGGCATCAACGCGCAATTTGCGGCGATGGTGTGCGACCAAATGTGACAAATGATTTTGGTCGACTTGTGAGAAACCGGCAATATCCGAGTGTTGTAATAAATAGGCACCATGACGATGATAACCACTATGGCTGATCGCCAAACCAATCTCATGCAGATAGGCAGCACGACGTAACAGATCGCTATCCTCTATCGTCAGGCCCAGTTCATGTTCCACGTCATTAAACAGTTTTTGTGCAGTCTGGACCACACGCTCGGCCTGTTTGGCATCGGCATTATAACGACCAATCAGGGCATGTACGGAACGATCACGGATATCTTCATGCTTGAAACGGCCAAGCAAGTCATACATCACGCCTTCACGCAGCGCACCATCCGAATAAACCAGATGATTAATTCCGAGCACATCAAACACAGCATAGAGAATGGCAATCCCAGCCGGCAATACCGCGCGGCGGTCTTCTTTGAGACCTTCGAATTCCATATCCGAGACATATTTATATTTGAGCAGTTTGTCTTTGAGTTTTTCCAGGCCTTCACGGGTGAGCTGTTCTTTGTCATTGCTCCAGCCCATATTGATACAAATCTGACGACAGGCCTTGATCGTGCCACTGGAACCGACCACCGCATCCCAGCCGGCTTCTTTATAGGTATTGGCAATTCCGGAGATTTCTTTACGCGCCGCAGTAACCGCTTTATCAAAAGCTTTGGCACTGATCTCACCATCCTGAAAATAAGCCTTGGTAAAGGCGACACAGCCCATCTGCACCGATTCAGTATGAATCGGCTCGAACTCTTCACCAATAATCAGCTCAGTCGAACCGCCACCGATGTCAACCACCAGACGACGACCACTGTTGGCCATGGTATGCGAAACCCCGAGATAAATCAGACGGGCTTCTTCACGGCCGGCAATAATTTCGATTGGCTTGGGTAGAATTTCTGCAGCTTTTTGAATAAATTCATGCCCATTTTTGGCTTGACGCAAGGCATTGGTCGCCACAATCCGTAAACGATTTGGCTGAACTGCACCTAAACGTCCGACAAAACGTGCCAGACAGGCCAAACCCCGTTGCTGTGCAGCTTCGGTTAAATTTTTATTTTCATCGAGTCCGGCGGCAAGCTGAACTTTTTCTGACATTGATGCCACTTTTTTAACTTCGCCATGATCTACACGTGCGATGGCCAAATGAAAGCTATTTGATCCCATATCGATGGCGGCAAGTAATTCTTCATCAATCAAAAAGTCAGACATTCCGGAAATAAACCTTTAACGAATTGTGCTTAGAGTAATTCACATGCATGCAATTTAAAAGCCATTTGTAGCGACAATTTGATGCATGATTCTTTTTATATCGGGAACAATAGTAGGACACGATCATCACTATCGTGATCATCCATTAGACAAAATAACATTAAGCATTGAAAATTTACAGATTCCCCTACATTGTTAAAGATGGCTATGTAATACTAATAATTAGTTATCTTTAAAATATTAATCTGGAGCACATTCCATGTCTGGCAACATCGTAAACACTACTGACGCAAACTTCGAAGCAGACGTTCTTCAATCAGACGTACCTGTACTGGTCGACTTCTGGGCGGGCTGGTGTGCACCATGTAAAGCAATTGCACCCGTACTAGAAGTGCTTGCTGATGAATACCAGGGCAAAGTTAAAATCGTGAAAGTTGACGTAACTTCTTGCGAACAAACTGCCGTAAATTTCAACATCCGTAATATCCCGGCTTTGTTGATGTTCAAAAATGGTGAAGTTGTTGCAACTCAAGTGGGTGCTGCGCCAAAATCTAAACTGACTGCGTTTATTGATGACAATATCTAAGCCCAGCATTTTCAGTAAAAAATACGCGACTGACAATCGCGTATTTTTTTCGGCTATAAATTGACAAAGCCGACATTTTCTCTTATATTTGCTACTCAAGAGATAAAGGATCTTAAATCCTGCCAATTTCTTACAAGACACATTACATAAGATGCCGCTCGGCAATAGAAATTGTTTTTCACATTTTTCTTTGAAACACTCAAACAGATCTCTGAATTGTTCTTTTGCAAATTCAATTGCTTTCGTTTGAATGCTTGTATGCGGCCGAATGTTACTCCCTTTCTAACCTGTACCTCAGAACTTTGATTCTATCTGACCACCTATGAATTTAACCGAACTCAAGAAAAAACCGATTGGCGAACTCATCAAGATTGCCGAGTTTATGGGCCTTGAAGGTATGGCTCGTAACCGTAAGCAAGACATTATTTTTGCCATCTTAAAACGTCATGCAATGAATGGCGAAGAGATTTTTGGTGATGGCGTTCTAGAAATTTTGTCAGATGGTTTTGGCTTTTTACGCTCAGCCGCAGGTTCTTATTTAGCAGGCCCTGACGATATCTATGTCAGTCCTTCTCAAATTCGTCGTTTTAACCTACGTACTGGCGACACCATTACTGGCACTATTCGTCCACCAAAAGAAGGCGAACGTTATTTTGCCTTACTTAAAGTTAATCAGATTAACTACGACACCCCTGAAAATTCACGTAATAAAATCTTATTCGAAAACTTGACCCCATTGTTCCCGACTGAACAGCTGGTGATGGAACTCGGTAATGGTACCACTGAAGATTTAACCACACGTGTGATCGACTTGGTGGCACCGATTGGTAAAGGTCAACGTTCAATCATTGTGGCACCGCCAAAAGCCGGTAAAACCATGTTGCTGCAAAGTATTGCGCAATCGATTGTTCGTAATAACCCAGAAGCTATTCTGATTGTGCTTCTCATTGATGAACGTCCAGAAGAAGTCACCGAAATGGAACGTACCGTTCGCGGTGAAGTGGTTGCGTCGACCTTTGATGAATCACCTGCACGTCATGTTCAAGTCGCTGAAATGGTGATTGAAAAAGCCAAACGTCTGGTTGAGCACAAAAAAGATGTGGTGATTCTACTGGATTCGATTACCCGTCTGGCACGTGCGTATAACACGGTGATTCCTTCATCAGGCAAGGTTTTGACCGGTGGTGTAGATGCGCATGCATTAGAACGTCCTAAACGTTTCTTCGGTGCTGCACGTAATATTGAAGAAGGTGGTTCACTCACCATTATCTCTACTGCCCTGATTGAAACAGGCAGCAAGATGGATGAAGTGATCTACGAAGAATTCAAAGGTACAGGCAACCAGGAAATTACTCTGGATCGCCGTATTGCTGAAAAACGTGTCTTCCCTGCGATGAATATCAAGAAATCTGGTACTCGCCGTGAAGAACGCCTGATGTCAGAAGACAATCTGCGCAAAGTCTGGATTCTGCGTAAGCTGCTGCATACTCAAGATGAATTGGCAGCGATGGAGTTCTTACTGGATCGTATGAAAGAAACCAAGACCAATGATGACTTCTTTGATCAGATGAAACGCAAAGCCTCGAATTAAAATTTCAAATGAAAGGTCACCTAAGCGGTGGCCTTTTTTTAGGTTGACATAAATTACACAATGAAACAATCGAGCCTCATTTATGTAAACTTATTTTTAAGTTTTTGATTAATAAAATAATCAAATTAAAAATTGTATAACTTTTAAAAACTTAACAAGCCTTTCTCCAATCTAAATGTTTCATTCCATTGTTATTTTCTGTTAAAAACTTATGATTTTTTAGCATTTTTCAGTACTTTTTTGAGTCTTGCTAGTAGCAATTAAAAAGGCGCAGTGATAGCATATTTGCAGACCAGTTAGACTGCTCCTGCGTTGTTAGTCCCTAACACAATTAGGAACAATAAAAGCACTTAACAGACTAACTTAGGTTTTTTTTAATCTCAATTTTTAGAGAGTGATGCCATGTTATTCAAAAAAATCGCTATTGCTGCTGCAGTTGCTACTACTCTAGCTTTCGTTGGTTGTGCTAAAAAAGCTGACGACGCTGCTGCTGACGCTAACCAAGCTGCATCTGAAGCTGTAGAAGCTGCTTCTGAAGCTGAAGCTGCTGCTGACGCTGCTGCTGTAGAAGCTACTTCTGAAGTTGCTGCTTCTGAAACTGCTGCTGTTGCTGAAGCTGACGCTGCTGCTGCTGTTGCTGTTGACGCTGCTGCTGACGCTACTGCTGCTTCTGAAGCTGCTGCTCAATAATCTTTTAGATTATTCAGTACAAAAAAAGAGAGCCTTGAGCTCTCTTTTTTTTTATTTTAAAAACTGAAATTTAGAAAAATAACAGAATTTAAAAAAAAGCAGATCAGTTGATCTGCTCATTTCCCACACGTTGACGGAACTTCTGTCCCGCACGGAAGGTCACCACACGGCGTGCAGAAATCGGAATTTCTTCACCCGTTTTAGGATTACGGCCTGGACGTTGACGCTTATCACGCAACTCGAAGTTACCAAAACCCGAAAGTTTTACTTGTTCGCCTGAGATCAGCGCTTGGCTAATCTCATCGAAAAACAACTCAACCATTTGTTTTGCTTCACGACGGTTTAAACTCGTGAGCTCACTTAAATGATCAGCCATTTCTGCTTTAGTTAGTGCTGTCATGAAGCCCTCAATGTCGCTTGGTAAGTGTTTTCTAACACTTGAAGGATATTATCCATACCTGATTTAATTTCAGCATCTTCCAGTGTACGGCTTGGATGCTGCCAGAGAAGTGCAAATGCCAGTGAGCGTTTCCCTTCTTCTACTCCTTGTCCAGTGTACACATCGAATAACCACGTCGAGTCTAAAAGTTCCCCACCTGTTTTTTCGATAAGTCCCTGAATTTCGCTAACATTAATCTTATCACTAATTAAAAGCGCAATATCACGTCGAACCGATGGAAAACGTGATAATTCTGTAAAATTAGATACATAAGTTTGCAAAACAGCCGTTTGATCCAATTCTGCCACCCAAGTCGTTGCCAGATCAAGCTCGTCTTCCAGAGAAGGATGTAGACGCCCTAGGTAACCAATTGATTGACCATTCACGAGAATTTCTGCGGATTGACCTGGGTGTAACCAGCTACGCTCTGAACGTACATATTCTACTTTGACACGGCCGGCAGCCAGAATTTCTTCTACATCACCTTTAAAGTCAAAGAAGTCCATTGCAGCAGGTTTAGCATGCCAAGATTCAACATGACGTGAACCGGTTGCAATCAGCGCAAAGGTTGGAATCTGTTTTAAATCATGAATGCTGCTGGCTTCCTGATAGTCAAAACGTAAACCCAGTTCAAAGAAGCGTACACGGCTTTGCTGACGATTAACATTGTACTGAACACAAGGGATCAGACTAGACAATAAGGTAGAACGCATGACAGCCAAATCACTTGAAATTGGATTTGCTAATGCCAATGGATTGATGCTTGGGTTCAATTGTTTTTCAAGTTTCAAATCGGCAAAGCTAAAGCTGATAGCTTCTTGATAACCCAAAGTGACCGCAGTTTGACGCAATTGACCGAGTTCAAACTGATCTTGGTATTTCGCCAACTTCACATCAATCACAGGCAGACTGATTTGAATGTTGTCATAGCCATGAATACGTGCAACTTCTTCAATCAAGTCCTGATAAATCGCCATATCATAACGATGTGATGGCGGAACTACAGACCATTCGCCTTCTGCTTTTACCGTCACCGTGCAACCAAGGCGTGTCAATGCATCAGTAATAAAGTCGCTTTCAACTTTATAACCTAATAACTGATCGACTTGAGCTTGGTTTAATTCAATCGCATCACGTTTTGGCAAAAGTTCAGCTTTTTCCGCCACGGTGATTGGTCCGAATTCACCGCCAGCCAGCTCAGAAATAAGCTGAGATGCACGGTGCATTGCAATTAATGGCAATTCAAAGTCCACACCACGTTCATAACGTTGTGAGGCATCCGTATGTAAACCAAAGCTACGGGCACGACCGGCAATATGTAATGGCGCGAAGAAAGCAGATTCCAGGAAAATTTCAGTGGTTGCATCGCTGACTGCTGAAGACAGGCCACCCATGATACCGGCAATCGCCAATGCTTTTTCGTCATCCGCAATCACCATCACGTTGTCAGAAAGCTCAACTTCTTGCTCGTTTAAAAGCACAAGTTTTTCGTCCGCAGTGGCTTGACGTACATGGACTGCGCCTTGCACCTTAGCAGCATCAAATGCATGTAGCGGTTGACCCAGCTCCATCAAGACATAGTTGGTAATATCGACCAGAATACTGTGCTGACGAATACCTGAACGTGCTAATGCGCGTTCCATCCATACAGGAGTCGCTGCCTTGGTATTGACATTTTTGATCACACGACCTAAGTAACGTGGACAGCCTTCAGTGCTGACTACAACCTGCTTTTCATCAGCAATGGTTGCAGTCACTTCTTTAATTTCAGGCGCAGTCACTGGCAATTGGTTAATCACACCAATTTCACGTGCGATCCCGCGAATGCTGAAACAGTCACCACGGTTCGGCGTGATACTGATGTCAATCACATTGTCATCAAGATCCAGATATTCACGAATGTTGACACCCACAGCTGCGTCGTCTGGTAGCTCTAACAGACCGTCAATTTTATCTTCGAGATCAATCTCAGAAGCGCCGCACAGCATCCCTTGAGACTCAATACCACGTAGCTTGCCTTTTTTGATTTTGAAATCACCCGGCAATACCGCACCAATGGTTGCTACAGGCGCTTTCATGCCTACACGTACGTTTGGCGCGCCACAGACGATTTGTAATGGCTCAGCTGTACCGATATTCACAGTGGTTACACGTAAACGGTCTGCATCTGGATGTTGTTCTACTGTCAGAACTTCACCAACCACTACGCCTGTAAATGCTTTTGCTGCAGGTGCAAGTTCATCGACTTCAAGACCTAACATGGTCAATTGATCAGAAAGTTTGTCGCTATCGATGGCTGGGTTGACCCATGTGCGTAGCCAATTTTCGCTAATTTTCATTGATATAAAACCTGTAATTCAAATCTCTAGAATCCCCCTCTGACTCACCCTTTTCTAAGGGGGAGAACCCCATTTATTTCGTGGAGTCCCTCTCCTTTCTTAAAGGAGAGGTTAGGAGAGGATTAAATAAAAAGTTTTAAGCAAACTGGCGTAAGAAACGCACATCATTTTGGAAGAACATACGTAAGTCGTTCACACCGTAGCGCAACATCGCAAAACGTTCTACGCCCAGTCCGAAAGCAAAACCTTTGTATTTCTCAGGGTCAATGCCGGCAGCTTGTAGCACATTTGGATGCACCATACCGCAGCCCAAAACTTCTAACCAGCGACCGCGTTCATCCATGATATCCACTTCAGCACTCGGCTCAGTGAACGGGAAATAAGATGGACGGAAGCGTACTTTCAAATCTTTTTCGAAGAATTCATTCAGCAGGTTAATCAACAAACCTTTCAGTTCTGCGAAGCTGGTATTTTCAGCCACATACAAACCTTCGATCTGATGGAACATTGGCGAATGGGTTTGATCCGAGTCACAACGATAGACACGGCCCGGACACACGATCTGGATCGGTGGCTGTTGTGTTTCCATCGTACGGATCTGTACACCAGACGTATGCGTACGTAGCAAATGATTTACATCGAAGTAAAAGGTGTCATGCATGGCACGCGCCGGGTGATGCCCCGGAATATTCAGCGCTTCAAAGTTATGATAGTCATCTTCAACTTCAGGACCAGTCGCTACCGTAAAACCGGCTTTGGTAAAGAACTGACAAATACGCTCTTGTACCTGGGTCACAGGGTGGATACTGCCCACCTGTTGACCACGACCGGGCAAGGTAATATCAATGGTTTCGCTTGCCAATTTTTGTTCTAACGCCGCTTTATGCAGTTCAGCTTGACGTGATGTTAATGCAGCGGTAATGGCTTCACGCACAGCATGGATTTGTGCACCGAAGACTTTACGTTGTTCAGGATCCATTTTACCAAGCGACTTAGATTGTTCCGCGAGCTGGCTTTTTTTCCCCGTAAATTGCACTCGTACTTGATCAAGTGCAGCAAGGTCTTCTGCTGCTGCAATCGCAGCGAGCGCTTCAGTGGTCAGGGCTTCCAGTGACATAGTAACTCTCAAAGCAACAGGTTAAAAAATATTTTAAAACCCCACATTCTAACAGTTTTTAGACACTTTGATGAAGATACGTTTTAAGGAAAATTAGATTGGCATGATTAAATATAAAAAGTATAAGATAAACACAATATCAATCAGATCAAATCACTATGGCACTCGATCAAATTTGGAAACAGCAGCTGACCTTGGTCACTTATGGCAATGAGTATCTGACTCAGGACCTGAGTTTCAATCGTTGGATTCAACATTCCATTTTTAATCAGCATCAGTTTGCCTTCCGGGATCTGATGTCACAGCACCTATTGGCCCAGCATTTTCAGATTTGGCTGGAAGGACTGAAAAAACAAGGGGTTCGCCGACTGAGCTTGCATCGCTCGGATTTACTGGTTGATGAAAAAAATCCGAATGCCAATGTCGAGCTGCTACCTCTGGCGCATTTTATCGTCAGCCATGGTGCCAAAGCCAAAACTGCCTGGATTATTGGCAAAGAATTGCCGGAATGGTATAGCGCAGACAATGATTACGAAGCGCCTAAATCGCAGCAATCCCCTTTACGTCATGAAACATTCTGGTGTTATGAGCTGAATCCCAAACTGGCCAAGCGTATTGACACAGATCTGGAAGCACCGAACTGGGACGATATCCAGGCTTATACCAATTATGAGTTATTTGAAAGCAGCCTAGCTCAAGATTTTATAGAACCGGCGTATACCAATCTTCCATACTACGGCACGATACCGGCAATTCAGGCAGATACAGAAAGTCATTTGGCCCTGATTCCAACCGACTATTCAGCTGATTATGCGCATCAGACTTTATACCGGCTAGATGCCTTAAATGAGTTTATTCAAACTAAAATTCAACATCCCTATACGTCAGATGGTGAAGTCCTGAGCCCAGATCAGCAGCTCAATTTACGCCACTTTTCACAAAAAATTGATGATTTAAGTGCCAAATTCATCAGCAAAGTTGCCAACCACTATAAAACTGCACAGCTCACCCCAAAAGTTGCGCCTGACCCATTTGTGGGTATGAGTACCGAACACCGTTCGCCCAAAATATCTAAAGCGGAAAAACCTCAAAATCCGGGCAAATCTAATTCTGCAAATGTACTGACCTTGATTGTGATTACCGTGATTATCTGTCTGATTGGCTACTATTTTGGTCTTTAAGATTTCAGCAAGAAAATATTAACTTCTTGGATAAAACTTAGCCGAATCCAGTGGATATGTCGATATTCGACAGCAGAGATGAGCTTGAAATAATGCTGTCGGTTTTCGCGATGAGTTTTGATCATCCATCAAACAATTGAATCTCGACTCAACCAGGGTTTGATATTTTTTCGATTATTTGAATTTAACCGCAATTATTTTTTACTCAGCGCTCGAGATAATGCTCTTTTTATTGATCAGTAAAGATGGGAATAAAAGGTTAAATTCAAGCAGATTACAGTATTAGTTTCAGCCCATTTTTCTGAAATAGTATCGATGTTGTTATTCGCAAACTTAACTTTTTTTAGTCTGATCGATGGGCGACCATATTTCACGAAAATCGCACATTAGCTATTTCCCATTTTTCAGGCAAAAAAAGACCGCCAAATGGCGGTCTTTTTTCAAGTCATAAAGACTTATGCAGCCAACGCATCTTTTGCTTTTTGAGCAATCGCAGCAAACGCAACTGCGTCATGCATAGCAATGTCAGCAAGAACGCGACGGTCGATGATTACTTGAGCTTTTTTCAAGCCAGAAATCATGCGGCTGTATGACAAACCGTTTTGACGTGCACCAGCATTAATACGTGCAATCCACAAAGCGCGGAATTGACGTTTCTTCTGACGACGGTCACGGTATGCATATTGACCAGCTTTGATTACCGCCTGGAACGCTACGCGGTAAACGCGTGAACGAGCACCATAGTAACCTTTAGCGCGAGCAAGAATTTTTTTGTGACGGCGATGAGCCTGTACACCACGTTTTACACGAGCCATTTATAATCTCCTTAGATGTACGGGCACATACGACGAACTGAAGCAACGTCACTTACGTGAACCATTACACAGCCGCGCAATTGACGAATACGCTTAGCAGATTTTTTGGTCAAAATGTGGCGTTTGAACGCTTGTTTACGCTTAAAACCGTTAGCAGTCGCTTTAAAGCGTTTAGCTGCACCACGGCGAGTTTTCATCTTAGGCATAACAACCTCTTTTGAACACCTGTTCGGCTCGTTTGCACCATTACAAAACGACCTGCAGGTAAGGGAGCGAGTATTCTAAAGCATCTTTGTTTAAAACAAAAGCATCTTCATCCAATAAGCGAATTTAAACAGGATGGTTTTATAATTTCACTTTAAAAATAGTGCGCAAAACGGAATCAGGAAAATCGCTTCAGGTTTAGAACAGGGCAAAAGCCGTATAAATAAACAAATAACGTCCAATTTTCGCCAGGCTAACAATAAGCAAAAATCGGGCAAAGTTTTCTTTCAGTAGTCCTGCAATTAAAGTAATGGGATCTCCAATAATAGGCACCCAGCTCAGCAGCAAAGACCAATAGCCATATTTCTGATATATCATTTGTGCCTTGAGCATCTTGTCTTCTGACACCGGAAACCATTTTTTATTTTTATAATGCTCAATTTTTAGCCCCAGATACCAGTTGACACAGGAACCCAGAATATTCCCCAGACTGGCCACCGCAATTAACAGTGCCACACTATGGCTTGCCTGTACCAAAAGACCAAGCAGCACAGCTTCAGACTGTAAAGGCAGTAATGTCGCTGCACCGAAGGCTGATAGAAAGAGCAGAAACAGGCTCATGCCAGTATTAATGGCTTAAACGCAGTTTTTTCTTGGCTTTGCTATATTCCCAGCTGGACCACAGTACTGCTGCCACCATTGCCATGATCCGTCCCCATTTATACTGCTGGGTAATGGGTTCAATCGCTGCACGCAAAATCTGCTGATCTTTGGTATTGAGAGCAGCAATTACCTGATCAATATGTACAATTTCAGCAATATAAAGCACTAAACATGCAGCAATACCGAAGAGAATACTCCAGTAAATTCGGGTATTGCTTTCAACAATCTTGGTAAAATTCAGAAGAAAATCGTTCATATATCCATCCAATAAAAAACCACCTTAAGGGTGGCTTTATTTATTTAAGGCTATTTTAGCATAAAGGCTGCAGCTTAACTGACCTGTATAGCAAGCGCTTTCTGAACCGCAGGACGTGCATTCAAGCGATCGATATATTTAGCCACTTCAGGATAATCTGCCAGATTAATCTGCTGCCAGTCGTGTCGCAACAACCACGGGAATATCGCCATATCAGCAATCGAATATTCACCAGCCACATAATCCTGCCCGACCAGCTGCTTGTTTAACACGCCATACAGACGTTTGCTTTCATTGACATAACGCTCGGTGGCATAGGCGATACGTTCAGGCGCAAAACGGCTAAAGTGATGATTTTGCCCAAGCATCGGGCCTAGTCCACCCATTTGCCACATCAGCCATTGTTCTACCTGAATACGTTTGATTTCATCTGTCGGATAGAACATGCCGGTTTTACGACCTAAATACTGCAAAATCGCACCCGATTCAAAGATTGAAATCGGCTGGCCATCTGGCCCTTCCTGATCGACAATCGCCGGAATTTTATTGTTAGGAGAAATAGCCAGAAAGTCAGACTGGAACTGGTCATTTTCCAGAATATTAATCGGAAAAATTTGATACTTCAGCCCCATTTCTTCCAAAGCAATGCTAATTTTATGGCCGTTGGGGGTGCCCCAATAATATAAATCGATCATTTTTTTAATACTCCCTGCACTTTATCTATGCCATGATGCATTCAACATAGAGGATTCAGCCAGAAACAACAAGCCTGTATTTCAAAAATATTTTTATATAAATATCATTATCTTAATAAAAATTCATGTATTTTTTTATTTTTTATCTTGAAAATTTTTACAGCAGACACATATTTATTTGTGCATAAGGATTGCGTCAATCTTATGTACTGTCGATGTCTGACATGACAGATCTTATTTTCTTGTTTTTATAACTTTGCTTAATCGAGAAGGTTCTAATCATGAGCAACTTAAATCTTCATCCTCTGTTTCGTCGTAGTATCGGTTTTGATCGCTTGAATGACTTTATTGACTATGCCATGCAAAGTGATGCGCCGAATTATCCCCCGTATAATATCGAAAAGCATGGTGAAAATAATTATCGGATTGTGGTCGCAACTGCGGGTTTCCGTCAAGAAGAACTCGACATTCGTCTGGAAAATAAGTTACTGACCATTTTAGGTAAGCCTGAAAACCAGAGCAATGACAATACCGAATTCTTGCACAAAGGCATTGCACGACGTACATTTAAATTGTCTTTGCGTCTGGATGAATATATTGAAGTACAACAGGCAGATTATGAAAATGGTCTATTGATCATTGACTTGCAACGTATCATTCCAGAAGAGAAATTGCCGCGTCAAATTCCGATTGGCAATAAACTGCTGATCGAAAATGATGAAAAATCAGTTGAATAAGCCGGATTTGACTTAAAAGAAGGGCCCAAAAGGGCCTTTCTTTTTAACTCCAGATTCTCTAAGCTCATTAAAATAATACGCTTTATGATCATAAAAATAAGCTATGAACGCGTCAGAAAAAATCTTGTTTCATCAGAGTAGTCCGATCATGCGCGCTATCGGATATTTACTACTCTGTTATCCGGTTGGCATATTCAGCATTTTTTATTTAAGCAGTCTGCGTAGCAATTCCAGCTTTCTGCAAGGATTGTTATTTTTATGGCAGGAGTCGCCTGGCTTTTATGTTTATATCGTCGGCTTTCTTGGTCTTTCGCTGCTCATGCTGGGAACCAAACTAAAAATAACGTCTCAGGCAATTTATTATACTTTGGCCGGTTTCCGGATCAGCCTCTGCTTAAAACGACACTCGGTACACTATAGCTTTCTGAATCCTCGATACGATTCTCTCAAAGCCCATCTCAAGCGCTGGCTGAGTAGAACTCCAGCGCATGTCATCAGTCAACGCGATGGCACGCTAGATTTTAGATTATGCCAGCCTGGTCTGATCAACCAAATCTGTCTCGGGTTTTTCCGGATTCAATTGTCAATGTTTTCCCGGCAACAGGCTCAACAGATTATGCAGGCCATACAAACTGCTTGGAATTTTAGGGCATAAAAAAAGCCCTGCATCTGCAGGGCTTTGTTCGCTTCATGAGTGCTTACTTTTTCTTTTTAGGACCAAGCAGCATACCCATTTGACGGCCTTCCATTTTCGGCATCTGTTCAACAGTACCGAATTCAGCCACGTCAGCTTCAATTTTTTGCAATTGAGCCAGACCCAACTGTTGGTGCGCCATTTCACGGCCACGGAAACGAAGGGTGATTTTCACCTTGTTACCTTCTTCAAGGAACTTGATGATTGCACGTAGTTTTACGTTGTAATCACCAACATCAGTACCCGGGCGTAGCTTGATTTCTTTCACCTGGACTTGATGTTGTTTTTTCTTCGCTTCTTTCTGCTTTTGCTTAAGATCAAACAAATGCTTGTTGAAGTCCATGATCTTACATACTGGTGGCTCAGCATTGGCTACGATCTCGACAAGATCAAGTTCCACACTTTCTGCTGCGCGCAGGGCTTCAGCTAAGCTTACAATCCCTTTTTGCTCACCATTTTCGTCTACAAGACGGACTTCTTTCGCACGAATTTCATCATTCAAGGCAGGACGGTTTGATTTGTTACCGCCCTGTTGATTACGGTCAGGCTGTTTAATCGCTGTTACTCCACAATGTACCGGCCGCGTTCGGCAACGGCTGCTTTTACTAGGTCAACGAAAGCATCGATTGACATAGTACCCAAATTTTTTCCTGAGCGGGTACGGACGTTTACTGTACCTTCTTCAACTTCCCGGTCCCCAAGTACCAGTAAGTAAGGAATACGCTCTAATGTACGTTCACGAATCTTAAAGCCGATTTTCTCATTTCTCAAGTCAGAAATTGCACGAATACCGTTTTCTTTAAGTTTTGCGACAACTGACTCACATGCTTCTGCCTGAGAATCGGTAATATTCATCACACACGCTTGCATCGGCGCCAACCAAGGTGGCATGAAGCCTGCGTAGTGTTCAATCAGTATACCAATAAAACGCTCAAAACTGCCAAGAATTGCACGATGTAACATTACTGGCTGATCGCGGTCGTTATCTTCTGTGACATAAGACGCATCTAAACGTTCTGGCAAGTTAAAGTCACACTGAATGGTACCACACTGCCAGACACGACCCAGACAGTCTTTCAGAGAGAATTCAATCTTCGGACCATAGAATGCACCCTCGCCCGGCTGAAGCTCCCATTCAAGACCCGCAGCATCTAAAGCATCTGCTAAAGATTTTTCAGCCATATCCCAAAGTTTGTCATCACCGACACGTTTTTCAGGACGCGTTGATAATTTCATTTGTACTTCTTCGAAGCCAAAATCTTTGTATACGTCGAGTGTCAATTTGATAAAGTCTGCAACTTCAGGCCCGATCTGTTCTTTGGTACAGAAGATATGCGCATCATCTTGGGTAAAGCCACGTACACGCATAATGCCGTGTAAAGAACCTGATGGCTCGTTACGGTGACATGAACCAAATTCTGCCAGACGTACCGGAAGATCACGGTATGATTTTAAACCCTGGTTGAACACTTGTACGTGACAAGGACAGTTCATTGGTTTAACCGCGTAGTTACGGTTTTCAGAATGCGTGGTGAACATGTTGTCTGCATAGTTGGCAGCATGTCCTGATTTTTCCCACAGCGTGAAATCAACCACTTGCGGGGTACGGATTTCTTCATAGCCGTTGTCTTGCTGAACTTTACGCATGTATTGTTCAAGTACCTGGTAAATGGTCCAGCCGTTCGGATGCCAGAACACCATACCCGGTGCTTCTTCTTGCATATGGAACAAGTCTAGCGCTTTACCAATTTTACGGTGATCGCGTTTTTCTGCTTCTTCAATACGTTTTACATAAGCTGCAAGCTGTTTCTTGTCTGCCCACGCTGTACCATAAATACGTTGTAATTGTTCGTTTTTCGCATCACCGCGCCAGTAAGCGCCCGAGATTTTAGTCAGCTTGAACGATTTTAAGAATTTGGTATTTGGAACGTGCGGACCACGGCACATATCCAAGTAATCTTGATGGTAGTACAAGCCCATTTGTGTTTCTTCAGGCATGTCGTTGATCAAGCGTAATTTGTATTCTTCGCCACGCGCTGTGAATTCTGCAATCACTTCGTCACGCGGGGTCATTTTTTTCACAACATCATAGTCTTGATCGATGAGCTTTTTCATACGCTCTTCGATGGCTGCCATGTCGTCTAATGTGAATGGACGTGGCATCCAGATGTCATAGTAGAAACCTTCTTCAATGACCGGACCAATGACCATCTTTGCTTCTGGGAACAGTTGCTTAACCGCATGACCCACCAAATGCGCGCAAGAGTGACGAATAATTTCGACACCGGCTTCGTCTTTAGGCGTAATAATTTGTAAGGTTGCATCTTCAGTGATGAGATCAGACGCATCCACTAAACGGTCATTTACACGACCAGCAACGGTATTTTTTGCAAGACCAGGACCAATGCTGAGTGCAACGTCCATCACAGATACGGCTTGATCAAACTGTTTTTGATCGCCATTTGGCAAAGTGATAATTGGCATAAGAAATCCTTAAGGAGTGATGCCCCGTACCATGGAGCATGTCACCGCGAGATTATGATCGAGGAAAACCTCAAAAGATAAAAACGGTGGATAAATAAAATCGATTCGAATTTTACACGGCTTGGCCGCATGATTAAACCTTTTCCCCAATAAAAATCAGATTTACCCCCAAATCTTTCCCTGATCTTTAAAGACTTAGGCTCATCTCTTAATTCAAAATGTGGTTATTCCCGGAAAGTCTGCCACTCAATAAATGTTCTCTCACGATAAACATAGAGCTGGGCAAATTGCGGAATGATGGCTTCACTTTGTGTCGGCCTTAAAAACACATAATCATCGACATGAATATTGCATTGCCTAGGTACCTGAAGCATTTCCTGATTACTACTGTGACCATACAACAGATGCGGCCGGCTTTTTTCAGGATAAATATAATCTGCCTGCCAATAGCCACCATAGATAAACAGTGCTTTATGCCGATGCGGCAAATGATTCAGCATTTCCAGACCCGGAATCTGGCTATAAGACAATACCTTTAAAATCGGTGTGGCAATCCAGAGCGCACATTTTAAAGCGGATAAATTGTCCAGATCGAAGTCACTGGGTTTGAGCAGCATCGAGCCAAAAGCCAGATCATTACAGACACTCTGCTGGCAATGCTGCATAAAGGTCGGACTGCCACCACCGTTAAAACACAAATCTGCCCGCCATAAATCTGGGAATTGCTGCTGAATAGTATTTTTATATTGTTGATAAATCTGCTGCGATTGCTGATAACTTCTTTCGGGGCTTTTCAAAATATTCGGCAATTTGGCGACATGTGCATCATAGCCCATCAACCCTGAAAGCCTGAGAGCGTCGGGATATTGCTGAATGAGTTTGAGTAAGGCTATTAACTGTTGCTGACTACTCACCCCACCACGATGTAAGCCGACATCAATTTCAATATTGATATTTAACTGAAGATTAGATTCTTGAGCGAATTGCAGATATTGCTTCAAGCGCTTTATGTCATCGATCAGCCATTGAATATTGCTTTGATCATTTGCTTTATTTTGTTCAGGAACGTTTTGATAAAAACCTTGTACCGCATGAATTGGCATCGGTTTACCCAGCAAGATATCAGCCTGTTCAAATGCTCTCATCATTTCTAAAAGATGGGGTAAATGAAATACCATAAATCGTCGGGTATTCAGCTTTTCACTGGCCAGTTTGAGTAGCGGGATACTGGCTAGAGACTTCACCACCAGACGCGGCTTGAGCTGCGCAGGGATTTTTGCCTGTACAATCTCCAGATTCTGCTGATATTGAACCAGATCCAGAATCAGTTGCGGTGTACCAGTTCCCTGCTGCTGCAAATCTTGGGTCAGTTGCTGAAAATACTTCGATTGCATAATTCGCTCCTGCTATTCAGACAAAAATAATTGTTTTAAATAGGGATTCAGCCATTTTTGCTGCGGATCCAGTTGCTGGCGCAATCTCATAAAATCCTCCCATTTTGGGTAGAGATCACGCAGCGAAGCGGCTGTCATGCTGTGCAACTTTCCCCAATGTGGCCGTCCCTGATACTTCTGAAAAATCGGCTCGACCAGATCGAAAATAGCTCGGCAATCCTGTTTATAAAACTGATGAATCGAAATCGAAACCGAATCACGCTGATAAAAAGGACTCAGCCAGATCTCATCGGCTTTGACATAACGAAACTCGACTGGAAAGAACATCGGCACTCGATGTTTGCGTAAAACACGCAGAACCTCGTCCAGACACTGCAAGCCGGAATCGACCGGAAGCTGATATTCCATTTCATTAAATCTGGTCTGACGCGGAGTCGGAAAAATCCGGGATGACCAATCCACATAACAACTCGGTTTAACAAAAACACCCAATAATTTTTGCAGATAAGGATTAGATGCAGGAATAAATCGGGTCAATTCAGAACACAAAGTCAATAACGCATCTTCAGATGGCCAGTTCTCCTGCCTTGGCTGAATTTCATCATTCGTTTCATCCAGGGTTTTTAGCATGACCTGATCAGAATGAAGAAAAGCCCAAAATTCAATATGCCGGTGCTGATGTTTCCATTGATCGATATGCGCAAATATGTCTTTTAATGGACACAGCCGAATCTGTTCTTTTAATTTATAGCGCGGACGATTTTGCAGGGTAATTTTGGTCAATATCCCCAGACTACCTAACGCCACACGCCCCGCTTGGAAGATGTCCGCATTTTGCTGACGATCACATTGCAACAGCTCTCCATCTGCAGTCAGCAATTCAAAACCGTCCACAAAAGCAGATAAACAGGGTAAATCGATGCCGGTGCCATGCGTTCCCGTGGAAATCGCTCCCGCCAGACTTTGCTGATCAATGTCACCCTGATTGGGTAAAGCTTGATTGATCGGGGCAATATATTCACCTAAATCATATAAACGCGTACCAGCGTGCACGGTACATTGAACTTTTGCCTCATCCAAAGCCACCACACCTTTTAAATGATCGAGATGAAGCAGCACATCATTGGTTTTAGCCAAAGCACTAAATGAATGCCCCGCACCTACTGCACGAATCTTTGCCTGTGACTTCACCAAACCTTGTAATTCGCTTATTTCTCTGGGCTGAAAAACTTGAGGAGCGCTGTGCTGACTCCCTGACCAGTTTCGCCAGACTGCATTCGCCTGTTGTATTTTCATTATTATTCTCTGGCTCATATTATTTTACTGACTCAATTAGAGTAAAATACCTAAAAAATCAAATATGGGAACCCACGGGTTCAAAAAAATCAAATAGGGCTAAATATTTTAATTAATATTCAATGACTTAAAATTTATATTAATTTACTCGACTAAAGCATAAATGCAAGATTTCGAAGAAGTGCATATCTTTTCAAAAGGATATGAAAATAACGATACAACGGAGTTTTACCATGGTTAGCGCATACGATGAATTACCGCGTACCCCCGCAAATTTTGTAGCCTTGTCACCTTTACGCTATCTAGATCGTGCAGCTTATATCTATCCGAATCAAAATGCGATTATTCATGGTCAGCGCCGCATTACCTGGCGTGAGAAATACAATCGCTGCCGTCAGTTTGCCAACCAACTCCAAAAATTAGGCATCGGTAAAAATGATACCGTGTCTGTCCTGCTGCCTAACGTCCCTGCCATGATTGAAGCGCACTTTGCTGTGCCGATGGCAGGTGCGGTACTCAATACCTTAAATACCCGTCTGGATGCCAAGACGCTCGCCTTTATGCTGGAACATGCTGAAAGCAAAGTCTTATTGGTCGACCCTGAATTTACAGCGCTTGCGACCGAAGCACTGGCGCTGGTTTCACAAGAGATCTATGTGATTGATGTGGCCGATGCAGAGTTTGAAGGTGAAGACAGCCGTATTGGTCAAATCGAATATGAAGACTGGATTGCCCAAGGCGATGCAAATTTTGACTGGCATTTGCCTCAAGATGAATGGGATGCGATTAGCTTAAGTTACACCTCTGGAACCACGGGTAATCCGAAAGGTGTGGTTTATCATCACCGCGGTGCCTACATTAATGCAGCCAGTAATATCATTGCTTGTGGCATGATGCCTCGCGCGACCTATTTATGGACACTGCCACTGTTCCACTGTAATGGCTGGTGCTTTGCATGGACTATGGCGGCCAACGGCGGAACCAACGTCTGCCTGCGTAAAGTCGATGCCGAACTGATTTTCAAACTAATTGCTGAACATAAAGTCGATTACTTCTGTGGCGCACCGATTGTCCTGTCGATGCTGATCAATACGCCTGAAGAGAAAAAGACCAAAATTGACCATCGTGTCGAAGTCATGGTGGCGGGTGCTGCCCCGCCGGCTGCAATTATTGAAGGCATGCGTAATATCGGAATTAACGTCACACATGTCTATGGCTTGACTGAAACCTACGGCCCTTCTGCGCTCTGTGCATCACAGGCCGGCTGGAGTGATTTGTCTATTCAGGAACAGGCGCAATTGCATTCACGTCAGGGTGTGCCATATCCGCTACAAGATGGTATGAAAGTGCTTGATCCTGACACCATGCAGGAAGTTCCGCATGATGGTCAGACCATGGGTGAGATCATGTTCCGTGGCAATATCGTGATGAAAGGTTATTTGAAAAATCCGGAAGCGACCGCAGAAGCCTTTGCCGGTGGCTGGTTCCATACCGGCGATCTGGCCGTGTGTCAGCCTGATGGCTATGCCAAGATTACCGACCGATCTAAAGACGTGATTATTTCCGGAGGGGAAAATATTTCCTCGCTAGAAGTCGAAGAAGTGCTGTATCAGCATCCTGCCATTTTAACGGCAGCTGTTGTGGCCAAGCCGGATCCACGCTGGCAGGAAGTACCATGTGCCTTTGTAGAACTTAAAGCAGGACAAACTGCAACAGCGGAAGAGATTATGGAATTCTGCAAACAGCATCTGGCACGTTTTAAAGTGCCTAAAGATGTTGTGATTACCGAAATTCCAAAAACCTCGACCGGAAAATTGCAGAAATTTGTTTTACGCGAATGGGCCAAAGAACGCGCTGAAGGTGAGTTTTCTTAATTCCATACCAATGTGTTTTTTCAAAATCTACTCAATAAAAAATCGTGCCAAGTTTTCTTAGCACGATTTTTTTAACTTACTTTCTCCAAACCTATCCCATAGGAAGAGGCTGATCAGAACAGTTACATCTCAACCATTTCCACGCCATCAATACGTGCTACAGTCATCAAGTCTTTATCACCACGACCTGAAACCGTCGCAATAATGATTTGATCCTTGTCCATGGTCGGTGCAAGTTTGGTCACGTATGCCATGGCATGTGCGCTTTCTAGCGCCGGAATAATGCCTTCAATCTTGGTCAAGTCGCGGAAACCTTGTAAAGCCTCCTGATCATTGATCGGCACATAGTTCACACGTTCCATATCTTTCAGGAAGCTATGCTCTGGCCCCACACCCGGATAGTCCAGACCGGCAGAAATTGAATGGGTTTCAATGATCTGACCTTCTTTATCCGACATCAGGTAAGTCCGGTTACCATGCAGTACACCGACATGTCCGGCATTTAACGGCGCAGAGTGCTTACCAGTTTCAATACCCAAACCTGCTGCTTCTACTCCATACATTTGCACATCTTGATCGTTCAGGAATGGATAGAACAAGCCCATTGCATTGGAACCACCACCAACACAGGCTACCAAGGCATCAGGCAGACGACCAGCTTGCTCCTGAATCTGACGGCGTGCTTCACGGCCAATAATCGACTGGAAATCACGTACCAGCTGCGGATATGGATGTGGGCCTGCCACGGTACCAATCACATAGTAAGTTGAATCGACATTGGTTACCCAGTCACGCATGGCTTCGTTCATGGCATCTTTCAAGGTTTTAGAGCCACTTTGTACAGGCACAACTGTCGCACCGAGCAAACGCATACGGTACACGTTCATGGCCTGACGTTTGACATCTTCAGCGCCCATAAATACCACGCACTCAAGACCTAAACGTGCTGCAATTGTGGCGGTTGCTACACCATGCTGACCGGCACCTGTTTCGGCAATAATACGTTTTTTACCTGACAATTTTGCAAGCAAGGCCTGACCAATAGTGTTGTTGACCTTATGCGAACCGGTATGGTTCAGGTCTTCACGTTTCAGATAAATTTGCGCACCACCCAACTCTTTCGACCATCGTTCAGCATGATATAAAGGACTCGGACGACCGACGTAAAACGCCAGATCACGGTCAAATTCTGCCAAAAACTGTGCATCATCTTTCATACGGAAGTAGAGCTTTTCCAAGTCTTCTAAAGCCGCCATGAGTGTTTCTGACACAAAACGTCCGCCATGAATACCGAAATGCCCGCGTTCATCCGGGAATTGGGTATAGTCAACTGCCTGACTGTTCTGGCTAGTACTTTGCTGATCCACGATGGACTCCTTGCATAAAGCGTTCTATGAGTTGTTGGTCTTTAATACCTTTTGCGGACTCGACACCGCCACTCACATCTACGGCATAGGCCTGTGTGGTGAGAATTGCCTGTTCGATATTGTCAGGATTTAAACCGCCTGCCAAGATCAAGGGAATATCAAGTTTGGGAAATGTCTCCCAATCGAAGCTGTGGCCCGTACCACCTTTCAGATCAGGATGCCATGCGTCTAACAGAACTGCACTCGCGCCAGCATCTTGATAACGTTGAATTTCTACAACTACATCCAGATCAGGTTTGACCTGAATGGCCTTGTACCAGCGGCGTCCGACCTGTTGAGCGATTGTCTGACATTGTTCCGGCGTTTCATCACCATGGAATTGCACAATATCAAGATGAACCGTTTGCAAGATATCCTGAATCTCATTAGCTGAATGATTCACAAACAGTCCAACCACTTGCACATAAGGTGCAATGGCTTGAACCAGTTGAGCAGCTTGCTCTGCTGTAACAGCTCGGGGACTCGGTGGATAAAATACGAATCCTATCGCATCTGCACCTGCGTTCACCACAGCATGAACATCTTCGACTCGGGTGATTCCACAAATTTTGGCACGGGTTCGCATATTATGTTGGCTCTATATCTACCAATGTATTGAACAATCTATAAGATTGGGGCAAATCATTGTAATGCAATTTTCCTGACTTGCGTAAAGTTCATCCGGATTATTCTTGATGCAGATTGTTTATAAGGCATACAAACTTTATACTGCGCTCACTTTGCAGCAAGTCCAAGCCTTCAGGCTTTAGGGAAGCTGGTGTAAATCCAGCACTGCCCCCGCAACGGTAAAAATGAAACGTCTATCAATTTAAACTCTTCGGTTTACGCCACTGCATATTTTATGTGGGAAGGTGAATAGGCAAGTAGATTGATCTACTACATTTAAGTCCGGATACCTGCTTACTGCGTTCTATCACTCAATCATTCACGGGGAAGTGAATGTATGGAGCATTTATCATGTCAATTTCTTTTCAACCTACTGCCTTAGTAGGTGCAATCGCGCTTGCGTTGGGTAGTACATCCACTGCTTATGCCAATCAACCCACGACTGCAACAACTGCTTTAGATACTATTGTGGTCACTGCCTCACGTAGTGAACAAAATCTTAAAGATGTACCTGCACGTTTAAATGTGATTGATGAAAAAACCATTCAACAATCACCTATTGCTGATTTACCTTCACTTTTAACCCAACAAGCCGGACTATCAGTTAAGCAACTTGGTGGCTACGGTCAACAAGCTTCAGTTTTTTTACGTGGTAGCAATGCCGCGCACACCTTAATTTTACAAGATGGTATGCGCTCTAATACAGCAACTGTTGCAGGTACCAATTTACATTTAATTGATAGTGCAGACATTAAGCAAATTGAAATTCTAAAAGGTCCTGCATCGGTACAGTATGGTACTGATGCGATTGGTGGTGTCATTCAACTGATTTCACAGACACCCACAACACATGGTGCATTTACCAGTATCGAGCTGGGTGAAAATAGCACCTATAAATCAATTGTGGGAGTTGATGCTGCTGAAAATGGCTATTACGCCCAAATTCGTGGACAACGCCTAGAAACAGATGGTGAGCAAATTATTAGTAACCAAGCAAAAAAAGCAGGTTTCGATCAAAAAGGCTACTCAGCGAAGCTAGGCGTTGATCAAGACAACTTTGGATTGTCCGCTGAATTTAAAGAAAATGAAGGTCACGGCGACTATTTCTCTTATGGTGCAGCACAGGCTTATGATTTTACCAATCGCCTTTACAACCTCAAAGGCAATCTCAAGCTCAATCCAAATTTAGTCTGGGAAACACGTCTATCCAAATTTGAAGATGAATACGCAGTTGTACAAAGTGATTACCCATCTACTGTGATCACTGAACAAGAAGAACTTGATTCTAATATTCAATGGCAAATCAATTCTGCACATAAACTACTTGCAGGCGTGCATTACAACAAAACCGAAGCTGAAAGTGTCAATACCTTTAAAGATGACAACGACAGCACGGGCTATTATGTACAGCACCAATATCAAAATGATGTCATCAGCACTCAAGCAGGTGTTCGCGTTGAAGATAATCAGCAATTTGGCACCCATACTGTGGGACAAGTTGCTGCTCGCTATCAGTTGAGTCCTGCATCGAGTATTTATGCCAATGTTGGTACAGCATTTCGCGCCCCTGTTGTGGGACAGATTATTAGCGAACCCGTTTGGTGGGGTGGTAATCCTGACCTAAAACCAGAAGAAAGTGTATCTTATGAGATTGGTTTTGATCATTTGATCAATCCATCAGTAAGCTTATACGGTTCTGCTTTTCACACCCAAGTCGACAATGTCATGGTTTCAGGTGCATTAACCAATTGGGTATTTGAAAACATGGGCAGTGCAACCTTTAATGGTGCCGAACTGGGTTTAAAATGGACACAAAATGACTTCTATGCCAACGCTGAATATGCCTATATTCAAGCCAAAAATGATGATGAAGATAAAGATTTGCCAAATCGCCCACGCCAAAATTTCAATCTAAGCTTGGGTTGGGATAATGGTCACTATGGTGCATCTACATCTTTAGTGGCCAAAGGCAAAGCTCAAGATAGTCTCGATGTTCCGGGCTATGCAGCGATTGACATGAATGCCTATTGGCAAGTCAATCCTCATTTAAAAACCTTTGTGAATATTCGTAATGTCGGTGACACCCAGTACAAAACTGCAGTGAATGATGCCACGTCTTATTATATTGCCAGCGGTCGCTTAGCTTCTATTGGTATGACTGCAAAATACTAAGCCAAGCACATTTTAAATAAATACTTTTGAGAATCATGTCATGGCTATGGCATGATTCTTTTTTATATTCAAGATTTACACACCAAGGAATTGTGATGGGACACCGTTTAAGTAAAATTTATACCCGTACCGGCGATGCAGGTACCACAGGTTTAGGTGATGGCTCACGCGTTGCCAAAGATGATTTACGTATTGATGCGCTTGGTGATGTCGATGAACTGAATGCCGTGATTGGTGTACTTCGCTCACACATTGCTTTAAGTACAATTGAGGACAAAGCCAAGTGGGATAAATCTCTTAGCTTAATTCAACACTGGTTATTCGATTTAGGTGGTGAAGTCTGTATTCCCGGCTTTAATCTTGTCTTACCAGTATCGATTGAATTTTTAGAAAATGATATCGACCGTATGAATGAAAGCTTACCGATGCTGAAAGACTTTATTTTACCTGCGGGAACCATGGTCTGTAGCCTTGCCCATCAAGCACGTGCAGTCTGCCGCCGGGCAGAACGTAGCGTGATGTCAGTCCACTCTCGCGACCAGAATATTCAGGCAGCGTCGCTACAACTGCTGAACCGTTTATCAGACTGGCTATTTGTAGCATCGCGCACCTTGCAACGCAGCGAGGGCGGTTCAGAAGTGCTGTGGCAAAAAAATATCAATGACAGCATCGAAAACTAGAATTATTTCTTGATTCTAAATCTAAAAATACGCGTCAGATGTATCTTGATTTTACAGTGCATCTGACGACAATAAGCCTTATCATCTTTTTGTCACATAGCACGCATACAATGAAATCAACTTCTCAATTTATGGGCAGTCTATGCGCATAATTGGTCATCGTGGTGCACGTGGCGAAGCCCCTGAAAATACCCTAGGCGGTTTTCAATATATTCAAGACATCGGTATTCGCGCCGTTGAGTTTGATGTGCGTCAGCTCAAAGACAATGCCTTAATCATCATGCATGATGATGATTTTGTGCGAACCACAGGTTTGCAAAAGCATTTATATGAATGCAATCGTCAAGATCTTGCACACTATAATCATGCTGTGACCTGGTCAGACTGGAATAAAGTCGAAGCCACTCCCCTTTTAAATCAGACCTTAAATGTCATTCGAGACTTTGAGCATATTGAAGTCGAAATCAAAAGTGTCGATTCCGAAGCTGCGGCTGAGAAAATTGCACTGGGCGTTGCACAGCAACTGCAAGGCTATGAGCAGGCGGCCATCATTACCAGTTTTGATGCCAAAGTCCTGCAAGCCTTCAAACAGCAAAATTCCCGGCTAAAACGCGGTTTACTCATCGAAACCGACCTAAAATATCAAGCGATTGATCAGGCGCTAGAACTGGATTGCTGTCATATTGGCTGGATGAATGAGCTGGCCAGCAAAGACCTGATTCAGGCCACCCAGGCTGCTGAATTGAATATCAGTGTCTGGACGGTCAATGATGTGAGCCGAGCCAAAGAGCTGCGTGATTGGGGAATTCAAGGGCTGATTACCGATTACCCAAAACTGATGCTGCAGCAACTCTAAAAAACAGCCTGATTATTGATCAGTTCAAATCGTTTTATTTAAGACAGCTCGATTTCATGTCAAGCTATTAAAGCGTGTCTGACTTTTAGATTGATTCGACTTGAATGTTAAATTAATTTTCTATGAGATATATTCTGCAAATTTTCTGGCAATATTGTAGAAATGATGAACAGTTAAATCGCTTAATATTAGCCCAATTAAATAGTCTAAAAGACCGATAATCCTCAGTCACTTAGTCGGAAATCAAGCCCCGTCTAGACTGGCAAAATGGTCGTTTTTGCCCTACTTATCCTGTTACTGACAAGTACAATACAACCGTACAATAATGCTAGTGATGCTATAGGCCACATGCTAATATAAACAAGATAGGCTGCTGTTAAAATCAACAGTGGTTTCTGCTTTTTGTTAAACCTTCCGAGGTTCTAGGAGTGCTGTTGGAGATGAATGCTCCCTTACCCAAAGCCCCCATTAACTGGATTGCGGTGTTTGCATTGGTGTTATTACCCATTGTCGCCCTGATTGCAATTCCGTTATATGCGTATCACCATGATTTTAGCGCCGCCGCTTGGATCAGCATGTTTGTTTTACTGGGCGTAAGCAGCCTTGGCATTACAGCAGGATACCATCGCCTGTGGGCACATCGTGCTTATGAAGCCACTCTACCATTAAAAATCATCTTAATGATTATGGGTACATTTGCTGTACAGAATAGTATCTTGTTCTGGGCATCTGGTCACCGTACTCATCATCGTCATGTCGATGATGTGGATCAAGATCCGTACTCGATCAACAAAGGTTTCTGGTATGCACATATCGGCTGGATGTTACGTGATTATCCATCAGGTGTGGCAAACTATAAAAATGCGCCAGATCTGTTAAAAGACAAAGTCGTCATGTTTCAGGACAAATACTATATTCCATTAGTGATTGCCGTTCATGCTGCTATTTTGCTTCCAATTGGCTGGGCAGTCGGCGATGTCTGGGGAGTCTTGCTGCTGGGTGGATTAGTGCGTTTAATCCTAAGCCATCATGTGACTTTCTTCATCAACTCGCTGTGTCACATGTGGGGTAATCGTCCTTATACCGACGAAAACACTGCACGTGACAACTTCGTACTTGCGATTGCCACCTGGGGTGAGGGTTATCATAATTACCACCACATTTTCCAGTACGATTACCGTAATGGCGTGAAATGGTGGCAATACGATCCAACCAAATGGTTGATCTGGACCTGCTCTAAACTGGGTTTAGCCAAAAACTTACGTCGTATTCCTAGCTTTAATATCAAAAAAGCGGAACTGGCGATGAAGTTTAAATATGCTGAACAGGATCTTGCGGTCTATGGTCATGATGTTTCTGAAGACATCATTACTGTGAAAACCAAGATTGCACAGGAATATGATGCCTTTACCCAAACTTTAAATGACTGGGCCAAACTGAAAGAGCAAGAAATTCAGGTGAAAAAGGCTTCTATGGCAGAAAAAATTCACCAGATGGATGACAAACTGAAAGTTGAATTCCAGCTGGTTGAACAGCGTTTATCCCATCACCGGGCAACCTTGAATCTACTGGTTCGTAATTTGAAAAAATCAGCAGTATCTTAATAAAAACTGCTCACAAAAAAGCCCCAATCGGGGCTTTTTTATGTCTGAAAGATAACTTGAACTCTCGTTTATACAACAGTTTTCTACAGGCAACTTTGTTATAGTCAAGGTATTCCAAGCCTGTACTGAGTGCCATGTATTTTAACTCTCGTTATCAAACCCTTCCTGCTGCCCTTTATCACCATCAAGTTCCGCTGCCGTTGAAAGGCGCAAAAGCCGGGCATTTTAACGTAGCTTTGGCAGAACAACTGCAATGGTCAGATGAAGACAAAGCGCAATGGGTCGAGATGTGTAGTGGTCAGAAAGTCTTTGCTGAGTTTCAACCCTTGGCCATGGTCTACGCAGGTCATCAGTTTGGTCAATGGGCTGGACAATTGGGAGATGGTCGCGGCCTGTTAATTGCACAGATCCTTGATCAGGAAGGTCAGACTATTGACCTGCATTTAAAAGGTGCGGGTGCAACGCCCTATTCGCGTATGGGTGATGGGCGTGCAGTGCTGCGTTCAGTGATTCGTGAATATCTGGCGGGTCATGCATTAAATGCTTTGGGTGTAGCATCCAGTAATGCAGTAGGTTTTACTTCCTCAATGCAAGGTATTCAGCGCGAAAGGCTGGAGCCGGGTGCGATGATGTTACGTACCTCAGACTGTCATATTCGTTTCGGGCATTTTGAATGGATCAATCAGTATCAGTCGGATCTGCTGGCTGAATTTACCCAGAAATGTATTGAATGGCATTATCCGGAATGCCTGCAAGCCGAACAGCCGATTCTGAGCTTTGCCACCAAAGTTATTCAGCGCACTGCCGTCATGATTGCCAAATGGCAACTGGTTGGCTTCGCGCATGGCGTGATGAATACTGACAATCTGAATATTACCGGCTCGACTTTGGACTTTGGTCCTTATGGCTTTATGGAACGCTTCCGTCCGAACTGGATCAATAACCATTCGGATTATCAGGGGCGTTATACCTATCAGCAACAACCAAGTATCGGGCACTGGAACTTGTGGCAATGGTTAAACAATCTGGTTCCCCTCTGCCCTGTGAATTATGACAAAGAACAATGGAAACAGGATCTGGCCGGCTGTCTGGAACATTATGAGCCGACATTCTTGGAACATTACAAACACGGTTTAAACCAGAAAATGGGTTTACCAGGTTTCCATAAAGACAGTTTTGACTGTGCGATGGCATTTTTACGAATCTTGCAAAGTGAGCAACTGGATTACACCCAGAGTTTTATCCGCCTGCAAAATAAAGACTATGACGCTATTAAAGATGATTGTCTGGATCGCCGTCAGTTTGAAGCTTTCCTGACACAATATGAAACTATTCGTGCACATCAGGATATTGAAGAACTGGATGCCGCCATGAAGCAAGCCAATCCGCATTACATTCTGCGCAATCACATGGCACAGAAAGCCATTGAACGGGCAGAGCGTGATGATTTTTCCGAAGTCGATCGTTTGTTTAAATTGCTCAGCCAGCCTTATCTGAAACAGCCAGATCTTGAACATGCTGAAGATTTAGCACCATTGCCAAGTGATGTGCCAGAAGTAATGGTCAGCTGTTCTTCTTAATTTATTCACATCTAAAATAAAAACTGTGGATAATTTAAACACTATCCACAGTTTTTTTATTTATTCACAGCTTATGACCTTACACACTCTTACTGCCCAAACTGCTTTAAAACTTCCTGAAGTAACAGTCACCCAGCCTTTTGGCAAGGGCTGTGATGTTTATAAAGTCATGGATAAAGTCTTTATGCTGACTTTTCATTTGCAAAGTAAAGCTGCCATTAATTTAAAAGTCGAGCCTGAGCACGGTGCAATGCTGCGGGATATTTATCCATATATTCGTACTGGCTGGCATATGAATAAACAGCATTGGATTTCAGTTTACGAGGAGGAAGATCTGGATGAATCTTTGATTAAAGATTTGGTGCTGAATTCTTATGAGTTGGTTGTGGCAAAATTGAAGAAAGTTGAAAGACAGAGAATTTCTCTATTAAATACTAAAAATTAAATAACCTAATACTTCAAGAATAAAATTTCATTGCTCATGTGAGGATGCATGTCAAATATAAAAATGATAGGGATTGCTTTAACCATACTAGTCTTAATCTATCTATTTCCTCAATTCACCAAACCCACTTTAAGCAAGGAGGAACGCTTAGCGCAATTCTCCCCTCCAGGACTCATCACAGATTATTTTAACCGTACAGGGGTCGCTCTTGTTAAAAATGAATCGTCTCATTTTCAAAAATTTAATAATCAAATTTATTACTTTTTCCCCATTCCACTTGCTCGATATGGCGTTCCCATTCCAGAAGCGGATGTAAACTCATTTAAAACATTGGCTCAACATTTCCATTGGAAAGATTCTTTTGATCAAGATCAAAATCGAAGAAAAAATATAGCCCTAGATAAGAACAATGTGTATTGTGGATTTCAAAAAATTCCTAATCTAAGCCCTTCTCGTTTAATTTATCTGGGAGGGGGCTATCTGACTGATCATCAAAATACTTATTTTTGTGATTGGAATTTTAGGGCAAGTTCAGATTCGATCGATCCTACTTTATCTGAAAAAATAGATTCGATGTTATTGGGGAGAAAAATTGCAAAATCAGGATACCACTACCCTCTATATCAGTTAAAAAATGGTAAGCAAAACTATAAGCTAATAATTAAAAATATCGTGACGAATGGTGAATCGACTTATGTTGAAGGACAACAGTTAAAATCAACAGATCCATATCACTTAAGATATTTAACCTCCTTTCAACCCCATGAAAAAATCTGGCAAGAAAACAGCTATATCACAGATCAAAAAAATGTTTTTTATAAACATGAAATTTTAGATTTAAATTACAATGACGCTTTAAAATCCATTCCATTTGACTTCGAAATTTACTTATATGACCCACTAAGCGATCGCTATTTTTATCAATCACATAAAATTGATTATCCAAATCTAAAGATAATTAAAAAAGATGACAATCATACCTTTTTCCCAATTTTTACTTCTGAGGATCAAATCGCTTTTTTTAATACTCAAAAGCTTCAACTTGAAGTCCTCAACAAAAATCCCTTTATCTCAGACCTTCACAGATTATCCCCAAGTGTATTCAGTAATGGTAAGCACATTTATTTTTTTAGAAAATATCAAACCTTCTCAAGCACTTTATTCATGTTTTTTTCTGAATTATGCTCAACAACTTCAGAAATTAGAATGCTAAACAATATGCCCTTCTCTCAATGGAAAAAAGAGGAAGATGTGTTCATTCAGCATCCCTTATATAAAGGGATTTCGCTCAAAGGGAGTTTTTGGATATATAGAAATCGAATTTTTTACCTTCCAGAATATGGAAGCTGGACTGAATCTGTGTTTGAGGTGAGGCAGAGCACTACAATTGATCAATTACGTAAAAATCAACTGAGCTACCCTCAGGCAGAAGAATTGTTAAAAAACAAGGACATATTCAAGCCAGTAAAAGGTAAAAAATTCAGTAAAATTAAGGATGTTCAACGTTTTTGCTTTAAAAATATTTTGTCCTAATGTCATTTGACCCCCAACCGAATGTGTATTGATGTAAGGCATGACTATTTAACGATGAACTTTTATCAACTGAAAAATTAAATTACTTAGGAACATTTAAGCTGTACTTGAATAAACTGATCATATATTTTTAAACTAAAGCTAGAATTTTAAATTAAATAACTATGAAAACTCGCAAAGTATTAGCTTCGCCTATAAAAACTGATCGTCTAAATTTACGTAAATTTCAGACTGGGGATGAAAATTCTCTCTTTACTGAATATTTCGGAGACTGGGAAGCGAGCAAATACCTCCAGAGAATGCCACATAAAAATATAAGTCAGACAAAAAACATGTTGGAAAATTGGTGTGGGGTCAACTGGGAAGACCCAGATGAAAATTTTGCCTGGATTGTCAGCGACCAGAAAACTGATTTGGCTCTGGGAATTGTATTGTTTTTTAATAAAGAGAATTGTGGGGAAATCCACTTTGGACTAGGAAAAAAATTTCAAGGACAAGGGTTCATGCAAGAGTCACTAAAAGCTGTAATTACCTATTTAAAAAATAATAGCACTCTTGAAAGAATTGAGACTTTTTGTGATGCAGAACATAGCAGATCAAAAAACGCCCTGATGAAATCAGGTTTCACCCAAACAGACATTTTAAAAAATTGGGCAAGATTTCCTTTAATGGGTGAGGATACTAGAGACTGCCTTCATTATTATATTGAAATAAATTAAAATATTGATAGCTTAAAGTTTTTCGCACTCAATCAGAATCTAAAAAAGTAATAAATAATTTAGATCAGAATAAATTCTTAACCATCAAAAACCCTAGGTTTCAGAACCCTTTAAAAATGATCCAGGAGGCATTATACAAGTGTCCTGTTCTTTTCATAAAATCAAAAGAATAATGCTTTATAAAAAAAAGCGAATAAGTACTCACCCATTCGCTTTTCTTAAGCCGGACTAAAAATCAGTCTTCAGGATATTCAAAACGGTAACCGACCCCATACACCGCCTGAATCCACTCATGACGGTTACCGGTTTCAGCAGCATCCGAAATTTTACGGCGCAGGTTTTTGATATGACTGTCAATCACGCGATCCGCGACATCAAAACTGTCTGGATTGATATGATCCAGCAATTGCGCACGTGAATAGACCTGCCCGACATGTTCCAGGAATAACTCCAGTAAACGGAATTCAGTCGGGGTCAGATTCAAGGCCTTTTGTTGATACCAGATACGCTGTTGGGATTTATCCATACGGAACAGATCATTACTTTCCGGTTCTGATTTACGGTCCAGACGACGTAAGACTGCCTGTACCCGTGCAACCAACTCTTTTGGACTAAATGGTTTACACAGATAATCATCTGCGCCCATATTCAGTCCCAACACACGGTCAATTTCTTCGGTACGCGCGGTCACCATAATAATCGGCAAATCTGACTGTTCACGCACTTTACGGCAAATGGTCAGACCGTCCATACGCGGCACCATCAAGTCCAAAATCATCAGACTCGGTTTACGCTGGGTAAAACTGTTATATGCTTCCTGCCCATCATGAAACATACTGACCTCAAAACCAGCAGCTTCCAGATAGTCTCGCACCAATTGTGCAAGTTCGATTTCATCTTCAACCAGCATGACATGTTTCATCAATATATTTCCTTTAGGGTTTCATTTGTTTAGGAAAACTCAGTTTGCAGCGTAAACCACCGAGTGGTGAATGCGCAAAGCTTAAGCTGCCACCCAGCGCCTGCGTAATTTTACATGATAATGCCAAACCAAGCCCAGTTCCGCCAGTCGCCCGGGTACGCGAATCATCGACACGATAGAAACGCTCGCCAATCCGCGCCAGTTGCTCATCGCTCAAACCAAATGGGCTGTCATCGACATATAAGCTCCATTCTTTCTCATCCTGCATGCTATGAATATGCACCTGCCCGCCCGCTTCAGTATAGCGAATACTATTACTCAGCAAGTTCGCCACAATCTGTTTAAAACGATCCAGATCCAGATTTAACTCAGTATCTTCGCCATTTGCGGTGACCGTCAATTTAGCCTGTTCAAAGTTTGGCTGGAAGTTGATCAGTTCCTGCTGTACCACCTCCCACGGATTCACCGTCGAGAAGTAAAATTGCAATTGCTGCGCATCGGCCTGTGCCAATGCGGCCAGATCCTGTGTCAGTTTTTTCAGGCTGGTGACCTGCGCCAGCATGGAAGCAAAATGTTCAGGGGTGGGTTTACGAATCCCATCCTGCATCGCTTCAATCTGTGCCTGCAATACCGCCAATGGCGTTTTCAATTCATGTGAGGTATCTGCCACCCATTGACGGCGTGAGGTTTCATGCTGATCCAGAATCACAGCCAAGGCATTTAATTCATTGGACAAATCACCCAATTCATCATTGCGGTTGACTTTGACCTGATACTGATAATTGCCTTGGGTCAGAGCACGCGTACCATTCAGCAAACGTTGAATTGGTTTCTTGAAATAAGTCGCCAATAACAAGGAGGCAATCAGACTGGCCAAAATACTGAGCGCATAGACCAAAAATAAATAACGCTTTTGATTACTAAAAAAATTAATACTTAAGGCATCATCCTGATCCAGAACCGGCTTTAAGCCCAGATAGCCAACAATCTGATTATTCACCATAATCGGACGATAGGAAATCTGCTCATCTGAAGCCTCACCGACCACAAAACGCCGTTTTGCATCATACAATGAAAGACGTGAACTGAGACCAAGACGGTCCGGCATCTGGATAAACTGCTTCTTGCCGGTCGGCTGCTGTGCTGCTTGTTCGCCATTCTTACGGTCAGTTCTAAACAGATTCTGATTGGAACTCAGCGGGAATTTTAGGCCTTCAAAGGGCTGAAACTGCGAGGGTAGATTGGAAGCCAGGAGGCGTAACTCTTCTTCATTGACCTGACGCGGTGGCAAAGCCGGATCGACCATACTGGGTGCGACTTGAACCAGGGTCTGTTCCTGAAAATAGCGCTGCTGCAAGGCAATATCATACTGACGGCGCAGCCACCAGCGTGATAAACGATCATAATCATCTGGCGCAGCCTCCCCTTCCATTTGTAGAATCTGGGCCTGAATCGCATTGCCCCAGTCCTGATACACCGCATAGACATCCGCCAGATTTTTAATCACATAATCCAGTTTCTGCATTTCGACATCAGCCACATAGCGGGCGAAATTACGCTGCATATTCAGATGCAGTACACCCAGACTCACTGTGGTAATAACCAGCGTGGTCAACAGTACGGTCAAAAATAGACGTAATGCAATCGGAATACGGCGAATGTTCAAAACAGAAATCTCAATTTTTCTTCTATATTCATTATTGTAGCGAACATGGCATCAAAAAACTCTTCATTGTTTCTTCATCTTTATTGTTTAATCTTTACCTGACATAAAATCAGGTTCTTGACGGGAATAAATACAATGCAAGCCATGACAAAAATAGCCTTAATCAGCGCCAGTGTTCTTTCTATAGGGGCTTTGACTGCCTGTCAATCTACCAGCAATGTACCGAACAATGAGCATCGCCAAATGATGAAACATCATCATGAGGGTAAAAAACAGCATCATCTTTCGCCTGAACAGCGCGAGCTGTTTAAGGCAAAGCGTGCGGAACGTCTGCAATTTGCCAAACAGCTGCAACAGGCCTGTGACAATAAAGCCGTAGGTTCAGCGGTTCAAATCAAGGCCGGTGATAAAACCATTGATGGCAGCTGCACTATCGTTTTTAAAGCCGATCGTAAAAACATGCAAGGCCAGCGCGGTGAACACCGCGGCATGAAAGGTGAACATCGTCCAATGCGTGCCGATGTCCGTGGCGGCATGATGCGCGGTGAAGCATTAACTGATGCAAAACGTGCAGAATTGACCAAACAGTTTGATCAACGTCTGGCTCAGCGCCAGGCACAACAACAAGCGATGCTGCAAGCCTGTCAAGGCAAGAAAGATGGTACTGCTGCACAGATCAAAGCAGGTGAACAAACAGTGAATGGTCAATGTCATGTTCGTTTCCAGCCCAAAACATCTGCCTATTAATGCATAGGAATCAATGATTCACGACAAGCACCTTCGGGTGCTTTTTTATTGCGTGCTATTTACCCTGGATAGTTGACTATTCGTATCATACAAAATATGACTAAAGCCTTTATACTCAATATGTTTAATACGTCATGCATATTAATCTTTGACTTTACAGTCACCAAGAAATCCCCCTGAAAAGCTTGTACCGCAGGGGAAGATGTTGCAGGATTAGAATCATTCCAAACCGTGTCAGTGAAGATACGTTTTTAGTTCATCTAAGATTATAACGCTGGTTAAACCAGTATTGAGGAAACCGATATGCCACAATACAAAGCGCCTTTACGTGATATGCAATTTGTGTTGCATGAATTATTAAATGCTGAACAACACTATGCAAATCTCCCTGCATTCCAAGAAAACGTAAGCCGTGAACTGGTAGATCAGTACTTAGAAGCTGCGGCTGATTTCTGTGAAAATGAACTTTCTCCGATTAACCAGGCGGGCGACCGTGAAGGTTGTACCTGGAATGACGGCGTGGTGACTACACCAACAGGCTTTAAAGAAGCGTATCAAAAATACATCGAGCTTGGCTTCCCTTCACTTTCTGCTGAAGAACAGTATGGCGGTCAAGGTTTACCAAATTCTTTAGGGATTACCATTTCTGAAATGGTCGGTACTGCGAACTGGGCATGGGGCATGTACCCTGGCCTGTCTCACGGTGCGGTTCGTACTTTAGAACACCACGGTTCAGCTGAACAAAAAGATGCTTACCTGCCTAAACTGGTTTCAGGTGAGTGGACGGGTACCATGTGCCTGACCGAGTCGCATGCAGGTTCTGACCTGGGTATTATCCGTACCAAAGCCGAGCCTCAAGCAGATGGCAGCTACGCCATTTCTGGCGAGAAAATCTTCATCTCTGCGGGTGAACACGACATGGCTGAAAACATCATCCATATCGTACTGGCACGTTTACCGGGCGCACCGAAAGGCACCAAAGGTATTTCATTATTCATCGTACCGAAGTTCAACCTAAATGCCGATGGCTCTATTGCCGATCGCAATGGCGTACGTTGTGGTTCAATCGAACATAAAATGGGGATCCACGGTAACGCAACCTGTGTGATCAACTTCGATAACGCGAAAGGCTTCCTGATTGGCCCTGAAAACCGTGGTCTGAACTGCATGTTCACCTTCATGAACACCGCACGTATCGGCACGGCAGTACAAGGTCTGGCAGCGTCTGAAGGTTCTTTCCAGGGTGCACTTGCCTACGCAAAAGACCGTCTGGCGATGCGTTCACTGTCTGGCCCTAAAAACCCGGAAAAAGAAGCAGATCCAATCATTGTGCATCCAGCTGTACGTAACATGCTGCTAACCCAAAAAGCATATGCTGAAGCAGGTCGCGCACTGGTTTACCTGTTGGCGCAATATGCGGACGTGGTTGAACATGCTGTAGAAGAAGCCGATCGTAAATTTGCAGACAATATCTTGTCTCTACTTACCCCAATCGCAAAAGCATTCCTGACTGAAACCGGTTCTGAAGCTGCGAAACACGGTGTGCAGGTCTTCGGTGGTCATGGCTTTATTTCTGAGCATGGCATGGAGCAAATCGTACGTGATACACGTATTGCCTGTTTGTACGAAGGTACCACTGAAATTCAGGCGCTGGACTTGTTAGGTCGTAAAGTGTTGGGTACTCAAGGTGCGATGTTGAAAGACTTCACCAAGATGATCCACAAATTTGCTGAAGCGTACAAAGACAATGCTGCAATGAAAGAATTCGTTGAGCCATTGGCTGCCTTGAACAAGGAATGGGGCGACCTGACCATGCAAATTGGTATGCGTGCGATGCAAAACCCTGAAGAAGTCGGTGCAGCTGCGGTCGATTACCTGTACTTCTCTGGTTATGTCACCCTGGCTTACCTATGGGCACGTATGGCACTGGTTGCTCAAGAGCAACTGGCTGCTGGCACCACTGAAGTTGACTTCTACAATGCCAAAGTGACCACTGCACGCTTCTACTTCAAGAAAATCCTGCCACGCGTTCGTTCACATGTTGACGTGATCGCAACAGGTGTAGAGCCATTGATGAACCTGGATGCAGAACATTTCGCATTCTAAGTTAGAATCAGACTAATCGCATCACAGAAAAAGGACGGTCAATGAACAGACAGTCCTTTTTCTTTATAACGAGTTACAGAATTAACCTTTAGTCGTCTAACATTCAGATTTTGAGTCCTTTAGACTGATTAAAACTTATTTAATCAAACAATAAACAGGTGACACACCATGCCAATTTATGACGCGCCACTTGCCGATATGAAATTCATCCTTAACGATGTCTTTAATGCAGAACAATTCTGGCAAGCCAATGAAAATTTAGCGCACCTCGATGCTGCAACAGCAGAAGCCATTCTGGAAGAAATGGCGAAATTTGCGCAAAACGTGACCCTGCCACTCAACCGTAGCGGTGATGAAGAAGGCGCAAAATATGAAAATGGCAATGTGACTACCCCTGCTGGCTTTAAAGAAGCCTTTAAACAATATGCAGAAGGCGGCTGGATCGGGCTGGGCGCAGATACCGAATGGGGCGGCCAGGAAATGCCGAAAATGCTAACGGTACTTTCTGATGAAATGCTGTTTGCCACCAACCCGTCTTTCATGCTGTATCCGCTGCTGTCTGTCGGTGCAGGTATGGCCTTAAACAGCTATGCTTCACAAGCGCAAAAAGAAATCTATTTACCTAAAATTTATTCGGGTGAATGGTCAGGCACCATGTGCTTAACCGAGCCACATGCCGGTACAGATCTGGGGATTATCAAAACCAAAGCTGAACGCAATGAAGATGGTAGCTATAGCATCACCGGCACCAAGATTTTCATCACTGGTGGTGATCATGATCTGGCGGAAAACATCATTCATTTAGTTCTGGCCAAAACACCAGATGCACCTGCGGGTTCACGTGGTATTTCCCTGTTCATCGTACCGAAATTCCTGGTCAATGAAGATGGTTCTGTTGGCGAACGCAATCCTGTAGGGCCAGGTTCTATCGAACACAAAATGGGCATTAAAGCTTCTGCGACCTGTGTCATGAATTTTGATGGCGCTAAAGGTTATCTGGTGGGTAAAGAAAACGAAGGTCTGGCTGCGATGTTCGTGATGATGAACTACGAGCGCCTGTCCATGGGGATTCAGGGCTTAGGTGCTTCTGAATTTGCTTATCAAAATGCTGCACAATACGCGACCGATCGTTTACAGGGTCGCAGTGCGGCTGGCGTTCAATCGCCAAACAAACCGGCGGACAGTATTCTGGTGCATGGTGATGTACGCCGTATGCTGCTGAATGTACGTGCCAACAATGAAGCGTCTCGTGCCTTTGCAGTCTATGTCGGTCAGCAACTGGACATTACCAAGTTCTCTACCGATCCAGAAGCGGTGAAAAAAGCCAATGACCGCGTGGCACTACTCACGCCAATCGCAAAAGCCTATTTAACCGATACTGCCTTCCAGGCAACATTAGATGCGCAAATGGTGTTTGGTGGTCATGGCTATATCCGTGAATGGGGCGTGGAACAATGTATCCGTGACCTGCGTATTTCCCAGATCTATGAAGGCACCAACGGCGTACAGTCACAAGATTTAATCGGTCGTAAAACCATTAAATGTGGCGGTGAATATATCTCTGAATATATCTCTGAAATCCGTGACTTTGCCAACAGTCTGGATGCAGACCTAAACTTCATTAAAGACGCCACTTTGGATGCAGCAACTGAAGTCGAATCGGTGACTCAGTTTATTCTGGAAGCAGCAAGAGAAAGTCATGATTTCCCGAACTCGACCGCGGTCGACTATCTGCACGCTGTCGGTCTGCTCAGCTTCTCGTATATGTTCGCGCGTATTGCCAATGCTGCGAAAAATAAAGAGGGCGAGTTCTATCAAAACAAACTGGCTTTGGCGAATTATTTTGTGCAACGCATTCTGCCTGAGCTGGCTCTACGCATCACCAAAGTAAAATCAGGTTCTGACCTGATCATGAACTTCTCTGAAGATTACTTCACGACTCAAGCTTAAGCTGAAACAGCCATAATCAAAAATGCCTGCTTGATGCAGGCGTTTTTATTACAATTCGAAACTTAAACTTTCTGAATCATTAAAGAATCCGGTTGATTATTGCTTTTCGGATTCAGATGTTTATTCACAATTTTGATATTCCCCTCTGACTCTAAAGACTCGCAGAGTTCCACCACCTTTTGCATATCTTCAGCCTTAATGCCTACGCCGAGGATTAATTTTTTTCCGGCTTCTAATTGGTCAATTTTTGTTTGAATTTTATCTAACACTTTTTTCTCCTATTTATTCAATGTACCACCCATACAATATAGCAATTTAGTCTAAAAAAAGCGCAAAAGTTCAAATAATTTAATCTTTATTTTTCATCCAATCATTCTGTGCATAATTTTTGCAGGTTATTCTCTAAGTATCGTTTATATCAAATAAAAATCAGGAAGATCTTATGCCGAAACCCCATCCCAAAGTTGAAAAACTTGAAGCCCTCCTCGACCGTTTTGGTAATCTTGCTGTAGAAAGTTTTCATTATATTGCCCTGTTTGTAATTGGCTGTATGGTGATCTGGTCTGCCGGTCATACCGTCGTCGACATTCTAACCGTTAAACAGTTCGCCACCATTGACGATATTCTTTTACTGTTCATCTATCTCGAACTCGGTGCCATGGTTGGGATCTATTTTAAAACCAATCATATGCCGGTACGCTTCCTGATTTATATTGCCATTACCGCACTGACCCGCTTGCTCATTGCGGACATTCAGCACACGCATAAAGCCAGTATGGATCTGGTGATTATTACCGGTTCGATCCTGATTATGGCATTTGCCATTTTAGTGGTGCGCTATGCGTCATGGACCTACCCATCGGTGATTCGTGACAAACACAGCGAGAAACCAGTGCCACAAGGCAAAACGCCTCGTCCGGAAGATGATGAGTTGGCTTGATATAAAAAATCCCCCTTGAATAAAGGGGGATTTTTAACTTAACGATTCGGCACCAGCACATAACGTCCATTTTCATAAATCCAGTAACTGCCACGCGGTGGTGCAGGTAAGCCCAGACGCTGCCAGTCACTGATAACGCTATATCTTGAACTTTCAATTCGAGCCACATTCGGATCGCCATTCACCCAGCTATAGCTATTGGAATTTTGATAAATGGTGGTCGGCGCCTGATACTGGATATTGAGACCACTTTGACTTTGAGCCGGCGGATAACCCCAATGGATCGGGCGTTGCGGGTAATGTGGTCTAGGTGGCATCGGACGCTGCGGATAAGAGTGCCGTGGTGGATCATAAGAGCGTGATGGTGCAGCGCGGTAATTCGGTTTAGAACGTTCAACCCCTGTATATCCACCCCAAGCGTTTCCGGCCATCGTCTGTGCAGAAGCCCCCAATAGCAATGCAGCAAATATTGCACTCAATAACACTATTTTCATTTGAGCTTCCTCTCAATCACTTGTCTATATTTTAAACAAAATAAATGCAGAAAATATGAATAAGCTTACTGACCCTGCAATTTTTTGTAATGTGCCTGCGTATTTTCAATCTAGCAGGCCCATCGGCAGGCGACTGCTTTATGCTAAAATCACTTTTTTAATGTTTCGAGTTGAATACCGTGTCTGATTTAAATTTCGATCGTTTACATGAATATTTTTCTAAAGTGCCGAGTGTTCAAAAAGAACGGATTGATAGCTATGGTTCAGATGGCAAACAGGCATGGTGGTTTAAATTTCAGATCAATGTAGATCATCCGTTGGCTTGGCAGACCGTACAGGAACTAGGTCATGTCCTGAATTATATTTCTAAAAATGAACGTCTTCCGACTCAGTTCCTGCCAGTATCGCCACCACCGTATATGAATGGTGTCGCCAAAGATTTCTTGTCTTGGGTGATTCAATGTAATCATGCCGACTTCCCGCCAGATGTAGTCTGTGACTGGCTAGAAGCGCGTTTACCCAATCCGGTCGACCATGAAGAGCAATGGAAAATTAAAACGGATCTTGCTGAACTTGAAGCATTGTCCGATAAAGAACTGGATGAACTGGTTCCACCGAATCCGGAGCCTTAAAAAATCCCTCCTACCCTCCCTTTAAAAAAGGGAGGTAAAGTCCCTCTTTTAAAGGGAGGGATTTAGGGAGATTATTAGAGATGCTAAAACGTCGACCAGCCGCTCCATTCCATAAAGCGGTACAGCCAATATTTAGACCATGAATTGTCTTCATATTGTCTATAGTCCACACTCATCACACGGCCATTCAGATTTGACCATGCACCATCAAAATATTGTTGGGCATCTTTAAACACTTCTGCCTGATGCTGACCCAGCACGCGCATATTGGTTTCCAGATTATAGTTTTTCAGATTGCGTGCGGTGAAATTGGCCGAGCCTAAAATCATTTCAGCCTGCTGAGCATTACGCTTCATCAATATTTTGCTATGACATTGCTCACCCTGGGTATTGCACCAGCGTACATCAATGCCTGCCTTGTGCAGTTCCGAAGCCACCTGCCGGTTTGGAATCCCATTTTTCTCACGGCCAAAGGCATCTTTATTGGGATCGAGTAAAACCCGAACCTTAACCCCGCGTTCATGCGCCGCGATCAGACTTTTAATAATCTTGCGCTCGGACAGATAAAACATGGCCAGATCAATCTGTTCATTTTCTTTCGCCGTCTGAATCAGATTTAAAGTCGCATCATAAATGGCTTTTTCCGTCAGGACCTGAACTTGTGGCTGGGTATTTTCTGCCTGAAAATCGCCCGCGATAATGGCTGGCATATTGGCCTGTGACATGATGCCGACCGATTGTTCTGTTCTCAGAATATCCACGGCTGTGGTTCCCCAGACCAATAAACCGATATTGGAATGCCGCGAACTCCCATCATGCGGATTCATGGAGGTGACCAGCGCTTTCCAGCCCTGATCAGTATCCACCACCAAGGTTTTACGATGATTGGCTTTAAAGTTAAATAAATCAAAATAACTGCGCAGGGTAATTTTTTCTGGGCCAAATGGATTCGGTAACCAGCCTTTTTCCGGATTATTACCAATGCCCTGGCAACATAAATACCAGAACCCCGACCAGCTCGGATTGGACGCCCGCAAAGGGATCAGATTGGTTTCAATTACATCGATACCATGCTGACGTAACTTGCGATACTGCTCGGACTGAATTCCGCCATAGACTGAATTGATCGGATCGGTAATGAACTTGATTTCAACTTGCGGTTGCAGCAGACGTTTACTGATTAAGGCATCGCTCAACTGTTGACTCAATGCCTGATGTTCCTGTGTCGAGGCACCGGTTTGCTGATTAAATAAAAACAGATCCAGCACAATCAGTGATTTGGCCTCTTCAATCATCTTCAGCATTTCATTAAAAATACGATGATCTAAGTGCTGTTTTCCTTGTGCATCCAGATAAGTCCGATCGGCCAGAAACTTGACTTCGGCATGGCGCAGCTTGCCGGTGTAATTCAGACCTTCTGGTAAAGGCTTATAAGTATGATAAACAGCAGATGCCAGATAACTGACCGCCAGTAGACTGATAATCAATGCCGCATAACGGCGATTTGACCAGTTCAGTTTATTGTGAATTTGTTGAAAGATACGCATAAGAAAAAACCTAACCCAATATGCTCAGGCTAGGTTTTATCAGATGATTTTTCAAGTCAATTTCAGTGACATCTCTTTGATTTGGTCAGTTATTTCATCACTACTTTAGAAATCATACTGCACACCGACGCTAAAGTTACGACCGACTTGCGGAATATTCGACAGGAATGAAGTATGGGAATAGACCTGATCATCGAGCAGGTTATTGGCCTTGAAATACACCCGATAAGCATTGTTATCTGCAAGGGTATTGGTATAGCTTAAGCCCACATTGACCATGTTGTAGCCTTGGGTTTCCTCTTCATAGCTGGCAATCTTGTCCTGATTGAAGACATGATAATATTCAGCCAGACCTGACCAGCCATCGGCAAAATCTGCTTCCACTTTGCTGCCTAAGCGACCGGCAGGAATACGTGGTGCATTCTCAGCTTCAATTTTGCCACGCACGTAATCGCCAAAGACACTCAGCTTGTACATATCATTGATCTGATAACCGGCTTGAGCCTCAGTGCCATAGAATCTGGCCTGGTCTTGGGTATATTGCACGCCGCGCAAATTACCTTTCTGCGCTACCGTTTCGCCATAAATATAATCATCAAACCAGTTGTGATAGACATGCACATGGTAATCCAGTTTATCCCCTGCATAGTGCAGACCTAATTCAAGATTATTTGACCTTTCTTTATCAAGATCAGGATTCCCCACTTCATAGGTATTGGTCGCAAAATGCAGACCATCAGCATACAGCTCTTGCGCTAGAGGCAAACGCTGTTGATGTGATCCCACTACAGACAGTTTGTAATTCGGTGCAAACTCCCAATTCGCAGCGGCAGAGGCAGAAACACCCGTACCGGAATAATCTTTTTGCTCCGAATCCACTTTTACTTTTTGATGATCGACACGTGCTCCAAGTTCAACATGAACATCGCCGAACTGCTTATGTTCTAAAGCAAAAAGGCTGTATTTTTGGGTTTTGGTATCTGCCATTAACACATCATGATTATGACCCGCATGCTCACTCTGATCGTGCTCATGTCCTTCATGATCGTGTTCTGCATGACTATGCGATTCTGGAGCCGATAAATTAATTTTCTGCTGTGAAAGCTGGGTGCCAATGACACCTTCCCAACCTGCAACAGGAACATGCACCAGTTCTAGACGTGCATCATAACCCTTACTTTTAAAGTTGCTGATGACTGCATTTTCTTCCAGTTCATCATGTTCATAATCGGTAAAGCTGGCATGCGCACGCAACTTGTCAAAACCGGCAAAAGGTTGTTCTAGCTCGGTACGAACATCATAACGCTCAGAGTTTAAATCTACCCACGGCCCCGCTGTTTCTTCATGATCATGCTCATCTTCGCCCGGTTTTGGACAGTGAAAATGATCGCCATGAATTTCACAGCCATGATATTCATGGCTGTGTCCTGGCAGACCATACTGATCCTGACGGTTGCTATAAGATAAGCCGACAAAACCACGGTCATGGATCCATGATCCACCAATATTCACCGTTTGCCCTTCGGCAAAGGTATTGTCTACACGGCGCTGTTTATGAAAATGTGAGTGATCTCCATGAGACTCTTCAACGACATAATCTGGTGCAATATAATCATTGGCCTTACGTTTTGAGCCTTCTACACGCAAAGCAAAATTTTCACCAATTCCAGCCGTAATTCCTGCACTGGCCAGTTTCTCATCACTACCGGTGTTATAGCGCAGACCGACTGTACCTTCCAGACCATCTTCAGGCATCTGGGTCGGAATTTTTTGATCAGTGACATTTACCAGACCACCGACTGTACCGGCACCATAAAGCAACGTAGATGGACCGCGAATCACTTCGACCTGTTTCGCCAGAATCGGATCAACGGTGACAGCATGGTCAGGAGACAAAGTAGATACATCCGCTGTTTCAGAAGCATGCTGCAACACTTTCATACGTGGACCATCTTGACCACGAATCACCGGACGGCTTGAGCCTGAGCCATATTGATTAGAATAAGCCCCAAGCTCATCTGCCAAGGCATCACCAATGGTGGTGGCACGTTCAGACAGCGCTTTCTGATCCACCACATGATCTGCAACCGCAAAATCTGCCGCAGTCTGCACCAATGGATGAGCTTGCACCTGAATCGTGTCCATGGTCTGAATCGGGATAGAAGATGAGGATTGCTCTGCAAATACTGTAGGCGCAACTACAGCAAAAATTGACAATGTTATTAGATTCTTAGGAAAGGACATGACCGAAGCTCAAATTCAGTAATCTGGGTTAGTGTTATAATATAACATTTCATTATTTTTGCAATCCTTTACGATACTCAGTGCTATATTTTATTAGAATGTCCTTTGAATATTTTTGATTACATTAAAGCATTATCTTTATGCCCTTTACCTTATCGCATGCTGTGCTTGCTCCACCTATTTCATATTTGACTGGGAATAGACTACCTATTGCTGCGCTGGCCATTGGCAGCATGGTCCCCGATCTACATCGTCTGTTTACTCATACTAATTCTAATATTACCCATTTATGGTCTTCGTTGATTCATCCGGATCTCTGGATCGGTCTGGCTTTTTGTGCCGTCTGGTACCTGATTTACCGGCCCGTGATTTACCGTTTCATCGGTATTCAGCATGATTTAAAGATTCACAATATCCTTTCAGCACTAAAATTTATCCTGGTGATATGTCTGGCACTCATCATTGGTACAGCCACGCATTTAATCTGGGATGGACTAACCCATGTCGATTTTCGAACTTTTGCCTTTCATGATTTTTTAGCCCAACAGTTTCAGCTATTTGGCAACAGCTATCCCTTGCATCGGATTTTACAGATCGGCACATCCGTGATCGTTTTGCCTTTTATCCTGTGGATGAGCCTGCATTACTACAAAACTCATCAGCAATATCTTGCAGTTAGCCTGAAAATCAAGTCGTTTGCCTGGGGGTTATTCCTTATATCTATCTTGACCGGCTTATTTTCTGTCTGGGATTATGCGCGCTATATTTCTACGGAAGTCTGGCAATCGGACCTCTATTATTTTACTGGTCGCTCGATCAATGAATTTAGCCAAGGCTTTCTGATCACCTTCAGTCTGGGCTGTTTGCTGTTTTTATTTTTAGATCGCGATCGCCGGATGGGCTAAGCAAAGTGCTGGCTTTTATCTCATTCACTTTAAAATGATATTGTTTTTGACCCAAGTTCTTGTGACAACATGCCCAAAGAGGCATAATCCTACCTCTACTCAAAGCGGTACGCTGTTTACGTATTCGCTGACCTTAACCCATATAGTTGGATTTCTAACGCTATGATGCGAACTCATTACTGCGGTTCTTTAACCGAAACTCAAATTGACCAGACTGTAACATTATGCGGTTGGGTTCACCGTCGCCGTGACCACGGTGGTGTGATTTTCCTTGATATGCGTGACCGTGACGGTCTTGTTCAAGTGGTTATTGACCCGGATACCCCTGAAGCATTCGCAACTGCGGACAAAGTACGTTCAGAATTCGTATTAAAAATTACAGGCCGTGTACGTCGCCGTTATGAAGGCACAGAAAATGCCAATATGGTGAGCGGTCAGATCGAAGTCTTGGGTAAAGAAATTGAAGTTCTTGCTCAGTCAGACACTCCGCCATTCCCTTTGAATGACGAAAACACCAATATTTCTGAAGAAATTCGTTTGAAATACCGTTTCTTGGACATCCGTCGTCCAGAAATGTTAGATCGCCTACGTTTCCGTTCTAAATTGACCAACCTGATTCGTAACTACTTCGAAGACAATGGTTTCCTAGACGTTGAAACGCCGATCTTGACCCGTGCAACCCCAGAAGGTGCGCGTGACTATTTGGTACCAAGCCGTGTATCAAACGGTAGCTTCTACGCACTGCCACAATCTCCACAGCTGTTCAAACAGTTGTTGATGGTCGGCGGTATCGATCGTTACTACCAAATCGCAAAATGTTTCCGTGACGAAGACCTGCGTGCAGATCGTCAGCCAGAATTTACCCAGATTGACGTTGAAACATCGTTCATGAGTGACGATGACATTATGGATTTGATGGAAACCTTGACGGTTAAAATGTTCAAAGAACTTTTAAATGTTGAATTCGACAAATTCCCACGTATGACTTATGCCGATGCAATGCGTGACTATGCATCTGATAAACCGGATATGCGTATTCCTTTGAAACTGGTTGACGTTGCAGACATGATGCAAGACGTTGAGTTCAAAGTATTCGCAGGTCCTGCTAAAGATCCTAAAGGTCGTATCGTTGCGCTTCGCGTACCGGGCGCAGGTTCATTGCCACGTAGCCAGATTGATGAATACACCAAATTTGTCGGCATCTACGGTGCAAAAGGGTTGGCTTATATCAAAGTCAACGAACTTGAAAAAGGTATCGAAGGTCTTCAGTCTCCAATCGTGAAATTCATCGAGCCAATCGTGCTGGATCTGTTGAAACGTGTGGGTGCTGAAAATGGCGACATCGTATTCTTCGGTGCGGACAAAGCCAAAATCGTAAACGATGCGATGGGTGCTTTACGTATTAAAGTCGGCCATGACATGAAATTGGCAACATGTGAGTGGGCGCCGCTTTGGGTCGTTGACTTCCCGATGTTCGAAGAAACTGACGATGGCAAATGGACCTCTGTGCATCACCCATTCACGCTACCGAAATCAAGCGTTGAAGAGGTGAAGAACAATCCAGGTGCTGCACTTTCTGTTGCTTACGATATGGTATTGAACGGTACTGAAGTGGGTGGTGGTTCGCTGCGTATTCATAACCTTGAAATGCAAAAAGCGATTTTTGAAGCTTTAGGCATTGATGAAGAAGAAGCGGAAGAGAAATTCAGCTTCTTGCTCAATGCTTTACGTTATGGCGCGCCTCCACATGGTGGCTTGGCATTCGGTCTTGACCGTCTGGTAATGTTGATGACTGGTGCATCTTCAATCCGTGACGTGATCGCATTCCCGAAAACCAAAACTGCGGAATGTCCATTGACGCAAGCACCGGCACCAGTTGAATCAAACCAACTGCGTGACCTTGGTATTCGCTTACGTGAAAAACCAAAAGCTGAATCTCAAGAATAATTCTTGAAGATTTAAGTGAAAAGCCCTGCCTTGCGCGGGGCTTTTTTTGTGTGATTGAGTCGACTCTGGAACAGTGGCATAATAGCGATAGTTTTTAATCTAAGGTAATTCGCAATGGCTATGCGTCCTGCAGTTCGTAATCGCAGCATTATGCTTATTGTATTTTCAGTGGTTCAATGGCTGTTCATGCGTTATATCCTTGCCAACAACCTGTTCAACCTCGATACCAATGAACGTATTGTGTATTTTTGCCTGAGCAGTATTTTAGGTGCCTTACTGATTTTCGTCGGTTTGATTTATATGGTGCTGAAGGGCAATCCAGATAAAGACCTATAATCTGACGCTCTGGATAGCATGTACACCTTACTGAAAAATTTCTCCAAATTTCCATTAAGATTGATTCAAAATCTTGCGCAACTGGCTGGATCTCTTTTGTATCTCAGCCATTCTTCTGCACGCCGAGTGACTGAGATTAATCTGGCCTCTGCCTATCCTGAACTTTCGGAATCTGAACGTGCTGATTTAAGCAAACGCAGCCTGAAAAGTCAGTGTATGACCTATGCAGAATCGGTCAAGATTTGGGGTTCATCACCAGATTATGCGCTGTCTTTAATTCGAGATGTGCATGGTGCAGATTTATTTATTCAGGCTTTAAAAAACCCGCATGGCTGCTTGGCGGTAGTGCCTCATTTTGGCACGTGGGAGCTGTTGAATGTCTGGGTCAATCAACATACCTCTCCTGTGATTATGTATAAGCCCAGCAAAAATGAAGATGTCGATCGCTTTATGCTGGAAGCTCGGCAACGTCTGAATGCGACACTGGTTCCGACCGATGATTCTGGTGTGCGTGCTTTATTTAAGCATCTCAAACAGGGTGGTTTTTCTGCGATTTTACCGGATCATGTCCCGAAAGAATCTGGTGGAATCTATTCTTATTTTTATGGTCAAAATGCGCTATCTTCTACACTTCTTTCCAAACTTGCGGCTAAAACACAATGCTCTGTGGTTGGACTCAGTTGTTTAAGACGTGAAGATTTATCGGGTTATGATATTTACGTGACTGAATTATCAAATGATATTTTATCGAAAGATTTGCAGCTTTCTGTAGATACTTTAAATAAAGAAATGGAGCGCATGATTAATGTCGCTCCAGAACAGTATTTGTGGGGGTATAAAAGGTTTAGGAAGTTGGAAAATCGTAAAAAAATCTATTAGATATAATAAGTTATTATCTAAATGTAACTTTTTTTCGATACATAATTCTTCTAAATATTCCTTTAACTTGCAAAGCCAATCTCAAAATCTCCCTTTTAAGTTTTTGAACAAATGTTAACTTAACTTTTATACTATTAAATCGTTTGCGCCTTTCTTCCTCTAGAGAGCTAGCAAAGTTTTCATATGTACTATGTTTTATAAAATCTTGAATACATAGAGCAGGTAAAATCTGAACTATATTAGTATTATTGTCTAAAATTAAATCTTCAAATAAATAATGATCTAAAGGTTTGATTTTTTTTTCTTGTTTTAGTCGTAATAAAATTTTATTAATTATTTTATGAGAAATAATATATCCGGCTCCACCAATATGCTTAGAAATTAAATGATAAATTTCTCTATTATCTAGAGTATTTAAAACACTACTTCTATCTACTTCAATATATTTATCAAAAGCTTCTAATTTTAAAACATCAATATCGTTAGGAATCCAACTAGCATTTGTTAAGAATAGATTGGCATTTTCACCTAAATAAATATCATCTTCAAAAATAGCAATATATTCTAAATTATTTTCTTCAGCATAAACCCATAAATAAATATGACTTAAAAAGCAAGAAATTTCTGTAGGTTTCAAATTAAAAGAATTTAAATTTAACCCAAACTTTTCAGCATACTGTTGATTTTTATCAGGAGTAATGGCATCAAAAAATTCAAAGCTGATATTCTGTTGACCAAATTCTTTTTCAATATGCTCACGGCGTGCTTTTGCCGTCTGTAGGCTGATGACAATATTTTTCATAGAATTACTTACTTCGTTGCAACTAAATGCTTGAGTGCATAATAACGATCACGCCACATGCGCTTTTGTTTTTTAAAGCCATAGGAACTGCTTCTGTTTTCGAGTGCTTTACGAGAAATCCCCTGAGCTGCAACCGTTCCCAAAATATCACTATCCACCCCTGCCGGCTTTACTAATGATGGCCAAACTCCTAAACCTTTGCCATTTTGACTTAACCAAGACTGGAAGAAAATATCAACTGGCATATTTATAGTTTTGCCAGCCTCAATAAAAGCCCGTGCTCCCTGCCGCGACCAGATTAACCCTAAGCCACGAATTGGGAAATAAAAAGCATGCCATAGACTTATATCCTCTATTTGCGTAATATCTTTTGCTAATTTTTTCTTTTTTGCAGCAATATTAATGAGATACCAGTTTAGATCTTTATGCTGATGCAAATATTTAATGATGCTGTCAATTTTAATCTTAAAGTTATTATTAATTTTAAGGTCATCTTCCAGTACAACTAAATAATCTGCATCAGTGGTTAAAAATTTTTCAGCACAACCGTAATGACTCAGATAACATCCTAATTCTGAGTTCATCAGGCTACGCCCGAGAACCTGTTGCGCACCTTGATTATCATAGTTGGCAAATTCAGTTAAAGTCTTGCCACGGCCATCTACTGCAGAAAATCGTTCAAAATCCCAGCCCACACTATTAAGCTGTTGTGTTGCATTTTTTAGACGTTCATCACTTCCGTCTAAATTAATTAAATAAGTTATAACTTTCATGACTAACTCTTAATGATGAATAAATAGAGGTAAATAATCTTTAAATTTAGCAATTAAAGCAGAAGATATCTTCGATTTTTGTAAAGAATCGAATTGATCTAAACTCTGAGCACAGCCAAATTTAATAGTTACATCATTTAAGTTTCTTAAAAATAAAGGTAACGATGCTTCATTTTTTAAATAAGCAATATTGATATCATCATACAGAACTGCTTCATTAGCTTGAATTTTCAAATGGTTATTGAGTCCTACTGGTAAAAATTGTAAAGCACTTCTAAACCGGTGTTTAATCTGTTGATCTAATATTTCGGGGTTCTCTTCGAAATACTTTTGTAGTATGTCACGATCGAGTATATGAGGGCGATGATGGATTTCATAATATTGATTTAACCCACATAACTCAGCACTGAGCATTTGTGCAATCGTATATTTAGGCTGTAAAGGCTTACCAAAATATTTATTGAAGCCTTTACGTAGATTGAATTTTGCTTTTATGAGTGAGCTACTTTGCCAATGCCCATAAATTTTAATTCGATCCTCAATTAAAAAGTCATCAAGTTTAGAAGGTGCATTGAAGAAGAAATCATCATTTAAATAAATGAAATAGCGACATAAGCCTGGAATATTCCAAAGCATGGTTTCAATACTTAAAGAATTAAATGTAGGCAAATACTGCTCGTGACTAGCAAATATCGTCTGATGATCAATTATTTTAATCTGTTCAGGAGTACATAATCCTTGTTCAACAAAATCATGAATATGTTGTGGCTGCTGTTTATCAGTAATAATATAAATTGCTCCAAAATAGGGAGCATATTTAAGAATTGAAGCAATTGAAAAATAGATTTCATCATTACTGGCAAATCGAGTTTCTTCTGCTGCACCTTTTACTATATTAGCAGATTGAAACTGTTGCCTTTTAAGTCGATGTTTTACATCATTACCATCGACCCAAGCAATAACAAAATCTATTTTTTCCATAACACTTCTAATTAATAATTAGGTTGAATAAACTCTAGAACCTACTGCCAAGCATCCTTAATCCACTGCGAAGGCAACACATAACGGTACCACTTTCCACCACCACCATTGACTGCATCAGGTGGATTAATTTCACCATGAAACACAATAATTTTGGCACCTTCAGGCTTCACTGGGGGCTTGAAATAAGCCATCGGAATTTTTTGCAGGCAATGATATTTATAACTCTTACACCAGCTTTCCGGCCAATAAGTCTGCTTGCCCTCTTTATCTACATACCAAGACAAATAAGCCTGCTCATTACGGAATTTTTGACGGATTTCATCAAAATTTTCACGGAAATACGGTAAAAGTCCCGGAAATGCACCCAGTTTAAAACGATACACCGAACTGTTGCCGGTAATCCGCCAAGGACGTTTCCAGTCATGGATAATCAGAAAATCACCCGGATAGCTAAAGAACTCATCGATGTTATCGACAATCACCACATCAAGATCGAGAAATAGCGCATTGCCTTCTAAACCATATAAATCCGGTTCAAAAGTAGATAGCTTATTCCAGCCACGTTCAGGCGCACCTTCAGGCAATGCCAAAGGTGGAATTGGGAAACATTGTACTTCAGGATTAATTCCTTCAGTACGATCCGTCAGACAGACCATTTTGAAATCGACTGTCGTATGTCGTTTAACCATGTTGTATAAACGATTGACATATTCAGAACCGTATTTGGTTCCCCATTTCATACAAATAACGATGTTACTCATTGCGTATGCCTAAGCTCATCTTAAAATCTTCTGGATACCGAATATGATGACATAAGTTCGGCAGAATAAGTATATCCCTTAAAAAAAACCTCTCAAATGAGAGGTTTTTTCAATCAGTAAATTATTACTTATTTCACGTAAGTTAGCCAATGTGCATATTTAGGATCTTTACCCTGAACTGCATCAAAATAAGCTTTTTGGATTTGCGTCGTGATTGGACCACGGACACCTTCACCAATTTGACGGTCATCATATTCACGGATTGGGGTCACTTCCGCAGCAGTACCGGTAAAGAACGCTTCATCGGCAATATAGAATTCATCACGGGTAATACGGCGTTCAACCACGTCATAACCCAAGTCTTTGGCAATGGTAATAATGGTTTGACGGGTAATACCATCCAGCGCACCACCAGCAATATCAGGGGTATGAATTACACCGTCAGTCACCAGGAATACGTTTTCGCCTGAACCCTGGCATACATAGCCTTGTGGATCAAGTAACATGGCTTCGTCATAACCCGAATGCGCGACTTCCTGATGCGCCAGAATCGACAGCGTGTAGTTCCCAGATGCTTTGGCTTTACACATGGTCACGTTTGGATGATGGTGGGTAAATGATGAAGTTTTCACGCGAATACCCTTCGCCATGGCTTCTTCACCCAAGTAAGCACCCCAGCTCCATGCCGCAACCACAGCATGAATCGTGTTATCAGTTGCAGCAATACCCAGTTTTTCAGAACCAATAAAAAGGATTGGACGTAAATAGCAAGATGCCAGTTTATTTTCACGCACCACATCAATTTGCGCTTGTTCTAATGTTGCATGATCAAATGGAACTTTCATTTGATAAATTTTTGCAGAATTCAACAAACGCTTGGTATGTTCTTTTAGACGGAAAATAGCCGTTCCATTCGGAGTTTCATAAGCTCGGACGCCTTCAAACACACCCATGCTGTAATGCAAAGTATGGGTTAATACGTGGGTTTTCGCCTCACGCCAGTCAACCAGTTGTCCATCTTGCCAAATAAAACCATCACGATCAGCCAAATTCATGCCACAAACTCCAATTTTTCACAATTATTCACTATCCAGCGCAAAGCTTGCACTTGGATCAATTAGTCTTTGCCATAACTTGCAAACGGTCATTCGGGTATCGTGCCAGTCGCTTGCAGACACTTGCATGGATTGATTTGCAAGGGCTAAGCGGTGGCTCTCGGCGCGTTCACTGAGATAAGCTTGAATCAGAGCAGTCGCATCGTCGCTGGATAAGCAACCTGATTTTGCGGTATCCTCAAGAATTCTTACATTGTCGGAGAAATGGGCGAGATCTTTATTCGTCCCACTCCAGGCCAACACCGCATACTGTGCCATAAATTCGATGTCTACGATACCACCTGTATCTTGTTTTAAATGAAAAATTCCATCTTTTTTCTGCGCTTTGGAGGAGCCCAGATGATCCTTCATTTTCTGACGCATTTTCAGCACTTCTGCCCGCACATAATTTTCATCACGAGGCTGAATCAAAATATTACGGCGTAAGATTTCAAATTTTTGTCTTAGGCTTAACTCACCTGCAATTGGACGCGCGCGCACCAAGGCTTGATGCTCCCATAACCAGGCACTCTTAAGCTGATATTGTTCAAAGGCTTTCAGACTGGTGACCAAGAGTCCTGCTTCACCTGAAGGACGTAAACGGGTATCGACTTCATAGACCCGCCCATCCAGGGTTTGCGTGGTCATCAATGACATGAATTTTTGTGCTACACGCATGGCAAACTCAAAACCACTAATCGGCTTGAGTCCATCTGTATCGGCCTGTTCTCCCATAAAATGAATAAATACTAAATCCAAGTCCGAGCCATAACCCAGTTCAATGCCACCGACCTTGCCATAACCAATGACCGCAAAAGCAGTATGCTCGATTGAACAGCGCTTGCCTTCGGCATCCAGTGGAAAACCATGCCTTTTGGCCACCATCTGATAGGCCAAATGCAGAGCTGCATTAACGGATACTTCGGCAATATCGGTTAAGGCATCAGAAACTTTCATCAAAGGACTTTCAGCCAGAACATCACTGGCTGCGACGGCCAAGACATTGGATTTTTTAAACAGGCGCAATACCCGCATCTGATCTTCAACCTGATCAATCTCAATACGGAGTAATTGCTGGCGTAAAGAATCTTCCAGATCCTGTCGTTTCGGCAACTCAAAATCCATCGACAGAAACTCATCCAGCAATACCGGATATTGCGAGAGTTCTTCACAAATCCAGGGACTCACCGTGGCCATTTTGACCAGTCGTTGCAGTGCGCCTTTACTTTCAATCAGCATGACCAGATAGACAGTACGGCGCATCACCGACTCAACCAAGGGCATGAGACGCAACAACGCCATTTGCGGCTTGGCAGACTCCAGAATCGCTTCAATCAGATAAGGCCAAAAGGTTTTTAAACGTTGAATCGCCTTGGCCGGTAGCTTTTTCAATGCATGACCATGCCAGAATTCATGAACCAGATTCTTGGCGGCATCATCCAGAACATCGTTGAGCTTCTTTTCCAGCTGGACAAAACTTTCGACCTGGGCTTCCGGTTCATTTTCCTTAATCAGATGCTCAAACTGATAAATGACTTTGGCTCGCTTCTGGTTCAGGACAGTCATAAAATCTGACCAGTCTGCAAAACCTAAGGTCTCTACCATTCGCTGACGTAAATCAGGCTCAGTCGGTAAAGATTGGGTTTGTTGATCGTTTAAGGCCTGAATCGCATGTTCCACCCGGCGCAGGAACAAATAGGCATCTTCCAGATCTTGGACTGCCTGTTCATCCAAGAGTTCGGCATCATCGAGATGGTTCAGATTGACCAGACATTGGCGATCCTGCAATTCAAGTTTGGCTCCACCATAAATCAGCTGAAAGACCTGCACGATAAATTCAACTTCGCGAATACCGCCAGCACCGAGCTTGATATCATCTTCAATATTACGCCGCTGGACTTCACGCTCGATCATGGTTTTCATTTCGCGCATGGCTTCAAAAGCACTGTAATCCACGTATTTACGAAAGACAAAAGGACGGGTCATGTCAAGCAGAGCATCACCTTCCGGACTTGGATTGACAACACGCGCCTTGATCCAAGCGTAGCGCTCCCATTCCCGGCCATGCTGACTTAAGTATTTCTCTAAGGCCACATGACTAATGGCCAGGGCTGAACCATCACCCCAAGGACGCAGACGCATATCGACCCGAAACACAAAACCATCCGCCGTGATCTGATCCAGCAGGTGAATCAGTTTTTGTCCCCATAGGATGCAAAACTGCTGCACATCGATACATTTGCGTCCATCGGTTTCACCCTGTTCATCGAAGGCAAAAATCAGGTCAATATCACTGGAAAGATTAAGTTCTTGCGCGCCGAGTTTGCCCATAGCGATGACAATAAGATCCTGAACTTTACCGTTATAAGCAATCGGCTGGCCATACTTGGCAGCAATCGGCATACGGGCAAAATCTTTGGCTGCACAAATACAGGCATCGGCAAAATCGGAGAGTTCTCGGGTGAGGATGATGACATCGGTCAGTTGATTGGCATCCTGCCAGATCCAGCGAAACATCAGGCGGGCCCGCAGAATACGCATGGCGCGCATCCAGGCGGCTTCGTCTATAATATTCAGGATACAGTGCTGCACCAGCTGATCAATATATTCCCGACTGAGTGCAGCCTGAAACTGGTCAATTGCATAATCCTGTTCCAGGAGGCTCTGGTGATTGGCCAATACCTGTTCAGCATATTGGCTTGCTCTTAAGGTTTTTTGCAATTGTGTCGCATTCATCACTCAACTCTTCCCCCGAAACGTTCTGCTTAGTTATAGCAGGAGTTTTGTCTCAGGGGGAGTGTTTTAGTTTGAAATTATCTTTTAGGATTTCTCAGCATGCAGATCTTCAAGCACCAGTGCCTGATGATCATTGGTGACCATTGGCAAATGCACCGTAAAGGTCGTACCTCGACCTTCTTTTGAATCCACCGCGATTTGACCATGATTCAGATCAATAAAGCGCTTGCACAATACCAAACCTAAACCAGCACCTTTCTCTTCAGCGGTACCTCGGACACTCACCATCAACGTCGGCTTGAACAGATTCTGTATCTGCTCTTCAGTCATGCCCAGACCGGTATCCTGAATGGTGATTTTAACCTGCTCACCGTCCATTTCTGCCTCTAAAATGACTTTACCGCCTTGATTAACCGGGGTGAATTTCAGCGCATTGGAGACCAGATTCTGCAACACTGAAGTAATCATATTGATATCCGCATGGACTTTAATGTCTTCGGGAATATTGTCGATTAATTCAATTTTTTTATTCAACGCCAGACTGTGCAATACACTGCAGACAATTTTACTGGATTGCTTGAGTTCATAATTAATCGGATGATATACAAAGCGTCCGCCCTCGGCCATGGCCCAGGTTAGCAAGCTTTCCAGCAGGTTATAAGTCGATTGTGCATTATCATATAAATAATCCGCGATACTCTGAATACTGGACTCATCCAAGGTATCACGTTCCTGCGCCAGAACTTCGGAAAAGCCCAGCAGGCCATGAAATGGCGCACGCAGATCATGTGCGATGATCTGGAAAAATTTGGTTGTACTAAAGTTTTGTGCACATTGCTGTTCGTATAGCTCTTTCAGCTCAGTATGTTCTTCATTGAGTTGGATTCGAATCACTAAACTTTCAGCAAATTGTTTGATGGTGGCAATATCGTCCTGATCAAACAGTTCGGTCTGATCATCAAAGAAAATGACCTGTCCAAAAGACACACCGCTACTTGATTTTAAATTAAAGGCGACTAATCTCTGATGCGCTACACCGAGATCTTTCACATAATTTGACAATTCTGTATAAGCAGGATGCGTCTGATCGATGACATCTGCCTGTTGCAGATACGTAGGCACATTCACGTCCTGCGGGGCATGCAAGGCCCGGAAACCGCGCGGACAGCTGTACCAGATATACGGTTCCATGTGGAAGCTAATAATGCTGGTTTTAACGTTTAAAACTTTACGGGCGATCTTACAAAAGGTGTCTAATAGGTTGTTGGAGGTATAGACACCTAAAATGAGAGATATACGGCACGAGCTTAATTGCTCCGTATTCTGACCGACCTCTAGCAGTTTTAGTTCCATGTCTGCCTCTCTGAATGTTTATGGAATATAGAAAACACAGCCGACCAAATTCATACAATTAATAACAAAGATTCTATATTTACTCAACGATGAAAACTCACCTATAGGTTAAAGGATTTGTTAACCTGTTTCTATCCAAATACATTCTTAACTGCAAAGCACTGATATTTAATTGATTAAGAATAACTTGAAAATTTACTATTCGAAAAAAATCTACATAAGCATTTGAAACTCAATATCTAAGCTAAAATTAAGCATGTTTATTTGTATTTACTTTAACACACTCTTGACCAAAAAATACTCAGCATCGATTTTTATCCCCTTTTAAATAAAAGTTAATGGTTTTTCAACTATATAGATTTAAATTTCGTTTAAAAAAATAAATTAGATTGGCTTCACTCTCTAATAACGCTCAAAATTCATTTTTTATTTTTAAAAAATACTTAACAATGATCTTGAGTCTCAACTTAAAGTCTCAAAAAAACTGTCTGAAAGATAGCCTTTGAATTGTAAAGAAATTACAGTCTTTAACAAATTAATTGCGAAATTTTGTGATTTTTTATCACTCAAGCTTACATTAAAAATGGAAATTTCATGCTGAGGAAGAATGAATCCAATTCAGGGTATTTTTTACACAAGGAACAGTGCACTTAAGGTAAAGACAAAAAAAGCGGCCTAAAAAGACTAATGCTGATCAGTTAAGGAGTTTAGAAATAGACTCTTTAACTTTTTAGTCGTTCACGACGGAGTCTTAAATTTATAAATCAAATACTTAAAAATAATTTGTTACTTTGGTTTCGCCCAAATGAGAAGCGAAGCTTCGCAAGGAAGGCATCTTGTGGTGCAATACACCTCATGCCTCAAACAGTTGCGGATGACTTTTCTATCTATCAGATATAATCATGAATTTGAAAAAGAAAATGCCAGTCAATTCCTTAACTGACTGGCATTAGCCTAAAAAGACCGCTTTTTTTAACGAAGAATTATTTGTCTGAAATTAACGCCACTTGCTGTACATAGTTAAATAACTTTAACTTAGACGCATTGACCTCTGCTTCAGGTGCTTGATTCTTTAAATCACGATGTACGCGAAGATAATGCTGACGCAAGGTATGACGCTCTGTGGCATTATAGGTTTTGGTAAATTCATTAATGGCCGGGTCACCATCTTTGACAATTCGATCGACCCAACGCTGTAATTGGGCTGTCTTTTTAAGACCTTGTTTTGGTGTTAAATAAGATAAAATCACCGTTTCATTTTCATTGCGCAGTAATTTACCAATACGTGAAAATTGACGGCGACGTGCTTCATGTGAGGTAAATTCCTGTACATCGAGCAATGCTTCAATCAAACGCTCTTCAACAGGCAAGTTTTTAATTTGTTTAGCACTCAGCTCAGCCAGCTGTGCACCCAAAGCCGCCATACGCTGGACTGCTTTTTTCTGTTCGGTTTTACTTGCGCGTCCCTCTAAAGAATCGAAATCTTCTTCAGTTAAACTGTTCGGTCGACGTGCCACGATTAATCTGCCTCATAAAATTTTGCTGCAAATAGTGCCTGAATTTCAGATAAGGCTTTGTCCTCATCCGCTCCTTCAATCACCAAGCGTAAAGTTGTTCCTTTGCCCGCACCGAGCATCAGCAAGGACATGATATTTTTTGCATCTACCAGTTTGTCCGTTTTTCCAATCTGGATACTGGAACGAAATTTGGTAGTCACTTCTATAAGTTTACCAGATGCGCGTGCATGTAAACCCAGTTTATTAATTACGTCAACAGTGGTATCAATCATGACCAGTGCTTCATTTCTCGATGGAGGACTTGAATAGACCATTTTGCCTCAAGGGCTTTTTTTAGTCTATCCACAATGTAAACAGAACGATGCTGACCACCGGTACAGCCAATTGACACAGTCATATAATGACGATGCCCTTCAGAAAAGGTTGGCAACCATTTGTCCAGAAAATGGTAAATATCATTAAACATATCTTCGACCTGATCGCTCTTTTGCAAAAACTCCTGCACCGGTTGATCGAGTCCTGAAAATTTGCGTAATTCCAGTTCCCAATGCGGATTCGGCAAATGCCGGACATCAAAGACATAATCGGCATCCAGTGGAATGCCATGCTTATAACCAAAAGACTGCAAAATCAGGATCAGGTTATCGGTCTGTCCCAACTTGGTCAATAAGGTATGTTTCAGGTCATGCACGCTTTTATCTGTAGTATCAATGTGCACGGTAGAACGCAGCTGGATGGGCATTAGCAAGATTTTTTCTTCCTGAATGCACTCGTTCAGACTCTTAAAGCGCGAAGCTAGAGGATGCGGCCGACGCGAGGCACTAAAGCGCGCAATCAGTTCCTGATCCTGCGTGGTCAGATAGATAATATCAACCGAGCCATGCTGTTGTAGCTGCTCGAACACATGATCAAATTCTTGCAAATCGGCACGGGTACTGCGTACATCGACCCCCAAAGCCAACTGTTCCAGATTGTTCTCACTGTGCAGTTTCGCCACGATTTCGGGAAGCAATGCCAAAGGCAGATTATCAATACAGTAATAACCCAGATCCTCAAGCACCTGCAATGCAGATGATTTACCTGAACCAGATTGTCCCGTGACAATTAAAATGCGCTTCATACATGCTACCCTTTCATCCTATCCGGCAGTGTATTTGACCTGCAGGTTATCGATCAGACGTGTATTACCTATCTTTGCAGCTACAAATAACACAACATCTTGATTAAACGTATGAATTTTTTTTAATTCTGGCGTTCGTGCTTCAACATAGTCTACGACAAACCCGACATCTGTTAAAGTCTGGCGAAGCTCGGCCAATACCGTATCCAGTTCAATCGCAGCATGGAGCTGCTGTTCAGCCTTTTGTAAGCTTTGATAAATGACCGGTGCGATTGCACGATGCTCTTGGCTTAGGTAACCATTTCGAGAACTTAAGGCTAAACCATCTTCTGCACGGGCAATTGGCACGCCAATCACTTCTAATGGAATATTCAGGTCTTGTACAAACTGGCGAATCACTGCCAACTGCTGATAATCTTTTTGCCCAAAGAAAGCATAGTTTGGCTGAACAATGTTAAACAATTTGGTCACCACCACCGCCACACCATCAAAATGGCCGGGGCGCTGCAAACCACACAAGTCATCAGTAATGTCAGAGACACTGATATTGGTCAGACGCGGTTTTTTGCCATACATTTGCTCAACCGTTGGCGCGAAGACGATATCACAACCGACGTCTGCCAAAAGCTGCTGGTCCTGCTCCAGCGTACGCGGGTAGTTATCAAAATCTTCATTGGGTCCAAACTGGATCGGATTGACAAAGATACTGACCACCACCACATCACACAGCTTACGCGCTTCACGTACCAGATTTAAATGACCCTGATGCAGATTGCCCATGGTGGGCACAAAACCAATAATCTTGCGGTTGGCACGTGCCGGATTAAGTGAGGCCGCGAGTCCCTGAATGGTGGTTTCTGTTTTCATCTTACAATTCAACCTGAAAAGTTTGTGCGGGTGCCGGGAAAGATCCATCCAAAACTGCAGCATGGTAAGCTTTAAAAGCATCCAGAATGGCAGTAGCACCCGATTGTTCCTGCATAAAATTACGGACAAATTTTGCAGTATGGCCAAAGGTTAAACCCAGCATGTCTTGTACTACCAAGACCTGACCATCAGTGGCTGCGCCTGCACCAATGCCAATCACCGGAATTTGTGGAAACAGTTCCGTGATTTCCTGACCCAATTGTGCCGGTACACATTCCAGCAGTAACAGTGCAGCACCTGCATCAACCACTGCTTTACAGTCTGCAATCAGTTGATCCGCTGCTTCACGGGTACGAGCTTGCAGCTTATAACCGCCAAAGACATGTACCGATTGTGGCGTTAATCCCAAGTGCACACAGACTGGAATACCGTTACGGGTCAGCACCTGCACGGTTTCTGCCAGCCATGCACCGCCTTCCATTTTCACCATTTGCGCACCGGCCTGCATCACGGTTTTGGAACTTTGCAAGGCATCATTTAAGGTGGCATAACTCATAAACGGCAAGTCAGTCATGATAAAGGCATGCTGGTTACCACGGCGTACCGCAGCGGTATGATAGGCCATATCTGCAACAGTCACTGGTAAAGTCGAATCGCGGCCCTGAATTGACATTCCCAAAGAGTCGCCAATCAGAATACTGTCTACTTCTGCAATTTCCATGGCTTTGGCCATGCTGGCATCATAGCAAGTCAGACATGAAAATTTGCGTCCATCTGCTTTGAAGCGTCTTAAGTCACTCAGACTGACCATGAAGATGTTCCTCTATGATTGAAGTTCTCGCGAACATACCCATAACTCAAAAATTAAATATTTGCCCAGTTTGTGTCATCGAGTACCGTTAAGGTCGATTGCTTGACGATGTCCAGGTCTTTTAAGGATGTAGCATGAACCTGTATTTCAGCATCAATGTCCAGCAACGGAATGAGTACGAAATCACGCTCTAACACGCCGACATGCGGTACAGTCAGGCGTTGATTCTGTATCTGTTCATCTCCGTAGATCAGCAAGTCCAGATCCAGCGTACGCTCGCCCCAATGACGCAAACGTACCCGACCGGCTTCCTGCTCGAAGGCTTGCAAATAATCCAGCAAGCTTAAAGCTGCCAGATTAGTATTCAACTGCACCACAGCATTCAGATAATTTGGCTGATCCTGTGGCCCCATCGGTGGACTTTGATACAGATGCGAGGTTTTTACCTGACCCAATGTCGCCAGTTTCTGTACAGCTTCTGCCAAAATCTGGCGTGAATCGCCCAAGTTACTACCCAGGCCAATATACGTCACGATCATTGTGTTGGCCCAAACACCACCTGGCTTAAATCACGTTGCACCCGCTTACGTTTCATAATCGGATGATCTGCGCCAATTTCACCACTGGCACTGGCTGCCACATGTGACAGGGTTTTCGCCTTGTCTTCAAACTTGGCTTTACGCACCCGGCGGTTACGTGGTTCAGGTTCATTGACTAAAGGCTCAATCTCGGCGAGATCCTGTTGTGCCGTCAGTTTCTGTTCCAGATGTTCTTCTTGAGTGGCCTTACGACGGCTCTTGGCACGTTGACGGTTGTACTGGCTAATCGCCCGCTCTTTCTCGTCACCGCTCATTTGCTGATAAGCATCCCACCAGCTGCCCATGCCTTGCGCCATTGCATCGCCTGATTTTTCGCGCAACAGCAAAAAGTCAAATCCGGCACGGAAACGCGCATGACTAGACAAGGCCTCAATTTGTTGCGGTTTTGGATTCAGTAAACGGGTCTGCATTTCCCAGACTTCACGAATGAAAGTCTCGGCGAAGCGAGGAATAATGGTTCGGGTTGCCTGACGTTTCAAAACATCCAGACCCGCTTGGGCACGTGCTTCTGCTGCGACCACGCCTTTATTCAGATAAAACTCACAACGCTCGAGGAATGGCTGCCATAACAGTACCGCGTAGAAAAATGCAGGATTGATGGTCTTGCCAATCGAAATACGCTGATCGGTATTTTTCGCGGCACGCTCCATAAACGGCGTGATTTCAGCTTTGATATCGGCGAACAGCTGATGCCAGATTCCGAAATCAATCAGCATGGGCAACACACGATTCAGATGCCCCATGGTGAATAACTTTTGTGATTCATCATAGAGTCGATGCGGAGAGACATCACGCAGCAGCTGGGTCATTTCCGGGGTAAAGATATCCAAAATTGCTTCATCAATATTGAAATTCAATTTGGCAGCAAAACGTAAGGTACGTAACATCCGCACCGGATCTTCTTCAAATCTTAAGGCCGGATCACCGAGCAAACGTAAAGTTTTGCTGTGAATATCATCTACAGCATTGCAGAAATCCAGCACAATCGCTTTACGCGGCTGGTAATACATTGCATTGATCGAGAAGTCGCGACGGGCAAAATCCTGCTCGATGCTGCCCCAGTTATTATCACGCAGAATCATCCCCGCGGCCGAGGTGACTGCTTTTTTTGGAGGTGCACGGAAGGTGGCCACTTCGACCAGTTCCCGCCCTGAATAGACATGCGCCAGTTCAAAACGCCGTCCGATAATTCGACAACGTCGTCCGAATACTTCCTTGACCTGAGCCGGGGTTGCATTGGTGACTGCATCGAAATCTTTAGGATTCAAACCTAACATCAGATCTCGAACACCACCACCCACGATATAAGCTTCATAGCCTGCCTTATTTAAGGCATCAATCACATCGAGAATATAAGAAGGTAATTGAGCGGTTGATAAACCACATTTTGACGCGCGCAAAGTTTGCAAAAGACGCTGTCTCCTACGTCTGAACGTAAAATTCTAAGATGACGCTAATCATATCGCTTACACGACTAAAGGGCAATTTGATTATGTCAATCCTGCCGCTCAGATTGATTCTGTATTCAGCATCAATTCCGTCTATTTACAACGCGAGTCTGGCCTTGTTTTTGGCAAATAATGCCGGCCCAATGCCTTTGACCAGCTGAATATCTTCAATGCTTTTGAATTTCCCATTTTTCTGCCGGTACTCGACAATGGCTTGGGCTTTCTTTTGTCCCACACCATGCAACTGTTGCAATTGTTCAATATTTGCACTGTTTAAACTAATTCTATCACCCGTCGCTTGTACCGAAAGTGCCGGTTTTGCCAGATAGTGATCTGCTTTAGTCGATACATTCTGTTGTTTGAGCCGCGCATCATGTTGCTGTTGTCTGGTCTTCCATTCCATATAATCGGTCGCAGTTGCATGTGCAGTTCCAATAGCAATATAGCCTAGCCATAAACCCAGAAGAAGATTAATCCACGCCGGACTTGTTCGATGTTGTTGTTTGTTCATGCGCCGCTCTTTGTTTTAATTCTAATTTGGCCTGTTCCCAGAGCTGATCCAATTCAGCCAGTGACAAGCGGTCTATATTGAGTTGTTGTTTTTCCGCCTGATGTTCCATCAAGGCAAATCGAGTACGAAACTTATGGATCGTGCCTAATAATGCCATTTCACTCGAGATTCCAAGTTTACGGCCAACATTGACCAGAGAAAATAAGCAGTCACCAAATTCTTCCTGTATTTCATCGGAATTCTGGCTTGCCAAAGCTTCTTTTAACTCGGCCAGCTCTTCTTCTACTTTGTCATATGCCCCAGTGACATCGGGAAAATCAAAGCCGATTTTTGCGACATTTTTCTGGATTTCATCTGCCTGTACCAAGGCCGGTGCATGCTTGATTTCATCTAAACGGGAACGTGGCTTGCCCTGCTTTTCTTGCTGTTTAATTTCTTGCCAGAGCTGAGAGACATCTTCCGGGCTCAATTTTACAAACTGTTCAGCCTGAAATACATGCGGATGACGGCGGATAAGCTTGTCGCTAATGGCCTGCACCACATCCTGAAAATCAAAAGCGCCCTGCTCGCTGTACATTTGCGACTGGAACACCACCTGTAACAGCAGATCGCCCAGTTCATCGCGAATCTCGTCAACATTTCCAGAACGTACCGCAGCTTCTACTTCATAAGCTTCTTCAATCGCATATTGGGTCAGAGATTCGGGAGTCTGCTGCTGATCCCATGGACATTTTTCACGTAATTCACGCATGATATTAAGCAATTGTTCCACTTTTAAAACCTCTTCTTTACCAAATAGTCGCGTCAAGCTGCCTGTTTCTTGTTATGCTCAAGAAAAAAAGACAATAAGGAGATCAAGCACATGCACAGTATATTGATTAGTGGGGCAGCACAAGGAATTGGCGCAGCGACAGCCATGCTATTTTACCAGCACGGCTATAAAGTCGGTATTTATGATATCAATGTGGTACAGGCCGAACAGCTGGCCCAGCAACTGGGCGAACATGCCAAAGCAGGCTTTCTGGATGTGGCAGACTATGCTTCCTGGGAAACAGCTTTGGCGGAGTTTTCAGCCTGGGCCGGTGAAATCAACATTCTGGTAAATAATGCCGGAATTTTATATTCAGGGCCTTTTGAAGACACCACAATTGCAGCGCATCATCGCACGCTGGATATTAATGTTAAAGGCCTCCTCAATGGTTGTCATGCCACTTTCTCTTATTTAAAAGAATCTTCATTTGCTCGTGTCATTAATTTATCTTCGGCATCCGCCATTTATGGACAGGCCGATTTAGCCTCTTATGCGACCAGTAAATTTGCCGTGCGCGGTCTGACTGAAAGTCTGGATATTGAATGGCAACCCTATGGGATTCGGGTGCTTGATGTGATGCCACTTTTCGTCAGTACAGCCATGGTGAAAGATATGCAGGCAGAAAGTATTAAAAAAATGGGGGTACATTTGAAAGCAGAGGATGTCGCACAAGATATTCTGAAACTGGTACAGCTTAAAGACTCTATCTGGCAAGCTACGCACCATCCGGTTGGATTAAAAAGTAAATTTTTATTTCATCTATCACGTATGAGTCCACAGTTTGTGAACCGAATCAGCAACCTGTTGATTGCCAGACAATAGAGTCTATTTCTACTCTGCTGATTTAAACAGATTGGTGAATCTGGATTAGCGGAAATCTGAAACCCTTGCATGAATGCTCACTTTGCCAGGCCACGGTGAGCATACATCCTGCCATATTATAATTTTGATAGGCATAGACGCCGATCTCTGGATGTTCACATCTTCCACCATTCTGATCTGGATGAATCTGGGTATTTAACTCATTCAGGTTGATGCGTATGCCCAGTCCTGAGGCCTTTAATACAGCTTCCTTGGTGGTCCAGACCTTAAACCAGTATTCGGAATCATAGTCCAGTGCCTGCCACTGTTTAAGCTCTTCAGGATGAAAGGCATGTTGTGCCATGGCTTCAAATCGAACCTTACGGCTCAGCTCTTCAATATCAATTCCCAAATTCTGGACATTATTGCTCGTTGCCAGAGCATAGAAATTTTGACTATGGCTATGGTTAAAGTTGAAGTCTGGATGAGTGTGGAGATAGGGTTTGCCGAATGTAGTCCGCACAACATCCTGATTGAAGACAGCGGATTCCAAATGACTGGATAAAAACTGATTTCTTAACGCGGCTATCTCAATCTTACGCGCTTGAATCTGTGCCTTACGTTCCAGGAGTTGGTTGCTTTGACTCGCGTCAGACAACGCATGCAGATCAATTCGAATAAGTGAAGTCACAATGGTTTTTCAATCTATATTTACTTTGAATCTATTGTAAGAGAGTTCATCAATCTTTGACCATGAGAATTGCCTTACATTTGAGAATCTAAGAGGGAAAAAAGCCTGCATCAGCAGGCTTTTTATCGAAAACTTAACACAAAAAATTAACGCTTAAATTTCTTTTCGGCTTTCTTGAACTTCTGTACATAACGACGTTTACGCGCTGCAATACGCTCATCCATCACCGTCTTACGCCCTTCAAACGGGTTTTCAGAGGTTTTAAACTCGATTTTAATCGGCGTACCTTCAAGCTTGTATACTTTACGGAATACGTTTTCAAGATAACGACGGTAATCCGCAGGGGTTTTATCGACCTTGTTACCATGGATCACGATGGTTGGTGGATTCTGTCCGCCCATATGCGCATAACGCATTTTAATACGACGACCCTGAACCATAGGCGGTTGGTGGGCATCTGTTGCATCATTTAAAATCTGGGTGATTTTTGCCGGTGATACTTTCAAACGAGATGAATCATAGGCACGGTGAATCGAAGGATAAAGCTCACCCACACCCGTTCCATGCAATGCAGAAATCAAATGCACTTTTGCCCATGGAATGAAATCGAAGCGACGCTCTACATCTAGCTTACATTGCTTGCGATCATATTCAGTCATGTTATCCCATTTGTTGACAGCAATGACCATGGCACGACCCGCTTCAAGCGCATAGCCAATCAGATGCAAATCTTGCTCTACAATACCATCACGTGCATCGACCACAACCACAATCACGTTGGCATCTTTCATCGCCTGTAAAGTTTTAACAATCGAGAATTTCTCAATCATTTCATCCACTTTACCTTTACGACGCACCCCTGCAGTATCAATCAGGGTATATTGACGGCCATCACGCTCGAATGGAATATAAATCGAGTCACGTGTTGTACCCGGCTGGTCAAATGCCACCACACGCTCTTCGCCGAGCAAACGGTTCACCAGCGTAGATTTACCCACGTTTGGACGACCAATAATCGCTAAACGCAGACCAGTGTTTTTATCATGCTCTTCCGGGTTTTCATCTTCCGGTACATCGGCAAGCACGTCTTCCAGCATTTGCTGAACACCACGACCATGGCTGGCAGCAACTTGTAGCGGCTCGCCCATGCCCAGTTTGTAGAATTCAACCAAGGCAGCTTCAGCATGTACGCCATCGACTTTATTGGCCGCCAGAAAGACCTTTTTACCTAAAGTACGCAGTTCACGCGCAATCTGCTCATCGGAAGCCAGCAGTCCGGCACGCGCATCGACCACAAAAATGATAATATCGGCTTCATGAATGGCAGTTTTAGATTGCTCTGCCATGTACGAGTCAATACCGCCTTCATTTTCACCAATACCACCGGTATCAACCACAATGAAAGATTTATTTTGATAGGTTGCATCGCCATATTTACGGTCGCGTGTCAGACCAGCAAAGTCTGCCACCAATGCGTCACGGCTCTTGGTAATCTGATTGAACAGAGTTGATTTTCCGACGTTCGGACGACCAATGAGCGCAATTACGGGTTTCATAGAGTAACCTTTATTCAATAATCAGGCAGTCAAAGTGGCCTGAACATCAGAAAGTATAGGAAGATATAAGGGGAAAAATACCCTAAATAAAAACACGGGGCATTGATTTTTCAATCACCCCGCGTTCACAAAAATACGGTTGCGGCTAGTTTAACATAAGGCTCGTTAAAATTAACGGTTCTGCCAAATGCTTAATGCGCCCTTGCGTGTAGAAACATAAAGCTGGTTGTCGATCACACGTAAGTTACGCACTTCACCAGAGGTTTTCGAACGACCAGTAATTTGTCCGGTACGCGGGTCAATCAGGTGCAACACACCATCCAGATCACCGACCACCAAATCCGTGCCTAACATCACTGGATTACTGAGCTGACGATTCAGCAATTGATCATTTTCCCAAAGCGGTTGACCCGAGCTAATCTCAAAAGCTTTAATTTTGCCATCAGTTTGCGCCACGAATACGCCATTGCCGACAACTTCTGGACGCTGGATGCTGCTGGCATCTTCACTCCAGATGACTTGCTGTGAAGCCAAGTCCAGTACAGTCACCTGACCTTGATAACTGGTCGTCACCACAAACTGGCCTGCAACGACCGGCTCACCGTCAATATCGACCAGACGCTGAATATCAGAACGGCCATCCGACACGGCGACACGACGCTGTAACTTTGGTACGCCACTTAAGGCATCCAGTGCATAAATATACGCATTTGAAGATGCAATCAGCACATTACGCGCATCTAATGGCACAGGAGCCGCCATACCACGCAGGCTGAATTGTACATTAGGCAGGTTATAAGTCCAAACTTGTGCACCGCTTGCCACTTCATGCGCATAGACCATACCGTCATTGCTCACACTAATCACACGACCTGCATGAATCAGTGAAGGCGCCAGTAAAGCACCCGTCAATTGTGCAGTCCATTTTTGCTCACCGGTTTGCTGATCGAGTGCAAACAGTTGGCCCTTCTGGCTACCCACAACAACCAGACCCTCGGCCGCTTCAACGCCAGAACTTAGATTATCTTTGCTGACTTTTTTCTGCCAAAGACGCTGTTTGCCCTTAAATGCAGACACCTCGCCTTTTGGATCAATCGCAAAAACCACACCATTGTCTGCATCCAGACGTAAACGCAATGGATCGGCAGCATCTGTCGCAGATACACTGGTGGAAAATACAGGAACCAGTGTTTTGGCTTGGGTCAGTTTTGGAAGTGGGTTCGGTTTTACTTCTGGAACTTTATTTGTTTTACCTGCACAGCCAGCCAGTGCAAGCGTTAAAACAGTCAAGACACAGGTAATTTTGTATTTTCTATTCATGCAGCTTCTTCCGCTTGTGTTTCTATAATTGGGCGTTCGATTTCCGGATCATCGACCAACACGCCTACGCTTTCGAGCTTAATTTGTAAAATCTGACGTTCTTCTTTACGTTCAATCAAGGCATCCCATGCACTTTGATATACTTTTTTCGCATTTTCAATATCATTTTTGGCAACATAGATATCGCCACGTGCTTCATCGGCAGTTGCTTTAAACGCAAGTTCAGTCACTGCTTCTAAAGTTTTCAATGCAGCATCATATTTTTTCTGTGCCAGTTGCGCATAAGCCAGACGAAGTTTGACCACCTGAACCAGACCTTTATCGTCTAGTGTCGAGTTTTCAACTTTTTGTAGCGCTTTCTCAGCCGCAGCATAATCTTCTTTGTCATAGGCCAGTTTCGCCATGACCAGCTGAGTCTGAATGGCCTGAGCTGAATCTGGTGCTTCTTTGACAATTTTGTCCGCAGTTTCAGATAGCTTGGCAAAGGCATCGCCCTGCGTCGCCTGTGCATCATCCATCAACTGCTGAACCTTGGCAGTGTGCATTTGCGACTCTGCCAGGTTTTTCTTCTGCCAATATTCCCATCCAAAAAAGGCAATCAGCGCAATCAAAATCCCTGTAATGATCGAAGAACCATATTTCTTCGTAAAGGATTTTAAGCTTTCAAACTGTTCATCACCCACTGCGCTCATGAGACTACCCTTTTCCTGATGTTTTATCGATTATTTTAAAGAAATTTTAGCACTAAAAAATGCAACGAAGTCCGTAAATGGCACATTCGATTGCTCTGCGGTTGCCAGTTCTTTCACCGTAAAAGTCTGCGCTTCAAGTTCACGCTCACCTAAAATCGCAGCAAACAAAGCACCGGCCTGATCGGCCTTTTTCATTTGCGACTTCATTGAACCTTGAGAGCCCACTTTCAAACGCACCTGACTCCCCGCTGCTTCAAGCTGATCACGGATCTGTTCAGCAATGACCAAGGCTTGACCTTGAGAAGCCGGTTCAGCCACCAGGAATACTTCACAATCACGCGTTGGTGTATTGTCTTCAACCTGTTCAAGCAGAAGCAATAAACGTTCGATACCCATGGCAAAACCAACCGCAGGTACAGACTGATCAGGCTTGCCCTTCAATTGACCAACAAGACCGTCATAACGGCCACCGGCACACACGGTTCCTTGTGAACCTAAATGTGTTGTGGTCCATTCAAACACAGTTTTGTTGTAGTAGTCTAAGCCACGTACCAGTTTTTGGTTGATCACAAAACTCACGCCGGCATCAGTCAGGTACTGTTGTAACTGGGCAAAATGCGCCAGAGTTTCTTCACCCATAAAGTCATGCAGTTTCGGTGCATTTTCTAGGATGCTTTGGGTTTTGGCATCTTTAGAATCCAGAATACGCAGTGGATTTGTGGTCAGACGGCGCTGAGAATCTTCGTCCAGATCGGCTTTATGTGACTCTAAAAATTCAACCAAGGCTGCACGATAGGCTGCACGTTCATCCGATTCGCCTAAAGTATTTAATTCAAGTTGAACCTTGTCCGCTACGCCCATACGTTTCCACAGACGTGCAGTCATCAAAATCAGCTCTGCATCCATGTCCGGAGTCGCCACACCAAAGGTTTCTACACCAAACTGGTGGAACTGACGGTAACGACCTTTCTGTGGTTTTTCATAACGGAACATTGGCCCGATATACCAGACGCGAGGAGTTGCACCACGAAGCAGATTATGCTCCAGCATGGCACGTACACAGCCTGCAGTTCCTTCAGGGCGTAGTGTCAGAGACTCAGGCGGATTACCTTTGTCCAGAAAGGTATACATTTCTTTTTCAACGATATCGGTGGCATCACCGATCGAACGTTTGAACAGATTGGTCTGTTCAACGATAGGCAAACGGATTTGTTGATAGCCATAAGCATCCATCAAACCCGACAGATGCTGTTCAAGACGTCTCCAAGCTGGGCTTTGCGTTGGGAGAATGTCATTAAAACCTTTGATTGCGACGATTGAACTCATGATCTACTCAGAAAAACTTGTACGAATAATTTCTTTAGATTTAGCTTCTTCAAGCTCGGTAACACGTTGACGAACCATATTTTCGATCTCATCAACCAGTTGATTGGTATCAATTAGATGGCTCTTTTCACCATTACGATACACCAGTGAACGTGGCGCTGCACCTACGACACCGATATCGGCTTCTTTAGCCTCGCCCGGCCCATTTACTTTACAGCCAATCACCGAGACATCCATCGGGGTACGGATATCTTCCAGACGCTCTTCCAGTTGTTGCATCACTGAAATCACATTAAATTCCTGACGTGAACAGCTTGGGCAGGCAATAAAATTAATGCCGTTAGAACGCAGACCCAGCGATTTTAGAATATCAAAACCGATTTTAATTTCTTCTTCAGGCTCGGCAGCAAGCGAAATACGCATGGTATCGCCAATGCCTTCCATCAGCAAACCACCCAGAGCGATTGCAGATTTAACCGAACCTGTACGGTAAATACCGGCTTCGGTTACACCCAAATGCAGCGGATTATCAATTTGCTGTGACAGCAAACGGTACGCATCCATGGTCAGGAACACATTGGATGCTTTAACTGAAATTTTAAATTCCTGAAAATCCAGACGGTCTAAAATGTCGATATGACGCATCGCAGATTCAAGCAATGCTGCGCCTGTCGGCTCGCCATATTTCTTTTGAATGTCTTTTTCGAGTGAACCGGCATTGACACCGATCCGCATTGAAATATCATTATGACGTGCTGCTGCCACCACTTCACGAATCTTTGCTTCTGAGCCGATATTGCCCGGGTTAATCCGCAAACAGTCTGCACCGAAGTCCGCAACTGCCAAAGCAATTTTATAGTCGAAGTGAATATCGGCCACCAAAGGCACATTCACCTGCTTACGAATTTCACCAAATGCTGCCGCCGCTTCCATCGTAGGCACAGAAACCCGCATGATGTCTGCACCGGCATCGACACAGCGCTGGATCTGTGCAACCGTGGCTGCCACATCACAGGTTTCAGTATTGGTCATAGACTGGATACTGATTGGTGCATCACCACCCACATAAACTGAACCGACACGAATTTTACGTGTTGGACGACGTTTAATTGGATTTACGATCATGGTTTTGCTCTACTCTTGATCTGTTAAGGTGACAAACGGAATTCTGCTTTTCCGTTTACGGTATAAGGTGACAATGAAATATTTTCATTATTCAGGCTGAGTGATACAGCTGCCGCATCATCAAGACGAATCTGGAATGGTGCTTCACCATTGAGTTGCAAACTCGATGCCTGACGGCCAGTCGCTAAAACGTTACCGGCTGAATCGACGATATGCACAGAGGTCGGACGGTTAAAATCGAGTTTTAGCTGGTCGCCAGACAGTGCGGCGCCTGCATCCAGATTCAGAATCTCGATATTGGAAGCACCGACTCCAGAAACTTCACTGCTATTTTGCGAATTACTGCTCGACCAGTTTTGAATCATGGCAAACAGTGCGCCCAAAATTAGCAGCAAGACCAGCGTAATAAAAATGCGCTTTAACCATTTACGGTTACGGTCACGCTTGGAACCTGGCAATTTCCCCATAATTTTGATGGGGGAATTATTCAGCGCATGATTGGGCAACAAACCCGTATCATTGGTATAAATTTCATCAAAACGCTGAATAATAGTCGACGCATCTACACCCAAAAGTTTGGCATAGATCCGGTAATAGCCTTTGATAAAAGTCGCCTCAGGCAAAGACTTATATTCATCCTGCTCAAGTGCAGTCAGGGTTTTGACCGGAATATTCAGCTCTTTGGCCACATTTTCCAGATCACGTTGCTGATTGAGACGAATCTGGCGCAAGTACTCGCCCGGACGTTGAATATTTCCTAACGCATTTGGAGCTACGCTCGAATGATTCGAAGGTGAATTAGGATTTACTTCCATACGGCCTCAGTACTGTACTGTAATTGCAAATAACGTTGGTATTCCTGGCTTTCAGGAAACAATGCACGTAACTGGTTCACCAATACCTGCATCCCCAACTGATCACCACTGGCACGCGCAGTGCGAATGCCAACCCAGAGCGCACGGGCACCCTGATTTTTCTGTCCCACACCACGCGCAAACTGTTGATACAGTTGTGTCGCTGCCGGGAACTGCTGGTTTAAATAAAAAATTTCTGACAACTCTAACATTGATATATATGAATCGCGATTCGCCTGAAGCGCCTGTTTGAATGATTTTTCAGCATTCACCACATCACCCATTTTCAGGTAAATACGTCCCATATTTTCCAGCGCACGGAAACGCTGATCATAACCTAAAGTTGCACCGGCAATGTTAAACTGCTCGATCGCATCATTATAGCGTTCTAGCTGATATAAATACGTGCCATAGTTGTTGCGTGCCTGTGCATTTTTCGGATCTGCCGAAATCGCACGCTTGAAATAAGCATCTGCTTTCTCAAGATTGAGCTGACTACCTTCCTGTTGCAATAGCACGCCCATCATCATATTCGCTTGCGAATCACGCGGAGTCGTTTCGAGTGCCTGATCCAGCGCACGTTTGGCTGCATCTAGGTCACCTGTTCTTAAATATTCTGCCGCCAATTGGGTACGGACTTTGGTGGCTTTTTCAGGATCTTTCTGACCTAAATCTGGCGTTTGACATGCAACCAAAGCTAAAGACACACATACTGTTGAAATCAAAGCAATTTTAGATGTTAGATTTCTCAACTGGCGACCTCTTATTATCCTTGTGAACGCATAATCTCATTTGACTGCGCAATTTTCTTTTTCCACTGTTCCGCACGACGGGTACGATCAGCCACTTGACCTACAAGCTGTCCACACGCCGCATCAATATCATCACCGCGTGTCTGACGAATCGTACACACAAAACCGGCATCAGACAAAGTTTTTTGGAAAGAAATAATGCGGTTACGGCTTGAACGCCCATAAGGCGCGTGCGGGAAAGGGTTGAATGGAATCAAATTAATCTTGCTCGGCAAGTTCTTCAGCAGCTTAATCATTTGCTGTGCATGTTCAGGATGATCATTCACACCATCCAGCATCACATATTCAATGGTGACGTGTTTACGTGAACTTTCATTACCATCTTTGGCAATATAACGCTGACACGCCGCAATCAGTTGTTCTAACGGATATTTCTTGTTGATTGGCACCAGTTCATTACGTAGTTCGTCATTTGGTGCGTGCAATGAAATGGCCAGTGCCACATCAATGTCTTTGACCATTTGATCAATTTTCGGCACCACACCTGATGTCGATAAAGTCACGCGACGTTTCGACATGCCATAAGCAAAGTCGTCGAGCATAATGCGCATGGAATTGAGTACGGCATCGTAGTTAAGCAGTGGTTCGCCCATGCCCATCATGACCACATTCGTGACTGAACGTTCACGATCTGCCACAGGCACATCTTCCATATAGGAATAGTTCGCCACCCACAACTGACCAATGATTTCTGACTGATCTAAATCGCGCTGAAAACCCTGTTTACCGGTTGAACAGAATGAACAGTCCAGTGCGCAGCCCACTTGAGACGAAATACACAAGGTACGACGTAGGCCACTACGATGTTCAGCAGGAATCAATACAGTTTCGACAAGAGAGCCGTCACCATCACCGACACGGAAGACCCATTTCCGGGTACCGTCTTTAGAATAATTTTTATGCACCACTTCGGGCGCTTTAATTTCACAAATACGTTCCAGTTTTTCACGCAGTTTGCCCGAGATATTGGTCATCTCGGCAAAATCGGTCACGAAAAATTGGTGAATCCATTTCATTACCTGCCCGGCACGAAACTTCTTCTCCCCCATATCCTCAAAGAATTTCTCCATTTGCGGACGAGACATGCCGAGTAGGTTCACTTTTTCCACAGCATTCTGCTGTGTGGGAGTGGACGGAGATGGTTGCTGTGCAGCTGAAACTGCAGATACAGCGACGACTTCAGTACTCATGTGTATTACCTAAACCATGTCTAAAGATCAAAGGAGAAGCTCAATATGTGAGCAAAGAATTATTCAAAGAATAAAAAAACCAGATAAGTATAATAACACTTATCTGGTTTGAATACTGCGAATTAACGAGTACGTGGAGCAATCTCAGTTTGAGCGAAGAAGTAGTTAACTTCACGGTCAGCTGATGCTACAGAGTCAGAACCGTGAGCAGCATTTTCGTCGATGCTTACAGCGAAATCTGCACGGATTGTACCAGGAGCAGCTTCTTTAGGATTCGTCGCGCCAAGGATGTCACGGTGAGCAAGAACAGCGTTTTCACCTTCAAGAACTGAAACAACCACTGGACCAGAAGTCATGAAAGCAACAAGATCAGCAAAGAAACCACGTTCTTTGTGCTCAGCGTAGAAGCCTTCAGCTTCAGCTTGAGTCAAGTGTTTCATTTTAGTTGCAACGATTTGAAGACCAGCTTTCTCAAAACGAGCAAAGATGTCGCCGATGTGGTTTTTAGCAACTGCGTCTGGTTTTACGATAGATAAAGTACGTTCGATAGCCATGATAGGCTCCTTAAGTCAATTGTTGACATGAAAATTTGGCGCATTATACCGAGATAATGCGCATTTTTCTGCTTTTACACTGTAAAAATATGCTTTTTTCAATCGGGCACTTAACGCGCTTCGTCAATCCATGCCATTTGAATCGCTTCCAGCAGACCTTCTGTGGATTTAGTCGGGTCATCTGCAAACTCAGGCAAGGCACATACCCAGGCGTGTAAATCAGTAAAACGAATCCACTGCGGATCCACATCTGGATGCGCTTCGTAGAGTTCAATCGCGATATCGAGGGTATCAGTCCAACGTAAACCCATCTCTATTTCTCACCATATTTGCTTTAATGCTGTACTTTAGCAAATTTATAAAAATCTGCGAGCTTTCGCCTCAGTTTTCACTTATTTTTACAACATAATATTGAGATAAGGTGCGCTCAGCACAATGACCACGGCCATCATGCCTCCGATCATTGCCCCAACTGCGACATCACTTGGATAATGCAATCCCAGAATCATGCGCGATAAAGCCACCAGCAGCGTAAAAGGGAGCATCAACAGCAATAATAGCGGTGCAACATAACCCAAGACCGTGGTTGCCATTACCGCATGCAAGGTATGTCCAGACGGAAAACTAAAATGATCCAGCGGCCGCTCACCCAGTCGAATCACCTGATGCACCTGATAAGGTCTTGGACGTACAGTTTTTGTTTTGAGAATTTTATAAATCAGCGTACCGAACGTTCCGCCCAAAATGATATAGAGCATCTGTAGCCCATACTCCAAGCCACGAAGTCCCCATGCAGCAAAACACATCACATACCAAAACACACCATCCCCCAAACGGCTAATGATTTTAAAAAAAGCAGCGATTCGATTTGAGTGGGAGAGATGATTGAGGTAGACACAGCCTTTTAAATCTATTTCTAAAAATTTGAGTTTGGCATTGTGGATTTTCATCATGTTGCTCCCGCTCTTGTTTTAATTAGGTCATTTATTTTGCCTTGTGATTGAGTACAGAACCTGTTCAAACTGCTCTACAGGATGTTGCCATCCGACCTTCTGTGCACAGTGTGAAGCATACACACCCATTCTTCTAAGTGTGTGATAATCTGGTAACTTTAAGATATTGGCTGTTAAATCTTCTTGCAGACCCAGTGAGCTGAGCCAGCCTGTTCGGTCGTGTTGTACATGTAGATGTGCACAAGCATAATCATAAGCAATAACCGGTAGTCCACTGGCCATCGCCTCCAATACCACATTGCCAAAGGTTTCAACCTGACTCGCAAAGCAAAACACATCGGCACTGGCATAGGCTTCAGCAAGCTGTTGACCACGCAAACTCCCGGTAAACACAATCGAAGCATCATGATTCAACTGCTCTAAGCGCTGTCGGTCTGGACCATCTCCGACCACCACCAGACGCACATCCTGACAATGCATATGACGCAATGTGAAATATGCCTGAATCACCACTGGTATTTCTTTTTCAGGCGATAAACGCCCGACATACAACATGACACGGGTCTCTTTGGAAGCTCCCCAGCTCTGGCGTAGGGAATCAGAACGCCATTTAGGTGAAAAGGCTTGTGTATCTACCCCTCGTCCCACCACAACCAGTGGACACATCACTCCAAATTTGCGGAGTGCTTCGGCAGTCTCACGACTCGGTACACAGGTAATTGCGGTATGATTATGAAACCATTTGAGATAATGCTGAATAGGTTTAACCAAAAATGCCAAATCAAAGAAACGGCTAAATTCCTGAAATGGTGAATGAAAACCGCTCGATACAGGAATTTCAAGGAATCTTGCAGTTTGCTGCGCGGCAAGCCCTAATGGGCCTTCTGTGACGATATGCACTACATCGGGTGCAAAGGCTTCTACCGCATGGCGAACCTTTAGAAACTGCGGCCAACCGAACTGTAAGCCTGAATATTTGGGAATACGCTGTGCTTTAACCAAACATTCCCGATAGGGTTGAAATTCAGCACAGATGCCTTTTTGCTCGGGTCGAATCAATAAAATTTTATGCCCCTGTTTTTTCAGCCCTTTGCAGAGTTGTAACAATGAATTTGCTACCCCATTAATTTCAGGTGGCCATGTTTCGGTCACTATGGCAATTTTTAAGCGGGGGCGTACCAAATCTGCAAGCGCAGATGATTTTTGAGGACTTTTCAGACGTTGCTGTTTTAAGTCAAATTGAAAGCCATCAAGGAGTGCTTGTTGTTTTGTTAAGGCTTGGCTGTAGGGCTGATTCATGTCGCACCTATCTTACTTATTTATGTTTTAAGCAAAGCATAGGTGTTCTGTGTGACTGTTTGATGAAGTAGCAAAAACTTAATAATGGGTGCTATGCAACCCGAAATGAGCCTTCTGAATTGAATATCATTTTGGCTGTAGAAGCTTTTTGATCTTTAATAGTTAGAATTAATCCTTTGTAGTAATTAGGGTCATTACAATCAATAAATACATCACGCTTAAAAATATCTTTTATCTCAAAAACTAAATTGCTCTCAATAAAATCATTAATATTTATTAGATTCTTTTCTGTACTAATCTCAAATCCTAAGCATTTAACTTTCATGCATTTTCCAATAAAAAAATCCCATAATAACGAGGTCTTTATAGCATGAAATTCAACCAAAATAAGTATTAATTCTTTTCCTTATCAACGATTTTGTTTACTTGAATCCACGGTACGAAAAAAATAAAGCACTGCTTTATTCTTCTTGAGGCACGTAACGTTAATACTAACTTCATTATCACACAAAAAAAGCCCCTGTTAAAAACAGGGGCTTTTTGACTTAGACATTAGAACTTAGTTCTTTTCTTTGTCTACGATTTTGTTTGCTTGAATCCAAGGTACGAAAAAGATGTAAGCACTGCTTACATCTTTTGAGGCACGTAACACCAAAAATAAAAAACCCACTCAAAATGAGTGGGTCTTCGCATTCAAATCAATTGATTCGAGAAATTAGTTTTTCTCTTTATCAACAATTTTATTTGCTTGAATCCAAGGCATCATCGCACGAAGTTTGTTACCCGTTACTTCGATACCGTGAGCAGCGTTTTGACGACGACGTGCAGTCATAGATGGGTAGTTTAAAGCACCTTCTTGAATGAACATCTTCGCGTATTCGCCAGATTGAATACGTTTAAGTGCATTACGCATCGCTTCACGAGACTGCTCGTTAATTACTTCAGTACCCGTTACATATTCACCATATTCAGCGTTGTTCGATACTGAGTAGTTCATATCCGCGATACCGCCTTCGAACATCAAGTCAACGATCAATTTAAGCTCGTGTAGACATTCGAAGTACGCCATTTCAGGCGCATAACCAGCTTCAACCAAAGTTTCGAAGCCCATTTTAACCAGTTCAACTGCACCACCACAAAGAACTGCTTGCTCACCGAAAAGGTCAGTTTCAGTTTCTTCACGGAATGAAGTTTCGATAATACCAGTACGGCCGCCACCTACGCCTGAAGCATAAGAAAGTGCAACGTTACGCGCGTTACCAGATGCATCCTGGTGAATTGCGATTAAGTCAGGAACACCTGAACCACGCTGGTATTCAGAACGTACTGTGTGACCAGGTGCTTTAGGCGCAACCATGATTACGTCAAGGTCAGCACGTGGAACAACTTGGTTGTAAAGAATCGAGAAACCGTGAGCAAACGCTAAAGTAGCACCTTGCTTGATGTTTGGCTCAATCTCGTCACGATAAAGTTGAGATTGGAATTCGTCTGGCGTCAAGATCATGACTACGTCAGCTTGCGCTACAGCAGCAGCAACTTCAGCAACTTTAAGACCTGAATTTTCAGCTTTTTTCCAAGAAGTAGAGTTCGCACGTAAACCTACAGTGACATCAACGCCAGAATCTTTCAGGTTAAGCGCATGCGCGTGACCTTGTGAACCGTAACCAATGATCGCTACTTTCTTAGATTGGATGATAGATAAGTCAGTGTCTTTATCGTAAAAAATTTGCATTGCTGTCTCCGCTTAATGCTTGTTTGTCTGTTTAAATCAGGCAATGACCCTTGTATTTACATTGCCTGATACCCCCTTCTTATTAGGATGAGGAAATATTTAAATTAGATGGTTAAAACTTTTTCGCCGCGCGCGATACCTGAAACACCTGAACGAACCACTTCTAAAATGGTGTGTTCTGCAAGTGCATCAATAAATGCATCAACTTTTTCAGTCGTACCTGCAATTTGAATGGTATAAGTCGTTGGTGTTACATCGACAATCTGACCACGGAAAATATCTGCCGTACGCTTAATTTCGTCGCGAGATGAACCCAGTGCTTTGACTTTGATCAGCATCAGTTCACGCTCAATGTGAGCACCTTCAGACAGGTCAACCACTTTCACCACTTCAACCAGTTTGTTCAATTGCTTGGTGATTTGCTCAATCTTGTGATCATCGCCATAAGTGGTCAAAGTCAAACGAGAAAGTGTTGGATCTTCAGTTGGCGCAACGTTTAATGTTTCGATGTTGTAGCCACGCTGTGAGAATAAGCCCACTAAACGGGAAAGCGCACCTGCTTCATTTTCAACAAGTACAGAGATGATATGTCTCATGCTGTGCGCTCCCCTTTTGCTAACCACATATCTTGCATCGATTGACCTGCAATCAACATCGGATAAACATGCTCAGTACGATCAACCATGACGTTAATAAATACGCACTTGTCGTTAATTGCCATCGCTTCTGCAAGTTTCGACTCAAGCTCATCGGCATGATCAATCTGAATACCGACGTGACCATACGCTTCCATCAACTTGGCAAAGTCAGGCAGTGACTCTACATAAGAGCTAGAATGACGACCTTCGTAATTCATGTCCTGCCATTGTTTCACCATACCTAAAGCACGGTTATTCAGGCACAAGATTTTTACGTTCAAGCCATATTGCTTACAGGTCGAAAGCTCTTGGATACACATCTGAATCGACGCTTCACCCGTAATACACACCACCTGTTGATCCGGGAAGGCAAGCTTCGCAGCCATCGCATAAGGCAAACCTACACCCATGGTGCCTAGGCCACCTGAGTTGATCCATTGACGCGGACGCTTGTATTTGTAATACATCGCACCAAACATTTGATGCTGGCCTACGTCCGAAGTAATGATCGCTTCGCCATTGGTCACTTTATCCAATACCTGAACCACTTGTTGTGGCTTCATCACACCATCAACACCTGCTGCATAACGACCGCCATGCACTTTGCGCCATTCATTAATCTGAGACCACCATGCCGCAATCACTTCAGGATTTGGCTTGGAAACATTGAGCTGTTTCAACTGGTTCAACATTTCAGTCAATACCGGCTCTACCGCACCGACAATTGGAATGTGCGCCATAATGGTTTTTGAAATCGTCGCCGGGTCGATGTCAATATGAATCACTTTGGCATTCGGGCAGAATTTTGCCGGATTGTTGGTGACACGGTCATCGAAGCGCGCGCCTACACACAGAATCACATCTGCATTGTGCATGGTCATGTTGGCTTCATAAGTACCGTGCATACCGAGCATACCGATGAACTGTTCATCATCACCCGGGAATGCGCCCAAGCCCATTAAGGTATTGGTTACCGGATAGCCCAATAAATGCGCAAGCTCTGTCAATTGTGCAGATGCATTGCCTTGAACCACACCACCACCCGAGTAAATTACTGGGCGCTTAGCATTGACTAATTCTTCAATCGCTTTACGAATTTGACCTGAGTGACCACGAAACGGTGGCTGATACGAACGCATCTTCACTTTTTCCGGGTATTCGTAAGCAAATTTTTCTGCAGGATTGGTCGCATCTTTAGGAATATCGATTACGACAGGGCCTGGACGACCAGATGACGCGATATAGAATGCTTTTTTGATGATTGCAGGAATTTCGCTGGCATGACGCACCTGGAAACTATGCTTCACGATTGGACGTGAAATGCCGACCATATCGGTTTCCTGGAATGCATCTTCACCAATCAGATGACTCGCAACCTGACCTGACAAAATCACCATCGGGATTGAGTCCATATAGGCCGTTGCAATTGGCGTTACCGTATTGGTTGCGCCCGGACCTGAGGTCACCAACACCACACCGGTCTTACCTGTAACGCGTGAGTAAGCATCCGCCATGTGACCGGCAGCTTGTTCGTGACGTACGAGGTAATGATTGATTTTGTCTTGTTGAAATAGCGCATCATAAATATGAAGAACTGCGCCGCCTGGATATCCAAAAACATGTTCAACGCCTTCGTCCGCTAATGCGCGAACAAGCATTTCACCACCAGATAGAAGTTCCAACGTGATTCACCCTAATATTATGACACTGCACAAATGGGAGGCATTTGCAGTGTTTCATTTGTTAACTGTCTGCACTGTTATAGCACACAAATTTCATAGTTTTCATAGCAATAGGAAAAAAATCTGATCTCTTGGCTGTTCGAGCAATACAAGACCTAAAACATGTTGGGATAAACATATTTTGCTTAGCTTTGTTCAATTTCTCGGCTAGAGAAATCGCCCACTGCATGAAATGACACTTAGTCGAAGGGTGATCGATTAAGGCATATAAAACTATTGCAGCATTCTTGTGTTTTCAGGCTTTAAAGTCAAGTTTAAAAAACAGGCAATATGCGCTTAAAAACACCTGATTTGCTGTTTTTAACAGCGATCTAGAGCAAGGACAGTAATAAAGAATTAATCTAATAATATTTAATCCAATAAAATTCATAAACTTATATATTTAATTTTATAAATTTTTAGCATGTCTTATATAAAAAAAATGAATGAATTTTTAATAAATCCAGTGAAGTTGTTTATCAATAAATTTTGTGTCTGAAAATTTGCTCACCACTTCTACAAACGAGATGCAGAAGCTGTTCGACCCTTAATCATGAATAGAGCGGATAAAAATTCATTATTTTTACTGTGAAAATCACTACAATGTTTTGTAGTATTTTATGGCTAGAACACAGAGGCTCAAAAACAATGAAAATATCTTTTTTAACTGCCTTAAGTCTGAGTTGTGCAATTTCTCTGGGCATCTGTAGCAGCAGTGCTTCAGCGATCCAGTATCATAAATGGGTCGATGCGAAAGGCGTCACGCATTATACCAAGACGCCACCGCCGAAATCTGCAAAAAAAGCCACCACAGTGGATACTTATGGCTGGAAAAATTCAGCACCGACATCACCTAGAATGGCTGAAACTGAAGTTCAAACCGAGAACACAGCACAAGAAAAACAGCAACAAGCCCCTCAAGTTCCTGCGAATCAGGACCAGCAACAACGTGAAGCCAACGAAGCCTTGCAGCAATCTAAAAATCGTGCAGTCGCTTTATAAGACACCTCCATATAGAACAGCGTGTTTTTTCTTCGGGAAATGCCGGCGCAAAATTCACTTTTAGGTGCATTTTGCGCTATGCTGTGCAACAGACTTTTTTCACCGTAATTCACTGATACGTTTATGACTACTCACATTGATTCCGAATATCAAGCCAGTGCGATTGAGCCTCAAGTCCAACAGGATTGGGAATCTCGCAAAGCCTTTAAAGTTGCCGACAAAGTAGAAGGTCCTCGTCGTTATATTCTCTCGATGTTCCCTTACCCAAGTGGCAAGCTGCATATGGGTCATGTGCGTAACTATACGATTGGTGACGTGATCAGCCGTTTTCATCGCTTAAAAGGTGAAACGGTCCTGCAACCAATGGGTTGGGATGCTTTCGGTCTACCTGCTGAAAACGCAGCGATTGCACATCAGGTTGCACCAGCAAAATGGACTTTCGAAAATATCGCCTACATGCGCGACCAGTTAAAAAAACTCGGTCTTGCAGTAGATTGGGATCGTGAATTTGCGACCTGTACCCCTGAATACTATCGCTGGGAACAATGGTTATTTGTTCAGCTTTATAAAAAAGGCCTGATCTACCGTAAACTTTCTACAGTGAACTGGGATCCAGTGGATCAGACTGTTCTTGCCAACGAACAGGTTGAAAATGGTCGCGGCTGGCGTTCAGGCGCATTGGTGGAAAAACGTGATATTCCAATGTACTACTTCCGCATTACCGATTATGCGCAAGAGTTACTTGACGACCTAGACACGCTTAAAGATGGCTGGCCACAACAGGTCTTGACCATGCAGCGTAACTGGATTGGTCGCTCACAAGGGATGGATATTACTTTCCCTTCAGCAAATCCAGAAATCTATGCAGACGGTTTAACGGTATTCACTACTCGTGCCGATACCTTAATGGGTGTAACGTATGTTGCAGTTGCAGCAGAACACCCGATGGCGCTGAAAGCGGCTGAAACAAACCCAGAATTGGCTGCATTCATTGAAGAATGCCGTATGGGTTCTGTGGCAGAAGCGGATCTTGCGACTGCTGAAAAGAAAGGCATGGCAACCGGTCTTTCTGTGAAGCATCCTGTGACTGGCGAGGAAGTTCCGGTTTGGATCGCCAACTATGTATTGATGTCTTATGGTTCTGGTGCGGTGATGGCGGTTCCATCACACGATGAACGTGACTTCGAATTTGCCAACAAATATGGCCTGACCATCAAGCAAGTGATTGATACCAAAGGCGCAGACGATGCGGACTTTAATGCAACTCAATGGCAAGAATGGTACGGCTCTAAAGAAGGTAAACTGATTAATTCAGGCGAATTTGACGGTTTGGATTTCCAGGGTGCATACGATGCATTCCTTGCTAAATTAGAACCAACAGGCCTGGCAAGTTCTAAAGTTCAATTCCGTTTACGTGACTGGGGTGTATCTCGTCAGCGTTATTGGGGCTGTCCAATTCCAATGATCAACTGTAACACCTGTGGTCAGGTACCAGTGCCAGAAGATCAACTTCCTGTGGTTCTTCCGACTGACGTTGTTCCAGATGGTTCAGGTAACCCACTGAACAAAATGCCTGAGTTCTATGAAACGACTTGTCCATGTTGTGGTGGCGACGCACGTCGTGAAACAGATACGCTGGATACCTTCGTGGAATCATCTTGGTACTATGCACGTTATGCATCTCCAGACTTTACCGATGGTATGGTGAAACCTGAAGCGGGTCAAACCTGGTTGCCTGTGAACCAATACATCGGTGGTGTTGAACACGCAATTCTACATTTGTTATATGCACGCTTCTTCCACAAATTGATGCGTGATGAAGGCGTGGTACAAGGCAATGAACCATTCACCAATCTGCTTACTCAAGGTATGGTGCTAGCAGATACCTTCTATCGTGAAGCTGAATCTGGCAAGAAAACCTGGTTTAACCCGGCGGATATCGAACTTGAAAAAGACGAAAAAGGCCGTGTGCTTTCTGCCAAATATAAAGAAGATGGCCAGGAAGTTGTGGTTGGCGGTCAGGAAAAAATGTCGAAATCGAAAAATAACGGTATCGACCCGCAATCAATTATTGACCAGTATGGCGCAGATACGGCACGTGTGTTCATGATGTTCGCGGCTCCACCTGATCAATCACTTGAATGGTCTGATGCCGGTGTTGAAGGTGCAAACCGCTTCCTGAAACGTGTATGGCGTTTAGCAACAGGCTTCCTTGAAAAAGCGAATACTGCTGCCAGCATCGACAAAACTGCTCTTTCAACGGCTGCGCAAGACCTACGTCGTAAAACTCACGAAACCATCCAAAAAGTCGGTGATGACATCGAACGTCGTCATGCATTTAACACTGCGATTGCTGCATTGATGGAACTTCTAAACGCGAACAACAAGTTTGAAGCCCAAGATGACAATGACGTTGCTGTTGCACGTGAATCGATTACCACGCTGTTAACTTTACTTGCACCATTTGCACCGCATTTAAGCCAGACTTTATTGGCTGAATTTGGGATTGAATTGAATTCAACTTTATTCCCTGCGGTAGATGAATCTGCGCTGACACGTAATACACAAACGATTGTGGTTCAAGTCAACGGTAAACTCCGTGGTAAGTTAGAAGTATCAGTCGATGCTTCTAAAGATGATATTTTGGCGCAAGCCAAAGCATTGCCTGAAGTTCAACAATTCTTGACTGGCCCAACCAAGAAAGAAATTGTGGTACCGAATAAATTAGTGAATTTGGTGGTTTAAGAATCCACCTCTCCCTAACCCTCTCCTAGAAGGAGAGGGAAATTTCCTTCTCCCTCTGGGAGAAGGTTAGGATGAGGGAACAAAAGGATTTCACAATTCCCAAACAAAGCCCGTTGCCAGCCAACGGGCTTTGACTTTACAATCCAGTTCAGGATTTCAAATATTCCCCTTCGGGAAGCATAGAGGGCAACACATGCATTTGGGCAAACGTTTAGCAGCAATTGTTTTAACTTGTGGTCTGAGTGCAGGCTTAGTCGGCTGTGGTTTTCATCTGAAAGGAACCAATCCGAGCTCCGCACCTGTTGCTTACTCTGTCATGAGCCTGTCTTTACCGCCCAATACTGAAGAACTGCAAGAAAAACTGGCAGTTTACCTCGGTGCTGCAGGCGTACAGCTAAGTAATGCACCTAATGCTTATGTATTGCGTGTTCTCGATTACACGCCGCGCCGCTTAGAATTAAACGGCAAGCTGGTAGAAACCTTGCTGCGTTTAAATGTAACCTTCCGCATTGAAGATGCGCAAGGCAATCCGGTGACCGAACCACGCACTGTGGTGGCAACGCGTACTTATCAATATGACATTGAAACAGTCAACACTGATGACCAGGAACAAAAGTTTTTGAATCAGGTGATTATTGATGATGTGGCACAGCAGATCGCGCGTCAGATTTCATCGAACCGCCTCCCCTTGGCCAAACAAAATACCCCAGCGCAACCTGCTCAATAAGAACGCCTTATGAAACTTGACTATCTGCAAGCCCTAAAACGTGTCGATGAAGCTCGCGGTGCCTGGGTCTTGCATGGTCAAGAGCCTTTGCTAGAACAAAACCTGATCGATGCCTTTCGCGCACATTGGCAAGCCAAAGATATCGAACGTCAACGTTATGATGTCAGTTCAGTTTCTGAGTGGAAAAATGTCTTTAATGCATTGAACAGTTTGTCATTGTTCTCAACCCAACTGGCAGTTGAAGTGCATGGCAATATCAAACCAGATGCCAGTAGCCTCAAACTGCTGAAAAGCTATTTACAACAAGACAGTGATAATCTGCTATTGGTCGTTATGCCCAAGCAAGATGCGAGCAGCCTCAAATCCAGCTTCTTCCAGACGGTTGAGGCCAATGGTGTCTGCGTTGCGCTTACTGCAAATTATCCACGCGATCGTCAGCAAATTTTGGCAGTTGAAGCAGAGAAACTGGGGATTAAACTGGCCCATGATGCCTGGCAATGGCTGGAACAGCATCATGAGCACAACTTGCTGGCAGCCAAAAACAGCCTGATGCGGGTCAGTGACACCTTTGCAGAAGTTGATGTGATTCAGATTGATCATTTATATGCCTGCTTACAGGATCAATCACGCTATAGCACCTATGATTTGAGTGATGCCCTGCTGCAAGGCAATCTCTCGCAATCGATCAAGATTTTCCAGTATCTGGTCGCTTCAGGTGAACCGATGAGCCTGATCTTATGGAGCCTGAGCAAGGAAATGCGTCTGTTGATGCAACTGTTTGAACAGCCGCAAAATGCCTTGCAAATTGGAATCTGGAAAACCAAAGTCGGGCTATATCAGCAAGCTTTACGCCGTCTCAGCCCACAACGCTTTTTGAGCTGGCCCCAGCTGTTAATCCGTATTGATGCAGCCATTAAAGGAATGTCCAAAGAGAACCCTGAACATCTCATCTTACAGGCCATTGCTGAAATGTGCGGTCAACGCTTATTTTTAGCGCCGAGTGCTTAACCAAAGAAACGTGCAAACCAGCCCTTGCTTTTTTGCTTTCCTGAGCACGTAAATAACTCAACATATTATCGCGCACTGCATCGACATAGTCCTGATCATCATGTTGAATATGATTGATCAGCCATTTGGACAATAAACGATATAAATCATTTTCAATCGATTCTCCCTTCTCGAACTTGAGACGATAATCATTGAGTCGTTTCACAAATAATTCATGTATACCGCGATGCGAAGGTAGGTATTGATAACTGACCTGTTCCAGCAGGTTTTCTTCAAAGCTGAAATGTGACTGGGTATAATCGATTAAATCCTCCAAGACCTCTTTGATTCGATCGCGATCTCCTGTGCTTTTTACCTGCTCCAAAGCATTGATATAATCTAAAATTTGACGGTGCTGATTATCGATTACGTCGATTCCAATATTATAGCTTTCATTCCATTCCATCGTTAAACCCTCATCAATGTTGCGAGCAAAGTTGTATTATTTTTGCACAATAAATGTGCGTTTTCTTCTTAAGTGGTAAAACCATAATTTTTTTATGGAATTAAATCTTACAAGCTTTATTTATTTAAATCCATATATAAAACATGGGTTTTTAATTTTTTTTTCTACTTAATTTTCAACTGGTTTTTGCTCTCTGGACTAGAGGGAGGAAAATTAAGCCAGAAACAGCCTTAAAACAAATATCACACAACAAATCTAGTATGTTTGGTCTTATGTCTTTATTGATTCACACTCGATTTTATTTGTGCAGCGCTTTGATTGAAAAAATACTGTTGGGGACAGTGATCATTTTATTCAAGAGTCACCTGATGATCTTTTAAATAGGATCGATGTTATCTATAGAGGGTCAAATCCTGTTATCAATGTCAGAACAAGCAATTCATGGAGCATTTTAAAATGGTCTGTATGGACGATATTTTCAGAAATCAGCCAATAGAAAATAATTCTCATTATAATTCAAAAAATTCACGATTTATCCCAATTTCGCTTTTATAATCAATCCCTATCTTTGATCCGAATTCGTACTCAATATGCCAAAAATAAAACCGACGAAACTAATTATGGCCGCCGTGATTGCCATTGTGTTAATCGCTGCGGGGTGGTATTTCCTCAAACCTAAAGAACAGCCGCCACAGTATATTACTGCTGAAGTAACACAGGGTGATATTGAAAGTTCTGTACTGGCGACCGGTATTTTAGAAGCCACCAAAATGGTCAGCGTAGGTGCCCAGGTTTCTGGCCAGGTGAGACAAATGTATGTGGAACTCGGTGATCAGGTTAAACAGGGTCAGCTGATTGCACGAATTGATTCTGTTCGTCAGGAAAATGATTTAAAAACTGCTGAAGCCAGCATTAAAAACCAGATGGCACAGCTTGCAGTGAGACAGGCGAATCTGGCCAAAGTTGAAGCTGAATACAATCGTCAGAAAGCCATGTATGCACAGGATGCAACTTCCCGTTCAGAGCTGGAATCTGCATTTGCCAGTTATAAAACGGCTCAGGCCGATATCACGGCAATCAATGCACAGATCGAACAGTCGCGCCTGACCTTGGCAACTGCCAAAGAAGACTTGGGTTATACCCAGATTGTGGCACCGATGGATGGCACGATTGTGGCGATTGTGACCGAAGAAGGTCAAACCGTGAATGCCAATCAAAGTGCACCGACCATTGTGAAACTGGCCAAGCTCGACACCATGACCATCAAAGCAGAAATTTCTGAAGCAGATGTGATGAAAGTGGAAGAAGGCCAAACCGTTTATTTCACCACACTGGGCAATAACGAGAAAAAGATTTACGCCAAACTGCGTCAGGTTGAACCTGCACCCAATTCGATTAATACCGATTCAAATACATCTGGTTCATCGTCAAGTTCTGCGGTGTATTACAACGCTTTATTTGATGTGCCAAATGAAGACGGCAAACTGCGTATTGATATGACGGCGCAAGTTTATATCGTGCTGGATGAAGCTAAAAATGTGCTGACCATTCCAGCCGCTGCGATTCAGAGCTCAAATCGTCCGGCACGTGCCAATCGGGATGAAGGTTCTCGCGGAGAAGGTTCCCGTAGCGAAGCTAATCCAGCAGCACGTCCTGAAACTGAATCGTCTCAAGGCAATCGTCCTGCCGCTGAACGCCCTGCCCGCCTAAATCTGTCTGACGCTGAAATTGCTCTGATTGAACAAGGCAAAGCGCAACGTGCCATGGTTCGTGTCTTGCAAGCCGATGGTACTGCAAAACCAACCCCTGTGCTGATCGGTTTGAATAACCGTGCCACTGCACAAGTGCTGAAAGGTTTAAAACGTGGTGATCAGGTGGTGATTGCCGATGGTTCTGATACTTCCAATGATGCAGCAAAACGCGGTGGTAATAGCCGTGGCCCAATGAGAATGTAAGCATGAATTCACAACAACAGCCTCTGCTCGAGGTGAAAAATCTGGTACGTGAATTCCCTGCGGGTGAGGGCACAGTCCAGATTTTAAAAGGGGTGAATCTGGAGATTTATCCGGGTGAACTGGTGGCGATTGTCGGCCAGTCCGGTTCGGGCAAATCAACCCTGATGAATATTCTGGGTTGTCTGGATAAACCGACCACCGGCAGCTACAAGGTCAAAGGCCGTGAAACCCGGGAACTGGAAGCAGATGAACTGGCGCAGTTACGTCGTGAATATTTCGGCTTTATTTTTCAGCGTTATCACCTGCTCGGCGATTTAAACGCAGCAGGCAATGTCGAAGTCCCTGCCATTTATGCGGGTGCAGATTCATCGGAACGGCATGCGCGTGCGGTCAAAATTCTGACCGATCTGGGTCTGGGTGAAAAAACCCAGAATCGTCCGAGTCAACTGTCAGGCGGTCAACAGCAACGTGTGTCAATTGCCCGTGCACTGATGAATGGCGGTGATGTGATTCTGGCCGATGAGCCGACAGGTGCCTTAGACAAGAACAGCGGTATTGAAGTGATGCGTATTTTGCGCGAACTGAATGCCAAGGGTCATACCATCATTCTGGTTACGCATGATCATAATGTGGCAAAAAACGCAACACGAATCATTGAAATTTCAGACGGAAATATCATTTCCGATCAGCCGAATGTGCCTGAAGCCGAAGACCATCTGGAAAAGCAGCCGCTGATCCGTAATCAACAAAAGAAGATTTCTTCATGGCGTTCTGCGGTTGACCGTCTCGGTGAAGCCTTCCGCATGGCATTGCTGGCCATGAATGCGCATCGCATGCGGACTTTCCTGACCATGCTCGGAATCATTATCGGTATCGCTTCGGTGGTCTCGGTGGTCGCACTGGGCAATGGCTCACAAAAACAGATTCTGGAAAATATCAGCAGTCTGGGCACCAATACCATTACCGTATTTCAGGGTCGAGGCTTTGGGGACAATTCCAGATCTTCTCAGTCCAAAACCCTGATTCCGGCCGATGCCGATGCACTGGCCGAACAACCGTATGTCGATGGCGTCAGTCCCTCTGTGAACAGCAGTGTTACCGGCCGTTATAAAGAAATTGAAGCCTCAACCACGGTCAATGGCGTCAGTGAAGATTTCTTCTATGTGCGTGGCATGACTTTCCAGTCCGGTCAGCCCTTTGACCGCAGTAGCGTCATGCAACAGGCACAAGATGTTGTCATTGACACCAATACCAAAAATACCTTCTTTAAAGATGGTACTAATCCGGTGGGACAGGTGATTTTACTCGGTAGCGTCCCGAGCCGGATTATCGGGGTGATTGATGCACAAAAAGGCATGATGGGCAATAATGACAGCCTGAATGTCTACCTGCCGTATTCTACCGTGATGAGTCGTATGCTGGGGCAATCTAACGTTCGCAGCATCATTGTGCGGATTAAGGATGAATACCCAAGTGCGGCGGCTGAAAATGCAATTTTAAACCTGTTGGTACAGCGCCATGGCGCGCAGGACGTGTTTACCCAGAATGCCGACAGTATTCGTGAAACCATTCAGCAGACCACAGCGACTATGACGCTTTTAATTTCGGCGATTGCGGTGATTTCACTGGTGGTCGGCGGGATCGGGGTGATGAATATCATGCTGGTGTCCGTGACTGAACGTACTCAGGAAATTGGGGTACGTATGGCAGTAGGTGCACGCCAAAGTGATATTTTGCAGCAATTCCTGATTGAAGCAGTGCTGGTGTGTATTTTAGGCGGTATTTTGGGGGTGCTGCTCTCGCTCGGGATTGGCCAGCTAATTACCCACTTTGCTGGCGGTACTTTCCAGATGGCCTATTCAACCACTTCGATTGTAGCTGCCTTTGTCTGCTCAAGCCTGATTGGAATTGTGTTTGGCTTTATCCCGGCACGTAATGCCGCTCGTCTGAATCCAGTCGATGCGCTTTCTCGCGAATAAGGAACCTGATATGCAAATGAATTTAACCAAGCTTGCCAGTGCCCTGTTGCTGGGAAGCTCGCTGACCGGTTGTGCGGCAGTGGTAAAAACACCTTATGAGCAGCCTGCGATCAATATGCCGGGCAACTTTCAAAATAATAAGGTTTTAAGTCAGCAGATCCATGCCGACATTCTGGCAGATCAATGGTGGACCTTATTTAAAGATCCTCAATTGAACAGTTTGGTCGATCAAGTGCTGGCGCAGAATACAGATCTGGCGGTGGCTGGCATCAGTTTACAGCAGGCGCGCATTCAGGCCAGACAGGCACAAAGCCAGCAAGGCGTCCGTGTCGGTGATGCACGAATTTCAACGGGCCAGCGTTTTGATCTGGAGGGTGGCAGCAATGCTTCGACGGGTCTTTCACTGGGCTATCCGGGCTTAAGCTATGAACTGGATCTGTTTGGCAAACTGGCCAATCAGACTGAAGCGGCGCGCTGGGAAGCCTTGGCATCTGCACAGGACTTACAGGCGACAGCGCAGAGCCTGATTGGCACCACGGCACAGCTTTACTGGCAATTGGCTTATTTAAATGAGCGTTATAGCGTGGTACAGCAAAATCTGGCAACGGCGCAAAAAACCTATGATCTGGTGCAGGTACAATATCGTGCCGGTGCGGTGTCCGGTCTAGATTTAACCCAGGCCGAACAGGCGATTCAAAGCCAGCAAGCCACCTTAAGCCAGATTGAGCAGCAACGGGTGGAAACGCGTACCGGCCTCGCAGTATTGCTGCATATGCCAGTACAACAGCTTTCTATTCAGGAGCCAAGCCGTTTACCGAATATTCAATTACCGAGTATTCAGGCCGACTTACCCGCGAGTTTATTGTCCCGTCGTCCCGACCTCCAAGCGACTGAACTACGTTTGCGTAAAGCGCTGGCCAATAAGGATGCCAACAAAGCCAGTTATTATCCTTCAATCAGTCTGACTGGGAATTTGACCACAGGTATTGGCAGCAGTACCTCGCTTTCAAATGCGTTGAAGAATCCGGTGGCGACTTTAGGTGCGGGTCTGACCTTGCCCTTCCTGCAATGGAATGACATGAAACGTGATCTGCAAGTCAATGAGCTGGAATATGAAAAAGCGATTATGCAATATCGCCAGACCATGTATGAAGCCTTTGCCGATGTGGAAAATGCCTTATCGAACCGGACTGAAATCAGTAAGCAAGTCACTTTGCAGCAACGTAATGTCGAACTGGCTGAACGTACCGAACGTCTGACTGAAGTACGTTATCGTAATGGCGCGGTGGCGTTAAAGAACCTGCTAGATGCGCAGGAAACCACACGGAATGCACGGCTGTCTTTGGTACAAACCCGACAGAACCAGTACAATGCCTATGTGACTTTAATGCAGGCATTAGGTGGCAGTCCAATCCAGCAATTACCTTAAACAAAGCTTGAACCATAAAAAAACCGCTGTCTAACAGCGGTTTTTTATATTGCGTGATGTCAATAAAAATTACTTCATTTGCAAATAGGCATGCACATTTTTCAATAATTCAGTTGATCGCTCATGCCCGAGCAAACTGCCTTTTTCCAGCCAGTCCCGCGCGACTCCAATATCGCGTTCCACCCCAATTCCCTTGGTATATAAACGTCCCAGATGACTATAAGCATCGGCATTGACCTGCGCTGCCGCCTGACGGTAATACTCTACCGCCTGTTCGATATTTGCCTCAGTGCCTATGCCATTTTCAAACGCTTCCCCCAGCGCATTCAGTGCCACACTATTCTGCTGAGCAGCCGCTTTTTGCAGATAGCTCAAACCTAAGGCAATATCCTGCGCAATCTGTTTTCCTTTAAGATACTCCAAGCCCAATTCTGCCTGTGCCTGTGCATGTCCCAGTTGTGCAGCCTGATGCAGATAACGATTGGCCTGCTCTGGATTAAGGATAAAGACCGGATAAAGACCTGACAGAGCCTGATACAGGAACCAGGCTGCTTCCTTGGAGCCTTTCGCAACCGCCTGATTCAGATATTGAGTGGCTTTGTCGCGTGTCGGCAATGGATATTCCGCCAGACTATAAAAACGCCCGACCACATAAATTAAATCTGCCTCAGACTGAGCCTCGATCTGCCAGTATTGCTGGGCCACTGCCTGAATCATGCGGGTGGCTTTGGCTGTGTCTTTTACAGTACCGATGCCATTTAAATAACACAGTGCCAGACCCATTTGTGCATAAGCATCATCGGAACTGAGCTGAAATGCTGCCTGATATAATTCAAATGCCTTTTGCGGCTCATAAGCCACTAGATGCTGTTCAAAATACAGCGCGGCAATCATGCATAAAGCGGGCGGATGCTGAGTATTGGCAGCTTCAGACCAGTAACGAAACGCCATGGTTTCATTTTTATCGACATACCAGCCATGAAAATAAGCCAGTCCAATTAAAGTCTTGGAATGCACATCGGCATGTTCTTTGGACTGCTGCATCAAATGCTGGAACACGCGCTGACGCTGGTCGGTATCGATACGGCCTTGCAGTACGCCAGCATAATAATCATAGAGACCTTTTTGATCACCAAGACTGATACAGCGTTTAATAAATTGCAGGGCTTGAGTCTGGTCTTGGGGCAGCCTCTGTCCACGCGCATAATCATCGGCGATCTGCTGATTGGCAGCCAGATGATCTTGCTGCGCAGCTAAAAACAGATAATGAATTCCCTGAACCAAATCTTGAGCCGCTGAATCTGTTAAATAATACTGCGCCAGTTGATACTGCGAATTGCTATGTCCCTGCCCGGCATTTTGAATGAGTAAGGCCAAGCGCTGCTGTTCAGCGTTCTTCTCTTCTGGATTTGTTTCTGTAGTGGAAGAAAGTTCAGTGATGCGGTACTGGGCATCCAGATTGCCACGGGCTACGGCATGTCGGTACCAGTACAGCGCCTTTTCCGGGTCAGCCATTTGATAGCGTTGCTCCTCATGAATCTGCCCCAGATGATAAGCTGCGTCATCACTGCCCAGATGAAAGGCTTTATCGAGATAACTGATGGCTGTTTCCGTATTTTGCGCATGTCCCAGACCCTGCAAATGCATCAGCCCCATGCCGACATAAGCCTGTGGAATTTCCTGTTGCTGGGCAAGATTCTGGTAAATCTGATAGGCGCGTGCATAATTCGGATGTTCAGGATCTGAACTCAAGCGCGCCGCATGCTTGAGCTGTGCATCAAGCTGCTCAATCCATAGATCATGCTGCACAGCTTTGGCCTGATCACGTTTCACCGGATCCGGACGTTTCCACATCCAGATTCCCAAAGCCCCTATCCCCAAAATCAATACCAGCAAGAACCACATAACTGCTCCAAAACATTATTTTTGTTCTGCAAATGAATCCTTTCATTCTAAACGCCGTCTCAAAAAAAGCACATATCTTGTGCTTTTTATTTTGTAAATCAGGCTTTTGCTCTTTTACTATCCAGCTTCTTCAAGCCTTCTGCCACAGCGACCATGGCAAAGCTTGATGTCACCACCACGGCAGAGCCATAACCACCACAGCGCAAGCCGGCACTGGCACAGACATCGGCACTCGAGAACGGATTATCGATTGAATAGACACAGGTAATGCCGAATTTTTCTTTAGGTTTTTTACAAATACCTTTGCCGCGTAACTGGGCACGCAATTTGGCCAGCATCGGGTCCTGTTCGGTTTTAGATAAGTCTGCGACACGAATTTTCAGGGGATCCAGTTTACCGCCTGCCCCGCCCGACACAATCAAGGGAATCTTGTTAAAGCGACAATGCAGCATCAAGGCAAATTTGGCCTTCACATCATCAATACAGTCGAGAATTAAATCAGGATTACCTGCTAAAATTTCTTTGATATTTTCCGGCGTCAGATAGTCATCAATCAGATTAATCTTGATCCGTGGATTAATGGCATGACAACGCTCGGCCATCACTGCAATTTTTTCATGGCCCAAGGTCGTGCTCATGGCAGGCAATTGACGATTAATATTGGATGCCGCCACCACATCCATATCGACCAAACTCAGCTCGCCCACACCGCTACGTGCCAGCGCTTCTACTGCCCAAGAACCGACACCACCGATGCCAATCACCATCACATGACTTTTTTCATAATGACTGAAGCTGTCTTCTCCATAAATTTTGGCAACACCCGCAAAGCGGCGCTCATATTCATCGTCTTGAAGCAGTTCAGTCATAAGTCATCAATAGCTGTTAAATCACGGCTTATTTTAGCAAAGTCAGCATTTTTTTACTGCTTCTAAAATTTTGATACAAAATCTATCAGCAAAATCAGAAAGATAAATTCAGGAACATTTATAATTGGATAAAATTCATACATAAAACTTTAAATATGGGAGTCAAACACTGTGCTGATCAATGCTCTTTTGGCTCTCAATTTTATCCTGATCACTCTACATTTTTATTTTTACAGTAGCCAAAAACAGAAAAACTATGCGCTGAGTATTTTTATTCGTTTGCTGATTTTAGGCCTATTCGGATATGTGATCCTAGATCGCCATGAAACCCAGACCCATCTGATTTTGGTACTGATATCCTGGGTGATATTTGAACTGATTGAGAGTTTATATCAAAAGAAAAAAGCATCAATCTCATAAAAAAAGAGGCTTGCGCCTCTTTCAATCCATCTAAACTTAGTCTTTATTCATGATAAAGAAATATTGACGATAGTATTTCAGTTCGGCAATTGAATCACGAATGTCATCCATCGCCAGATGCGAAGCATTTTTCTTGAGACCACTCATAATTTCTGGACGCCAGCGTTTTGCCAGCTCTTTCACTGAAGATACATCCAGATTACGGTAATGGAAATACTGCTCCAGCTCAGGCATCAGGCGATGCAAGAAACGGCGATCCTGACAGATCGAGTTGCCACACATCGGGGATGACTTTGGATTGACCCATTTTTTCAGGAATTCAATGGTTTGCTGTTCTGCATCCTGAGCCGTCAGTTTACTGCGACGCACCCGTTCAATCAGACCCGATTGACCATGTTGACGAGTGTTCCACTCATCCATGGCATTTAACAGACGTGCAGGCTGATGCACCGCAAGCACAGGACCTTCTGCCAGAATATTCAAATTGTCATCGGTTACAATCGTCGCAATTTCAATAATTTGGTCATTGTCTGTGTCTAGACCTGTCATTTCAAGGTCAATCCAAATCAGGCGGGTATCAGCGGTGCTGCTCATAAATGTGCAATCTTATTGGGTTTAAAAACAACTATAGTAGCAAATTAATTACATCTTGGGTGTCATTCGGGGGCTGCTTCATGCTATTTTTGCCATCTGATTTACCCGGTTTTTTAGGATATGAATGGCCTTAATACGTAAGCGTCGTCTGACAGAGCAACAACAGCGCCGCATTCAGAAACAACAGAAAACACGTCAAGAAGATCTCGATACCTCCAGTGATCTGGAAGGTTTGGTAGTGCAACACTACGGCCGCCAACTTGAAGTGCAAGCTTTGTCTACTCCTGACATTCACCCTGAAAAACCTGTGGTCGCCGATGGTGAGCCTGAACCTTTCTGGAAAGAAATTGAACTAGGCAGCGTCTGGCGCTGTCATACCCGAACCAATCTGGATTTACTGGTCACGGGTGACCGGGTTAAATGGCAAGCCGATCCGAATACCGGTTTAGGAATTATTACGGCGATTCATCCACGTAAATCCTTATTGACCCGTCCTGACCGCTATCACAAGGTTAAACCGGTAGCGGCCAATATTTCACTGATTGTGATTGTGTTTGCACCATTGCCTGAGCCAGCACCGGGCCTGATCGACCGTTATCTGGTGGCCTGTGCCGATGCCGATATTCCTGCGCTTCTAGTGATGAACAAAGCCGATTTGTTAAAAGAGAACGATCCAATTCTGACTCTGCTACAAGAATATCAAGACCTCGGTTATGAAGTAATGCAAACCCAGTCCGATGGTGATCTGACTGTATTGTCCAATCGTCTGGAAAATGAAACGGTGGCTTTTGTCGGTCAATCGGGTGTCGGTAAAAGTACGCTGATCAATGCGATCGTGCCAGATGCAGCCCAGAAAACCAATATTATTTCGGAAAACTCGGCACTCGGTCAGCACACCACCACCTCAACCCGCTTGATCGGTTTTGGTGAAGGTGCTGCCCTGATCGACTCTCCGGGAATTCGTGAATTTGGCCTGTGGCATCTGCCTTTAGATAAGGTACAAATCGGTTTTCCTGAAATTGAAAACCTGCTCGGACACTGTCAGTTCCGGAACTGCACGCATAAGCATGAAAAACAATGTGCTTTACGTCAGGCCGCGAGTGCGGGTGAAATTTTACCGCGCCGACTGGACAGCTATTTGCGTTTAATCGATGAAATCACTGAAGCACAGCAAAAAAATTAATTTTCTTGTGCCTCAACCCTTGAAGCGGTGATTTTGATCACCATATTTATGAGCTATACTCTTGGCAATTTTAAAATTGTAATTAGGTGAATTGTGGAACGTTGGTTCGAGTTTATGGGGAATCACCCCTTCTTATTTGGAACACTCGCGGTATTGGTAGTTTTGTTCTTCATTATCGAAGGTCAACGTAACGGTCGTAAAATTTCTCCGCAGTCGCTGGGAATTTTAGTCAAAGCAAAAAATGCCATGCTGATTGATTTACGGGATGCCAAAGACTTCCGTGAAGGTCATATCAGCGGCAGCCGTAACATTCCATATAGCCAGATTACAAAGCATGTTGAAGAGCTGAAAGCATCTGATCGCCCTTTGGTGTTCATTTGCAACCTTGGACAGGTGGCTGGTACTGCGCTACAACAAGTGGGTCATGCCGATGCATACCGTCTTGATGGCGGCATCAGCAACTGGAAAGCCCAAGGTTTACCTTTGGTGAAAAGCAAATAATCCACGAACAGGAGATTGATCATGGCTGACGTTATTGTTTATTCAACGACTGTGTGTCCTTATTGCGTGCGTGCAAAACAGTTGCTTGAGCGTAAAGGTGTCGCATATAAAGAAATTAATCTATCTCAAGAAGCACCTGAAGTACGTCTTGAATTGATGCAGCGTACCAATCACCGCACTGTGCCACAAATTTTTATTAAGGATCAATTCATCGGTGGTTTCGACCAGCTTTATGCTTTAGAGCGTGAAGGCAAACTCGATGAATTACTGGCTTAATTCTATTAAAATCATCACTTTATATTAAGGATCAAAGAATGAGTGAAGAACAACAAGCTCAACCACAATTGGCATTAGAGCGTATTTATACCAAAGATATTTCTTTTGAGGTTCCTGGGGCGCAAGTTTTTACCAAGCAATGGCAACCTGAGTTAAACATCAATCTTTCTTCTTCTGCAGAAAAAATTGATGAAACTCATTTTGAAGTGGCTTTAAAAGTCGTTGTTCAAGCGACCAATGAAGGTGATACTGCTTTTATCGTCGACGTGACTCAAGCCGGTATCTTCTTGGTAGATGGCGTTGAAGAAGAGCGTCTTCCATACATCCTGGGCGCATACTGCCCGAACATTCTGTTCCCGTTCCTGCGTGAAGCAGTGAATGATATGGTGACTAAAGGTAGCTTCCCACAGTTGCTGCTTACCCCAATCAACTTCGATGCTGAATTTGAAGCCAATATGCAACGTGCACAAACTGCCGCTGTAGATGGTCAGGCTTAATCGCTGTCCTGCAAATCTAAAAAAGACCGCATATGCGGTCTTTTTTATGGCCTTGAGTGAATTCCCCCTTTATCAAAGGGGGAATGAGGGGATTTTGCTCATTTACTCTTTTTTTAAAGAAAGGGTTTAGCAAGATTAAAGAAAAATAATCCCTCCTAACCTTCCTTTAAAAAAGGGAGGAACTCTCCCCCCACGGCAGAGAATAGACTTTTATTCCGCATCCGCCATTAAATCAGCGCTCATACCCACGGTATTGAAACCGGCATCGACATACAGGATTTCACCGGTAATGCCATTGGCCCATGGCGAGCACAGGAATAATGCTGCATTGCCGACATCTTCAATCGTTACATTACGTTTTAATGGCGCAACTTTTTCATTTAAGTCGAGCATTTTACGGAATGATTTAATGCCTGAAGCAGCCAGAGTACGGATTGGACCCGCAGAGATGGCATTGACACGAATACCTTCCTGACCCAAGCTCGAAGCTAAATAACGAACACCGGCTTCTAAAGAGGCTTTGGCCATACCCATCACGTTATAGTTCGGCATTACGCGCTCAGAACCTTGATAAGTTAGCGTTAACAGGCAGCCTTGACGAACTTGTAGCAAAGGCTTTGCCGCACGTGCCATCGCGATAAAGCTATAGGCACTGATGTCATGTGCAATATTGAAACCTTCGCGGTCTGTGATTTCGGTAAAGTCGCCATCCAAAGTATGCGCCGGTGCGAAACCGATAGAATGCACTACGCCATCCAGACCATCCCAGTGTTTCGCCAGCTCAGCAAATGCATTATCAATATCAGCATCTACCGCCACATCACAAGGAAAAACCAGTTTTGAACCAAACTGTTCAGCAAAGTCATCTACCCGCTTTTTCAGCTTTTCATTTGGATAAGTAAAAGCCAATTCAGCACCTTCACGATGTAATGCCTGAGCAATACCAAAAGCAATGGATAATTTACTCGCAATACCCGCGATCAAGAAGCGCTTACCCGCCAAAAGTCCTTGTGCCATGTGAATCTCACCTAAAAGAATATATATGCATGATGCCAAGTCTGAGGCATTTTAGAAATTGCATAATGCATCTTTTTTTAACAGATACCAAATTACAGCAGATACAGCCGAGCAATAAAAACCGGCATTATTCATCGGCCAAATTCAAAACCTGATGGGTATTCTGCCAGAGCTGCTGTGCCAATTTGGCTTGATCTTGCCCTAAGCTTTGTGCCAAACCTTCCAGTACATAAGGCAAGTTGGCAGGTGTATTGCGGGTACGTTGCTCACCTGACTGTTGACAGCATAACGGCGTCATATCCGGACAATCGGTTTCCAGCACCAGATGTTCTGCACCGACTGCCTGTACCACCTGATGCAGTTTTCTGGCATTCGGATTGGTAATCTGACCAGTAACACCAAGCTTAAACCCCAACTTGACAAAAGCCTTGGCTTCCTCGACACCTCCGCCAAAGGCATGTGCGATTCCACCCTGTTTAAACTGATGCTGTTTTAAAATTTGTAAAACTTCTGCATGTGATTTACGGATATGCAGCAAAATCGGCTTATCAAATTGTTGTGCCAGTTCAATTTGTGCAGCGAAAAAATCTTGCTGCTTTTGAAAAATTTCAGGTTGTTTATGCTGCTTTAAAAATGTGTCGAGACCGATTTCACCAATGGCAATGCATTGTTCATTTCTAAGTAGCTGCTCCAGATCATATAAATGTTCAGCCTGATGCTGTTCAATATAAAACGGATGCAAGCCGGGTGCCAAGTGGCTATGCGGTGCATTTTCCAACCCGTTGATAAAATGGTGGGTTTTTAACAAATCCTGAAAGCGGTTTTGCAAAAAGCCAATTAGAACCAGATGTTCCACACCTACCGCTTTGGCCGCATAGGCCAGATGTTCCCGATCAGGATCAAAATCGGGAACATCAAAATGGGTATGCGTATCGAACAGTTTTAACTTCATTCGGCTTTAGATGCTAACGCTGGCTGTGCCTCAGAGGCTGCTGTTTCAGCTTGCGGCAGATATTGCGGTTTTAGCACGCCTTGTAGCTGCGCATAAGGAATCATTAAGCGCGGCAAACCCACCACATAAGGTCCGATTTCATATTCGGCATATTGTAAGATCAAACCTTCTTTGGCCAGATAAAAATTATCGGTCAGTATGAACTTCCAGGCCTGTTCATATTCAGCGACATCTTTTGCCAGCTTGGACTCCATGACCCAGACTTTAAAAGCCTCATACGCCTGTGCTTCGAGTTTGGCTTTTTGCTTCTCGGCAATAATGTCATCCAGCTTGACCAGTGTTTGCTGTTCAAGATCAAAATTATAATAGCGCTGTGCAGATGCTCCGTGCGCACCTCCCAGATAATGGCTACTGTTTAGCACCACAGTCGCCAATGGATCACCCGAATTCAGAATCTTGGGCTTAATCATCAGGCTAATGCTATGACTGGCACTCAGTGCTTTGAGCTCCTTGTCCAGATTCAAGAAGGTCTGCATAGAAGGCTGAATTTGCTGCTCAAGCTGCTGTTTTGGTGTAGTGACCGTCGACAAGGCTGTTTTTGGTTCAGAAGCAGCCACTTCGGCTTCACTGGCAGCAGTGGCTTTTGCCGGCTCAATCGCATCGACAGACAGGATATTTTTTAACTGTTGCAAAATCTGCTGATCGATCCATTCATCAATAAAGCGCTGATTACTGTTCAGGCGTTCAATCGAAATTTCCGGACAGTTTTTACCCTCACACTCTGGAATCACCAGCTTGAGTTTTTCGGTATCACCACTAAGTTTCAGGACTTCTGGCTCGGTTTGTACCACTTCAGGAGAAGTCGGCTCTTTCGGCTCATTGCTCTTCGGCTGACATGCACTCAGTAAAACTGCGGATGCCAGTATCGATAGACAAAAAATATTCTTATATTTTGGCATTCATTACCCTTTTCAAAACGTGTAATTAATCCTGAGAGGATTACGACCTTTAGAACATATTCCGATAGACTTCGGCTTTCAAGACCTGTTGTGTTTGTTCTTTTGTTAAATAGATATCCAGTTGTTTGGCATCTTTGCTAATGTCATGACTGCGATAATGCAGACCAATCCCTTCCTGATCGAAGAACCACTCAGCCTGCCCCCAATACAGTTTTTTCGGTGCTTGCTGCTGAACCTCGTGATTATTGTCCTTTAACCATTTTTCATAAGCGGTTTGAATGATCTTGTCCATTAACAACTGTTGTTTGGGATCGATAATATCCAGTGGGGTCAGCATTTTTTGTTGTTGACGATCGGCTACAAAAAAATAATAGCGCTCATACACACTGATATTTTCCTGTTTACTATCAATACCAATTTGCAGCAAGACATATTGATTACGCTGATAGGGAATGCGGGTATACAGCGATAATTCATAAGCCTGATTGAGCTGGAGTTGAGCCTGCCAGGCATCCGATTTTTTCACATAGGCATTCATCGCCTGTTGTAAACTCATATCCTGTTTTAAGCCAATTTGATCCTGAATTACCTTGGCCTGCTGTTTTTCGATCCAGTGATTCATCCATGGATCAGCCGTATATAAAGTCTGGATATCGACATTGATACAGTTTTTGGTTTCACAAAATGGCAAGGCGATCTTGGCCGGTTGTTCTTGAATATTCAGGTAAGGCAAAATACTGGCACTTTGCTTAACTGGCGTTGTTTTTCCATCCGGCTGGTCAAGTTCCGGTTCTTTTTCGCTTTTATCACAGCCACTCAGGACAAGACTTAAACCAATGACAGCACCGAGGGCGGCTTCCTTGCTGAACTTCATTTTTAAACAATCTATCAGGTTATGAATAGTTTAAATGTAACATAAAACAAAACAGCTTCCGGAGAAGCTGTTTGATATTTTTAGACGATATTTGAATGCCTGAAAGTTTAGTGTTCGCGCGTATTATGGAACACGATGTCCGGATAACGTTCTTGCATGAGCTGTAAATTCACTCGGCTTGGCGCAAGATAAGTCAAGTGACCACCGCCATCGACTGACAACTGGTCGTGGGCCTTTTTCTTAAATTCGTTAAATTTTTTCTCGTCATCACAAGACACCCAACGAACAGTATTGATGTTCACGGGTTCGTAAACACAGTCAACTTTATATTCTTCTTTCAAACGATACGCCACCACTTCAAACTGAAGTACGCCCACTGCACCCACGATCAGGTCATTATTATGCTGTGGCATAAATACCTGTGTTGCACCTTCTTCAGACAACTCTTTCAGGCCCTTTTGCAACTGTTTCGATTTCAAAGGATCTTTTAAGCGTACACGACGGAACATTTCCGGTGCAAAGTGCGGAATACCTGTGAACTGTAGCTTTTCACCTGAAGTAAAGGTATCACCAATCTGAATGGTGCCGTGGTTATGCAGTCCGATAATATCGCCCGGCCACGCTTCTTCCAGATGCTGGCGGTCACCGGCCAGGAAGGTTAAGGCATCACTAATCCGCACATCTTTATCCAGACGTACATGCTTCATTTTCAGGCCTTTTTCATATTTACCTGAACAAATTCGCATGAATGCAATACGGTCACGATGTTTCGGGTCCATATTGGCCTGAATTTTAAAGACAAAACCGCTAAAGCCTTCTTCATCAGCTTCGACAACACGAGCCTGAGTAGGATGGGCCTTCGGCGGCGGTGCATATTGACTGAAGGCATCCAGCACATGGTCAACCCCAAAGTTACCTAAGGCTGTACCGAACAATACCGGCGTTTGACGGCCTGCCAGAAATTCTTCACGATCCAATGGCTCATTGGCCATTTGCACCAGTTCAAGTGATTCTTCAAATGCAGCCCACGCCAGCTCACCAACTTTCTCACGAAGATCCGGATAGTCATAACCATCACGTATTTCGATTGTAGGAATGGTTGAACCAAAACCGGTTTTGTAAATGTAGAATTTTTCTTCGATTAAATTAAATACACCGGCAAAATCACGCCCCGTACCCAATGGCCAGGTGATCGGAACACATTTAATTTTCAGAACGTTTTCGATTTCATCCAGAAGCTCGAGTGGCTCACGGATTTCACGGTCCATTTTGTTAACAAAAGAAATAATCGGTGTATCGCGCATACGACACACGTCCATCAATTTAATGGTCCGGTCTTCCACCCCTTTTGCACCATCAATCACCATTAATGCCGAGTCGACGGCGGTTAAGGTACGATAGGTATCTTCCGAGAAATCTTCATGTCCCGGGGTATCGAGCAGGTTGATCATCTTGTCTTTGAACGGGAACTGCATCACCGAGGTCGTGATCGAGATGCCACGTTCTTTTTCCATTTCCATCCAGTCCGATGTAGCGGCCCGGTCAGACTTACGGCTTTTCACCATACCTGCAACCTGAATCGCCTGCCCCCATAACAGCAGCTTTTCTGTCATGGTGGTTTTACCGGCATCGGGGTGGGAAATAATGGCGAATGTACGTCGCTGAGCGACCTGCGCCGCTAACTCATCTTTAAAACTCATGGAAAATACCTACTGCAGAACCGCAGTGCTCAAGATCAAAAACGATCAATATGAAAATTGGCGATATTGTAGCAGATTTCTAAAGCCAATAAGTATGCCCACGGCTGAAGGAAATGACAGTATTTATAAGATCTACACTTGCTGACTGCTGGATTTTTCAGCCCAGATTGAGTCGGAAATAATACGGTTATGAAGCTTAAATATGGGAGTTTGTGTCATTCAACTGGCCTGCTGAATAACGCTAAATATAGGTCCACCGTACTCTTTAGTACCGTATTAGTAGCGTATAAAAATTCAAATTAAGATAGGAAATCCTGTGTTTCCAATGACTCGACTGGCATCGGCTTTGCCAGCAAATAACCTTGTAATTGCTGACAACCGAGTCGAGTCAAAATATCTGCTTGCAGCGTGGTTTCTATGCCTTCAGCGGTCACTTTTAAACCCAGTTTAATCGCCAGCCGAATAATGCTTTCCAGAATCATTTCTTCTTTAGAGCCGACGCTAAGATCCTGAATAAACTCTTTATCAATTTTCAGTTCATCCACGGGCAGATTTTTTAGATATAAGAAGCTGGAATGTCCGGTTCCAAAATCATCAATCGCCAGCTGGATACCGATATTACGTAATTGTTCAAGGGTACGAATACTGGCATCGATATAATGCATGGCGGTCGATTCAGTAATCTCGATCATCAAGTGCTGCGGATTGATCTTATAGCGTTTAAACAGGTTTTGCAGATTAGCTAATAGATGCTTATGCTCAAACTGCACCGCAGACAAATTCACGGCAATCGGGAAAAAGTCAGTATTATTTTTTTCCCAGAGTTGGATCTGTTTGCAAGCCTGCTCCAGTGCCCAATAGCCCATCTGAATAATAAGCCCAGTTTTCTCAGCGCCATGAATAAACATATTGGGACCCAGTAACCCATGTAATGGATGCTGCCAGCGAATCAGGGCTTCTACCCCACAAATTTTTCGTTCACTGGTAAATTTAGGCTGATAAAACAGTACAAATTGCTGATCTTCAACTGCTTTATACAGATCATTAATCAGCTTGCTCTGGCTCTTGGATTCATGCTGATCAGAAGAAAAATTAAAGACTGAATAGGTATTGCGGCCCTGATATTTAGAACTGAGCATTGCTGCATCGGCATTCACCAGTAAATCTTGCAGATTTTTGCCATGCTCCGGATACATCGCGATTCCGATACTGCCCGAAATATTAATGGTTTTGCCATCAATCAGGAAGCTGTCCTGAATCAGATTTAGAATCTGCTCTGACATTTCTGAAGCTTTGCTGACGGACGTGTTTTCCAGCACCATCAGGAACTCATCGCCACCAATTCTAAGCAGCTTGGAACGGTCACCCCATAACTGATGAATACGCGCAGTCAGTTGAATCAGCAACTGGTCTCCGACCTGATGACCAAACACATCATTCACCGCCTTAAAACGATCCAGATCAATATATAAAAAGGCAATTTCCTGCTGATGTTGTTGCTTGGAAAACAAGATATCTGCGTATTCAGCCAGGTATAAACGGTTGGGTAATTTGGTGAGATTATCCTGGATATTTTGATTTTCGAGCTCTTTATTGGCCCATCGCAGTTGGCGATTCAGAGATGCCAGACGCAATTCTGAGAGAACCAGACGAATCATGGCAATCAGTAACAGAGCACTGATTAACACAACCGCGAACAACAGATCATAAGTCGCATGTGAAGATTCTGTGATTGGCGTAATCTCTGTTCTCTCAAAGTTGGCCCTAAGACTACTTGTATAGTGCATGGCTGAGACCCCGAGACTCATCACCACGATCGCGAGAGCCACTCGGGAAAATGACCAGATGCTTTGGATCATTAAGCAGAGGGTAAAAATAGAAGCCGTAAAGACACTCAAATAAGAGAGCAACATCCAGCTGAAATCAAAATGATAGACATGACTTAAATGAATTGCTGTCATCCCAATGAAATGGATCGACCAGATCAATAGCCCCAGTAATGCGGCCGTTGCAAATAGCATGAGTGTTGCAAATTTTCTTCGCGACTCACGCCACCATATTTTTTGAATCGGCATCAAAAAATAGCCAGCGACGAAAGCAAAGAGAGTTGATCCGATGACCAGACTGATATCATGCTGAATAGGGATCATATAAAATGTTCCGTATTGGTCATCATTGTTATTATTCCCCTCACGTGTATTTCTATTTCCACCTGGTCAAGTTTAAAGCCGTCAGAATCGTAAAGTTGACAAGCAATGCACATGTGTCGCTGTGCAAAGCCTCTGGTTTTAAATAAAATTAGAATTTATATTTTTTTAATTCAGGGTCGAGAACAGATTCTGAAATCATGATGAGCATCAGCATAAAATATGACTTCTATCTTATGAGTCTTGAAAATTTTAGCAAATGTTTAAATCTATTTTTCCAGTTTATTTATTCGACCACCGTCACAATTTTTTTCTTTTTATTTAGACAGCTAGCAATTCATGTGAAAAATTTATTCTGATTTTTAAATAGCCGGATATCATAAAAAAATAGCCTGTCGAAACAGGCTATTTTTTTAGATCCTTAGATACTTAAATGGACATGCTTAAAAGTTACTGTTTGGCCTGTAACTTGGCATAATCCAGCAACACATGTGCAGCTTCGATCACAAAGGCTTCTTCTTCAGGAAGCGCCGGACGCTCTTTGGCTTTCATTTTGGCACGGGTTTCAATCAGTGCATCCATTGAAGCCTGATAAGTTTCCCAGTTCGGATAAGGTTTAAGACCTGTAGCCATACGGCGGGTATTTTCTGCCTCCAGCGTTTTTTGCTCCATGGCAATCAACTCTGCTTTACGCTGTTGCAAGTCCAGTACCTGACGCTTTTCTTCCTCGGCTTTTTTCATCACCGCCTTACGCTGTTCCAGATACTTGAACTGAGAATCCAGCACGACCCGTTGCTGAGAAAGTTTAGCCAATTCAGGTACATATTTCTGTACTGCACCTTCACGTTTAAACGGTGCGGTTGGAATGGTATCCCACTGCAAGGCATTTTTAGCCTTACGCTCACCAAACTCTTCATTATAAATATCGACCAGTTTAATGTCTGGCACAACCCCTTTATTCTGGGTACTACCACCAGTCACCCGGTAGAATTTACGCTGTGTCAGTGTCGCCTGACCATGGGCCAAGCTATCCAGTTGCACCTGCGCCGTACCCTTACCAGTGGTGGTACTGCCGATCACAATCCCACGTTCATAATCCTGAATCGCTGCGGAGTAAATTTCGCTGGCCGAGGCAGAGGCCAGATTGATCATTACTGCCAAAGGACCCGCATAGGTTTGTGCACCGCCATCATCATCTTCAAAGACGCTAACATTGCCATTACCATCACGAATCTGCACCACTGGGCCAGATTTAATCACCTGCCCCAACATACGTGCCACTTCTTCTAGTGAGCCACCCGGGTTATTACGCAAATCGACAATAATCCCGGCAACATTTTTGGCCGCCAGTTCTTTTAAAGCCTTATTGGTATCTTCAGAGACTGAACGATAATCTGTACCGGCACGACGTGCACGATAGTTCAGGTAGAACGACGGGATTTCAATCACACCATATTGATATTTCTTGCCATCGCGCTGAATGTCGACAACACGCGTACGCACACCGGCATCTTCTTCCTGAATCACATCACGGGTAATGGTCACGTTACGTGCCTGCCCCATGGTCGCGCCTGCACCGAGTAAACGTAGAGTGACTTTAGTGCCACGCTTGCCGCGAATCAGACCAACAATTTCATTGCTTGGCCAGCCAATCACATCGACCATCTGTTCGCCATCCTGGGCTACACCAATGATGCGATCACCCGATTTCACCTGACCGGATTTACTCGCAGGACCACCTTCGACAATGGTTTCAATCTTGGTGTAATCTTCATTGCCACGTTCAGGACGAATCGAGACCCCGACCCCTTCGAGCTGCAAAGTGGTCTGACGATTCAGCTCCATCGCATCTACAGGCGGGAAATAATTACTATGCGGATCATAGGTCAGCATCATCGCATTCAAGGTCTTGTCGAGCACATCATCACTCTTGATCCGGCTGACACGTTCCAGCTGACGGGTATAACGCTTGGTCAAGGTTTGTGCAGGCGTCAGATCTTCAGGACCGGTAAGGTCTTGTCCATTGGCCAGTTCTGGATTGGCCTTCAGTGCTTTCTGTTTGGCCTGTTCTTCTTCTTTACTGATGGTCAGATTGATCAGCTGGGACACCAGCATTTTTGACCAGTGCGCGCGCTGTTCAGCCTCAGTTTTAAAGAATGGTGCTTTTTCACGATCCGTTTCGATATAGACATTTGGCTGATTCAGGTTCTGCGGTTTTTTCAGCTCATCCAGCATATAAGTATAGAACTGGGTCAGGCGCTGACGATATTGCGCATGGATTTCATAAGAACCCGACAAATTGCCAGCTTTCAGGTGAGCACCAAAATTGGCCCCATAACGTTTCTTGTAATTTTCAACTTCTGGTGCCAGAAATAAGCTATGTTCCGGATCCAGACTATCGATATAGAAATCGAAAATACGCTGCGAAGTCTGGGCATCCAGACGCATATTCAAATAGTGCTGACGATCCACCAGCGTCGCCAGTTGACGTGATACTAACGCCTGTTCTTGAGATGGCTGAATGGCTTTGCTGACCACTTCTGCACTATTGGCTGCAATCGCATCATTCACGACATGGGTAAAAAAGAAGCCACCTGTCGCAATCGCAACGGCGCAAGCTATCGTTTGAAATTTCATAAATAATTCGTACTTCCTTGGCCTAGAGACCAATGTGACCGTGTTGCTTTTCGACCAGAATTTAAAGTATTCAGCATCTTAAACAACTTAATATGTTTATGTCGTGTAGTTTTATCATATTCTGTGCTGACAAAGTGTAGCAAATCATTGCAGAAATCAGGTATTGTTTCCCGGAAAAATTCTAAAACGGATTCCGCATATGATTGGCGCATTGATGCTCGACATCGCAGGCACAACCCTGACTCAAGAAGATATTGAACTATTAAGTGCGCCGCAAGTCGGTGGAGTCATTTTATTTGGACGTAACATCGAATCTGCGGCTCAAGTCCGTGCCTTAACCGATCACATGCGCCAGATTCGTCCTGATATTTTGATTGCAGTCGATCAGGAAGGTGGACGTGTGCAGCGCTTAAGACAGGGCTTTACCCTGCTCCCTGCGATGGGGAAATTTGGCGAACTGTATGCTCATGATTCGCAGCGTGCTTTAGATTTGGCCGAAAAATGCGGCTGGCTGATGGCGATTGAAGTACTGGCTGTCGGGATTGATTTCAGTTTTGCGCCGGTGCTGGATTTAAACGACATCAGTGATGTGATTGGTGACCGAAGCTTTGCCAGAAATATTTCAGATATTATTCCACTGGCCAGCGCATTTTTAAAAGGGATGAAACGTGCAGGAATGGCGTCAACTGGGAAACATTTCCCGGGTCATGGCTCGGTCAAAGCAGATTCGCATGTTGCTGCAGCAATTGATACGCGTTCCTACGCAGAGATCCAGCAAAAAGACATGCAAACCTTTATCCAGTTACAACCACAGCTGGATGCTTTAATGCCGGCTCATGTTATCTATAGCCAAGTGGATCCCAATCCGGCAGGTTTCTCGGAATTCTGGATTCAGAAAGTTTTGCGTCAGGAGCTCGGCTTTGACGGCGTCCTGTTCTCGGATGATTTAAGCATGCAGGCTGCCTGTGTTGCAGGCGATGCCGATGCCCGAATTCAGGCCGCCCTTAAAGCCGGTTGTGACATGGGTCTAGTCTGCAATGACCGTGCAGCACAATGCATTGCACTGGAAGGGATTAAGGATCTACCTCTCCCGAACCAGCAACGTCTGGAACGCATGCGCGGCAACATCCCAAACATCCAGATTGGTGCAGAGCTTGATCTGGGAGAAGCATGGCGCAATATCCGTGACGAAATACTGGCATTCAAACAGCAGATGAGCTAAAGCTTTTTTAATCCAGTCAACACAAAAAAAGGAACACGACAAAGTGTTCCTTTTTAATTATAGTAATGAAAAGGTTACACTATTATGTAATTAACTTAAAAATAAAAATAAGGTAAGAACGATATGACAGAAACACTTTCACAACATCGCCATATTTCATTTACTGCGCACTATACCGGCTATATCTGGTATCAAATGGGGATCTCGCATCCAGCCTTTGCGACCACTAAAGGTAAAATTCTGGCCAAACTGCTTCACCCACTTGAGTCCTGGGCAGAGCGTTATGTCGGCGGTAGTATGCGTACGACACTGAAGCAGCGCCATCAGATGATTGATGAGCATTTGTGTCAACTGCTTGAGCAATATCCCCAGCTTCAGGTTCTTGAAATTGCCTGTGGACTATCTCCACGTAGCTGGAATTTCAGACAGAAATTTCCAGAAATTAATTATCGTGAACTGGATCTTCCCGATATGGCCAAGATCAAGACTCAGGCTTTACAGCAAATCGATCAGTATGCTCCTGAAGTCCTGACTGCCGATATTTTTAGTGAAGAGTTGGACTGTATTTTTCAGATGTTTGACCGCAACCAGCCCTTAGTGGTCATTAGCGAAGGACTGATTAATTACTTTGATCAACGCATGTTGCGTATTCTGTTGCAAGGTATTGCAGAGAATGCACGACATTTTCCAGCCTTGCATTACCTTAGCGACATTTACCCGGAACCCGTCAAAAATAAATTGGCGAATTTTATTTGGAGCTGTAGCCGTCTGCTTAAATTCATGTCACGCAGTGCATTTACCTTTCATTTTAAAACCCCCCAAGAATTACAGCACTTTTTTCAAGATGCCGGTTTCAATCAGGTTGAGGTACAACAACCGCAACGTTATTTTGCCGAGCCTCGTCAGCAAAATCTGACACCGGAGCAGGATGAACATCTCGGTGATCTGGTCTGGATGATTCATGCAGTGAAAAAAAACAGCGTTAAATGACGCTGTTTTTTTATTAAGCCCCGATTAAATCACTGCATCGAAAGCGTCTTCTTGCTGAAGGATTTTCTGTTGTTGCACAAAAGCCAATAAACGTTCTGCCACTTCAAAACTGCCATGTTTAAACAGGGCCCGCACTTGAGTCTCATCCTGTTCAAAGATCAGACATTCGATCTTGAACTCGCCGTTTTCATCTTCCAGATGCAAGGCCAGATCACGCGGATAAGCTGCGGCACACTCTGTCTGTCCTGCGTCTAACTCCAGCAATACTCCAAAGAAATTCATGTCGATAATTTCTACATTCAACAGCAGATCCGAATGACGATGACTCAAATAACGTTGTGGCTGTTGCACACAAATCCGTTCTTCACCGCGCCGTTCAATCTGCTGCATCTGTTCACGGCTAAACGGAATAATTCCCGGCAACTGCTCGACTGCTTCATCACGCAAGAAGGTGGCAAACAGATGCATAGTTTCTTTCCTGCGCTGCAACTGAGGCACATGGTCAGCACCGGCAATTTGTACATACTGCATATTTGGACATTGCAGGGCAAAATTGGCATTCTCATGTGGCAAGGTAAAACTGTCATATTGACCACAGGCCACCAGAACCTTGCACTGTGGAATCGGCACGTGGGTCAGACGCAATAGACGGTTGCAGTTAATATCATAACGCTCTTGTTCGGTCACCGTGAATTCTGACATCTGCTTGAAGAATAAGCGCTTTGCTGTTGGTGACATGCGGGTTTCTTTGAGACGGGCATGATTGACCAGATATAAAATGACCGCCTGACCAAATTCATCCATGCGCTGTTCTTTCATCAGATGCAAGGATTCTTCCAATAGCATGCGCCAGCTTTTGCGGGTTTTCTGCATTACGCCCATCAGGATCATCCGATCCACCAGTTCAGGGCGCTGGTCTGCCAGACAGGAGGCGACTACTGAGCCTAAGGACATGCCTAAAATTGAAACTTGAGGAAGTTGCATCTGCTCCAGCCATTGCCCCAGCATGGCAGCAAGGTCTTCAAGCTCCAGAGTTCCAGCCGACAGACCAGTATCCACATTGCTGATCTGCTGGTTGGCTCCCATCGAAGGCAAGTCAATCAGAATGATCGGGCCGGCAGCGAAGAGCTGTTCGACACAATATTTATAGGAATTAAAATTCTGGAAGGCGCCCCCAATGATCACCATCGGCCTGAGATGCAAGGTATCCGGACGGGCAATCGCCATATATTCGATTTTCCAGCCATCCATCCAGGTGCTTCGTGCTGGCTGCTTAAAACTGTGCTTATCATAAAGATCAAAAAAACCATAATGGCTTTGCGAATCCAATACATGGGCATCCATGTGGATAATGGAATTCATTTTCCTTTTCCTCCGTCCTTGCCTTATTTTTATTGTGCAAGTCATGATTAACAGATCTTATGCTTCAGACACATTCCGATGAGCCTGAACACGCATCCTGCTCTTTAATAATTATATATGACTTCAATGTCGCTTATTTCATTCTATACAGAGCGGCTTTTCACAAGCAACCGCTTCAGCGACCACTTATCTGCTTTTAAACAGAAAACAATTTCAAAATGTTTAGAAGTCCGCGAAAACGGATGATTTTTAACAGATGGGCTTCATTGTCCGGCAGCAGACTGTTAATATCGAAGTGAAATTTCTAAGTGATCAAAGCGCTATGCAAGAGTCTATTGAACAATATATGCAAACGGTAGGACAGCAGGCACGCCAGGCTTCTCGCATTTTGGCTCGTGCGTCCACCCAAACCAAAAACAACGCACTATCGGCTATTTATACGGCTTTGGAAAATAGCCAGCCAGCTATTTTGGCTGCCAACCAGAAAGATATGACCAAAGCGCATAATAACAATCTGGACAGTGCCCTGCTTGATCGCTTAGAACTCAACCCCGCACGCTTTAAAGGTATGTTAGAAGGCCTGAAAGATGTGATTGGCCTGAAAGATCCGATTGGTGAAATTAGCGATATGGCTTATCGCCCATCTGGCATTCAACTGGGCAAGATGCGTGTACCTTTAGGTGTGGTCGGCATGATTTATGAATCACGTCCCAACGTGACCCTGGAAGCGGCTTCACTGGCGCTGAAATCAGGCAATGCGATTATTTTACGTGGCGGTTCAGAAGCACTGGAATCCAATCAGGCGATTGCCGCGGCAATTCAACATGCGCTGAAAATTTCCGGCCTGCCAGAATCAGCAGTACAAGTGATCAATACCGTTGATCGTGCTGCAGTCGGCCAGCTCATTACCATGACCGAATATGTCGATGTGATTGTGCCTCGTGGCGGCAAGAGCCTGATCGAACGCATTACTGAAGAAGCTCGTGTCCCGGTGATCAAACATTTAGATGGTAATTGCCATATCTATGTGGAAGCACAGGCGGATCTGTTAAAAGCCTTACCCATTGCTTTAAATGCTAAAACCCATCGTTATGGCGTGTGTAATGCCATGGAAACTTTGCTAGTCGATGAAAAAGTCGCTGAAGAGTTCTTGCCTCGCATCGCAGAACTTTATCAGGAGAAAAAAGTAGAGCTCCGTGGTTGCAAAGAAACCCAGCGTATTCTTGCTGATGCAGTGATTGCGGCCACTGAAGAAGACTGGTATACCGAATATCTGGGCCCAATTCTGGCCATCAAAGTGGTTTCTGGCATAGAAGAAGCGATTGAACATATTAATCAGTATGGCTCACATCATACCGATTCGATCATTACTGAAAATTACAGTCTGGCACGCGAGTTTTTGGCCGGTGTCGATTCGAGTTCGGTGATGATCAATGCCTCGACCCGCTTTGCTGATGGTTTTGAATATGGCTTAGGCGCGGAAATCGGAATTTCAACCGATAAAATTCATGCCCGTGGTCCGGTTGGTCTTGAAGGCCTGACCTCACAAAAATGGATCGTATTTGGTGATGGTCAGATTCGCCAATAACTATTTCAGATGATCACTTTAAAAATCAGTTTTGTTCGCAAGGCTGATTTTTTATGGATATAAAAATTAAAACCGAAATGGATCAGAACCTTTGGGTCATTTTATTGATGAATCTCTGTATAGAATTGTATGTATAAGTCATATTTGCTGTTTTAGGCACTAAACTGAAAGCAATCTGTTCCAGTACGACATTGAAAATAGAATTTGGCAGCTTTATTGATTATATTTTCAGCATCATTTTATTTATAAATGAAAACTATGAACTGATAAATTTTAGTTATTATTGTCAGTCTGGTCGATAATGCTTAAGTCTAATCTGCTAAAGTCTATCTAGGACAGAAAAAAAACAAATGTTAAAACATCAATATTGATTCAGCTTAGTGCTTTTTTGCTGATCACTGGATCAAGTCAATGGACGAGAATTTTAATTAAAAATCGGGTAATCAATCGTGTCTAAATCAGTATTAGTTATTAATTGTGGCTCTTCTTCAATCAAGTTTGCATTACTTCTTGAGGAACAGAACTTCCGTATTCATGGTTTAGCTGAGAACTTAGGCACAGAGAATGCTCGTATCAAAGGCGTGACTGTCGGTAACGAACCAGTCGATATCCATATTCCATTTGCAGATCATAAAAAAGCCCTTGAAGTTGGTTTGGAGCGTCTGGCTAACTATCGCCCAGATGCGATTGGTCACCGTGTGGTACATGGTGGCAGCCTGACCAAAGCAGAATTGATCAATGATGAAATTATTGAAAAGATTCGTGAAGCAACGCCGCTTGCGCCCTTACACAATCCGGCACATCTGATTGGCATTGAAGCCACCAAACGCTTGTTCCCAGACTTACCGCAAATAGCAGTATTTGATACCGCATTCCATCAAAGCATGCCAGCACATGCATATCGCTATGCCCTGCCAAAATTCTTATATACAGCCCATGGTGTGCGTCGTTATGGTTTCCACGGCACCAGCCATGCTTATGTTTCAGACCGTGGTTCTGAACTGGCAGGTAGCCTGAAACAAGGCGGCTGGTTAACAGCACATCTCGGTAATGGCAGCTCGACCTGTGCCGTGTGGAATGGGAAAAGTGTAGATACGTCAATGGGCTTAACCCCGCTTGAAGGTATTGTCATGGGCACCCGCAGTGGCGATGTCGACCCAAGCCTGCACAGCTTCCTGGCAAAGAACCTGGGTTGGGATATCTATAAAATTGACAAGATGCTGAATAGCCAGAGCGGTCTGTTGGGTCTGTCTGATTTGTCGAATGACATGCGTACCCTGATTGAAGCATCGGAACAAGGTAATGAAGATGCTGCATTAGCGATTGAAGTATTCTGCTACCGTCTAGCCAAATCTCTGGCAGCACTGAGCTGTGGTCTGCCACGTATTGATGGCTTGTTCTTCACTGGCGGTATTGGCGAAAATTCTGCCTATATCCGTGAAAAAACCATGACTTATCTGCCCCACTTCGGCTTCAACCTGGATAAAAGTGCCAATAATGACCTGAAACGTGGCACTGAAGGCCGTATCGATTCAGGTACAGGTCCACAAATCTGGGTAGTGCCAACAGACGAAGAAGGTCGTATCGCTCAAGAAGTACATAGCGTTGTAGAACTTGAAGTGGAGCAAAAAAACGCAAAAAAGTCTGAAGCTGAGGTAGCGCTTGCATAAGCAAGCAGGGCCACTTTTTAACTGATTTTTATTATTGTGTGACTGACGTAACTTATGAAAACGATTCTATTGGTTCCCACTGGGGAAGGCGTAGGCTTAACTTCTGCATGTTTAGGCCTGATTTATGCACTGGAATGCCAAGGGGTTAAAGCTGGCTTTCTCAAACCTTTTGCTCAGGAATTGAATGAAGTCGAAGACCGTACTACGGCTTTGTATCGTCATATTTCTCAAAGTGAAACTGTTGAACCAATCCGTTATAGCAAAGTCTTGCAGCAGATTAATCTGGGTGAACAGGATGAACTGCTGGAAGAAGCGGTACGTCTGCATCGTCAAATTGCCAGACAGCATGACCTGATTATTGTCGAAGGTCTATTGCCAAATGCTCAGGACAGTTTTGCCGATGATCTGAATGCCTCGCTGGCGCAGGCTTTGGATGCCAAAGTGATTGTGGTCAGCAATGCCAATATCCAGCAGCCAGGTCAGACTGCCGATAAAGTTGAAAACCAGATTCGCAACTTTGGTGGCGCCAGTTCAACCCGCCTGTCTGGCATCCTGCTGATGCGAACCAAAGGTCTGCCTGAAGAATCTGCACAGATTCCTGTAACGCTTGATCCGGATCTACGTCTTGCAGAAGAAACCACACAATTTATTCGTGCCATCCAGCAAACCCATCCACATATTGGTTCAGAAAAGTTACCTGTAATTGGACTGGTGCCTTTCAGTAAAACTTTAAGTGTGCCGCGTATATCTGATCTGGCGGCACATATTCAGGCCTACTGGATTAATGAAGGCGAAGCGAAACAGCGCCGTGTCCAGCACAGCAGCCTGATTTCGGCCAATATTGAACATGAATTGCATAAGTTTGTAGCAGGTGAATTGATCATCAGTGCATCTGACCGGATTGATGTGTTATTGGCCAGCAGTCTGGCCAGCAGCAATGGTATTCCTTTGGCTGGCTTGGTGCTAACTGAACATCATCAGCCAAATGATCACGTATTGGAATTTTGCCAGACCGCCATCAAACAAGGTTTACCAATTTTACATACACCGCTTAGCACCTTTGAAACCGCACAAAAACTGACAAATCTCAGCAATGAAATTCCAGTAGATGATACGGAACGTGCAGATCAGGTCACGCGCTTTGTTTCGAGTCACATCAATCCGGAATGGCTCGGTCAGATGTTGAATGGTTCTTATAAGCCACGTCTATCGCCTTCAGCCTTCCGGCATGAACTGGTACAAAAATCGATTGCGGCCAAAAAACGTATTGTATTACCTGAAGGTGATGAACCACGTACGATACAAGCTGCAGCAATCTGTCAGTCGCGTGGCATTGCACAATGTATTTTATTGGCCAATCCCGAATCTGTTTTAGAAGTGGCAAAAGCTCGTGGTATCGAATTGCCTGAAGATCTGGAAATTCTGGATCCGGATCTGATTCGTGACAACTATATCGACAAGATGGTCGAGCTACGTAAAGGCAAACTCAACGAACTGCAAGCGCGTGAACAGTTGCAAGACACTGTGGTGCTCGGCACCATGATGCTGGCGCTGGATCAGGTTGATGGTCTGGTCTCTGGCGCGGTACATACCACGGCCAATACCGTACGTCCTGCCTTTCAGCTGATCAAGACTGCACCGGATTATTCATTGGTTTCTTCTGTGTTCTTTATGCTGCTGCCAGATGAAGTCTATGTTTATGGCGACTGTGCGATTAATCCTGATCCAGATGCAGAGCAGCTGGCCGAGATTGCGATTCAATCGGCAGATTCTGCCAAAGCCTTTGGCATTGACCCGCGGATTGCCATGATTTCTTACTCTACCGGAACTTCAGGTATGGGTGCCGATGTCGAGAAAGTGGCTGAAGCAACACGAATCGCCAAAGAACGTCGTCCTGACCTGCTAATTGATGGGCCATTACAATATGATGCTGCCTCGGTGGAAAGTGTTGGCCGTCAAAAAGCACCAGATTCACAAGTGGCCGGACGTGCCAATGTCTTTATTTTCCCGGATTTAAATACGGGTAATACGACTTATAAAGCTGTGCAACGTGCTGCCAATGTAGTCAGTGTCGGGCCAATGTTGCAAGGCTTGAACAAACCGGTGAATGACCTGTCTCGTGGTGCTTTGGTCGATGATATTGTATTTACCATCGCCTTAACCGCGATTCAGGCAGAACAGCAGGCTCAATAAATTTAATAGCTCCGCACTCACCACCCTCTCGCAAGATGGGGTGGTTTTTTTAATCATTTTTGTTCTAAAGTCGGACATTCTATAATCTGTCGATTACTTTTCTAAAAATAAAAAATGCTCTCAAAGAGCATCACATCAACACTGATCTTAAATAGAACCGCATCTACTTACACTTAGTGAAAGTTGAAAATCTACTCACATTTTTAGCGCTCACGCAAATCGATGAAATACGTTATATGACCGGCTTAAAATGGCATTTTACACTTGAAGATATGCAGGCACATATTCAGTGCTGTTTGGCTGATCCAACACGTTATGACTTTACAATTTGTTTAAACCATCCTGATGAAATGATCAGTAAACTTTGAATTCTAGAAATCAATCTTGTGCTCAACATGCTGAATTTTGTATTGCAATCTCAACAATCACTTGGACAGCTCAAGGCTATGGCAGTGAAGCGCTCAAGTTGGTCAAAGAGTTTTTCTTTAAGCCATTACAACTCAAAAGTTTAGGCTTGATAGTCTTTGGACATAATTTAGGTGGAAGTCGTGCCTAGGAAAAATATGGTTTTCAAACGCTAAAAATCATACAAAATGGTTTTGAATATGAAGGGAAATTTTCAGATAAAATCATTATACAGGCTCAAAATCCATTTCTGGCAGAATGCAAAACCAAATAAAAAAGAATCAACTACGCATAATAAATGCCAGTCTTTCGAACTGGCATTTTCAACGATTACTAATAAAGTCTGTGACATAAAAAATTAAGCTGAGACAGCCCTGCTTTTCAGTCCACTGACTTTAATTTTTTATAAGGTGGTCCACTCTTTACGCACATCTTCTGCTGTTTTATTGAGCACTACGCTATCGTCTTTGATTTCGCTTACCCAACTCAAGGGAATCAGATGATGCTCATTATTTTCATCATCACTTCTTGTTAATTTAATTGAATCCTGACCTTCTAAATGGTCTACCTTCCCGACTTGAGTACCACATGAAGCAATGACTGAAGCATGTTCTTTAATATCACTTGCATTAAAATTGTTCATTCTACTTGCCTGTTTCTAGAAGTTGAGAGAAACAGTCTAAGCAATAAAAAATGCCACATGTGTAAGGGTTTTCAGGCTTTGAGTTTTTCTGGGTTAAAAATGTAAATGGTCAACATGGCTTGAGTAAGCTATAGGAGAGATGCTTTTTAAATTTGAGTTTTCAAATATTTTTATAACTGGATTTGAAGATTTGAAGATTTGAAGATTTGAAGATTTGAAGATTTGAAGATTTGAAGATAGGTTAATTTTTTATGTCTTAAAATAAAAAAGAAGATAAAGCTTAGGCTTGATCTTCTTTCTGACCGTACATCCAAGTTGCAGCGATATATACACAAAAACCACTTGCCATTAAAATACCTGTAACCATTGTTAAGATCTCCCGTTTCAATAGCTGCATTATGTAAAAGTTTTATGACAGTTATATGACAATCCGGTTTTTTATTAATTTTTAAATAATAATTAAAATTCAACTACTTAATCAAAAATAATAATAAATATGACTATTTTTAGTCTGAAATATGACACTAAATATGACCAATTACTGTCATATTTGACCCGTTGAGCAGCTAAAGTCCTCCTTTAAATTGCCTAAACTATAAACTTTCGGCCAATGCTCGCCCAAAATGCCCACAACCCGATTCTTTTGTCTTATAATTTAGCCCGCTAGCTATCAGCCCGCTCAAGAGATATTTGTATGACAACTATTATCAAGCAAGATGACTTAATCACATCGGTTAAAGATGCGCTTCAGTTCATTTCTTACTATCACCCACAAGACTTTATCCAAGCGATGAGCCGTGCGTATGATCGTGAAGAGAACAAAGCTGCTAAAGATGCGATCGCGCAAATCTTAATTAACTCACGCATGTGTGCAGAAGGCCACCGCCCAATCTGTCAAGATACCGGTATCGTCAACGTATTTGTTGAAGTGGGCATGGATGTTAAATTCGATTTAACCATGGGCCTGGATGATGCAATCAATGAAGGCGTACGTCAGGGTTATTTAGAAAACTCCAACGTGCTTCGTGCATCAGTTCTGGCCGATCCTGCTTTTGGTCGTAAGAATACCAAAGACAACACTCCTGCCGTGATTTACCACAAGCTTGTGCCTGGTAATAAAGTAGATATCACTGTAGCAGCCAAAGGTGGCGGTTCAGAAAATAAATCTAAACTCGCAATGTTGAACCCATCTGATTCAATCGTAGATTGGGTACTGAAAACTGTTCCAACGATGGGTGCAGGCTGGTGTCCACCAGGTATGCTAGGGATTGGGATCGGTGGTACTGCTGAAAAAGCCATGATGCTTGCCAAAGAAGCATTGATGGAAGAGATCAACATGGACGAATTACTTCGTCGTGGTCCACAATCTAAACTTGAAGAACTTCGTATCGAAATCTTCGAAAAAGTGAATGCTTTGGGTATTGGCGCACAAGGTCTTGGCGGTTTAACCACTGTTCTTGATATTAAAATCAAAGATTATCCATGTCATGCTGCGGGTAAGCCAGTCGGTATGATCCCGAACTGTGCTGCGACTCGTCATGCACACTTCACACTTGATGGTACGGGTGTTGCCAACATCATCGCACCAAAACTTGAAGACTATCCTGAAGTCACTTGGGATTCTTCATCTTCTAAACGTGTTGACCTAGACAACATCACACAAGAAGAAATGAACTCTTGGAAACCAGGCGATACGCTTCTTCTAAACGGTACGATTTATACTGGTCGCGATGCTGCACATAAACGTATGGTCGACATGCTCAACAATGGCGAAGAACTTCCGGTTGATCTGAAAGGCAAGTTTATCTACTACGTCGGTCCAGTCGATCCAGTCGGTGATGAAGTTGTAGGCCCTGCTGGTCCAACAACGGCTACGCGTATGGATAAATTCACTCGCCAAGTCCTTGAAGCAACTGGCATGTTCGGCATGATCGGTAAAGCGGACCGTGGCCCTGCTGCTGTTGAAGCCATTAAAGATAACCAGGCAACTTACCTCATGGCTGTGGGTGGTGCTGCTTACTTGGTATCGAAAGCGATCCGTGAAGCTGAAGTGGTGGCTTTTGCTGACTTGGGTATGGAAGCAATTTACAAGTTTGTCGTGAAAGATATGCCGGTTTCTGTCGCAGTTGATGTGAATGGTACATCTATTCACGCCACTGCACCTAAAATCTGGCAAGCAAAAATTGGTAAGATTCCAGTCGTGGACGCTGCTGCAGGCTAATTTTGACTGCAATAAAAAAGCACCCTCTATCGGTAATGCCAGTCAGTTAAGGAATTGACTGGCATTTTCTTTTTCAAATTCATGATTATATCTGATAGATAGAAAAGTCATCCGCAACTGTTTGAGGCATGAGGTGTATTGCACCGCAAGATTAAAAATGATTGTTTCTGCGACAAATTTACTAGTCGATGGTGGCTGACGAGTTTTGCGGATGAGGAGTGTTGCTCCGCAAGATGCCTTCCTTGCGAAGCTTCTCATTTGGGCGAAACCAAAGTAACAAATAATTTACAAGAATTTGATTTATAAAATTAATACTCCGCTGTGAATGACTAAAAAATTAAAGAGTCTATTTCTAAACTCCTTAACTGATCAACATTACCCTCTATCGGTGCTTTTTTATTATATTTATTCTAGAAAATGTTCCATTACCAAGTACGCGGATCCCAAAGTTTAAAAGGTGCCTTCAACTGTACATCTAATGATGGATCATAAGCAGTTGGTTCAATTTTCTGGGCTTTTTTGCGAATCTGGCCAGTTTCCTGATCTTGCGCCACAAAGTTAAAACTGTGAGATTTAAGCTGAGTAAAAGCAATTTCATTCAGACCGACCTTTTCCGGCATGAGCATGAAGGGCCCCGAGACACTACGCCGCGTGCTGATATTTTCTTCATCATATTTAATAAAATAGGATTGTCCTGCTTCCACACTAAAATCCAGATATTTAGGCTTCTGAAAATGCAAAGCACCCAACGGTCGACTGGTACTTAAACGATATGTTCCTGTAGGAACTTCAATCCAGTAATAATGATTATGCAAAAGACTTGGAATATGTTCTTGATTGATAAACAGGCTGGCAGCGACAATTTCCTGACGGTTCCATCTGGAATCAGGACGGTATAAATACACGATGGCGGCTTGATCATGTTGTGGTTTCACCGTTTGAAACTGATTGCCCTGCTTTTGATTGACCCAGCCACCAATAGTAAACATACCAATACGATGCTGTTCCACAAAGCCCGGTTTTTTTTCAAGATCAATATTTTTTAGAGTGCTGAGTGACTGTGTAGGCTCAACGACGGCTTTCTTACCATGACACCCCAGCAATGCCAAACTGCTGATGAGTACAATTGCGACTCCACGCATGCTTATCCCTCACTGCGTCTTTATTCTTTTATATGCAAGTGCTTTGCGATTTATTTTTTATAAGTTTTAGGCATCCACGCCTAGTCAATCAGATTAACATCCAGCTTTATTTTTGGAAATAAAAAACCTGCGAAAACACGGAGTTTTCGCAGGTTTCGGATGAATAGCAGTTAAGCAGATTTGCTATTCACCACTTTTAAATCTATTTTTGTCGCTGTCTCTTGCTGCTCATGCGGTTGACGCTCGGCACGATATTCTGGCTCTGCTTCACCTTTAATCACCGCTTCATTGACGACTACTGTACCGACATCGCTGCGGCTTGGCAGGTCATACATAGTTTCGAGTAATGAATTTTCCAGGATCGAACGTAGACCACGCGCACCAGTATTACGCTCAACCGCTTTTTTCGCCACGGCACGTAATGCGGATTCTTCAAAGACTAGATCCACGTCTTCCATATCAAACAAATGTTGATACTGACGGGTTAATGCATTCTTCGGTTCAGTCAGAATCTGCATCAATGCTTCTTCATCTAACTCATCCAAAGTAGCAATCACCGGCAAACGACCAATAAATTCTGGAATCAAACCAAATTTTACCAGGTCAGTTGCTTCAACTTGACGGAACAGATCAGACAGCTTCTTGGTTTCATCTTTTTTACGCACTTCTGCGGTAAATCCGATGCCACCTTTTTCCTGACGCTGCTGCACAATTTTCTCAAGTCCAGAGAATGCACCACCACAGATAAACAGAATGTTGGATGTATCAATCTGAATGAATTCTTGCTGCGGGTGCTTACGGCCACCTTGGGGCGGAATCGATGCAACCGTACCTTCGATCATTTTCAGTAAAGCCTGCTGTACGCCTTCACCCGATACATCACGCGTAATCGATGGATTTTCAGACTTGCGGGTAATCTTGTCGATCTCGTCGATATAGATAATGCCCTTCTGTGCTTTCTCGACATCGTAATCGGCTTTTTGCAAAAGCTTCTGTACAATGTTTTCTACATCTTCACCCACATAACCTGCTTCTGTCAGTGTGGTTGCATCTGCCATGGCAAAGGGTACATCAAGAAGGCGCGCCAGCGTTTGTGCCAACAAGGTTTTGCCTGAGCCCGTCGGGCCGACCAGCATGATATTACTTTTTGAAAGTTCAACTGAATCGTCAGCTTTTTTGCCATTATTCTGCACTTTCAGGCGCTTGTAATGGTTATACACTGCAACCGACAAGGTCTTTTTTGCGATATCCTGACCAATGACATATTGATCCAAGGCCGCACGGATTTCCTGTGGTTTCGGCAAAGGACGATTGGCCCAGTCATTGGTTTCCACCTGTTGACTGGTTTGAACCAAATCTAAGCATACGTCCACACATTCGTTACAAATGTATGCGTCCTCGCCTGCAATCAGCTTCCCGACTTCAGACTGCGTTTTACCGCAAAATGAACAATGCTTTTGTCCTTGAGGATGTTCGGACATATTTACTCCACTATCTGAATCTTTAAAACTTATGGACGTTTAGTTAAAACTTCGTCCACAAGACCGTATTCTTTCGCTTGCTGAGCAGTCATAAAGTTATCACGGTCTGTATCGCGTGCTACTTTCTCGTATTCCTGACCGCTGTGTTCAGCCATTAAACGATTTAAACGTTCTTTAATAAATAGAATTTCACGGGCATGAATTTCAATATCCGAAGCCTGACCACGGAAACCACCGAGTGGCTGATGAATCATGACGCGGGCATTTTCTAAGCAGTAACGCTTACCTTTAGTTCCGGCATTGAGCAGGAAGGCACCCATAGATGCTGCCTGCCCCATACAATAGGTCACCACGTCAGGTTTGATAAACTGCATGGTGTCATAAATCGCCATACCTGCAGTCACTGAACCACCTGGCGAGTTGATATATAAATGAATATCTTTATCTGGATTTTCAGCCTCTAAAAACAACATTTGCGCAACGATAAGGTTCGCCATATTGTCTTCAACTTCGCCCGTCATAAAAATTACACGTTCACGCAAAAGGCGTGAATAAATATCAAAAGAACGCTCACCACGAGAGGATTGTTCTACCACCATTGGCACTAAAGCGTTTTCAATCGTTGGAACATACATACGTTTATTTATTCCTAAATTTTTTGTGACCTAACCCATAATCACAATATGAGGGATAATCACTGAAATTGCAAAAAATTCGCCAATAAATCCATCATATTTTTTGCATTAGTTTTGTGAAAATCAGAAATGCTTTTTTCAGGCATCAATATGAAAAAAAGGCGCATCAAGCGCCTTTTTTATGGAAAGCTAAAATTAAGCTTGTTGACGAGCTTGCTGCTCTTTCAATAAGTCTTCATAGCTTACAGTCGCATCAGTTACTTTAGCAGAAGCCAAAATGTAATCAACAACTTGGTCTTCTAGTACAACAGCTTCGATTTGTTGACGTTGTTGCGCATCGTTTTTGAAGTATTCGATCACTTCGTTTGGATCTTCATAAGAAGACGCCATGTCTTGGATATACGCTTCAACACGTGCAGCATCTACTTCGATTTTCGCATCAGCTAAAACACGGCTAACCAATACACCAAGTTTTACAGATTTTTCAGCTTGTTCTTTGAACAATTCATCTGGAAGCATGCTTGAATCAAATGCTTGCGCACCTTGAGCACCGAACTGTTGAGTGAACTGCTGAATCATTTGTTGACGTTGACGGTCAATTTCTTGAGCAAGCATAGCCGCTGGAAGTTCAACTTCGTTTGCAGCAACAAGCGCATCAAAAGTCGCACCTTTTACCTGGTTACGCAGGCCGTTTTTCACTTCACGTTCCATGTTTTTACGAACGTCAGCTTTCAACTTCTCAACGCCTTCTTCTTCAGACACACCGAAGATTTCTAGGAATTCAGCATCAATTTCTGGAAGTTTTTGTTTTTCAACAAGCTTCACAGTGATTTTGAATTGAGCTTGTTTACCAGCAAGGTTTTCAGCTTGGTAATCTTCAGGGAAAGTTACATCAATCACTTTCTCTTCGCCTTTCTTCATACCAACGATGCCGTCTTCGAAGCCAGGAATCATACGGCCAGAACCGAGTACAAGTTTGAAGTCTTCAGCAGCGCCGCCTTCAAATTTCTCACCATCAACCGTACCTTCAAAATCGAAAGTCACTTGCATGTCTTTTTTAGCCATGCCTTTGGTTTCAGCCCAAGCAGCACGTTGTTTTTGAAGATTTTCGATCATCTTCTCAACGTCTTTATCGTTGACTTCAGTTGCTTTACGTTCAACTTCCAGACCTTCGAATTTCACTTCAACTTCTGGATAAACTTCAACAGTCGCTGTATATACCAGCGCGTCGTCTTTCATTTCAGTTTTTTCGATGTTTGGCATGCCCACAGCATTGATTTTCTCTTGCTGGATTGCTTCGAAAACTGTGTCACGAATAATATCGTTTACCACTTCTTGGTAGATACCCGCGCCGTATTCACGACGAACTACGTTTACAGGCACTTTACCTGGACGGAAGCCGTTGATCTTCGCAGTTTTAGCAGTGCGTTTTAAACGAGCTTCAAATTGCTCATTAATACGGCTCGTCGGTACAGAAACATTTAAACGACGGGCAACGCCCGAAACCGCTTCAGAAGTTACTTGCATGGCTTCCTCTATATATTAGGTTATAACAGGTTTATAAAAATGTGCCACATTATATGACAACATTTAAGGATATACAAAAAATACGCGCGAGTTCCAGTTTTTAAACCCTTTTTTTACTTGAATTGGCATCTTTTCAAATATTCAGGCGATTAAATTGAAATGAAGGAATTGTATATTTTTATTGCAAATGATAAATATTATCATTAATATTCCTGAAATTTGATTTGAATCTTTAACTTTCTCCATCTCGGAATTTCGGTTATGCGTAATTTTAATCTTCGCCCACTTGCAGTGGCTATTCTTGGGGTTACAGCTGCCTCTGCACATGCTGAAACAAATAATAACACTGTACCAGTAACACAATTGTCTACGATTGTGGTTTCAGCAGCGGGTTATGAACAAAAGATTACGGATGCACCTGCTAGTATTTCGGTCGTTACGAAAGAAGAATTAGAAAAAAAACCATACATGACTTTATTAGATGCCGTTCGTGAACTGGAAGGTGTTGATATTGGAGAAACCAATGACAAAACAGGTCAGGGCTCCATTTCAATGCGTGGTATGGGGAGTGACTACACATTGATTTTGGTTGATGGTAAACGCCAAAATAACCATGGCGATATTTATCCAAACAGTTTTAGCGGCAACCAATTCAACCATATTCCACCATTAGATGCGATTGAACGCATTGAGGTGATCCGAGGTCCTGCATCTACTCTTTATGGTGCAGATGCTATGGGTGGTGTGATTAATATTATTACTAAAAAAGTGACAGACGAATGGTCAGGTTCGGTCACTCACAGCCGTACTTTTGAAGAAAATGATGATTTTGGTGAAGATCAAACCATCGATTTCAACCTTATGGGTCCATTAATTAAAGATAAATTAGGTTTAATGGTTCGTGGCAGCCTGTATGAACGTGACGAATCTAACCCACAATATGCACCTTCTACAGATCCAAATGGTGTGGTACACGATCGTAGTTTAGGTTTTGGTGGTGGTGGCCGAACCGTGAATAATGAAAATATGTCTTTAGGTGCACGCTTAACTTGGAAAATTACTGATAACCAAACCCTTTCTGCAGACGTTGATACCTCTCGACAAGAATACGATAATGATAAAGCACAACTCGGTACGTTAGATGGAATTGATTCAATTTGGCGCCAAACTTGCACAACTGCAGAACCATGTGGCCGTGCTGATCCCCGTGTCGGCTATAAGGCTGAACAGAAGTTTACTCGTGATACATGGTCACTTACCCATGAAGGCGACTGGAACATAGGTAAAAGCTTTATTTCATTAGCGCATGTCGAAACCAATAATAAAGGACGTACCCTTCCTTTCACAGTTGCAGAAAGAAGAACTCTTTTAGAAATGCTAAATGGGACAGGGCAATATGCAGGTTTAAGTGAAACAGAGCGCAAACAAATTGCTGAAGCAACTTTCTTACCACGTCCTGACCGTACTTTAGAGAGTGCACAATATACTCTTGATGCTAACCTCAACATGCCATTCGAACTTGCTGGTGAACACAATGTGATTGTAGGGACACAGATCATCCGTGGGGAACTCACAGATGGTGTGTTTGGTATGGAATCGGGTACCCCGGCTCAAGTACAAGATCATAATATGTGGTCATTATTTGCAGAAGATACTTGGCAAATTACACAACCTTTTGCATTAACAACGGGATTACGTTACGACAATCATGAAGTTTTTGGCGACCAATTCAGCCCACGTTTATACGGTGTATATACTTTTAACGATGCATTCACTGTAAAAGGTGGTGTAAGTACAGGTTATAAAACACCAAAAACAACGCAACTCTATGATGGTATTGTTGGATTTGGTGGTCAGGGAACATCTCCACAATTCGGAAATCCGGACCTACAACCAGAAACTAGTACAAGCTCTGAACTAGCTGCATATTGGCAGCATCCTGCAGGCCATAATTTCAATGCCACTATTTTCCACAATAAATTTGAAGACAAAATTGACTCTCAAGCTTGTGGTGGAACAACAGGCTTAATCTGTTCAAGCACTGGTGAATACGCCGATCTTGGGTATTCAACAACTACTCGTACTGTAAATATTGATGAAGTTGTTATTCAAGGTGTGGAGTTAGCAGGTAAAGTTCAGCTACTTGATCAAGTATCACTTCGTGCAAACTACACTTACACAGATAGTGAGCAAAAAAGTGGACAAGAAAAAGGCTTACCTCTAGGCAACACGGCTAAGCATATGGCAAATGCAACTTTAGATTGGCGTGCAACAGATGCTTTCAATGTATTCTTAACCACTGAATATCGTGCTGATCGTTTTGACCAAGTAAATGCTACTACAAATGAAGCTTTATATTTCGAAGACTCAACCGTGTTCCATTTAGGTGGTTCTTACAAGATTAATGATATGTTTACCATTAATGCACGTGTTAACAATCTATTGGATGAAGACTTTACTTCATATAAAACCACTTTCACTGAAGAAAATGGTAGTTATATCCCTTCATACCGTGATGACTACAATAATAAATATAAATCCCGTAGCTACTGGTTAAGTCTGAATACGAAATTTTAATTTTGAATATTAAACCCTGCCCCGGCAGGGTCTTTTCTTATGTCTAGACCCATACTTTCCCAAAATATTGCCTATATCTACCCTTTTATAAATATCATTATTCTCAATAAAAAATTAACAATCAGTTTACTTTATCAATTTCCATCAAAAACATAAGCTTAAATTATGATTGTTACATCATTACATTTATAAATTCATTTAATATTTTCTTAAAGATCATGAATTCCCATAATAAAAAGATAAAAACAATAACAAGAATCATTACTATTCGCATGCATATTTATTATTCAATGATCAGGTTCAAAATGACCTTTATTAAAAAACGCAAAAAAATCGTTTCCTCTGCAATTGTTTCCTCCTTATCAATGGTGGCTGCAAATGCGATGGCAGAAGAACAAGTGATCCAGTTAGACACGATTCATCAAGAAGTCAAAGCTGAACAGGCACCCAGCTTAAAAGTAGATCAATCTGCGAATAGCAAATTTGTTGCACCTTTACTGGATACGCCTAAATCAGTATCAGTGATTTCAAAACAGCTGATTGCAGATACTCAGGTGACAACTTTAGCGGATGCCCTTCGAACAGTTCCTGGTATTACCTTAGGCGCGGGTGAAGGTGGTAATCCGAATGGTGACCGCCCATTTATCCGCGGTTTTAACTCTGAAAGCTCCATGTATGTGGATGGCATTCGTAATGCCACTTCACAAAACCGTGAGATGTTTGCAGTCGAACAGGTTGAAGTCACTAAAGGTTCTGCTTCAGCCATGGGTGGTGCAGGAACAACGGGTGGCAGTATCAACATGATTTCTAAAGTGGCGAAAAAAGGAGATGCCCTAGAAGGTTCTGTCGCTGGTGGAACAGATAATTATCAACGTATAACTTTGGACGGCAACAAAGACTTTGGCAATGGGATTGCAGCACGTGTTGCAGTCATGGGCCATCAGAATGAAAAAGCGGGTCAGAAAGACGGCGCAGAATATAAACGTGCCGGTATTGCCCCAAGTATTAGCTTTGGTCTGGACACCCCTACTCGCGCGACTTTGGGTTATTACTACCTAAAAACGGACGATACGCCGGATTCGGGTATTCCTTATAACAATCCATTTGCTGCAACCAATGCAAGTGCAGGACTGAATGGTAACGGCAAACCCATTGATATCCAGCAAGGCCAATACTATGGCTGGAAAGATCGTGACTTTCAGAAACAGGAAAATCAGTCAGGAACTATTAAATTAGAACATGATCTGAGTGACAATCTGACGATTAGCAATACCGCAGTGTATAACCAATCTAAAAATGATTACCTGTGGACTAATCCAGATGACTCTAAGGGTAACATCTTGCTAAATGGCAATGTCTGGGCACGTGCAAACTCTCGTGTAGCCGATACTAATACTTTTACTGACCAGCTTGCATTAACTGGAAAATTCAATACAGGTTTCCTTAAGCATAGCTTTAACCTAGGTGCAGAGTACTCAGATCAGGAAACAGATCGTACGCAATATATTATTAATGGCAAAAACGCGACAGGTACTCTCAATCCGGATAATACTCCAACTAATAACTGTAGTATTCCCGCGAATATAACATCAGGTTGGTGTACCTCTGTACAGAATCCTCATCGTGCTCCATGGACAGGCACATTAAGTACCAATGGTGCTGACCGTTACAATATCGAAAGCAAATCCAAGTCTGTTTATTTCCTGGATAGCATTGAATTTACCCCACAGTGGCTTTTGGATTTAGGCGTGCGTTGGGATGACTATTCAACTGAGCAAACCATGACCTATGGTGCACGAAATAATGCAGTTACTGGCGCAAACAATACGCCAATTACAGCAAGTGCTGGCGATCAGGTAACAATTAAAAATGATCAAGACTTTATCAACTACCAAGCAGGCCTAACCTATAAACCTGTTGAAAATGGCAGTATCTACGCAAGTTATGCAACTTCTTCCAACCCAGTCGGTGTCGATGGTGGTGATGGTTCTGAAGGCATTAATGCGGCAATTCAGAATTTAAAACCTGAAGAAGTTCGTACCATGGAACTCGGCACAAAATGGGATATTCTGGATGACAAACTCAATCTGACTGCTGCCATTTTCCGTACCGAAAAAACCAATACACGAGCGGCTGCAGAAGATGGTACTACGCAAAACATTGGTGAAACACGCGTAGATGGGATTGAACTCGGCGCAAATGGGAATATCACAGACAAATGGGCGGTATCTGCGGGTTATACCTATTTAGACAGCGAACTTGTCGATGATGGTACGGGCACCAATGATGGTAAACAAGTACAAAACGTAGCAAAAAACTCAGCGACACTTTGGACGACTTATCAAGTCCTGCCGCAACTGACGCTCGGTGCTGGTGCAAGCTATATGGATAAAGTATATGGCAATGCGGCAAATACCAAATGGGTCGATGACTATGTCCGCTATGATGCCATGGCACGTTATAACGTGAATGACAACGTTGATTTGCAATTGAACATTAACAACCTGTCAGATGAACGTTACTTCACAAAAGCGTATGCATCTCACTATGCCACTGAAGCAGAAGGTCGTAGTGCAGTATTGGCCATCAACTTTAAATATTAATTCGATCTAAACATAGCCGCCTTAGGGGGGCTATGTTATTTTTTAAATACAATTATTCAGAGGTTTCCAGTGCTGCATCATATTCCAAATGTCCTGAGCAAAGAACAGGTACAATATTTCCGTGAGGAGATGAATAAGGTTGAATGGGTCAACGGCAAGGTGACCGCAGGTACATTGTCTGCCACCGTGAAACAAAATCAGCAACTGCCTGAAGATCATCCCCTGACCCAGCACTTAAGCACCATCATTCTTGAATCTCTGGGACAGCATGCCCTGTTTTTATCAGCAGCCATTCCACTGGACATCATCCCCCCGCTGTTTAACCGTTATGAAAATAATGAAGCTTTCGGCTTTCATGTCGACAATTCCATTCGCCGGATTCGTGGCAGCAATGAACGCCTCAGAACCGATCTATCCTGTACGGTTTTCTTGAGTGAACCTGAAGAATACGTCGGTGGTGAACTGGTGGTCGAAGACACTTACGGTTATCACGAAGTAAAATTACCTGCCGGCGATATGATTCTGTATCCATCCACCAGTTTGCATGAAGTCACCCCAATCACCTCAGGTTGCCGAATTGCCTCATTTTTCTGGATACAAAGCATGATTCGTGATGATGCAGAACGGCATATGCTGTTTAATCTGGATCAAAGCATTCAAAACTTGAGAATGCAACTGGGCGATCAGCATGCAGAAGTTATGAAACTGACCAATTTGTATCACAACCTCATGCGCAAATGGGCCGAGCTTTAAAAGCTTGCCCGGATGAAATGTCTTTAACCATCTAGGGCTATCTTTTCTAAAAATAGAGGCTGATATGGCATGATTGGGTGTAAAAAATAACGGCTTATTTCAAAATCAAGAAAATATAAAACACTATACTTAAAATATATGGGAATATTTTTCAAAACTTAAAGCTTATAAGAAAATCTTTATTAAGATACGACTAAAATCTATTAAAAAAGCAAAAACTTTTCGGTTTAACTGGATTAAACTTAAAGTTATAAGTTGATCATGCAGGTTTTTTGATTAAGACTAAATCCCAAATATTCCAGAAGATTTTTAGTTTTAATGCTGGTTCCAATCTGTATGTAGACGATTATAGACACAATCTATTCGGTAACCTTTGCCAGTGCTTCAACCAAGCGCAGACTCTATCAGGTTACACAAGGAGCTCTCTCATGATGTTGGCTGATCCAAGTAAAAAATACCGTCGCATGTATCAACGTGTGGACTTACCAGACCGTCAATGGCCGAACAATGAAATCAACAAAGCGCCAATCTGGATGAGTACTGACCTGCGTGATGGTAACCAGGCGATCTTCGAGCCAATGAACATGGAGCAAAAATTCAAGATGTTCCAGATGTTGGTGAAAATCGGTTTCAAGCATATTGAAATTGGTTTCCCTTCAGCATCGCAAATTGACTTTGATTTCACTCGTAAATTGATTGAAGAAGATCATATTCCTGAAGATGTTTATATCGAAGTTTTGGTTCAAGCTCGTGATCATTTAATTGCTCGTACTTTTGAATCTTTACAGGGTGCAAAACGTGCCATTGTGCATATCTACAACTCCAATTCACCGACTTTCCGCGAGAAAGTCTTAAATGTAGATGTAGCGGGCGCAAAACAATTAGCCGTCAATGCAGCACAAAAAGTCAAAGAATATGCCACAAAACAGCCTGAAACTGAATTTGTCTTCCAGTACAGCCCGGAATGTTTCACTGCGACTGAATTAGAAGTTGCAAAAGATGTCTGTGATGCTGTGACTGAAATCTGGGAAGCATCACCGACCAATAAAGTGATCTTGAACTTGCCAGCAACGGTAGAAGTTTCAGGTCCACACATCTATGCCGATCAAATCGAATGGATGCACCGCAACATTCAGCGTCGTGACGGCGTGATTATTTCAGTGCACTGTCATAATGACCGTGGTTGCGGCATCGCGGCATCTGAATTGGCGATTATGGCTGGTGCCGATCGTGTTGAAGGTTGTGTGTTTGGGAACGGTGAGCGTACCGGTAATGTCGATGTGGCAGCAATCGCATTGAACATGTATACCCAAGGTGTTGCGCCAAACCTGGATTTCTCCAATATCAATGAAATTATCGCGACTGTAGAAGAATGTACCGGTTTGCCAGTACATCCACGTCATCCATACGCAGGTGATTTGGTCTTTACTGCATTCTCCGGCTCACATCAGGATGCGATCAAAAAAGGTTTCGAATTCCAGAAAGACCAAGAAATGTGGGATATGCCATATTTACCAATCGATCCAAAAGACTTGGGCCGTGACTATGATGCGGTGATTCGCGTTAACTCACAGTCAGGTAAAGGCGGTATCGCCTACTTGTTAGAATCGAATTACAACGTGACTTTACCACGTCGTTTACAAATCGAGTTCTCGCAAATTGTACAAAAACGTACCGATGAACAAGGCACTGAAATTTCTGCAACCGAGATCTGGAAGTTGTTTAAAGAGACTTATGTCGATGTTAAACATGTACATTACTCAACTAAGAACTACAAGTTATCGGATGACAATGGCAATCAGGTGATTGAGCTGGATCTTGAAGTTGAGGGTCAGTCCCGCCGTGTTCGCGGTGAAGGCAATGGTCCAATTTCTGCAATCTTGGATGCATTACAATTGCCAATCGATGTCTTAAACTATGAAGAGCGCAGCATCAGTTCAGGTGCGCATGCCAAAGCCTTGGCCTTGATTGAACTGCAAGTCAAAGGCACTGGCAAGTCTGCCTTTGGTGCGGGTGTGCATGACAACATCGTGACCTCTTCGATCGAAGCAATTCTTGCATCGACCAACCGTCTGATTGATCAAGGTGTATTAAGCACTGATCAGGTAATCGCTGCTGCGGTCTAACCGGCTGTATTAGAATTAGCGATAATTCATAGCACTAAAATGACTTTAGAAGGATATCCGCTAGTGGTATCCTTTTATTATTCATACTCAAGATTTTAAGGCGAATCCTCCCCGTGTCTTTTCCAGCTGACTCAGTGGGCATTGTTGTCCCACAAAAGTTCCAATTTGAAGAGCCGTTAGAGCTTGAATGCGGTCGCATCCTCCCCCGTTTTGAACTGATGGTTGAAACTTACGGTACCTTAAATGCTGACAAGTCGAATGCCATTCTGATTTGTCATGCCCTTTCTGGTCATCATCATGCCGCAGGTTATCATCATGAAGATGATAAAAAGGCCGGCTGGTGGGACGCCTGTATTGGTCCCGGCAAAGCCATTGATACTGCAAAATTCTTTGTGGTTTCACTGAATAATATTGGGGGCTGTAGTGGCTCTACCGGTCCAACCTCACCAAATCCTGAAAATGAAAACCGTCCTTATGGTCCAGATTTTCCGCTGGTCACGGTCCGCGACTGGGTTAAAACTCAGGCTTTATTGTCCGATCGTTTAGGCATTCAGACTTGGGATGCCATCATTGGTGGTTCACTCGGTGGCATGCAGGCACTGCAATGGTCAGTGGATTACCCGAACCGTTTAAGAAAATGTGTGATTATTGCCAGTGCGCCAAAACTTTCAGCACAGAATATTGCCTTTAATGAAGTAGCACGTCAGTCAATTTTGTCTGATCCTGACTTCCACAACGGCCGTTATCTGGAAAATGACAGCTATCCCAAACGTGGTCTAATTCTGGCACGTATGGTCGGTCATATTACCTACCTGTCCGAAGAAGCCATGAAGCAGAAATTTGGCCGTGATCTGAAATCTGGCAAATTTATGTATGGTTTTGATGTCGAATTCCAGGTCGAAAGTTATTTGCGTTATCAAGGTGAACAGTTCAGCCGTAACTTTGATGCCAATACCTATCTGATCATGACCAAAGCACTGGATTATTTTGATCCGTCACGTGAATATGAGCAGTCACTGAAAAAAGCCATGGCCCATACCCGGTGCAAATTTTTGGTGGTGTCCTTCACCACTGACTGGCGTTTTACCCCTGCCCGCTCGCAGGAAATTGTGGATGCCTTAATTAGCAACCATAAACCGGTGAGCTATCTGGATATTGATGCCGAACAGGGTCACGATTCCTTCCTGTTCCCGATTCCCCTGTATGTAAAATCTTTGCGTGCATTCCTGGGTGGTGAAGAACACCTGAAAGCCACACCGAAGGAGGCCGTATAATGCGTATCGATCAACAACTCGCTGAAAAGTGGATTAAGCCCGGTTCTAGCGTACTCGACCTCGGTTGTGGCGATGGTGAACTGCTGGCACAAATGAGTAAAAAACACGATATTCGTGCATACGGATTAGAAATTGATCAGGAAAAGATTGCAATTGCGGTCAGTCGCGGGTTAAATATCATCCAACAAGACTTAAACCTCGGTTTAAGCCGCTTTGCCGACCAGTCTTTTGACAATGTGGTCATGGCACAAGCTTTGCAGGCTGTAGATGCACCTGACGTATTATTGCGTGATATGGTGCGTGTGGGGAAACAGGCGATTATTACCTTTCCGAACTTTGCGCATTGGAAGACCCGTTCTTTCCTGGCCATCAAAGGTAGAATGCCGGTTTCTGAAGCCTTGCCTTATATGTGGTATAACACCCCGAATATCCACTTATGTACATTTCGTGATTTTGAAGCACTTTGTGCGGAAAATAACATCAAAATTATTAATCGACTCGCTGTGAACGGGAATCAAGAAGATAGTTTGCTCAGCAAGCATCTCCCTAATCTATTTGGTGAAGTCGCAATTTATCGAGTGAGCGCGCTATGAAAAAATTATTATTAGGTACGACGCTACTGGCTGGACTTTTTGGCATGCAAGCCCATGCCGACTATGTTGCTCCAAGTCCTTCTGTTGCCAGTCAAGCGGCTCAGTATTCAGTAATGGATATCAACAGTCTGATCAAAGCAGCTAAAGCAGGTCAGGCCGGTGCACAGTTTTATCTGGCCACCAAATACCAGTATGGCAAAGACATTCAAAAAGATGAACGACAGGCCTTTGCCTGGTACAAAGCTGCTGCCGATCAAGGTTTAGCCGTGGCGCAGTTAAATGTCGGCCGTATGCTGGCAGATGGCATGGGCACCCGAAAAGATGAAGCGCTGGCACGTCAGTATTTTGAAAAAGCAGCCAGCCGTGGTGATAACCGTGCCAGCTTTAACCTGGCCATGATGGAAGAGAAAAAGAAAAACTACATGGGTGCTTATCAGTGGTATGAACTGTCTACCCGTGATGGCATGCTCGACAATAAAGTGATTACCCTTTCTGAAGGCAAGAAAACAGCATTGGCGGCAAACTTGACCCAGGAACAGATCCGTCAGGCGCGTGACCGTGCCGACAGATGGATTCAGGCACAATAAAGCTGAATGGTATAAATAGCACCTTCGGGTGCTTTTTTATTGCCTACAAACCCGCAATGGCAGTTAAAATAGCACGATTGATATTTAGAGAATGAGTGACACATGGCTTCTACAGATTGGTTATCCCAAGGCACACTGGTATTGGCAAGTAATAACAAAGGTAAAATTGCCGAGTTTGAGAAAATGTTTGCGGAACTGCAACTGCCGGTAGATGTGATTCCTCAAGGTCAACTGAATATCGAAGATGCCATCGAAGATGGCTTAAGCTTTGTTGAAAATGCCATTATCAAGGCACGCCACGCGGCTAAAATCTCAGGTAAACCGGCGATTGCCGATGATTCAGGCATTTGTGTGCCAGTTCTTGGCGGAGCTCCTGGGATCTACTCAGCACGTTATGCCGGTGAACATGGCAATGATGCCGCCAATAATGAGAAACTTCTAGTAGACCTTAAACCATTGCGTAAAGATAGCGAAGCGATTGAAGGCATGTTTGTCTGTGTACTGGCACTGGTTCAACATGCTGAAGATCCACTGCCACAAATTTTCCAGGGCATCTGGACGGGTGAAATTTTAGAAGCAGCACGCGGTGAAAATGGCTTCGGTTATGACCCGCTGTTCTGGTTGCCGGAACTCGGTATTTCCAGTGCAGAAATGAGCAAAGAAGAAAAGAATAAAATCAGTCATCGTGGTCAGGCCATGCAGCTGTTTAAAGCCAGTTTGGCGAAATAATTTGTTTTACCCCTCCCTTTTCCAAAGGGAGGTTGGGAGAGATTTAAACATTAATGAATCCCCCTAAATCCCCATTTTTCAAAGGGGGACTTTATAACTCTTTCTAGCCTTCTCTCCAAAAAAGGAAACTTTATAGCGTAGGCATCACCGCATGCAACACCAGCCCATAGATCCCAATCAAAATTGCACTCGCAATCGTCCCCGAAGCAATATATTTAGCGGAATGCCCTGTGCCCTGATAATGGGTTTCTAAAGCCACGATGTTCGCTGCCGGTGGCAATAAGAAATACATCATCATTACACTATAAGTCAGGAGCTGATGTGGAATCGGCAAGAATATATAGGCAATACCAGCCAAGCCTAATGCAAAAATAAAGCGCCCACTGATCAGCACCAGACTGCGCTTTAAATCCCTCAGCTGAATACGGACATGACGAAGCCACATGCCCAAAATGCACATTCCTGCAAAAGTGACTAAAAATTTATTGGCTGCATATGCCCATTGAAGGATGGGATGAAACTCATAATGACTAAAGTCCCAAAATGATAAAACCCCTGCAATACTGAGTGCGATCACCGGTGGTGATTGCAGGACATTTTTCAGAATAAATGTCCAATCTTGGCGAGTTTGGCTCACGGCAATGACAGCACTGACATTCCCAAATAATGAGCCACCAATATAAAGTGCAATCATGGTCGACATTGCGTCAGTGCCAAACACTGCTAAGGCAAACGGCAGACCGAGCCATACGCCATTCAAATAGCTAAAACACAGCGCACGCAATTTATCTTTGGCAAAATAATAAAACAGGCTAAACAGCACAATTGAACTAAAAATACTAAAGCCCATCAGCCACAGACTGCCCGCTTTATAAAACACCATATTGTAAATAATCAGCACAGGAATCAGGACACGTGCCAATAAAGCCGCCAAGACAGGTCGAATTGGCTTTAAATATTGCACGCCCCAATAACCAATCAAAAAAGACAGCAGGGGAAGAATCAAGGCCATGACAGTGCTGCTGAGATTTCCATATCAGGTTATATGCTAGCACAGCATCCTTTTCATCTAATGATAGATTTTTCATATGAATTACTCATTACCCTGCTGCCGTGTCGGCAAACTGTCATTAAAGCGTCACTGCATTGTCATACAAGCCTGCTGAGATAGGGGCATGAAATATAGAGGATAAAATAATGGCAGGATTATCAATTTGGCATGTGCTGATTTTTGCAATTGTGGTGATTTTATTATTTGGTACATCGAAGCTGAAAAACCTGGGTAAAGATGTCGGCGGTGCAATTAAAGACTTTAAAAAATCAGTCAAAGATGAAGAAGCAGAAATGGCCAAGCTGCAAGAACCGCGAACGATTGATGCACAAGTCAAAACCCCTGAAACCTCGATCAAGAGTTAAGAGTCCGCTATGCTCAATATCGGAATGACCGAGCTGCTGATTTTCGGGATTATTGCACTTCTGGTGCTTGGGCCAGACAAGTTGCCTGAGGCAGTCCGTTTTGTCGGAACATGGTATGGCAAGATCAAGCGCATGGTCAGCAATGTTCAGAACGATCTGGATCGTGAATTACGCTTGTCCGAACTGCGAGAACAGATGCAGGCCGAAATGCAGCGGATCCAGCAACTGGAAGCCAAGATGCAGGCACAAATGGCAGATTTGCAGCAGCCGATTGCAACTGATGAATTAAAAATAAAGCCTCAGGCTGCCCAGCCCGTGCTTCGCTATCAGCCTGTGGTACAGCCCGTATCAGCGGTGTATTTACCTCAGCCTGCACAAACTCAAGCAGTGATTTCCCAACAACGCTATACAGAAATGAAGGTGGCCGTATGACGTCTTTACCGACCACACCTGCCTCAAATGATGCTGCAGCGCTGAACCTTGAAGAGATGCCGATTACCCAGCATTTGGTGGTGTTAAGAAAACATCTGTTTAAAGTGGTTGCTGTCCTGATTGGCCTGTTTTTCTGTTTATTGCCCTTTGCCAATCAGACTTACCAGTGGTTGTCTGAACCGCTGCGTGCACAGCTACCCGCCAGCTCGACCATGATTGCCACGGATGTGACAGCAACATTCATGGCACCATTTAAGCTGAACTTCTTTGTGGCATTGATGATCGCTATGCCGTTCATCCTGTATCAGCTCTGGACATTTGTTAAACCGGCCCTGTATGCCAAAGAAAAGAGTCTGGCACTGCCGCTTTTGATCGGCAGTATTGTGCTGTTTTATACCGGGATCAGCTTTGCCTACTTTGTGGCCTTACCTTCGATCCTGCATTTTTTTATCAGTGTCTCGCCGGAAACTGTGGCACCGATGACCGACATTAACAGTTATCTTAGCTTCTGTTTAAAGCTGTTTCTGGTCTTTGGTTTTACCTTTGAAATCCCGATTATTACCTTGGTTTTAATCCTGATTGGGGCAGTTTCAACACAAACCCTGGTGGAGAAACGGCGCTTTATTATTGTCGGCTGTTTCTTTGTCGCGATGTTCGTGACACCACCAGATGCACTGTCGATGATCATGTTGGCTGTACCGATGTGGTTGCTGTTTGAACTGGGTTTGCTGGCCGGAAAACTGATCGAAAAACGGCGTTTAAAAGCGCAATAAGAACAATCAGCCAAAACAAAAATCATGCTTTAACTCAGGCAGCTCCGGCTGTCTTTTTATTTTTAAAATATCAGTAAAATACTGATTTATTTAATCTTAATGTCACATTTCCTTAAGATTAGTGTCACATCTCAGACTTAAGGTATTGAAAACTTCTACACCACCAAGCACTTATTTTTACTTGAGACTTTAAAATGAAAAACGAAGACATGATACCTTGCCAGGATCTGGTTGAAGACAGTAATAATTCAAACAATAGCCACTTTCAAACAATTCTGGATCAATACACCAGTCGCCGTAGTTTTATTGCAAAAACCACCAGTGGGGCAATGGCCTTAGCCTTTGCAGCAACAGTAAGTGGTTGTTCAGATGATGATAATGATTCTGGCACGCCTGACACTAACCCCACCACACCACCAGACACCACGAACCCAGATCAACATGCATGGAGTGACCTGAAAGCGCGCCCGAATAAATTGACCTTTGAGCCGGTTCGCAAAAATACGCAAAACTTCTTTAGCGTGCCTGAAGGCTATGAACTGAAAGTGCTATATGCGGTCGGTGATCCAATTAACCCTGCATATTCAGAAAAGACAGATGTAACATTAGCTTCAGGTGCTTCTTATCAGTTCCGTGCAGGCGATAACCATGACGGCATGAGCTTTTTCGGTATGCATCCAAGCAACAAAAACTATGCGGCCAAAGAGTCCACCCAAGGTTTACTGGTTTTAAATCACGAATACCTGCAACAAGCTCAACTCCATACGCCAGAAGGCCCGATTACGATCGACGGTGTACGTCCAGAAGATCAGGTCCTTCGTGAAGTGAATGCGCATGGGGTTTCGGTAATTGAGATTAGCAAAGATGCCAATACACAAGAGGTTAAAATTAACTTAAATTCTAAGTTTAACCGTCGTATCACGGCAGCAACCGAGATGGAAATTCATGGACCCGCTCGCGGCTCTGACTTGGTGAAAACGATTTTCTCACCCGATGGAACGTTGACGCGCGGCACCTTTGCCAACTGTGGTAATGGGTATACACCTTGGGGCACTTACTTAACCGCGGAAGAAAACTGGAGTGGTTATTTTGCCCGTCAAGCCAATGACACCCGCGCGATTGCAAAAGAAGAAATTGCCTTGTCACGTTATGGTCGTGGCGGTAGTGAGGCCCGTTCATCTCAATACCGCTGGAATACTCCGGTTGCTGAATTAACCGGTGATAAAGGACTGTATGATCGTTGGGATATTTCAGTAAAAGGCGCCAGTGCTTTAGCTGATTATCGTAATGTCATGAATACCTGCGGATTCATTGTCGAGATTGATCCATTTAGCGCGAACACACGTCCGGTTAAACGTACTGCATTGGGCCGCTTTGCCCATGAAGACTGCCGCTGTAGTAATCCGATTCCGGGTCAGCCATTAGCCTTCTATATGGGGGATGATGCAACAGGCGAATATATCTATAAATTTGTTTCTGATGCAGTCTGGGATCCGAAAGATGTCAATGGGGGTTATACCGCTGGTGATAAATACATGGATAAAGGCACATTATATGTCGCTAAATTCAATGATGATGGTACTGGTGAATGGTTAGAACTTAGCTATGGTAAAAATGGTTTAACTGCTGCCAACGAAATTTATCCATTTGCAGGCCAAGACGATATCGTCATTAATCTCCGTCTTGCTGCCGATCATGTCGGTGCGACCAAAATGGATCGTCCGGAATGGGTTGCCATCAATCCGGAAAATGGTGAAGTCTATGTCACTCTCACCAATAACGGTAACCGCGGACGCGCCTATCCGACCGATGCAGCAAACCCACGTAGCTATATCGACTTCAAAGATTCAAATGCCAGTAATTCAGGCAATATGAATGGTCACATTATCCGTTTTAGTGAAAATGAGAATAATGTCAAAGCCACGACATTTGCCTGGGATATCTTCCTGTTCGGTGCAGAAGCACGTGCTGCCTCTAACATCAACCTGTCAGGTCTGGATGATTTAAATGACTTCTCTAGCCCGGACGGGATGTGGTTCGATCCGCGTGGTATTTTGTGGATCCAGACGGATGATGGCCAGTACACCGATGAAACCAACTGTATGATGCTGGCAGCCCTGCCAGGTACAGTCGGTGATGGCAGAAAAGCATTGGCAGCCAGCACCAAGGCTGAAGGACAGGAAACCTTTGTCGGTGCCAAACTGAATAATGATCGGGTTCGCCGCTTCCTCACAGGGCCATCGGGCTGTGAAATTACCGGTGTGACGATTACGCCGGACTACAAAGCAATTTTCGTCAATGTGCAGCATCCAGGCGGTGCATGGCCAGCCAATCAAAGCGAGCGTTATAGCCGTTTAGGCAAAGTGCCTCGCTCTGCGACTGTGGTCATTACCCGTAAGGATGGCGGTGCGATTGCCGGTGAAGCCTTGGAACAAGCGACAGCATAAAAAAATAAGTTTCATTAAAATGCCGGCAGATGTCGGCATTTTTTATCTGGGATTATTGTTGTAGCATCATGATTTTCTCGATCAATTGCCCTGCAGTCACACCTTGTTGTGACTTCTCGATCCAGTGCCATTGTCCTCGCTGCATTCTTAGAAAATTCGAGCAACGGGTGCCGTAAGTCGGGCTTTGAATAAAAGTCGAGGACAGCAGATGTTCCATTTCAACCGAGATCCCTGTTTCCGGCAGCAGTTCAGGAATCACCTTGCGTTCATCTTCCAGAATATCCCAAACCGCATGACACAGATCAGTTTCTGGCATGGCTGGTTGTTGCAGCATGGGTAAAAATTCCTGGGTAAAGCGTTTACGCAAATGCCGGGTCTTATACCAGTCTTCGCTCATCAGGCCGTTGGAGACAACATAGACGCCTTGTGCCAGCACTTGCGGTGCTTCGCCGCGATTGCTCATATACACCGCCTGCTGCTGGTCTCCAACGAACAGGTTAAAACCGGCATAGTCACACTGCCGTTGTTCCAGATCTTGTGCGAAACGAATCGGCGTTAAGTCCGAATTTAAAAAATCCTGGATGATATGACCACGTGAAGTCGGATAATCTGTCCGATCTTGCCCGTTGCGAAAATTGGTAATCACTGCCCAGCGACCTGAGGCCGTGATACCCATCCAGGTGCCGCCCGACTGCAAATCCTGCCCGGCAATAATCGGACTATTTTCCCATTCATGTAATGCCTGTGTAGGCCGCTGATAGAATTCATCCCGATTTGAAATCAGACATAATGGGGTCTCATCTACAACCCGCCAAGCCAGTGCCACGATACACATAATTTACGCTCTCGATCTTTACACATTGAATGTACAACATTTTTCTTTGCTTTCAGCTAAAATCTGTGCAAAACAGAATCACAAGGAACAGGAATGCTCACCTATCCCAATATTGATCCCGTCGCGATTTCGCTCGGGCCCCTGCAAGTCCACTGGTATGGACTGATGTACTTACTGGCATTTTTATTTGCCTGGGGATTGGCAACGTTTCGAGCCAAACAACGCGGCTGGACGCCAGATATGGTCTCTGACCTGATTTTCTTCGGTGCGCTTGGTGTCATCATCGGTGGCCGTGTCGGTTATGTCTTGTTCTATGGTTTTTCTCAGTTCCTCGCAGATCCTTTATGGTTATTCCAGATCTGGACCGGTGGTATGAGCTTCCACGGTGGTTTCCTCGGTGTCATTCTGGCCATGCTGTGGTGGTGCCGGAAATACAAGATGACCTGGTTCCAGACCCTAGATTTTATCGCACCCTGCGTACCAACGGGGCTGATGTTTGGCCGGATTGGTAATTTTATTGGCGGTGAATTGTATGGCCGTCAGGTGACCGATCCCAACTTTGCCTGGGGCATGATTTTCCCGACCGATCCTTTGCAGCTGGTGCGTCATCCATCACAATTGTATCAGGCGCTGTGTGAAGGCCTGATTCTGTTTATTGTATTGTGGTGGTTCAGTTCCAAGCCGCGTCCACGTATGGCGGTCTCTGCACTGTTCCTGATCGGTTATGGTCTGGCACGCTTCGTGGTCGAGTTCTTCCGTGAGCCGGACAATGGTCAGCTGTTTATTGGCTGGATGAGCAAGGGCCAATTCCTGAGCCTGCCAATGATCCTGATTGGCTTGTGGATGATGTGGTATGCCTACCAAAAGAAAATCTATGACTGGGGTCCACAGAAAAACAGTTAAAACCAGCTCCATTGAGCGAGGCACAGGCCTCGCTTTTTTATAGCCAAAATATGCTAAAGTGCCGATTATCTTTTCGATTTCTTCATCACTATGCTTGAGTTCTGGTTCAATCCACAGGTGTCTGTTCTAAAAAAACTGTTGATCTTTATTGTGATTGCCGTGACAGCTGCAGTGTTGTACTGGATGCAGCCACTGCCACTAGATGCAATTCTGATGTTTGTCGGTACAGGTGTGATTTTTCTGATTTGTCGTTACTGCAAAATCCACTTTGCCAGCAAAAAGCCGACCGGTTTACTGTATAGACTACTGACCTGGATTCCAATTGCCTTATTGATTGCTTTAGTTTTTATGAACATGCAACAGGGTGAAATCCTGATTCCGGGTGCACAAGGCATTGCTTTTATGGCACTGGCGATTTGCCTGTTTTCACCGCTGTCGCTGCTCAATCAGAACTCTCACGATCCAGAGCCGCCACATGCTTGAATTTTGGTATTCCGAACGCTGTCACCGTCAAATCAAACTGATGGTGATTATTGCGACCTGTATTGTCATTTACGCAGCATCAACTGTGACCCAATTAGGTCCGGTGTTTGTTGGGGTGAGTTTAGCGATTGGGATTGTCGTGCATTTACTGCACCATTTCCGCCTGAAAATTTCGAAATCCAATCCCTATGCAAATGGCTTTAGCGCCTTGAGCCGGGTGATTCCCATCATTGCCTTAATTACCCTGTTTGGCTATTTGCCTGAACAGCACCAACAATGGGGCAAATTTGCCTGGGGTCTGCAATGTCTTGGCTTTGCCGCGATTGGATTATTTATCGTTTCAATCTATGAAAGCCGTGCGAAGCGTTTTGAGGACTGATCACTTCGCAGTATTTTCTTAGAAGTAAGTTTCCAGACGATAGTAACTATAAGTCACGTTTTTATTGCGATAAACCGCATGATCTCGCTGTTTGAAATCCGATACCCAGGCACTACCTGAATAAGCCGCGATATGTCCATATTTATGTCCCTGAGTACGGTCAATAATATAGATATCGCCTTTTTTCGGCCGATCAAAAGAAGCATTAATTTTCTTATAGCCCAGCTGCATCAGGGTACTTCCCCAATCTGCCGCTGCGACTGGATGGTTCACAATTTTCGCACCAGAGGATTGCAGACCGACACGAATACTGCGCGCACATTTCTGTGTACTGGTATTTCGGGTAATGCCTTGCAGATAACTGGTAAATTTCTCGATATTGATACGATGGCCATTGCTTACGCCTGAAGCATTACGGACAGTGGCTTTGTGGGATGACTTTTTAGGTCTTTGCTCCGATTGGGAACGCACAATGATATTCGCTTGGACAGGAGCATATACTTCGCTCATGTTTACTTGATGATCATAGATCATGCCTTACCAACCGCTCCTCGCCTGTAATTTAGGCTTTCATATTGTTAACAAGCCGAGAATACTAGTCGTTTAAATGTTATCTTTCACATTAAAAATGTAAATAAATTTGTCTATTTTTGCGGCATTCAAATTAAGCCGTTCTTTCTAATACAGTTACAAAACCCATCATCTTTGCAAAAAAAATGTAAAGCAAAGCCAACTCCGACGCCTTGCAAAGTCTTTTCAGCCTGAAATACACAAAATGAGTCCTTATTTTTTTTCTACTCAAACGTGTGACTTTAAGCTGTAGCTCGGCCATTTTCAGACAACATTTCACTACATGATTACATCATTTTGAGCTTTGCACCCTGTATTACACTGATTCGGCATTTTTAAATATTGAACTAAACGGAGAAGAAAAATGAGTCAGACTTTAAGTACCGTTTCAAATTTTAATTTAGAACAATATTTAGGCACCTGGTATGAAATTGCACGTTTGCCGATGAAACACCAACCCGAGAACAGCACCGATATTTCTGCGGTATATAGCTTAAATGAAAATGGCAAGGTTCGGGTTCAGAACCGCTGTCTGGATGGTGAGGGTAAGCTGGATGAAGCCATTGCTGAAGCGACCATTGTCGATGCAGAACATGCCAAGCTCGAAGTCAGTTTTTTACCTGAAGGCCTGCGTTGGATTCCGTTTACCAAGGGCGATTATTGGGTATTAAAAATCGATCCGGATTATCAGACGGCCCTTGTGGGCGAACCTGGTAAAGAATACTTATGGCTGCTACATCGCGGGACGACTTTAGATGAAGCCACTCAACGTGAATATTTAAGCTATGCAGAATCCTTGGGTTATGATCTGTCCGATCTGATTCACACCGTGCATACTGGCCATAAAACGGCTTAATTTACTGTACAAAGACCTCTATCAGGAGGTCTTTTTTATTCTGGTTTGAGCGATGAAAGCTCATCAAAAAATGCTATGATATGCGCAATTTAAATTGTCCCTTTCGACAGCAAATTATTTTTGAAATAATCTATACTGCTGTTAAAACGGCGATTTTCAACAGATTTAAATAGAGAGACCTATGCGCCAATATCTTGACCTTTTACAACACATTCTCGACAACGGCGGCGATAAAGGCGACCGTACCGGTACAGGGACACGTTCGGTATTTGGTCATCAGATGCGCTTTGATCTTTCCCAAGGTTTCCCTTTACTCACCACCAAAAAAGTTCATTTCCGTTCTATCGTGATTGAATTATTATGGTTTTTAAAAGGCGATACCAACGTTCAATATTTAAAAGAGCATAAAGTTTCGATTTGGGATGAGTGGGCAACCGCCGAACAGACCGCGCGTTTTGGCCGCCCTGAAGGTGAACTGGGGCCAGTTTACGGTCACCAGTGGCGTAATTTTGGTGCCAGCAAAAATGCAGATAATAGCTATAATCAGGATGGTTTTGATCAGATCAAATGGTTGATTAATGAAATTAAAACCAATCCGAATTCGCGCCGTCTGATTGTATCTGGCTGGAATCCGAATGAAGCGGGCCAAGTGGCATTACCGCCTTGCCATACCCTGTTCCAGTTCTTTGTCCACAATGGCAAATTGTCTTGTCAGCTGTATCAGCGTAGCGCCGATGTTTTTCTCGGTGTTCCATTTAATATCGCCAGCTATGCCCTGTTGACGCATATGATCGCGCAAGTCTGTCAGCTGGAGGTCGGTGATTTTGTCTGGACCGGTGGCGATACACACCTGTATAGCAATCACTTCGAGCAAGCCCAGTTACAGCTCAGCCGTGAGCCCTTGGGCCTGTGCCAACTTAAATTGAATCCTGAGATCAAAGACCTGTTCGACTTCAAATTTGAAGATATTGAAATTATTGGTTATGAATCACATCCGGGGATTAAGGCACCCGTTGCAGTGTAAATGTTCCCAAACCAAAGAAAATCAAAATCCCACTTTGCTTAAAGTGGGATTTTGCATTTTAATAGGAGCAAATTTTTATTTGTTTTTGAGTGTAGGTATGGCATTTCAGGATTTAGAAGTCGTTCATGTCGTTGCAATGGATCAGCAGCGCTGTATTGGTAAGGACAATGACCTGCCTTGGCATATCTCAGCCGATCTCAAGCATTTTAAAGAAATCACTCAGGGCGGTGTGATTGTCATGGGCCGCAAGACCCTTGAATCGATGGGACGTGCGCTCCCTAAACGCGTGAACTGGGTCATTAGCCGTGATCCTGACTGGTCTTTTCAAGGCACTAAAGTCGCTCATAACATTGAAGATGCGCTTATTCAGGCAGTTACTGATGTGCAAAACTCAGAAAAACCGACGTCTATTTTCATTATTGGTGGCGGTGAAATCTTTAAACAGACCATGGACATTGCCGACCGTCTGGAACTGACCCATGTTGACCTGGATGTACAAGGTCATGCCTATTATCCTGAAATTCCGGCAGAATTCAAAAAAGTCGCGACCGAGCAACATATTGACGACAAAACCGGCATTGCTTTTGAGTTCGCAACCTACAGAAAATAAAGCTTATTTCTTATAAAAAAGTGATGATGCAGGGACGCAAAGATATTTCCAGGCATTGGAGTCTGTGGCTGCTGGGCAGCTTATTTACCTTGTTCGTCATGCTGTCGAGTCTGTGGCTCAGCCTGATGCTCTGGGTTCAGCACCCCCTTGGCGAAATCGGCAGCTTGATCCTGATTGGTGTTTGGTTAACGTTTTCCCTGCTGGTACTCGGGATCTACTTCACCCGGCACCTGATCTCGCGTAAAGTCGATAGCATTCTATATCTTCTGGTCTTTCTGTTTTGTCTGCTGGGCTATTTTAGTCTGCAAGCGCGTCAGGATCGGGAGTGGAATCCTGAAGTGGCTCAGTTGTTGCATTATGAACAACAAGGCGATCAGATCACCCTGCACAATATCCGGAACTTTGACTGGCAAGCTGATGGTCGTTATATCGAACGTTGGGAAAGCCGCAGTTTTGACCTGAACCAGATTAGCGGGGTGAATATCATTACCTCCTACTGGATGGGTCCGAAAATTGCCCACACGCTGGTCAGCTTCGATTTTGCCAATCAAAAACCTCTCACTTTCTCGATTGAAATCCGCAAGGAAAAACATGAAGAGTTTTCTGCAATTGGTGGGTTTTTCCGTAAATATGAATTGAGTCTGGTGGCATCGGACGAAAAAGATATTGTGTATACGCGTAGTAATATTCGCGGGGAGCAGGTGTATTTCTTTCCGGTGAATATGCCCCAAGCTCAGGCCAAAGCCTTATTCAAAGAATATCTGGCCCAGGCCGATGAATTGGCCAGAGAACCCAAGTGGTATAACACCCTGACCAGTAATTGCACCACTCTGGTCTTTGATATGGTTCAGGCAGTATCGCAACAACAATTGCCTTCAGATTATCGACTGTTAGCGTCCGGCTATTTACCGAATTATCTCTATGATCTGAAAGTGCTGGATCAATCCTGGGATATGCACACCTGGTACCAACGGGCGCATGTGAATCCACGAGTCAAACAGAGCGCCGATCTGTCCAGCCAGGAATATTCGCAGCGACTTCGTCAAGGCCTGCCTGCACCTCAGACACATTAACTGGCGTTTTTATCACTGTAAATAAAGATACAAAATCAACTGGAACCTGAGTCATTTTTTTGTTTATATACAAATAGCTAGTCAATAATCAGAGTATCTTTCATGCTAAAAAAATTAACTGCAATCGCCCTATTGGGTTCGATATTGGCTGTGATGGGCTGCGAAACCGTGCCGAATACCGCCACCACACAAACCACGAATCATTTACAACTTTTGCAAAATCGCACCTGGATTGCCACACAGATTGGCAATACTGAAATCAAGACCGCAGCTACTGCACCTCATCTTCCAAGTCTGCAATTTGATGCCAGTACCCAGCGTGTTTCCGGTTCAGATGGCTGTAACCGGGTTATGGGCAGCTATACGGCAGGCAAAGACAGCCTGAATTTAAGCCAGATGGCAACAACACGCATGGCCTGTATGCATAATGATCAGCTCGATCAGAAATTTAATGAAGCTTTAGCCAAGGTGACGCATTATCAGGTATTTGGTAAAACCCTAAAACTATTGGATCGTCATGGTAATGTGTTAATTCAGCTGGAAAGTGCAGTTCAGCCACGTTAAGACTTCCCTACAAAAAGCCTGTATTGGCGGGCTTTTTTATCTTTCATACTGATGGGCCAGGATTTAACCATCAGCCCAGTTCAATCGAATGAGGAATCAGCCATGCAACAAGCACTTTTTGGTGGTGGATGCTTTTGGTGTACCGAAGCGGTATTTTTACAAATTCAGGGCGTTCAGCAAGTCCTGAGTGGCTATGCCGGCGGTCATACCCCTGAGCCAAGTTATGAGGCCGTGTGCGGCGGTGAAACCGGCCATGCTGAAGTTATTCTGGTTGATTTCGACGAAAACCAGATCAGCTATGTCCAGCTCCTTGAGGTGTTTTTTGCGACACATGATCCAACCACTTTGAACCGTCAGGGCAATGACGTCGGCACCCAATATCGTTCCGTGATTTATTATCTGAATGCTGAACAAAAAACTCAGGCAGAAGCAGCCATGGATGCTTTAAAAAATGAAGGCCTGACTATTGTGACTGAACTCAGCCCGATGCCGACCTTCTATCCTGCTGAGGAATATCACCAAAATTTCTTTGCGAAAAATCCAAACCAAGGTTACTGCAATTTTGCCATTCCGCCAAAACTGAATAAATTACGCAGTAAATTTATGACTTTGTTAAAAACCCATTAACTTGCATAAAAAATGGGGATAAAAAAAGCGACTGAAATCAGTCGCTTTTTTTTGTTAGCTGAATCTTAGTTATCGGTTGCAAAGGCAATATCGCTGAGTCCGGCTCCACTCGCACGCGACATGACTTGAGCTACCGTGTCATAACGGGATTCTTTATCTGCTTTCAGCACAATCGTCGGCTGACGTTCAGTCTGACCTGCTTCATTAAAACGGGTCTGCAATTCGTCTAGGGTCAGGACATTGCCATTCCAGGCAATCTCACCTTCCGCATTGATGCTGATTGTGACATTTTCAGGCGGCAGATCAATAATCTCCGCAGTGGTTTGTGGCAAGGTTAATGGAATTGATGGGTTCGCAACGGTCGCTGTCACCAAGAAGATGATCATCAATACCAACATAATGTCGATGAGGGGAATGAGATTCATCTCATTCATACCTACATCGTTGTCTTCACCCAGTTGAAAAGCCATTAAGCTTGACCTCCCACTAAACTCTGTTGTGTTACTTTTTCATCAGACTTTTTTGCAGCAGATTCCTGTTGCAACATGGTGTCAATCAACAAGCCATGTGCCTGATCTTGTAACTCATGCGCCAAACCACGATTGAAACGCACACAGATGTTATAAGCCAGTACCGCAGGAATCGCGACGGCCAAGCCTAGACCCGTCATGATCAAGGCTTCACCGACTGGGGTTGCCACTTGTGCCAGACCAGCCTGACCGCTTTTACCGACTGCAACCAGCGCATGGAAAATACCCCACACGGTACCAAACAAACCGACAAATGGTGAAATCGAAGCAATCGTACCGAGGACGGATACCCCTTTTTCAGCATTGGCTTTTTCGGCTGAAATCTGACGTAACAATGCCTGTTCTGCCACTGCCTTACGCTGTTCAAAGCCCAAAGGAGCCAATTTGGTTTTCAGTTGCTCCAATGCTTGAGACAGCTGGGTATAAGCAACTTGTTTAAGCTGGCGAGTGCCCATTAAACGCAGCACAAAAATGGTCCATGTCGCAATCGACATTGCCAATAACACGAAGTACAGCGTTTTACTGACTGCATCAGCGTGTTGCCAATAAACTGAAAAGTTCATCTTCGAACTCCTAATGGGTTAGCCGTTATTTGGTAATTTGAAAATCGAAAGGCTGCTCAACCCGGGTTGGATAAGCCACACCATTTTCCACATATTTGGTTAGTTGCGCGCGGCGTACCGCTGCTTCAACTTTACGGTTCACTGCCGAGCTACAATCCGAATTACGTGCAGTCGCAGAAACCACTTTACCCTGCTCATTTGCCGCCACATCGACTACCATCGAACAAGTCGCTCTTAACTCACCTGAAGACAAGGAAACTTTCGGTGCGCGCTGCCAGCTCACCCCCCCCCCAATCGAGACACTTTTTGGTGATGGCGGCGCAGCAGGTGCTGGCGGTGCTACAGGCGCAGGTGGCGCGACTGGAGCTGGTGCCGGTTGCACTTTGGTTTCGGTGACCACTGTCGGTACCACCGGACTTGGGGTTGGTTTAGCTTCAACGGGTGGTGCTTTCACGACTTTAGGTGCTTCTGCCTTCTTCACCTGTTCTATTTTTTCAACTTTTTTCGGTGGTGGTGGCAGTGGTTTATCTACAATTTTGACTTCTTTGGGCTTAGGCGGCTCTTTTTGTGGCTCGGCCTTCGGCTTTGGCGGTAAAGGTTTGGGTGCTTCCTGCAATTTTACAAAGCGCACTTTAAGCGGCTCTTTCTCTACAGGCTTGAGCTCCGGTGCGTCCATCTGGCTCACTGCCCACAATAGGCCCACATGTCCAACGAACACGGCCGCCAGAATCGAGATGACTTTCTTTTTCATCTTGTTGGGCGGTGTAGGTGGCATGGGAGCAGCAACTTGACTCATTAAATCTATTACCTTGAGGAGATGATGTGAAACAAACAATCAAGCTCATCGGTTAGCACAATTAAAGTACGCCAATAATAAATGAGAAGTGTTTTCATTTGCAACTACTAATCATACCTTTCACTGATTTTTTTTGCATCAAAACAAAAAAAGGCACACTAAAAGTATGCCTTTTTAAATAGGGATGCAAGTTTTATTGGAACACCACAGTTTTATTGCCATCGACAATAATACGGTCTTCCAAATGCCATTTCACTGCACGTGCCAGTACATTACGTTCTACATCCTGACCGAGTTCACGCAACTGTTCAACGGTAAAGTCATGATTGACACGTTCTACGTCCTGCTCGATGATCGGACCCTGATCCAGATCGGCAGTAACATAGTGTGCAGTCGCACCGATCAGCTTGACACCTTTTTCATGCGCCTGCTTATACGGATTTGCACCGACAAATGCGGGCAGGAATGAATGGTGAATATTGATCACTTTCATTTCCCACTTACTTACAAATTCTTCATCTAGAATCTGCATATAACGTGCCAATACCAACAGGTCATTGCCCTGCATTAACTGGTCAATTTCTGCATAGGCTTCAGGCTTGTTGTCTTTGGTCACCGGCACCACTTCAAATGGAATCCCAAAGTTTTCAACCGCTTCGCGTAAAGTCTCGTGATTCGATACCACCTTGGTAATTTCACATGGCAACCCACCACGGGCATGACGCCATAACAGCTCAAGCAAGGCATGATCGACCTTAGACACCAAAATACCGACTTTCTTCACATCGCTGACCAGAGCCAGACGCCATTGCATGCCATAACGCTCTGCGACATTTACCGCAAAAGTCTGGGTAATGCTTTCTTTACGGCTTTGCAGATGATCCAGTTCAAATTCAACGCGCATGAAGTAACGGCCGCCCTGCGCTGCTGTCGCATATTGGTCAAGCGCAGTAATATTGGCACCTTGATGATACAAGAAGCTCGAAACAGCCTGCACGATGCCCGGCTTGTCTTCACAAGTAATCAATAAACGTGCGGTGTTAGCAGTCGTCATATTCATGTTGGTTTAAGTCACTAATCAGTTAAATTAAAAAATAAGCCGAGTATTCTAGCGCGTTTCCGAGATATTCTGAATAGGCGACTCGACTTCTGTGTTTTTTGCAGATGACAGGCTGGCAAAAAGTTCCGAAGAACCTAGGCTATTTAGCAAACCTTCATAAGTTTGACGGCTTTCACCGCGTAAATAGGCCCCTTCCAGGAACACCATTTGACGCAATGCCTGCCAGACCCATTTTTCTTCCAGCGTATTGGAATCGGTCAGATGACCTGACATATATAGGAAGTTGGTCCAGTTGGTCAGTACAATCCACAGGTTAATGATCAGTGCTTCAATTTCTGAATCGGTCATGTCCATCAAGCCAGCATTCACAAAAGCCTTATAGATTTTCTGACCTTGCTGCATCACCTCGCCGGCAAAGCGTGGATACATCTTGCGGAAATCTTCGTTATTTTCAACCAGATGATAGACATCACGATGCAAGAAGCGATAAGCCCACAGCTGACTGCTCAGTACCTGAAAATAATGAATCTTGTCATTGGCATCCAGAGCACGATCATCTGGCAGCGCCAGCATTTCCAGAGTTTGCTGCTGGTACTCCTCCATCAGTTCTTTAATAATTTCATTCTTATTACGGAAATGATAATACAGGTTACCAGGGCTCATCCCGAGTTCAGCCGCAATATGATTGGTGGTCACAGAGCGTTCGCCACGCTCATTGAACAGCTGCAAACTGAGCTGCAAGATACGCTCTTTAGTTTTTAAGGTTTTGGTTTGGGACATCCTAAAATAACCATTCAGTTCGTGCATTAGCAGGCTAACACACAAAGTCACTTGACTAATTAGAGTATTTGCTCTAAAAATTAATTAATCGATTTTTGAATAATGGTAGTGCGGCATGAACAGTCACACAAAAACAATATCAATGACACCCCATTTTTTTGATGGCCAATACTTAAATGAGCTTTTGGCACAACAAAAACATGCTTACTTAAACTATCCTTTGCCGACGGCAAAGGAACGCATCGATCGTTTAGCTCGACTTAAGCGTATCTTAGTTAAGTATCAAGATCAATTTGCAGAGGCAATTAATCAAGATTATGGTAACCGCTCGATTGGGGAAACCAAAATCGGTGAACTGCTCACCTGTCTGGAACATATCAAATATTATAGCAAAAACTTGACCCGATGGATGAAACCCTCCAAGCGTCATGTCGGCATTATTCATCAACCGGCCAAAGCTTGGGTGCAATATCAGCCTTTGGGCGTGATTGGGATTATTGCACCGTGGAACTATCCATTGTTGCTGTCCATTGGCCCACTCATTTGTGCATTGGCTGCCGGCAACCACGCCATGATCAAGATTTCTAGCGCATCGGCTGCGTTTGGTGAAGTGCTTGAAAAAGCCTTGGCAGAAGCCTTTCCGAAAGAACTGGTCGCAGTGGTTAATGGTGGCGGTGTGATCTCAGATGCCTTCTGTCGTCTAGCCTTCGACAAAATGATTTTTACCGGCTCGACTGCTGTGGGTAAAACCGTGATGGCAGCCGCAGCAGAAAATCTGGTTCCGGTGATTCTGGAACTAGGGGGTAAGTCGCCAGTGCTGGTGCATCCATCGATTGATCTGCGTGATGTCGCGCAGCGGATTGCGGTGGGCAAACTCTGGAATGCCGGTCAAACCTGTGTCGCACCGGACTATATGTTCCTGCCTCGTGGCAAGACGGCAGAATTTATTGATCATTTTAAAGCCTGCGTAGAAAGTATGTATCCGGATATCACTCATAATCAGGATTACACCTCGATTGTGAATGACAAACAGTACAACCGTCTGCAAGGCTATCTGGATGATGCACGTGAACAGGGTGCTCATGTTATTGAAATCAATCCGCGCCATGAAAATTCCTCTGATCTGCGTAAAATTGCCCCCACCATTGTGACCAATGTCACACCAAGCATGCAGATCATGCAGCATGAAATCTTTGGTCCACTGCTGCCAATCATGGAATATGATCAAATTGATGAAGTTATCGACTTTATTAATAGCCGTCCACGCCCACTTGCTTTATACTACTTCGACTTTGATCAAGCGCGTGCCGATTATGTCGCACAGCGTACCCATTCAGGGCATTTCGGGCAAAATACGGTATTAACCCATGTTGCACAAGACGATCTACCATTTGGGGGTGTCGGTGCATCAGGTATGGGGAAATATCACGGTCCAGAAGGCTTCTTCAGTTTGTCGCATGAACGCTCGGTAATGTCGAATCCCAAGCTGTATAGCTTGAAATACATTCTGCCGCCGTTCAATAAACCGATTCATAAGCTGATTTCGAAGACACTTCTCCGTTAAATGATCAAGGCATGAGCTATCGATATAGCTCGTGCTGCGTTTTGACGAAAATCGCTTGTCTTTTAAGCGCATTTTTGATATAAAACGCCCCTTGAATGATTTCAATCCGTTTATTTTTGACTGGCCATACAGATTTGCTGTTGGCTAAATCAATGGAGTTACACCATGTCTAAGGTTTGCCAAGTTACCGGCAAGCGTCCAGTCGTTGGTAACAACGTCTCACACGCCAACAACAAAACTAAACGCCGGTTCGAGCCGAACCTGCACCACCACCGTTTCTGGTTAGAAAGCGAAAAACGTTTTGTACGTCTTCGTTTAACCACTAAAGGTATGCGTATTATCGACAAATTGGGCATTGAAAAGGTTGTTGCTGACCTACGTGCTCAAGGTCAAAAGATCTAAGGAGTCTGAACCATGCGTGATAAAATTCGCTTAGTTTCTTCAGCTGGTACAGGTTATTTCTATACCACGACTAAGAACAAACGTACTATGCCGGAAAAAATGGAAATCAAAAAATTTGATCCAAAAATCCGTCAACACGTAATCTTCAAAGAAGCTAAAATCAAATAATTTTGGCTTTTTAAAAAAAACGACCCTTTCAGGTCGTTTTTTTTTGCATTTTTTTTACCCCACTTGATAAACTTTCTACATGTTTTGGCACTTTTTGTGCTTATTTCCCAGCAAACCTAACTAAAGGAGTATTTAGTGCCACATGACGTAGAACTCATTATATTATTGGCTGTTGGTTTTGGCTTAGCCCTGGTTTTTGGCTATATCGCTGCACGTCTGCGCCTCCCCCCACTTATCGGCTATCTGGTGGCCGGCATTCTGATTAGTCCCAATACACCCGGTGTGGTCGGCGACATTCATCTGGCCAACCAGCTGGCAGAATTAGGTGTCATGTTCCTGATGTTCGGGGTCGGGATGCATTTCTCGCTAAGTGATCTGATGCAGGTGCGGCGGATTGCATTGCCCGGTGCAATTTTGCAAATTGCAGTCGCCACTCTGCTCGGAGTGGGAGTCTCGATGTTATGGGGCTGGAGCTTTGGCTCTGCGCTCGTATTCGGTTTAAGCCTATCCTGTGCCAGTACGGTGGTTCTACTCAAAGCACTCGGTGATCGTGGTCTGCTCGATTCAATTAATGGCCGGATTGCCGTCGGTTGGCTTTTGGTCGAAGATCTGGTCATGGTCTTGGCCTTGGTATTATTGCCGGCCACTGCCTTACTTCTAGGCGGACAAGCACTTGAAGGTGCGAGCGATGAAAATATCTGGGCCACTTTAGGCATTACCCTGCTGAAAGTCGCAGGCTTTATTGCCTTTATGCTGATTATTGGTAAACGTCTGGTGCCGATGATCATCCAAGTCGTGGCACGTCTGGGTTCTCGTGAGCTGTTTACCCTGACTGTGGTCGCTGCGGCCATCTCGATTGCCTTTGGGGCCTATAAGGTTTTTGGGGTATCTATGGCGCTGGGGGCTTTCTTTGCCGGGATGGTGGTGAAAGAGTCAGATTTCAGTCATCGCGCGGAACAAGAAACCTTGCCGCTGCGTGAAATCTTCTCAATCTTATTCTTTGTTTCTGTCGGCATGCTGTTTGATCCGCGTATTTTACTGGAACAGCCACTCCATGTGCTGACAGTCGTCGGCATTATTCTGATTGGTAAAACTCTTGCAGCAATGGCACTGGTATTGTTCTTCCGCTATCCAATCAATACCGCGCTGACTGTTGGCGCTTCGCTGGCACAGATTGGTGAATTTTCATTTATTTTGGCAGCACTTGGGGTGTCACTGAATCTGCTTTCACTAGAAGGTCAAAACCTGATTCTGGCGGGTGCATTGATCTCGATCACTCTTAATTCCTTTATCTTCTCCGCGATTGAACCGGTACAAAAATGGATTCGGGAACGCTCGACCCTGGCACGCTTACTGGAACGCAGTGGTGATCCATTGGCAATGTTACCCGATGAAGTTTCACAGGATTACTTGCGTGATCAGGTGGTGCTGATTGGTCATGGTGAAGTGGGTCGTCGTATTACCCGCTCATTAATGGAAGAAAATATCAAGGTGGTTATTGCAGAAGAAAACCGCGATATTGTCGAAAATCTGCGTGAAAAAGGTATTGCCGCGGTTTCAGGCGCTGCGACTGAAGCCGGTGTTTTGATCCAGGCGCATATTCAACATGCGCGCTTACTGGTCATTTCCCCTATGGATATCATCGATATTCATAAAATTGTAGATATTGCCAAGACCTTGAATCCGAAAATTCAGGTATTGGTCTGTGCCGAAAGCAAGGAAGAAGCTGAAGCGATCCGTCGTGATAATATCGGCGCGGTGTATTATGCCAAAGAAGAAATGGCGAAAAATATGAGTAATCATATTTTAAACCAGATCGAAATTGCGCATCAGCATCCCCCTTCTCATTAATCTCTCTGCATAAAAAAAGTTGCCCAATGTGGCAACTTTTTTTATGCATAATCACAAGATTTTTTGTAATAAGCTGACTTCAAATCATCAGGAGTAAAATCAAAGAAACGAGGTTTTCATTTCTTGAAACTCACCTTGAGCTCGTACTTAAAATCTAACTTATTCCCCAACCCTTTAAAATCAAAAAGCACACCGATAGTGTGCTTTTGAATACATTGTAATCTTAACTCATATACTTCGGCTCTTCATCTACCACTTCTGCCTGCCATTCATTGACCTGCTGTTCCAGCAAGCCATACAGGGCCGCCTGAATCATCTGTTGCGCAATCACAGGCGTCTGCTCTCCGAGTAGAGCCTTCACCTCGTCATTAAACTGAATCATGACCAAAGGCTGTTTATGCGAACCCGCATTGCGTAAAGCCAAGGCACCACCTTCAAGTTGAACGAGTTCTAAAATCGCGTCTTGATTACCAAATAAGTCTTTCAACTGTTCTATAGACATATATCCTCCATGTTCAACATGGTGGCAAAGAGCCGGGTGCACTTTGCATCATTAGAGTAATTAATATAGGGTTAAAAATTCTAATTTCAAGTACGGTCGATCCGATTAAAATTCAATCATCTCATTGCGAAAACCATCGATGAGTTGTGTCAAGTCACGATGCCATTCTCTTAATATAGCAGGATCAGGTAACCATGCTTGTGGAGACTGTGTGACTTTAATGATGAGATTTGAGGAGGTTTCGTCTTCGGGTTCCGGTGTACTCGGTTCAGGCGCATACTGGCACAGACGATACGCACGTTTTAGTTCAGCAATGAAACCGCTCTTGGATAAGTGTTGTAATACGGCTACTTCGGGTGAAATCTGGCCTTTGGCTGCCATTAGTTCTTCGATCGATTTTAACGTCGGATTGGCATCATTCAGGCGATAGTAACGCACCAGTTCCTGCAAAAATGCCAATAAAGCGCCATGCAAATGAAACACAGTCGCCTCACGTTGTGCCTGAGCCTGTTGCACATGTTCGGTTTGCTCTGCCTGCTGACAGGCAAGACGGGCAAAATACAGTTTTTGATTGGTACGGTCCGCATGATAGCGAGCAACACGGGTCATTGATATTTCCTAAGGTTTTAAACAAATTTTGGCTTTTATAAAGTAAAAGGTTCGCTTTCATTTCGCAATCAAAACATGTTTAAACTGAATCCATCCAGTACTGAAATCCAGAAAATCTAACTGCCTGCACGAGTACAACCATGAGCACAACAAGGCTAAATTTCAGCCATAAAAAAGGAGCATATCAAGTGCTCCTTTTCCAGTTTAAGCCTCGGGCTTATCTTCTGCTTGTTTTACCCGGATTCCATGTCCGTGCAAACGCAAAGTATTCAGGCCTTTAATGGCTTTGATGGCTTCACGTGCATGCGGCATTTCTACAAAGGCAAAGCCTTTTGATTTTCCGGTTGCCGCATCGAGCACCAAAGTACAAGTATTCACTGTGCCATATTCCTGGAACAACTTCAGCAACTCGGCTTCTGTGACCGTACGTTCTAAATTACGAACTAAAATTTTCATCTGATAACCTTAAGAAGATAGGCAAAAAATATCAAAAAGCACGCGCCTACTCTACTTTTTGTATGCAACAACTTTGCTATAGTTTAATCGAGATCAATGCCAAAATCTAAATTAATCGATTGACGTTCAATTAAGGCACTTTTCACGGTCTGCTGCCGGGTTTTGTAATGGGTTTCCGTGGTACATAAATGCCGGGTGAGATCATTCAAGAAATAACTTGCGACTTTACGCCCCTGCGCATCGACCGTTTCCCGCGCCCAGTGATTCAGATTTTGTTTGGTCAGAATCAATTCATTTTTGGCCCGGGTCAGCGCCACATACAGCACACGACGTTCTTCTTCAACATCATCAAAGTCGCCTTGGGCGCGTGCATGCGGATAATTTCCCGGCGTGACATTGGCCACATAACAGACATTCTGTTCGGTGCCTTTTGCTGAATGAATGGTAATCAGGGTCACCACATCATGATCGGACTGGCGTTCAATTTCCGAAATCGACACTGGATCGAGCACATATTCCTCTAAAAATTCACTTAGTTGTGAATGCTTGGAGGCCAGTTGTTTCACCAGTTCAAAATCACCCTGACGACGTGGCCAGTCTTTTTTATAGTTCTCTGCCAGTTGTGTTTCAATTGCCTGAATCGCAAGACTGACACAAGCCTGCACTTCGCCTTTCAGCACGCTCATCTGCTTCATGATCAGAATCGCATTTAGAGGTATCTTGCCAAATTTCTCCAGTTTATCGGAGATTTTATCGATTTCAGGTTCCAGCAAAATGTGTTGCGCCAGCTTGCTTGCACCGACATCACCGACACCATTCCACAGGGTCAAGAAACGCATCCAGGCGATATCATCCAGCGGATTGGCGACCACACGCAGCATGCTGAGCAAATCTTTGACATGTGCCGTTTCCAGCAGCTTCATACCGCCAATAAATCGATACGGTACATTGGCCGCGATACAGGCCGCTTCAATATGCCGCGCGGCAAAACTGGAACGCACCAGTACCATATGTTCGCCCCATTTGCTGCCCTGTAAATAATGACGCTCTTTAATATCAATTGCGATCCATTTGGCTTCATCAAACTCATTCGGAAATATATGCATGCGCGGCTTTAGGCCCTCGCCACGATAAGCTTCCAGACGTTTGTCATATTTGATTTCAGACTGATCCAGCAGCCAGTTGGACAGATCCAGAATTTCCTGGGTCGAGCGGTAGTTTTTTTCCAGTTTAAAAATTTGCGCATCTGGTACCCGTTCTTTGAAATGATGAATATTTTCAAAGTCTGCGCCACGGAAACCATAAATCGACTGGGCATCATCGCCGACACAAAATAGGCTGATCCGGTCTTTCAGCGGCTCCAGCAAGGCCCATTGCAGTGGATTGGTATCCTGCATTTCATCGACCAGCATATGCCGACAGATTGAAGCCACATAATCGACTAAGCCTTCTGATTGTGCCAAAGCTGTCGCCACCACCGCCAGAATATCGTCATAATCCAGAAAACTGCGCGCCTGTTTGCGTGCTTCATATTCCTTCATGATCTCGGCAATCTGGTCTTTTAAGGCCAGATATTCCGGCATCTGCTTTTCCAGCGCCAGACTGAGCTTCTGCCGGGTATTACGTGCAAAGGAATATAAATCGCAGAGTTCTTGTGGCTTGGGCAAATGATTAGGATTTTTTTTGTCATCACGGCCACGAATCAGACGGAACATCATCAACTGATCATCACGATCAATAATCGAGAACTGTTCCAGACCAAAGGCCTTCGGAATACGGCGCAACAGATACATACAGAAAGTATGAAAAGTCGAGGCACGCAGACCTTTGGCTTGATCCCCCAAGGCTAATTCCACCCGCGCTACAATTTCACTGGCTGCACGGCGGGTAAAGGTCAGAATCTGAATCTGGTTGGCGGGTACACCCTGCTCAATCAGGTGAGCTGCACGTGCCACGATGGTCTTGGTTTTGCCACAACCTGCCCCGGCCAGCACCAGACTATGTTTTGTTTCTGTGGTCGCTGCTTGCTTTTGTTGGGGATTTAATTCATCAATCAGGTTGGCTAAACTCATTTTCACTCATCGTTTTGTGGATGGCTGTAGTTTAGCAGATCGCTCTTATAATTATGGCTTTTCATCCGCCCTGAAACAGCAGCAAATTTTATCTCTTGATTTGTTTGCTATAGGGTCGACAGCATGGATGCCGTCTGCTGGATTGAGATATAGGGACATACCCTCAGTTACCTTGCGAAGCAGTGCTTCTCATCCATGAAAAGCAAGATCTGCTTATGCGTTATTATCTGCCATTACGTAAAGCTTGTGCAGCAATGACGATCTTGTAAAAGAAAACTAAATACGCTGTTCCTCAATATTTTTAATTGTTTTGGACACTGCTTTTTCCAGATTCACTTCCGCATTTTTTAAGGCTTCTTCCCGGCTACAATCTGGTGGATTAATCCCGATAATCTGACTAAATCCAGACTCATATAGTGACTCAATCCCATCACCCACCAGTCCAGCAAATGCAAGCACCGGTTTATTGAATTTTTGCGCTACTTGTGCCACGCCAAATGGTGTTTTTCCTAACTTAGTTTGATGATCAAGCTTGCCTTCACCGGTCATAACATAATCGGCTTGGGCTATTTTATTGGCTAAGTCTGTCTGCTGAATGATGAGTTCCACGCCTGATCGAATAGAAGCAGCTGTGAATGCCATTAAGCCAAAACCGAGTCCACCTGCCGCACCCGCACCTGCAACATGACGATGATCACGTCCAATGTGCCGAGCAACCAGATCGGCAAAATGACTGAGGTTTTGATCCAGTTGCTTGACCATTTCCGGTGTCGCACCTTTTTGTGGGCCAAAGATCGCTGAAGCACCATTGGGTCCACACAGCGGATTATTCACATCCGATGCAATGATAATTTCAATATCCGCCAGCCGTGAATCCAGTTCGGATAAATCAATTGCTATGATTTGATCCAGGTTTCCACCGCAAGCCTGTATTTCTAATCCTTGGGCATCTAAAAACCGAGCGCCTAAAGCCTGTGCCATTCCCGCACCGGCATCGTTCGTCACACTGCCACCCAAGCCAATGATGATTTTACTGGCCTCTAAATCGAGCGCAGACTTGATCATTTCTCCTGTGCCACAGGTTGAGGTCAGCAGAGGATTACGCCTTGCAGCTTCCAGCAGATCTATGCCATTGGCTTTGGCCATTTCAATGATTGCGGTTTTTCCTGCATCAATTACGCCAAAATACGTCTGGATGCGCTGATCAGGCAATGGGCCGGTCACTTCACAGGGAATGCGCTGTCCTTTTGAACTTGAGATCAGCGTATCGACAGTGCCTTCCCCTCCATCCGCCATAGGAACATGAATACACAAAGCATCAGGCAACATGTTTTGAATGCCACGCTGCATGGCCTGACAGGCTTGTTCAGCACGCATACTTTCTTTAAAGGAATCTGGAGCAAGAACAAAAGTAAGCGGCATATGGTTATTTTTATCTATCAATAAAGTCTAGATTCTGGATAAATCCAAGAGAATCTACAAGTCTTTATTTCCAGCCCAACTCAATTGCTGTGATCTCATTAATCAGGGTCTGATCCAGAGATCCCGGCATTTTACTCGTGGTTTCGGACAGCGGGATATGTCCTGCCATCAGTTCTGCCTTGGCTTGTGGGAACACAGGTTGCTGATCTGGAAATGCATAACCTATTGGATAAATCGGCTGACCTGTGGCCAGATCATATTTATCACTGGCACCAAAGGCATGCAGTAACTCATGTACCAAAACAATTTTATTTTGTTCAGACTGCTTTTGAGAGGCAAATAAATTCACTGATCCAACCCGGCCTTTCTGCAAGGCAGTTGAATGCTTTAATTGCCGGGTTTGTGCCGGATCATAATAATTTAAAAACAGGGTCAGACTGGCAGAAGGGTCCGAACTCTGTTGCTGTTTCCAGGCATAAAATCGAAACTTTAAACTCCATACAACAGTATCGAAAATTGAGGCCTGCTCAGGGACTTTAGGCGGTAAAACTTTAAGCTCACGACCCAAATTAAAATAAAAATAAGTGGGTTGATTCCGATATTGCTGTGCTGATTTTTGTAGAAAGTCTCTTGCCGTTTCTAGATCCTGAACTGACAGTTGCTGGATGTATTGCTGTGTGGTCGGTAATCCATCTGCATTAATCGGATGCAACAGAACCATGACCGGCTTTGACCAGTTCTGATTTTGATCACGATAGGCATTGACTGCAACGATCAATAAAATACTTAATAAAATCAGAATCCGAATCTTTTTCCACATATCCCCAAGCAACCTTATTTATTTTTTTAAAATATCGACACATCATAAATAAAAAATGCCGACTTTCGTCAGCATTTTTTTCAAGTTTAAACTTTATTTAGGCTTCAACCCATTTTCCATCCTGGTAAACCAGAGACCATTTGGTTTGCTTGCCTTCCGCATTTTCAGAGCCAATATATTGCGACTGGTTCTTGCGACTGAATTTCACCAAAGTCGGGTTACCTTCCGGATCTGCATCAGGCGCTTGCAAGATAAACTGATATTTCGGATCCAGCTGTTCAGCCACAGAGCGAATCTCGGCAACTTTCGGTGCCCGTGTTTCACGCACTTTCGGGAATTTGCTGGCCGCCAGAAACAGGCCGGCCGCACCATCACGCAGCACAAAGAAGTCATCGTGCTTGGTCGAGCGCAAATGTTCCATCTTGATCGGATCGACACGCGGAGGTGCCGGCTGACCACTCTTTAATACTTTACGGGTATTGTCACAACTGTTGCAGGCGAAGTATGGCCCAAAACGACCCGTTTTAAGCTGCATTTCGCCATCACATTTGTCGCATGGAATGGTTGGGCCATCATAACCTTTGATCTTGAACTCTCCTTCTTCGAGTTCATAACCATCACAGTCCGGGTTATTGCCACAAACATGCAGTTTACGTCCGCCATCAATCACATAGCTATCCATTGCCGTTTCACACACCGGACAACGTTTCTTCGACATCAGGTCAGCGGTTTCGGCCGCATCATCATCAGACAGTGCAGCCAGAGACTCGACTGGGGTCAGGTTCAAGGTTCCCTTGCAACGTTCTTTCGGTGGCAGGTTATAACCAGAACAGCCCAGGAAAACGCCTGTGGTTCCGGTACGAATCTGCATTGGGCGCTCACATTCTTTACAATGTACCGCATCCACTTCCACTGGCTGATTACGGCGCATACCGTTCTCGCCTTGCGCCGTAGTCAAACGTTGCTTGAAATCGCCGTAGAAGCTGTCTAACAGCTCTTTCCAGTTACGCTCACCATCTGCCACCTTATCCAGCTGACCTTCAAGATCTGCGGTAAAGGCGTAGTTCATCAGGTTATTGAAGTTTTCATCCAGACGGTCGGTGACGATCTCACCCATCTTCTCGGCAAAGAGACGACGGTTATCGAGCTTCACATAACCACGATCCTGAATGGTCGAGATAATTGCAGCATAGGTCGATGGACGGCCAATGCCTTTTTTCTCGAGTTCTTTGACCAGTGAGGCTTCAGTAAAACGAGCTGGTGGCTTGGTGAAATGTTGAGATGGATCAAGCTTCTCAAGTTTCAGCACTTCACCGACTTTCACTGCCGGTAACAGAATATCGTCATCCGCTTTGTTGGCACCACGCACCCGGGTAAAACCATCAAAGACCAGCGTCCGGCCTTTGGCTTTGAGTTCTACGCCATTGGCATTGACTAAAATGGTTGAAGACAGGTATTCAGCCGGTGTCATCTGACAGGCCACAAACTGGCGCCAGATCAGGTCATAGAGACGCTGTGCATCACGCTCCACACCGACCAGACTGTCACCTTTGAGGCCCACAGTAGATGGACGGATTGCCTCATGCGCTTCTTGCGCGCCGGCTTTATTGCCATAGCGGTTGGGTTTGGCCGGCAGGTACTTCTCACCAAATTCTGATTCGATATGGCCACGGACCATGCTTACCGCATCATCACTCAGGAAGGTCGAGTCGGTACGCATATAGGTAATGAAACCGGCTTCATACAGGCGCTGTGCCAGCATCATGGTTTTCTTCACAGAAAAACCGAGACGGGTACTGGCCGCCTGTTGCAACGTTGACGTGATATAGGGCGCGCTTGGATTGACTTTGGTTGGCTTATCTTCACGGGCAGAAACGGTATAATCCGCATCTTTAATCAGGTTTAAAAGTGCATCCGTTTCGTCTTTATTACGAAGCTTTAAAGTCTTGCCATGTTGCTTGACTGCTTCCAGACGGATGTCATCTTTTTTCGATTTGGTATCGGCAAACACCTGCCAGTATTCTTCAGGAATAAAGGCCCGAATTTCACGTTCGCGCTCAACCACCAGTTTCACCGCAACCGACTGTACACGGCCGGCTGACAGGCCACGGGCAATCTTTTCCCACAAGAGTGGTGAAATCATGAAGCCGACCACGCGGTCCAGAAAACGGCGTGCCTGCTGGGCATTGACTTTATTGGTGTCCAGACGTGAAGGATGCTTAAAGGCTTCCTGAATGGCATTTTTGGTAATTTCGTTGAAGACCACACGTTGATAACGTGACTCATCGCCGCCAATCACTTCTTTTAAATGCCAGGCAATCGCTTCCCCTTCCCTGTCCATATCCGTTGCCAGATAGACTTCATCGACTTGCGCTGCCAGTTTTTTCAGTTCGGCAACCACATGTTCCTTGCCAGGAAGCACTTCGTATTTGGCTTTCCAGTCATGTTCCGGATCGACACCCATGCGGTTAATCAACGCATTCTGTGATTTTTCAGCTTTCTGTTCATCTGTCAGTTTGGTGCGTGTCGCCGGCTTTTTCTCTGTCGATTTGGCAGAGCCGCCTGTTGGCAAGTCACGGACATGACCGACTGATGATTTTACGATGTAGTTTGGACCAAGGTACTTATTGATTGTTTTCGCTTTTGCAGGCGACTCCACAATCACTAAGGCACGCTTACTTCCAGCGTCGGGAGACTTTGCTGTGCTGCTTTTTGATGTGGACCGAGGAGCGTTCGCCATAATTAACCGTTAATCCTGTTTATTTCTAAATTAAAGTTCAGCCAAAGCGTGTAATAGTGCTTTGATATCGTCGAGTTGGGCTGCTCTTAAATCAGCATGTTCATCCCAATACAATCCGACACAGTTGGCCTGCATATCAATAGCATAAATGCCTTTTAATGCAATGGGAAAATCTTTAAATTTCTCATCACCCTGCACAATTTCGAGTTTATTATCGACAACACGGGCACGCATCAAGGGTAAACGCGCATCTGGCATGAGTACGCTGTAGTACGCAACCATACTGGCACGACTTTCAGTGGCCTTTGGAATTTTGGTCCAGTCGGGTGCAACCACCAAACGTGGATGCAGACCCATTTTGCGGGCTTTGTCACGCATGATGCCAAGCGCTTTTTCTCTTGGGCTGACACGTAAGCCAAAAATTGACCCCATGACAAAAATGATGATGATCACCGCTACCCAAATTCCAGTGTTTTCCATAGTTCAACCTTTATGTTCTATTATTAGAGTTGCATAAGCACAATATAAAACGCAAGTTTGCACGATAAAATTAATTCAAGAACATTTCATGACTATATAAAACTTCGTGACCATTCCAGTAAATATAACCCTTCTCAATTAGCTCTTTCAGCAGCAGACGGATATCCGATTGAGGAAAGAGCTGCTCTAGCAAATCACGTAATTCATAAATATCCTTGGGTTTGTCGCCCTGAAGTTCGCGCAGTTTACGTGCGACTTCCAGTTGCACTGGATCAATCCGGTTAAAGTTTTTAAACAGGTCTTGCTGGGCTGACTGAATTGGAGTTTGCAATGCTTCAACTGGAGCATCATCAACTTTGAGCCGGGACATGACCTGATCCAGTTTTGGATTTTCAAGCGGATCTTGTTCATCCAGATTGAGCTGTAGCCACTGTTTCAGGACTTTTTTACGGAAGCTGATCTGCTCATCATAGCGTTTGACAATTTTCAGGTTAATCAGCATGCCGACCACATGCTGGGCCTTCACGGGCATGACGTGCAGAATATTGGCAACTGAATTTTTTAAGGTTTCCAAGGTATTTGGCTTACCACTCATTTTCCCTAGAGCATCACAGTACTTTTTCACCAGTTGCAAGGCCGGTTTGTTGCGGATCGCCTCCAGACTAGGCAGGTAATTTTTAACATGCTCTGCTGGAATAGAGACTTCATCGGGCTGAATCTGAATCAGGCTACATTTAATATCAGAGGCTTGCAGCATCTGCTGCAACATCTCGCTGCTGTCCATCGCCGAGATCAACTCGACTTCGGTTTCCGGCTCCAACAACGCCATCAGCTGACCGACAATGACCGCATATTCATATTCTTTCTGGGGCGATTCAGGTGTATCCAGAATGATGATCTGTCCACTCGCAATCCAGCCGGCCAGCTCGGTTAAATCTTCTAATGAAAATTCAAATGTTCCGGCACAATTAAACAGATACAGGCTGGAATAATGCGTCACAATTTCACGCAGTAACTTGGCCGTCGGAAAATTATTTTCGAGGTCGAGTAGAACAACTTTTGGATGCATGGGACAAGCTTCTGAAATGTACCTGAAAGCCAGTATTAGAGTAGGAAGTGAGTGAAAGGTCAAATAATTTCATGGTGAATATTCGGGTTGCAGCGGATTTACCAGATTCCAACCGAGTGGAAGATTACATATTTGATCTTGCTGCAAGCAGGTCAGAAATCGCTAGATTCCAGGCTGAGAGCTGATTAAATGAATCGAATCATCGGTGAAATAGCAGCTGCAATAAAAAACCCTTATCAAATATAAGGGTTTTATTAAATGATTGCTTGCAAATTAATAATGTGGCGGACGATCAGCAACTGGATCAAAATCCGCAATTCCTTCAGAGCGGTCTGAGGACTCAACACGTTGATATAACAGGCTCATTTGCTTTTTCAGATCGGCAATTTCCAGAGTCTGTTTAGCCACCTGATCATTCAACTGTTCAACTAAATCGTCTAAAAATGCAATTCGCACTTGCAAATCTTCAATGGGTGCGGAAAATGACGCCTGATCATTTAGATTTTGTTGTTTAGTCATTTAAAGTCCTCATTGGGGATTTCAGGAAACATTATGGCCTATATTACCCTTAGGGATGTCCAACTTGCGTTTGGTGGACCCGCCCTGCTCAACGGCGCGAATTTTAACTTGGAGCGCGGCGAACGAGTGTGTTTGATTGGCCGTAATGGTGAGGGTAAGTCTACCTTACTTAAGCTGATTGAAGGAAGTTTACTGCCGGATAGCGGCGAAGTTTCATTACAAAATGGCATCACGATTTCGATGCTGGCGCAAGATGTACCGATGGACTCAGGCCGAGTGGCGGATATCGTGGCTGACGGTGCCGGTGAAGCGTCGGAAGTTTTGCGTGCCTACCATGCAGCCAGTGAAGCCTGTGTACTGGGCGATATGGACGCTTGTGACCGCATGGGCAATCTGCAACACAAAATGGACCAGCTCGATGGCTGGGCGCTGGAAACCAAGGTCAATTCGATTTTAAGCAAAATGGGTCTGGACCCAGATGCAGATCTTGCCGATTTGTCGGGTGGTCGTAAGCGTCGTGTCCTATTGGCACGTGCCTTGCTGACTCAGCCAGATGTCTTATTACTGGATGAACCGACCAACCATTTAGATGTTGAAAGTATCGAGTGGCTGGAAAAATTCCTGCTCGATCAAAACAATTTAACTCTGTTGTTCATTTCGCATGACCGTGCCTTTGTCGATAGCATCGCCACCCGTATTGTGGAACTGGATCGTGGTCAATTGCGCAGTTATGAAGGTAACTATTCACGTTACTTAGAACTCAAAGCCATGCAAATGGAAGCTGAAGAAAAGCAGAATGCGCTGTTTGATAAAAAGCTGGCGGAAGAAGAAGTCTGGATCCGTCAGGGCATCAAAGCACGCCGTACCCGTAACGAAGGTCGTGTTCGCGCTCTAAAAGCACTGCGTGAAGAATCCAAAGCGCGCCGTTCGCAACAAGGTAAAGTGGCGATGGCAACTCAGGATGCCAACCGTTCCGGCAAACTGGTCTTTGAGATTGAGAACCTGAGTGTGAAATTCGGTGACAATGCACCGATCATTAACAACTTCTCGGCACTGGTTTTACGCGGTGACCGTATCGGTCTGGTCGGTGATAACGGTGTCGGTAAAACCACACTGATTAAAGCCATTCTGGGCGAGCTTGAGCATGGCGGCACGGTGAAAACCGGTACACAGCTGGAAGTAGCCTATTTCGACCAACTGCGTAATGCACTGGATCTGGAAAAGTCGGTCAAAGATAACGTTTCTGAAGGCTCTGACCACGTGGATGTGAATGGTAACCGTCGTCATATCTATAGCTATTTACAAGACTTCCTGTTCTCGCCAGAACGTGCACGTACCCCAGTCAAAGCGTTGTCTGGTGGTGAACGCAACCGTATCTTGCTGGCGAAACTGTTGCTGAAACCATCGAATCTGATTGTGATGGATGAACCAACCAACGATCTGGATATGGTGACCCTAGAGTTACTGGAAGAAATGCTCGGTGGCTACAAAGGCACCTTGTTATTGATCTCGCATGACCGTGCCTTTATGGACAACGTGGTGACCTCAACTTGGGTCTTTGATGGTAAAGGCAATATCGACGAATATGTCGGTGGTTATCAGGATTATCTTGAACAGCGTCCGGATCAAACCGTGGTCGATCAAAAAAGTGCCGTGAAAAAAGCCATGGCCAAAGCTGAAGCCGCACCCGTTGCTGCCAAAAAAGTCAAACTCAGCTACAAAGATCAACGCGCGCTCGAGCAACTTCCGGCTGAAATGGAAGCGCTGGAAAAAGAGCAAGCCGAGATCAATACACAACTGGCTGATGGCTCTTTATTTGTCAGTGATTCCGATAAAGCCATGCAACTGTCTCAGCGTTTATCAGAAATTGATGAACTGTTACTGGAAAAATTAGAACGTTGGGAAGAGCTGGATAACCTTAGCAACGGCTAAATATTCCACGAGTATTTGCTCAAGCATCTGTATTCGTACAGATGCTTTTTTTTATTTCAAGAATCTTCTCTGTTAGACTGCACTTAATCTTTTAGCCCTATATTGTTCTATGAGTACCCAGCCTGCATATCAACCCGGCGAATTTCAATGGTCATTCCTGTTACCTCGATACTGGGGCAATTGGCTGGGTATTATTTTCCTGATGATTTTGGCGATTTTACCATGGGCCATTCAGTATCGTCTGGCCTATCTGCTGGGCCATCTGTCTTTTAAGTATCTGCCCTCACGTCGCGACACCACACTGCGCAATCTGGAAGTCTGTTTTCCTGAATGGTCTGCCGAGCAAATACAGGACAATGCGCGTCAGGTTTTTATCGATCAAATGCTGGGGGTTTTTGAAACCTTAAATGCCTGGTACAGTCCGAAATGGTTTCAGGATCGCGTCAGTATTGAAGGACTGGAACATATTCAGAATGCTCAAGCCGAAGGCCGGGGTATGCTGTTACTAGGCACGCATTCGACCTTACTGGATGCTGGTGGATATCTGTGTGCACAATATTTTGAACCGGATGTGGTGTATCGCCCACAGAATAATCCACTTTTGGACATGCTGATTTACCGTTGTCGCGCCACGATTTATGCCCATCAAATTGATCATGATGATATGCGCGGTCTGGTACGTAATCTGAAAAAAGGCCATGCAATCTGGTACAGTCCGGATCAGGATTATGGTTTAAAACAAGGGGTGATGGCACCTTTCTTTGGTGTACCGGCGGCAACCGTCACCGCGCACCGTCGTTTACTGAAAATGACCAAAGCTGCTGCGATTCCTTTATATTTCTATCGTCATGGCGATATCAAAAATCCACGCTACCATGTACTGATTGAACCGGCACTGGAGAATTTCCCTAGTGAGAATGAAGTCGAGGATGCTACTCGCGTGAATCTGATAATTGAACAGCAGCTACGCATCGCACCGACCCAATATATGTGGTTCCACCGCCGTTTTAAAACTCGCCCTGAAGGTTATAAGGAAATTTACTAAATCTGTTTGATCCTAGACTTTAAATCGCTACAGCTCCTATAGTTTAAAATCCTGCTCATGATCTGTACCTTGATAGATCTACATAGCTTTCGTTAGTCCCGCACGCATGAAGCCTAAGACCTGATAAAATCCTATTGTCTGCTGATCGGCCACTAAAATCTGCTGATGAAATCCTGAATAACATTACCACATATTTTACATGATCCGCCGACCAATGCCTTGTCGTTGCCAGTCCGGATCAATCAATAAGTGTGGGAAATACACCCCCAGAAAGCCATCTGAAATCGCATTCGCCAGTCCGACCAGCTGACCATTTATACGTGCAGTGACCAGACCATGCGAATGTTGTAAAGCCTGTAATAAATGTTGTGGTTTTCGGCAGTAGACCATGGATTGGCACGATAGAGCTGAAGTATTTCTGATCCATTCACTGAGTCATCACTGGCAATAACATTTTCCATTCTGCACTGTAAAAATATAGCTTTAAACCTAAAATTATCTTTAATAATCAATTAAATATTTAAAAAAATTCATCCTAAAAATAATTTAACCCGAGTTCTACATCCTGTAAAACCCGGGTTAATGAGGTTGTGCTTTCATCTATTATAATTGGTTCTATTTTTTGTGATTTCCCTTTCAGCATCATATCCATGATGTTTTCATTCAGCTTCGTCTTCCTTATGAGAATATCCTTTCTCGACTCCCTGTGCTGATAAACCTAGAATACCTGGATTGCTCATGATTGCCCATCCGCAAGAAGCGCAAACTGATGTAAGCAATCTCTTACACTTTTCTCTTAAAAAGTTAAGAAATTTTGCCGCCATCTTTATAAGCCATGGCAATTTCATCGGTCACCATTTTTTCCTCTTTCTCTGCTTTTTGAATCCCCTCTTCTATGGCCTCTTGTGCTTCCTGCTCATCTTCATCGGTTTGCTCCAATTCTTCCTGAATATGCTCAAAGACCCGACCGGTTTGTAAAACCAGAAAGACCGGAAAATGATCAGAACCAATATGGGGCAGACGTTCCATATGGACCAGGGCAAAATCGATACTGTGAAATACGTGATCGAGCGACCAGCGAAAAAAAGGATAATCTGCATGAAAGGTGTTTACATAATGACGTCCGACGCGTGGGTCCAGTAGCCCGCTAATGCGCTGAAACAGCCGCGTAGTACGAGACCAGGCCACATCATTCAGATCCCCCATGACGATGCAACTTTCATCTAAATCTTTAATCTGATCCCCGACAATTAACAATTCCGCATCACGTAAAGTAGAATCCTTGGCTTCAGTTGGGCTCGGTGGTTTCGGGTGCAGACAGTGCAGCTGCACCGGCTGTCCCGAGCCTAAAATCACTGTGGTATGAATGGACGGAATCTCGTCGCTTAAAATAAACTTGACCTGGGTATTGCGAAGTTCCAGTTTACTATACAGGTGCATGCCATACAGGTTATCCAAAGGCACAGGCACACGATAAGGATAATCTGCTTCAATCACCGACAGTTCATTTTGCCAGGTTTGATCCGTTTCCAGCGTTAACACCAAGTCTGGCTGATGGGTCTGGATCTGTTCAATCAGTCGATGATATTGAGTATTGGTGGTCAGTACGTTCGAAACAATCAGGGAGATTTGCCGCTGCGGATCCAGTTGATCCTGTTTGACCTGCTTGACCTGTTTTTTCCAGATAAAGGTATAGGGCAATACCATTTTTAGCTGATAAGCCAAAGCCGCAATCAGGGCCACAAAAATCAGCTGATTCAAGACAGTCCAGGGATGTTCCACCACCAAAAACAGCACAAAGGCAATAAAGCCCAAGACCAGAATTTGTAAGCGTGGAAAATCCGCACCTCGAATCCACCATTCATCGCGTGGGATCAGTGACCAGAAACTTAACCAAATGACAATGATTGCCACAATTTGGATAACCCATATCATAAAGCGTGCTCTTAATTAAGTTATTATTTTTTCTGAAAGAAAAATGACGTTATCAATTTTGTATGTATCATAAAGCAGATATTTCGCTCAAGAATATTGATGTTTTGATTGTGTAGCACTTGCAGTTGAGTCCCTTTTTGATACACTCGAATCCCTTTAGAATTTTTAACGCACCGAGGCAAAGTGACATGAGAGTAGGTCTGGTCGGTTGGCGCGGGATGGTCGGTTCCGTCCTAATGCAACGTATGGTTGAAGAGAATGATTTTGCTCATTTTGAGCCATTTTATTTCTCTACCAGTAATGCAGGCGGTGAAGCGCCAGCATTTGGTGGTAAGACTGCCCCAGCACTTATGGATGCATCAGATATTAACAGTCTGAAGCAGATGGATGTCATTATTACCTGTCAAGGTGGCGACTATACCTCTGAGGTTTTCCCAAAACTGAAAGCTGAAGGCTGGAATGGTTACTGGATTGATGCAGCATCGACCTTACGTATGGATGATGAAGCCATCATCGTACTTGATCCGGTCAATATGCATGTGATCAAAGACGGTTTGGTAAAAGGCACCAAAACTTTTGTTGGCGGTAACTGTACGGTTTCCTTGATGTTGATGGGTCTAGGTGGTCTGTTCCAGAACAATCTGGTGGAATGGGCAACGTCTATGACCTATCAGGCAGCGTCTGGTGCGGGTGCGCAAAACATGCGTGAACTGATCAGCGGTATGGGTTATTTATACAATAACACCAAAGAATTACTCGATGATCCACGCTCTCCAATTCTGGATATCGATTCGAGAATTGCTGAATTACAACGCGGTGAAGGCTTCCCATCCAGCAACTTCGGTGTGCCTTTGGCCGGTTCACTGATTCCTTATATCGACAAGCAACTGGAAAGCGGCCAGTCGAAAGAAGAGTGGAAAGGCCAGGTTGAAACCAACAAGATTCTGGGCAACCAGCAGATCGTACCGATTGACGGTCACTGTGTGCGTATTGGTGCCATGCGTTGTCACTCTCAGGCATTGACATTGAAACTGAAAAAAGATGTACCTTTGGATGAGATCGAAGACATCATTGCAGGTGCCAATGACTGGTCTAAAGTGGTGCCAAATACTCGCGAAGCATCCATGACAGATCTGACTCCTGTTGCTGTAACAGGTACTTTAAGCGTTCCAGTCGGTCGTCTGCGCAAGCTCAACATGGGTAAAGAATACTTGGGTGCATTCACTGTCGGTGACCAATTGCTTTGGGGCGCTGCTGAACCATTACGCCGTATGCTGCGCATCCTGATTGATTATAAAAACGTTTAATATCCCGAGATGGATATAAAACAAAAAGCCGATCTTTATTGATCGGCTTTTTTATGTAACTATTGCGTAAGTATTTTACAAAAAACAAACATCCCGTTAATCTATAATTTTCGCTATGCGATAATGACTGAGCTCACAATTAAGATGACTGTATATAACAAATTAAAGCTTGCCATTTTAGCCATTGTTGCTTCACAGAATATTTATGCGATTAACGTAGATCCGGTTCAGATCCAGTCTGCGCCTGGAGAGTTACTCTATGCTGAAATGACCTTTCGACAATCTGATATGAATTTACCGATTGAGGTGAGTCTGGCTTCGCCTGAAGATTTAATGTCGATGGGTGCATCACATCAACCGCCTGGTCATCTGAACTTTTTCACCCGGCGTAGCAGTAATGGCACCGGAGTCATTACCATTACATCGTCTCGACCAATGACGGATCGGGAACTGAATATCATTATCAAAATTAAGGAAGGCAATGCTGCACGTTTGCAACATATCCGCACGCCTTTGCAAGCGAAAACCGATTTATTAAAAGCCAGTCTAAAACAGAATGAACGCCCACTTGCGCCAGTTGTCATGGTCAGTGAAAAAGATATTGCTTTAAACCTGCCAGTGACTACCCATTACAACAGCTCTCCAGCCACTTCAAATAAGCAACCGGTTTTAGAAAAGCCGCTGGCTGTGCAACATGTTAGTCCGCCGACATTGTCTAGCAGTTCAATTCCTCAAGCTGCACTCGCGCCAGCAGCACCATCGATTCCGGCTGCAGCGGAACCTATTCAGTCTTTAGCTGCAAATGAACCGGCGAGCAGAATGCCCTCAGATCAAGTTGCCCCAGAGCAAAATAAAGTATCTATGCAAAAACCGGCTGAGACTGGTTCTGAACATCAAAGCGCTTCCAGCGATCCATTGGTCAAGAAATTTGCCGAGGAACAGGCCAGAAAATCGGCTGGCTCAACTCCTCCTGTACAGACCCCAGCTCCAATTACAACAAAAGTTACACCAGCCAAGAGTGCCTCAGCCCAAGCTCAACCCACTTATATGGTTCAGTCCAATGAGTCGCTGTGGGGAATCGCATCACGAATTGCAGCAGAACAGCAACGTCCGGTTAATGAAGTGATGCAGCAAATCAAGCAAAACAATGAACATGCCTTTATCGGAGGAAATGCCAATCGTTTACGCAAAGGTGCAGCACTGAATTTAGCTATGATGAGTAGTGTAACTGCTCCGATCAAAGTCACCGCCGCCAAGCAGGCACAGACACCTTCTCAGCCTGCTACCAAAACTAAATACCGTCTGAATCAGGCTGAAATGAGTCTGGTTGCTGAGAACCAGCACGATTCCGGACAGCTTTCTGCAAACCAGAACACAGAACACAATCAAACATCGAAGGAATTGTCATTAAAAGTTATGACAGCCCGAGAAAAAACCGTTAAATTACAGAGAAACGTAACCGAATTAGAATTGGCACTCAATCAGAAGGATCACAGAATTCAATTATTAAATGCGCGTCTGGCCCAGCTGCAACAACAGCTTAAAGCCCAACAAGCAGATAAGAAGCCAGTTAATTAAAAGTTACACATGACGATTTATTGGGATGAGTGAACATTGAATACACTCTATCCTCAAGGGGTAAAACATGCTGATTTATGTGATTCCATTAGTGATATTGATCATCGTATTAATTGTCGTCAAAAAACGACAAGATGCTCAAGAATCAGATAAAGCAAAAACTAAAACTGTAAAAGCGAAAAAACCTGGCTCTGCTTCAAAAACTGCCCCACAAAAAACCAAAGTAGTTGAGCCAGTCGGGGTCGCAAAAAAATCAGCAACGCCATTATCCGCAGAAACGCGTAAAAAAATTGAAGGCCTGATTCAGGAACGTAATTTTTTTGCGGCCGAAGCTCAGATTAACCAGGCATTGAATCGCGACAATTCCCAGCATGAGCTCTATCTGCTGTTGTTAGATATTCATATCTTACAGAAAGATGAGTTTGCGATTTCACAACTGCTCAACCATATCCGTTCTTTAAATTTAGATGAGATTCTGGCGCAAGCTGAAGCCAAACAGCGTGAATTTGATCAATCTTTATCTGCTGTTCAAGATACGATTGATTTCCCAAGTGCACAGCTTAAAACTTCATCTGTACAGGAAACCTCGGCATCTTCCGATGCCTTTGCTGATCTGGTCGCTCCCGCTCCTTCAAATGAGCAGGCATTTGAACAGTTGCAACAAGAGTTTCAACCAAGCAAGCCAGCTCCAGCAATTGAGCCTGTTGCGGATATTCAGCCACTTGAATTTAATTTTGAACCGACAACTACGCCGGTCATAGCGCCAAAATCTGAAGAAACTCCGGTACCTGCTGTAGATTTTGAATTTCAAGATACTTCATCTGCTGTTGTGCAAACTACACCTACGGCAGCAACAGAAACCGCAGCTGTTTTAGATTTTAAACTGGAATTGCAGCAGGCTGCTCCAGTAGAAACAGCGGCTGCTGTATCTGAAGAGATCAAGCCTCTGGATTTCTCATTTTCTATAGGAACTCCAGCGCCTGTCGCCGAAAAAACCTCAGAACCAGCAATTGAGTTTGATCTGTCTAGTCTTTCTGCTGCTGCACCTGTGAGTGAATCTGCGACACAGACAGACCTTTCATCAGGCCTAGACTTTAAATTAGATCATGCAGAAACTAAACCTGCTGCAACAGGTGTTACTTTCGACATTCCTGCTACATCAGTTCAAACAGCCACAGACCAGCATGATCCACTGGTACAATCTTTCCCGGAATTACTGGACATCAATGAGGCCAGTCTGAATCTGGATCTTGCGCAGCAATATATTCAGCTCGGTGCCTATGTTGCCGCACGTGAGATCATTGCAGAGCGAGAAGCTGAATATACGGCCGAGCAACAGCAACGCGCAGAGCAATTACTGAATCAAATCGCATCTTGATGCATTTCGATTTACACTAAAGCAGTCAAGGGTTGGCTGCTTTTTTTATGATGAAAAATATTGCATTAATTTATATGGGTGGCACATTCGGCTGTGTCGGCGATCCACTTGCCCCGATGTCTGCGGATTTATTTATTCCCAAGCTCGAACAGATACTCGCAGACCAATATTTCGTTGAATGCCACCGCGCACCAGCCATTAAAGACAGTAGTGCCTGTACAGCCGCGGACTGGCTGCAATTGGTGCAGTTTATTCAAGAACTACAATCTCGAAAGATCCAATATTTTGTGATTATTCACGGTACAGATACGCTGAGTTATGCCAGTGCAGTCCTGGCACATTTTCTCGGCAACTCGGCACATGTGGTACTGACTGGTAGTCAATATCCGCTGCTGAATGCTCAGGGCAATAAGCAGCGCGAATTTAGTGATGCGCTGGATAATCTGAGATTCGCCCTAGATTCTGTCAGCATGTGTACCGCAGGGGTCTATCTGGCTTTTCATCATCAACTAATGCATGCCCAGACGGCACTCAAACAGCATACCACCGAGTTAAATGCCTTCTCAGGTCTTGAGGCCAACATTACAATCCAGGCCAGTCAGCAGTGTTATCAAGTCAAAGCTGAAGATATTAGGAAAGCCGCTGGATTTAACTGCATGAGTATCATGATGCAACCGATTGATCTGGCCCAGCAACTGAACAACCTGCACAGCTTATTAGCCAGACCACCGCATTTTTTATTTCTGCAAGGTTTTGGCACGGGTAATCTCGCTGTCAATGAGGCCCTGATCGCACTCATTGATCAACTCTATGACCAAGGCTGTCTCTCTGTACTGACCACCCAGGTGCCTTTTGGCGCGACAGATCAGCGCTATGCCATTGCAGAATGGGTCAATCACTGCAAAATTCTGCTGAATGAAAGTTATGGCCATGCGGATCTGTATGCAAAAGCACTGAAAATGTATTTACAATACGACACTGTAGAGCAATGGCATCGTCATTGGTACGATCAATAAGGTTTTGAGGTCATTATGCAGCGTTTTGCGGTGGGAATTGAGTTTTGTGGGATGCATTATCGGGGATGGCAGACTCAACAGCCGGGTGTTGCAAGTGTGCAGGAAACCATTGAAAAGGTACTGAGCCGGGTTGCCGATCAACCGATTAGCCTACATGGTGCCGGACGTACCGATGCGGGGGTACATGCGACCAATATGGTGGCACATTTTGATAGCGATGCCATTCGTTCTGAACGTGGCTGGCTGATGGGTTGCAATAGCCAGTTGCCCAAAGATATCTCGATTCAGTGGATCAAAGAGATGGATCACAGCTTCCATGCCCGCTTTAAGGCTCAGGCACGCCGTTACCGCTATGTGGTCTATAATCATCCTGTGCGACCTGCCTTGCTGCATAAACAGGTCACACATGTCTATGCTCCACTCGATATTGAACAGATGATGCTGGCTGCGAAAAAGTTTGAAGGTACACATAATTTTGAAAGCTTCCGTGCTGCAGCCTGCCAATCCAATCAACCGGTGCGCCATGTCAGCCACTGCCGTCTGATTCAGCATGGTCAATATCTGGTACTGGATATTCAGGCCGATGGCTTTCTGCATCATATGGTGCGTAATATCATGGGCTGCCTACTGGAAATTGGTCAGGGCATGTATGCTGCCGATCATATTGATAGTATTTTCGCGGCCGAAGACCGCAAAGCTGCTGGCGTGACTGCGCCTGCCGATGGTTTATATTTTATTCATGCCGACTATCCGGAGCAGTTTGAATTGCCTAAATTACCGTTGGGGCCGCATTGGCTGAATCTGCCGGAATAATTTTTAAATTTTTTAGAATATTTACCTCCCCTAACTCTTTCTGAAAGGAGGAGAATTCCTCCCTTTTTAAAGGGAGGTTAGGAGGGATTTTTAACGCTGCTTGCGTTTCCGATATTCCACTGGCGTTTCATTGGTCCAGCGTTTAAAGGCACGATAAAACGTACTTGGTTCCGAGAATCCGGTCAGATAGACAATTCTTTCAACACTTTCAGTGGTACTCGCCAGCAAACGCTTGGCCAGACGACAGCGATAATCCGAGAGAATCTGCTGAAAGCTGGTATGTGCCTCACTCAGTTGTGTTCTCAAACGGCGTGGCGTGATGTTCAGCTGGGCTGCCACAGTTTCTAGCGTGGTTTCGCCACTCTCCAAAGTAGAGCCGATTGCACGACGTACTTCACCGACCAGATCATATCTTGCCAGTTCCTGTAGCTTTTCAATGGCCAGTTGCTCATGCAGCTGCAACAGCTCAGGTTCAGCCTGCCACAGCGGATATTCCAGGATAGTCGGATCGAAATACAAACGAGTTTCTTTTTGACCTAAGCTGACCGGACACTCATAAACCCGGAAATATTCCTCGTCAGGAGCACCTTTGGAAAAATTAAAATCGATATAAATCGGTTCAAAACGTCCTTCGGTAATAAATTTGAAGAAACGCAGTACACCCGACATGGCACACTCGGTAAAATGACGATTGACCAGACTTTCAGCAAAAGGCTGCTCGCCATTGGTTAAATAGCAGCGACCATCTTCAATCACCAACTTGGCAGCAAAGGCATCGCTGATCAGTCGTTGATAAGCCAAGGCACGTTTCAGTCCCTCACCAAAATTTTCAGATGAAACAAACAGGTGTTCAATGACCTGACCACGATACAGTGGTAAATGTTCGCCCAGATGCAAACCAATATCCGGGTCCTTACTGACTTCTTCAGCTGCCACCCAAAAGGCATACTGAGCACTCAGCGGCGTACGGTCATTGGCCTCGACCTGATTTAAAGCAACTCCTGCTTTGGTCAAAAGTTCTTCTGTCGGCAAACCCGCACGACGAATCGCCTGATAGCCCAAACGCAATACGACTGATGCATCCGTTAGCTGACTCACTCAAAAGCCTTCCTTGTATGTACTTCATTTATACTTAAAAAGATTAATTTTAGATTAACTGCGATTGACCAAACTGACAACAGAAACCGACATTTTTTTAGTTAAAAAGTTTATCCTGATCGTTCGCTTATTTTACTGACAGATGATCAGTCTAACGCCCGTTTCACCTTGTATTTTGCAAAAAAATTGACTATAATTTGCGCCTTTCCAATTTATTCATTCAGGTAGGCTATGGCCAATAAAGAGGAACTCATCGAGTTCGAAGGCGTTGTCACCGAGACGCTTCCTAATACTATGTTCCGTGTACGTTTAGAGAACGGTCACGAAGTGATTGCCCACATCTCTGGTAAAATGCGTAAACACTATATCCGTATTTTAACTGGCGACAGTGTGAAGGTTGAAATGACACCTTATGATTTGACCAAAGGTCGTATCACCTATCGTGCACGCTAAGTTTTAGCGCAAGCAAAAGCCACTTTTAGTGGCTTTTTTATTGCTTTAATTTTTTATTGAAAAATAAAATAATTTGACACTGAACTATAAACTCCCGACTATTCATTTAATTAAAATAACATGTCTAAAAACCATGAATATGAAGTGCTTAGTCCTGCTGTGCAGCTTAATCCTCGTCGCCTGTGCCACAGGCGGCAAACATCACCTAAATCAGTCGCTACAACACTATGTCGGTCAAACTGCCGCACAGGTTCGCAGCCAGCTTGATCTGAGTGCAATGGGATTTAAAACCGCCCAGCAACCGATTCAGACAGCAGAGTTTCTCAGCTATACTATTTTTCGGGATATGAATACTCCGATGGGCACACCGAATATTAGTCAGAGTATCTCGATCGGTGCACCAATGCCTACGCCCTCAAATGGCGGTTATAACATCGAGATGAAATGCCAAATCCGGTTTGAGCTGAAAGATGAAATTGTCCAATCCGTTCGCTATACCGGCAGGGCTTGCTAAGCTGTCATCCTGTAGTCCAATTTTTTGGATGGATTGATGTTGAGTTAGCTCTCGCTCCCATCTGTGCCGCGTGTCAAATTACAACAATACCAATCACACTTCCTGCCTACACTATTGATGAGTCGTTCCTGTGCAGGAGTGAAATGATGCGATTTTCCTATCTCCAACTATCGCTCGGTATTTTGGCCAGTATTTTAATAGCGGGCTGTGCACATTCCCTTAATATGGGCCAATCTGACCGCGAAGCCTATTTGCAGCAGTTTATTGGACAAAGCAGCCAGCTGATCGATCAAACTCTAGATCTAAAACGTTTAGGTTATCAGCAGGTCAGTGGGCCTGAACTCAGTGCCCAGCAATTAAGCTATGTGGTACAGCGCCCTGTTGCAATTCCTTTTCCTGTAGCACAGTTTCCGGCAGCAGGCGGTGCCGTACCTATTCCGGTTCCTGTGAGTCCTTCAGGTGGCTATGACGTCAATCTGCAATGTAAGATCACCTTCTTACTCAAAGATAATATTGCCACCGCGGTACGCACCACAGGCCGAACCTGTTAAGCCGTTTAAGCTTTGAAATTTCTATCATAAAAAAACGCAGCTCAAGGCTGCGTTTTTTTGAATCGAAACAGGCTTAGTTCAATGCAGCAACGACTGCTTGACCCATTTCAACCGTACCGACTTTTTGCATGCCTTCAGACATGATATCCGCCGTACGCAAGCCTTGATCCAAGACCTGACCTACTGCATCTTCAATGGCTTTAGCAGCGGCTTCTTCACGGAAGGTATAACGCAGCATCATCGCCACCGAAAGAATCGTTGCCAATGGATTTGCCAGGTTTTGACCCGCGATATCTGGTGCAGAACCATGACAAGGCTCATACATGCCTTTAGCATTTTCATCTAGCGAGGCTGATGGCAACATGCCGATTGAACCGGTCAACATCGCAGCTTCATCAGACAGGATGTCACCGAACAGATTCGAGGTGACAATCACATCAAACTGCTTTGGCGCACGGACCAGTTGCATCGCAGCATTGTCGACATACATATGTGACAAGTTAATTTCTGGATACTGTTCTTCTTTCAACGCAGTAACGGTTTGTTTCCACAACTCAGTGACTTCAAGTACGTTGGCTTTATCCACTGAACAGACCTTGGCACCGCGCAGCTTCGCCATTTCAAAGGCAACTTTGGCAATGCGTTTGATTTCAGATTCTGAATACACATCCGTGTTATAACCTTGCTTCTCGCCATTTTCCAGTTCACGGATCCCACGTGGCTGACCAAAATAAATACCACCCGTCAATTCACGCACGATCAGGATATCCAGACCTGCCACGATTTCAGGTTTCAGACTTGAAGCATCAGCCAATTGTGGATAGAGAATCGCTGGGCGCAAGTTGGCAAACAGGTTGAGTTCGCTACGTAATTTTAATAAACCGCGTTCCGGACGGATTGAGCGCTCGATCGTATCCCATTTTGGCCCGCCGACGGCGCCCAATAAAATTGCATCGGCTTTTTTGGCCTGTTCTGAGGTCACTTCAGGATATGGTGAACCGTGGGCATCAATTGCCGCACCACCGAGTAAACCCTGTTCCCATGTCAAATCGAGATTAAATTTTTCATTTACACGATCCAGTACCTGCTCTGCCGCTTTGACAATTTCAGGACCGATGCCATCACCAGCTAAAATCAAAATTTGTTTAGACATGAGATTTTCCGTTTAAAGCGTCAGATTCAGACCTGACAAAGGTTAAATTTTCTTTTCTACAAACTCTGCAATGCCGTTGACCACATTATAAGGTTTGCAAAAACGACGAATGGTTTTTTGCTCTTGCAATAAATCCACGCAAAGCGGATCAGGTGCAGAGGCATTTAATAAACTGCTGCTACGCGCACTACGGTCGCGGAACATTTTCAAGGTATAAGTTTTGTTGGCCTGAAAGCGATGAAACACATGTAAAATTTCCGCTTTATCCTTACTGATTGGATAAAAACGGACGACTAATTCATGCTGTCCTGCGGGTACTGACAAGTAAATCGGATTGGCCTGATTCAAATTCTTAGCCTGCAAACGTACCAGTTTTTGCTTTCGCGCCTCATTACTGAGGCGGCCATTGTCGTTATTGACAATGATGGTCTGGTTTAAGCGCTCGAACTGGCAATCCGATGTTCCTTTACAGTAAATCAACGCATTGTTTTTGCTTTCGGCATTTTCTTTGGCATGTTTGAGCTTCATGGTATCGATGCTTTGACATGCAGTCATCAGCACCGACACCGTACTTAAAGCAAGCCACTGTTTCCAATAATTCGCCATAATGTCTGTCTTACCCAATCAAAAAACCCAATAATCTTCCGATATTAGCAAGGGCATCGCAGTCATGCTATGACAATTTTCGCTGATTTAGCCCTGAATTTCGGCAAATACCCATGGACGTGATTGTTTGGTTTTTTCCTCATAAGCACGAATGTCATCCGCAGCTTGTAAAGTTAAACCAATATCATCCAGACCATTTAACAGGCAATGCTTACGAAATGGATCGACTTCAAATTGAAAGCTTTCACCATTTGGTGTGCGTACTTCTTGTGCGTTCAAATCGATGGTGAGTTGATAACCTTCAGTTGCAAAGCATTCTTTGAATAACTGATCAACAATCTCTTCAGACAAAATCACAGGCAACATGCCATTCTTAAAGCTGTTGTTATAGAAAATGTCGGCATAGCTTGGTGCAATCACGGTACGGAAACCGTATTCTTCCAATGCCCATGGCGCATGTTCACGGCTTGAACCACAACCAAAGTTGGCGCGTGAAATCAAAATGCTCGCGCCTTGATAACGAGGTTGGTTTAATGCAAAATCCTTGTTTAAAGGACGTTTTGAGTTGTCTTGACCCAAATAGCCTTCATCCAGATAACGCAATTCATCAAATAAATTCGCACCAAAACCACTACGTTTGATTGATTTCAAAAACTGTTTTGGAATAATTAAATCGGTATCGACATTGGCCCGGTCTAATGGTGCAACGATACCTTGTTCAACGGTATATTTTTTCATTGTCTTTATTCCTAAAGAATGTCATCACTTTAAATCTCCCCTAACCCCCTCTTTATTAAAGAGGGGAACTTCCCCCTTTTCTAAAAGGGGGACTGAGGGGGATTTTTAGAAACTACGCACGTCAACAAAGTGACCGGCAATTGCCGCGGCGGCTGCCATTGCAGGACTGACCAGATGCGTACGACCGCCATTGCCCTGACGACCTTCAAAGTTACGGTTAGACGTCGATGCACAATGCTCGCCCGGTTGTAACTTGTCAGCATTCATTGCCAGACACATTGAACAACCTGGTTCACGCCATTCAAAGCCGGCTTCTACAAACACTTTATCCAGGCCTTCAGCTTCTGCCTGGGCCTTGACCAGACCCGAACCTGGAACCACCATCGCCTGCTTGATGCTTGCCGCAACTTTACGACCTTTGATCACTTCAGCCGCAGCACGAATATCTTCAATACGCGAGTTGGTGCATGAGCCAATAAAGACACGGTCTAATTGAATTTCAGCCAAGGCCTGACCGGCATTTAAACCCATATATTGATAAGCACGGTTCCAGTCATTGCGTTGTACCTCGTCTTTGGCTTGTTGCAAAGTCGGTACTGCCTGAGACACTGGAATCACCATTTCAGGAGAGGTTCCCCAAGACACTTGCGGCTCGATCTCTTCGCCTTGCAAGACCACAACTGTATCAAAGTGTGCATCTTCATCCGAATGTAAGGTATTCCAATACACTACGGCCTGATCCCACTGTTCTGCAGTCGGTGCATAAGGACGGCCTTTAACATATTCGATGGTTTTGTCATCGACAGCGACCATACCTACGCGTGCACCGGCTTCGATTGCCATATTACACACGGTCATACGACCTTCAATCGACATGTCACGGAACACCTGACCGCCAAATTCAATCGCATGACCAGTACCCCCTGCTGTACCAATCTTGCCGATAATCGCCAAGACCACATCTTTCGGTGTCACGCCCTGACCCAACTGACCGTCAACGCGTACCAACATGTTTTTCATCTTCTTTTGAACCAGGCATTGGGTCGCCAATACATGTTCAACTTCTGAAGTACCGATACCATGCGCCAAACAACCGAAAGCACCATGGGTCGCAGTATGTGAATCACCACAGACCACGGTCATGCCCGGCAAGGTTAAACCTTGCTCAGGCCCAACCACATGCGCAATCCCCTGACGGATATCATTAATATCAAATTCAACAATATTAAAGGTCTTGCAGTTGTCGTCCAAGGTTTGTACCTGAATGCGCGAAGTTTCATCTTCAATGCCGGCAACACCCTGTTCACGCTCTTTTTTCGAGGTGGGTACGTTATGATCTGGTGTAGCAATGTTTGCGCTTAAACGCCATGGCTTGCGCCCGGCGAGTTGTAAACCTTCAAATGCCTGTGGCGACGTTACTTCATGTAATAAGTGACGGTCAATGTACAGTAAGGCAGAACCATCATCACGTTGTGTTACTAAATGGTCATCCCACAATTTATCATATAATGTTTTTGCTGTTTGGGTTGCGCCTGCCATGTCGATGTACTCCACTGGACTGGGTAAATTCTTGCTCTGATTTTGATTATATCGCTGCTGTCACATAAATCTAATTTATCATTTTTATTAGTTAAAAAACTTTTTGGAATCTTTCAAAAGCTGAATAAAATCATGATTTCGCTGCATTCCCATAAATCTACTTTTCCGATCAATTTATTAAAAATATTCGTTTTTACAAATTAAATGAGAATTATTATTATTCCTGTATAGACAGAGATTTATATTTTGAGGAACTTCGACATGGCACATATCCAACGTTTTGTAGACAATAATCAGCGTATGTTTAAAAAGACCTTCAGCTATTACATTATGCACATCACGGTGGCGATGATTGTCGGTTATTTGGTGACTGGCAGTTTGGCCATGGCAATTGCCTTAAGTTTATTGGAACCCACAGTACAGGCAGTTGCGTTCTTCTTCCACGAAAAAATTTGGGAGCGCAATATCGAACAGCAGAATGAGGACATCACCGCCTGATCTTTTCTGTCGATGTTCCTGACCAAAGACCATCTCATCCAAGAGGGTCTTTTTTTGACGCTATTTAAATCCCAAGGCTTTGAAAATGTTTAGTAATGCAGCAATGCAATACAAACAAGCGAATTATGCTTTGATTTATTCTTAAAAAATAACAATAATATAATTACACATAAAAATTCTTTATAGGTGATTAAGATGAATCTCGCAGCTTTTGAAGCCTTCGTAAAAGTCATGGAAACTGGTTCGATTTCTCTGGCCGCAGATCAGCTTTTTATTACCCAGCCTGCCGTCACCAAACGTATTCACAGTCTGGAAGAATATTTTGGGGTCAAACTGTTTGAATCCGCCGGACGTGGTGTACAAGCCACCCATGCCGCGCATTCGCTATTGCCTAAAGTGAAAAACTGGCTGAATGAACTCGGTGATATTCATTATACCTTGAGCCATGAACAGGGTCAGGTACAGGGAAAATTAAAAATCGGCACCAGCCATCATATTGGCCTGCATCATCTTCCAAGTCATTTGCGCCGCTATGTACAAGAATATCCGGATGTAAGGCTGGATGTACATTTTGTCGATTCCGAGCAGGCGCACGAACAAGTCATTGCCGGCGATCTGGAACTGGCATTTTTAACCTTGCCGCCACGGGGCGATGCACGTCTGAATTATGTCACCATCTGGAATGATCCTCTGGTCTTTGTAGTTGCACCCTTTCATCCACTGGCCCAGCAAAAAAATCTGTGCCTGGAAGATTTGCTGAATTACCCGAGCCTGCTACCGTCTTCACAAACCTATACCTCACAGATTACTTTGGCCGAGTTTGAAAAACAGGGCATTAAACCAAAAGTCAGCATGAGCAATAATCCGCTGGAATCAATCCGCATGCTGGTATCCATTGGTCTCGGCTGGTCTGTGCTGCCAAAAACTCTGGTCAATCACGATCTGCATCAGCTGGATATCAATCTGGAAATGAACCGCCGGCTAGGCATGGTCTGGCATCCGGGTCGTACTCAGTCCAAAGCGGCGCAAGCTCTGGTTCAACTTATGCAAAGTAGTTCCCTGCCTCTTTAATTCATTTCTAAAAATGCTGCATTCAAAACAGTGCAGCATTTTGTTACCTAAATACACCCATCTGGGGATTTCTTTCGCGTATTTTTAAGATAAATCTATTCTTTTGCGATGCAGAGGAATACTTAAAATTATTCGATGGAGCCTGACGGATGCAGCTCGATTCTCCCCTAAAACCCCTCTCTCAAGATAAAACAAATGCCAGCAGCCTATGGCTTTCGGCCAAACCGATGCTGTTGCCTACACCTGCGCTTGATTTTGCCGACGAACAGACAGCGCGACACAGCCTACGTGATTACTTCCTGAATACCTTTGATACCTATGAGCAGTTATTTGAATGCCTCAAGCATGAAGATGCTTTTTTTATCAAGCCAATTAATTTGCGTCATCCGCTGATTTTTTATTTTGGTCATACCGCGACTTTTTTTGTCAATAAACTGCTGCTGAGCAAACTCATTACTGAACGTCTGAATCCGCATTTTGAAAGTATTTTTGCGATCGGGGTTGATGAAATGAGTTGGGATGATCTGGATGAAGTGCATTATGACTGGCCGACTGTGCAGGCAGTCCGGGATTATCGACATCAGGTACGCGCGCTGATTCTGAACATTGTTGAGCATGCCCCGCTGAATCTGCCCTTAAACTGGCACAATCCGTGGTGGACGCTGATTATGGGCATCGAACATGAACGGATTCATCTGGAAACGTCATCGGTGCTGATTCGTCAGCATGCTTTAGAACATGTACACCAGCATCCGCAGTGGCGTGCCAATATCATTACCGGCATTGCCCCGGAAAATAGTTTGATTGCTGTGCCTGAAGGCCAGGTACATCTACAGAAAGATTTTAACCATCCTTTTTATGGCTGGGACAATGAATACGGCCAGCATGAAGCCGAAGTTGCAGCCTTTGAAGCTGCAAAATATCTGGTGTCGAATCAGGAGTTTCTGGCCTTTGTCGAAGCAGATGGCTACCAGACCGGACACTACTGGAGTGAAGAAGGCTTAGGCTGGCTACAATTTTCACAAGCGACTCATCCGTGTTTTTGGCGCAAGACTGAACTCGGCTGGTCATTGCGCCTGATGCTGGAAGAAGTCCCCATGCCCTGGGATTGGCCGGTAGACGTAAATTATCATGAAGCCAAAGCCTTTTGTCAGTGGAAATCGCAACAGCTTGAAAAAACCATTCGTTTACCGACTGAGGATGAATGGTATCGCCTGTATGCGGTTTCAGACCTGGATCCAGATTTACCCAGTCCTGAACAGGCCAATATCGAATTGAAATATGGCACCAGTTCCTGCCCGGTCGATCATTTTCGGCAGGGCGATTTCTATGATATTCAGGGCAATGTCTGGCAATGGACTGAAACGCCAATCTATCCGTTTCAGGGCTTTCAGGTGCATCCTCTTTATGATGATTTTAGTACCCCGACCTTTGACGGGCGCCATAATATTATTAAAGGTGGCTCCTGGATTTCAGCAGGCAATGAAGCCCTGCACAGCGCACGTTATGCTTTTAGACGGCATTTCTTTCAACACGCTGGCTTCCGCTATGTCGCCTCTGATCAAGCCTTGCAACAGTTTCCTTCACAGTATGAAAGCGACCAGTTGGTGTCTCAATATCTGGAGTTTCAGTACGGCGCCGAATACTTTGGCATCGCCAATTTTGCCAAAACATTGGTGCAGCTGGCGCAGCCGTATTTCCGAGAAACTGCATGTAAAAGTGCTCTGGATATTGGCTGTGCTACTGGCCGCGCCAGCTTTGAACTGGCACACTATTTTGATCAGGTCACCGGTCTGGATTTTTCTGCACGCTTTATTCAGCAAGCCGTCTTTCTGGCCCAAGGTCACCGAATCCGTTATCAGCTCCCCACAGAAGGTGAATTAAGCGAAGAGAAAATCTGCTCGCTTGAGGATTTCGCTTTGGATCAGCTTGCCTCTAAAGTGGAATTTTTTCAGGCCGATGCCTGTAATCTGAAAGCACATTTTAGTGGCTATGATTTTATTCTGGCAGCAAATCTGATCGACCGGCTGCATCATCCCAAAGACTTTTTGATGCAGATCCATCAACGGATAAATATGGGTGGAATTCTACTGCTCAGTTCGCCTTATACCTGGCTGGAAGAACATACTGCACGTGATGAATGGCTGGGCGGCTTCAAGCAGGCAGACAGAGAGGTCACTACACTGGAGGGAATCTCGGAAATATTAAAGGCTCATTTTGAGCTGGTGACCCAGCCCCAGGATGTGCCTTTTGTTATTCGTGAAACCGCCAGAAAATATCAACATAGCTTGTCACAAGTCAGCATCTGGCGACGCACTCACTAAAGCCTTCAAGCTAAAAAAGCCAATCATTCGATTGGCTTTTATTTCATCCTTCACTGGTTGAGTTTTCATGCAGGGATTCATTGAGTTGATCCACCACAATGGCCCATGAACCATCAGATGCAATTTTTTCGGTTAAAAACTGACGTTGTGCTTCTGACCAGTACGGTGCATCGAGCAAAGTCAGATCTTTATGCAGTTGATGTTCGTGAATAAACTTTTCAATGCCTTCCTGAGTGGCATCCAAGCCAAGCTGCTGAAACAGATGTGTCATACGCGGTCGAACGTGAGTCATAGCATTACACCTCAAACTTTTCCATTATTTTCATGTCCTGTTTTTTGAGCATAACATGTCCGAGGCAAGCGGACTGTGAAAAAACATTAACACTTATATTGAATTCGGGCAGATAAAAAAGCACAACCGAAGTTGTGCTGGATCAATCAGATGGATAAAATGCAATCAGTTAAATCGACCAGTCCTGTATATTCCAGCCCTGCGCTTTGGCTAAAACTTCAAGGCGGTCATCCGGATTCACTGCAATGGCATGATCGGCATATTCCAGCAAGAAACGGTCATTAATCGAATCTGAATAGGCCCAAGACTCGGTCACATCGCGACCTTGCAGCCACTGTTCCAGACGCACCAGCTTGCCTTGTTGATAACACGCGGTATTGATCACTTTTCCGGTATATTTGCCATCGAGTACTTCAGCATTGGTGGCAATAATTTCAGTAATGCCGAATTCACGAAAAATTGGTGCAGTAATAAAATCCGAAGTCGCGGTAATCCCGACCAGAGCATGACCGGCGTCTTTATGCCGTTGAATGGCCTTAAAACCTTCTGGACGCATTTGCGGGCGAATCACCTTTTGCATAAACAGCTGGTGCAACTCGGTTAAATAAGCATGCTCATGTTGAGTCAGAAACTGGAACACAAATTCATTATAGGCATAGGGGTCTAACTGACCTTTTTTATAGTCGTCATAGAACTTGTCATTCATGGCACGATGCTGCACCGGATCGACCAGGCCCTCGCTGACCAGAAACTCTCCCCAAGAATGATCCGAATCCGTGTTTAACAAGGTGTGATCGAGATCAAATAGCGCCAATTTCATGAAAATACTCGTAAAAACTGAAATTTAAGAAAAAAATTGTAAATCTATCTCCGCTAGTCGATAGAAATTCGTTAAGATCATAGCAATTTTAACATTTTTAAACTTTGCTTTTTTCGAGTTGGATAAAGAAATAACGCTCCCCGATGGCAAAGGTATAAATTAAACAATTTTTAGGTAGCCAAATGATCGACTCTGAGGGTTTCCGACCAAATGTCGGGATCATTTTGGCAAACGATGCTGGACAAGTTTTATGGGCAAAACGCATTGGTCATAATGCATGGCAATTTCCACAAGGAGGTATCCAATATGGAGAAACCCCTGAGCAGGCACTCTATCGTGAGCTGAGAGAAGAAGTTGGCTTATTGCCCGAACACGTCCAGATCATCGCGCAAACCAAAGGCTGGTTGCGCTATCGTTTGCCGCATCGATACATACGACCGGACTCCGATCCGGTGTGCATCGGTCAAAAACAAAAGTGGTTTTTACTCAAACTCACGGCCCCCGTTCAGCATATTCAGTTGAATCTGTCTGATCCGCCGGAATTTGATCAATGGCAATGGGTCAGTTACTGGTATCCATTAGGTCAAGTCGTGAATTTCAAACGTGATGTTTATCGCAAAGCCCTGGTGGAGTTGTGTCAGCAGCTACCCCAGCAAAAACCTTAAAAAATCGCATAAATCATGCAGATTTTTTGGTCGGCTATTGTTATAAATAAACGTATCACTGAAATTCTGAATAGACGGAGCAGACCTTATGTCGAATATGCAACTGGACACGTTGAGACGTATTGTTCAAGAGATCAATGCATCTGCCAGTTTGCATGAATCCCTCGATATCATGGTCAAGCATGTCGCGGACGCCATGCATGTCGATGTCTGCTCTATTTACCTTCTGGATGAACGTAACCAGCGTTATCTGCTGATGGCTTCCAAGGGCCTGAAGGCTGAGTCTGTAGGTCACGTATCGTTACAGACTGGCGAAGGTTTGGTGGGTCTGGTCGGCCAGCGTGAAGAAATTGTCAATCTGGACAATGCACCCAAACATGAACGCTTCCTGTTCCTGCCTGAAACCGGTGAAGAGCTGTATAACTCTTTTCTGGGCGTCCCGGTGATGTACCGCCGTAAGGTAATGGGTGTGCTGGTGGTTCAGAATAAAGAATCTCAGGATTTCTCTGAAGCCGCCGAATCATTTCTGGTCACACTGTGCGCGCAGCTCTCTGGCGTGATTGCCCATGCCCATGCGGTGGGCAATATTGATGTCTTCCGCAAGCCAAATAACCTGCCTGCCTATAAAACCTTTCAGGGTGTGTCCGGTTCAGGCGGGATTGCTCTGGGTCGTGCCGTGATTCTCTACCCGCCAGCAGATCTGGCCGCCGTTCCCGATCGTGAAGCCGATGACATCAGCGAAGAACTACAATTATTAGACAGCGCCCTCAACTCCGTCCGTGAAGAAATCCAGTCGCTCGATGACAAGATGCAGGATGCGCTGATGGCCGAAGAACGCGCCCTCTTTAGCGTATTCTTGCGGATGCTGGATGAAAATGCCCTGCCGGCAGAAATCAAGGCGCTCATTCGCGAAGGCCATTGGGCACAGGGTGCAGTGCGCATCGTGATTGATAGTCATGTGGCACAGTTTGCCCAGATGCAGGATGATTATTTACGTGAACGGGTGGCAGACTTAAAAGACTTGGGCCGCCGTATTCTGGCGCGTTTACAGGAAGCTGATGCCAGTCATCGTGAGCTGACCGATGAGAGTATTCTGATAGGGGAAGAGATTTCCACTGCAGCTCTGGTTGAACTGCCAGTGGATAAAATTGCTGCGATTGTCACCACTGAAGGTGCCATGAACTCGCATATGGTAATTGTGGCACGTGCCCTCGGCATTCCGACTGTGGTCGGTGTGACTGAACTGCCAATTAATACCCTGGATGATGTAGAAATGATCGTTGATGCGCATCAAGGCCGGGTCTTCATCAATCCGCCACGGCGTTTGCGCAGTCGCTATAAAGAAATTCAAAAAGAAGAAGAACAGATCGCCAAAGATCTGCGTCAGTACGAAACCAAAGATGCGATTACCCCAGATGGGGTAGCGGTAAAACTATACGTCAACACCGGCCTGATGATCGATGTGGTCCGTGGCGTGCAACGTGGTGCCAAAGGCGTTGGTTTATACCGTTCTGAAATTCCATTTATGCTACGCGACCGCTTCCCGGGCGAAGAAGAACAGCGCGCGATTTATCGCCAGCAACTCACTCACTTTGCCAATAAACCGGTAGTGATGCGTACCCTGGACATTGGGGCAGACAAAGACCTACCGTATTTCTCGATTGAAGAAGAAAATTCGGCACTGGGCTGGCGTGGCATTCGTTTTACCCTGGACCATCCAGAAATTTTTTCTTCACAAATTCGCGCCATGCTTAAAGCCAGTATCGGACTGAATAACCTGCATATTCTGTTGCCGATGGTGACCAGTGTCAGTGAGGTTGAAGAAGCCCTCTATTTACTGGAACGTGATCATGCGGCGATTCAGGAAGAAGAACAGGTCAAAGTGAACAAGCCAAAACTCGGCATCATGGTGGAAGTGCCGAGTGTGCTGCATCAGATTGATGAGTTTTCCGAACTGGTCGATTTCTTCTCGGTTGGCTCTAACGATTTGACTCAATATCTTTTGGCAGTCGATCGCAATAATCCGCGGGTTGCCAATGTCTATTCACATTTACATCCTGCCGTACTGCGTGCCCTGACCCGTCTGGTGCAGGACTGTCATCGTAATGAAAAACCGGTCAGTATCTGCGGTGAAATGGCAGGTGATCCGCTGTCTGCGGTTTTGCTCATGGCCATGGGCTTTAATACCCTGTCAATGAGTTCGAGTAATATCCTGAAGGTACGTAAAACCATTTGTCACGTGCCGATGAGTGATGCACAGGAATTGCTACAGCATGTGTTAAAAATGGACAATCCACTGATGGTAAAAAGCTGGCTGGAATATTATTTCAGAACCCATGGTTTGGGTGATATGGTGAAATCAGCCACGCGTATGGTGAGTGCCTAATCCGGGACTTTTCCAGTCCCTCGACGAGTGTAGAGGTGGTTATGGAATTTCTGGTTATCCTGTTCATGCTCATTGCGGTGTTCTATATTGTTATTATTGCACCTGCCTTGCGGGCCCGGAAAAATGCGGATTATTCCGGTTCATCTTATACACGTCCTGCCAGCGGCTATGCCGATCGGCCTAAAATGTCCCCTCTATTGGGCATCGAAATTTCAGCATCCCAGCGACGGCGTTTAGGCCGAAATGATCCCTCTGTGATAGCGGCCAAACTCTATCGTCAGCAAAAAGATCAATTTGCCAGTTTTCAGCATGCCAGAACTGAACCTCACCCTGCACATTATGGACAGCCAAATCAGGGAAGACTGAATAAATTATTTAATGATTTTATACGAGATGAGCCAACAAATTCATCGCGGCGCTCCACTCAAAATACACAAAATCGTAGCAACCGCCCCGTTGCCCCGCTCTCTCCACTTGGAACCAACTCCAAACAGCCAACGCGTCATCCTCAACCACCTTACAGATCTTAAGCTGCCATTAAAAAAGGGCGATCTTCCATGGAATATCGCCCTTGTCTGTGCTTGTTGTAGCCACGTTTTGCATTTTTCTTTCGGTCTACAAAAACCTGACTTTTGTTGACTTCATGCATGTATTTTGCCACAAAATTATGGATCACCACATGCTCGACTGTTTTCTTCTTGGCCATGTTGTACTTTCGCCTTTTAACTAGATTTTAGTGAGTTTCCACGCGAGTGGGAAAATAATGATACGCCATTTTGGACAATTTTCAAGCATATTTGCCAATGCTTTTTTTAAAAATAAAGACCATTTAAGCAGGATATTCTGTATTACAAAAATGAGCGCTATGGCCGGAAAACATGCTGATTACATTCAGCATTTCATGATGTTTTTCACACAGACAAAACCTGATCAAAAAAAGCATTTAAAATAAATCAGTTATAAGATTTATTTTAAACAGCACGATTCATCTATTAGTTTGATCCTTTGATAAAAACAGATGAGGGACTTGAAGATTGTTATTTTCGTTTAATCCGATTCATTATTTGAGTTATCTAAAATATAGAGAATTTGATATTGTCAAAGAGTAGAAAACCGGCTATTTTTAAAAAGTAACCATTTAATTTTCAATATTTTAGACTTTATTAACTTCAAAAATATTTTTTGAGTAACATCACTCAATTATATCCTGTGAATTCCACTTTGTGCGCTAACAGCATTTATATCAAGATATTGAAAATAGAGTAAAACCTGATGCCCTTCGCAGATAACTCAATATTTTATAAATACTGGATAAACGCTACAAGATATTCAAAACTTGGAGAGGAAAAATGAGCCAAGATTTTAAAAAATGCCCTGTTACCCACCTGACCACTGAAGCGGGTGCGCCTGTGGTCGACAACCAGAACAGTATGACGGCAGGTGCGCGTGGACCTTTACTCGCTCAGGATTTATGGCTGAATGAAAAACTGGCCAACTTTGTCCGTGAAGTGATTCCAGAGCGTCGTATGCACGCCAAAGGTTCAGGTGCTTTTGGAACCTTTACCGTGACCAACGATATTACCCAATATACCCGCGCGAAAATCTTCTCGGAAGTGGGCAAGAAAACAGACATGTTTGCGCGTTTCTCGACCGTCGCAGGTGAACGTGGTGCGGCCGATGCAGAACGTGATATCCGTGGTTTTGCCCTAAAATTCTATACTGAAGAAGGCAACTGGGATCTGGTCGGCAATAACACCCCGGTATTTTTCCTGCGGGATGCGCGCAAGTTTCCAGATCTGAACAAAGCCGTTAAGCGCGACCCGAAAACCAACAAGCGCAGTGCCACCAATAACTGGGATTTCTGGACATTATTGCCTGAAGCCTTGCATCAGGTTACGATTGTCATGTCGGATCGTGGTATTCCAGACGGTTATCGTCACATGCATGGTTTTGGCAGCCATACCTTTAGCTTTATCAATGCCAATAATGAACGCTTCTGGGTGAAATTCCATATGCGCACCCAGCAAGGCATCCAGAACCTCACCGATGCTGAAGCTGAAGCATTAATCGCTAAAGACCGTGAAAGCAGCCAGACTGACCTGTTTGATGCCATCGAACGTGGTGATTATCCAAAATGGAAAATGTATGTCCAGGTGATGCCGGAACTGGAAGCTGAAACCGTTCCTTATCATCCATTTGACCTGACCAAAGTCTGGCCGAAAGGTGATTATCCACTGATTGAAGTCGGTGAGTTCGAACTGAACCGCAATCCGGAAAACTATTTCCAGGATGTGGAACAGGCGGCTTTTGCACCCAGCAATCTGGTACCGGGCATCAGCTACTCGCCGGACCGGATGTTACAAGCACGTTTATTTAACTATGCCGATGCCGCGCGTTACCGTGTCGGCGTGAATCACTCACAGGTTCCGGTCAATGCTGCACGCTGTCCGGTCAATTCTAACCGTCGTGATGGTCAGGGTCGTATGGATGGCAACTACGGTTCCTTGCCACATTATGAGCCGAACAGTTTCAGCCAATGGCAGGAGCAACCGGAATTCAGAGAGCCACCACTAAAAATCACCGGTGCTGCCGATTTCTGGGATTTCCGTGAAGATGATAACGATTATTTCAGCCAGCCACGTGCCCTGTTCAACCTGATGAATGATGAACAAAAGCAGGCCTTGTTTAATAACACGGCTGGCGCGATGGGTGATGCACTAGATTTCATTAAATACCGTCACATCCGCAATTGTTATAGTTGCGATCCGGCCTATGGCGAAGGCGTAGCACAAGCACTCGGCATGACAGTGGCAGATGCACAGGCTGCTCGTGAAACCGATCCAGCCAAAGGCTTAGCCAGCTTGCTTTAAGCTGCCTTAGCGATATATAAAAAACCACCCTCGGGTGGTTTTTTAGTGTGATATCAAGCAGTATACAAATAATACGTCACTAGAAAAAATATAACGATGAGCAAAGATATTGAAGACATCATTCAACAACACGACATCATTTTATTTGATGCTGTTTGTGTGATCTGTAATGGCTGGGCACGATTTTTGATTCAATACGATAACAAGATACAGTTTAAACTGGTCTCTGCCCAATCCCCTTTAGGTGTTGCCCTGCTCGAGCATTACCAGATGTCCACTGCACATTACAGCACGATGCTCGTCATCCAAGCTGGCACACTTTATACCGAATCCACTGCCCTGTTAAAAGTCATGCAGCATCTCGGTTTTCCGTTGAATTTAATGAGTACAGGCTATTTAGTGCCGCGTTTTATCCGCGACTTTCTGTATCGTGGCGTTGCTTTAAAGCGCTACCAACTATTTGGTAAAACTGATTATTGCCTGATTCCATCTAGCGAAAATAAACACCATTTTCTGGAAAATGCTATTCGTGAATTCTGAGCCTGTTTTCACCCAAACACTTCGCAACATTCAGCTAAGCTTGGCAATGCGCTGATTCTATCAAGGACTGATTCCAAAAATACTGTTTCAGTCCCCTGCTGAAATCACAATCTGGCAAAACCTGGGCTTTGAGCGGGTACTGGCCAAAGTCTTGGTTGGATTTTCTGGCATAGGTGAAATGCTGTTTGGCTGATGCTTTCTGTGCTTGCCATTCAACTCATCAAGCAAGAACAGCGTGAAGCCATTAGACAATAATCCGTTTGCCTTCATGTACGCAGTAAAACGGATTAATCAGCTTGGAAGAATGTTTGATAATTTCATGCAATTCATGCTCTGGTGCATCCCGATCTTCATCAGTGAGCTGGAAAGTACGGTAATGAATCGCCAGTGAGCATTTGGCCTGCAAGTCCTGATGTGCATGAAATGCATCTTCCGGATTCATATGAATCGCACGCATCAGTGCACGCGGCTCATAGGCACCGATGGGCAGCAAGGCAATTCGGGGCGCACCCAGACGCTTGCGAACCTCTTTAAAATGCGAGGCATAACCACTATCTCCGGCAAAGAAACAATGTTCCTGACCATGCAATAAGGAAAAGCCACCCCACAAAGCACAATTCTGATCACGCATACCGCGCCCCGAGGCATGCTGTGCCGGCGTATAGACAATGCGGATTTCTTCAAAAAATGCATTTTCCCACCAGTCCATCTCATGCACCGTATAGTGCTTTGGCAAATACCAGGCATTGCCCAGTCCGGTATAAATTGGCATTTCAAATGTGCTATGCAACCATTCTAGCGTGGCCAGATCCATATGATCATAGTGGTTATGGCTGAGCAGCACAGCATCAATATGTGGCAGTTCATCTAGCGCAATACCGGCAGGAATGACCCGCTGCGGACCAGTGGATGCAGAAGGACTGGCATATTCAGCCCAGACCGGATCGGTCAGGAAATTATAAGGCCCGATTTGAATGAGCACAGTGGCGTGACCAATAAACCAGATTTGCCAGTCATCTAAAGGCGCATCGGGACGCTGCTGTGGCAATGCACGCGGTCGCGCAAAAAACTCGGCACGTTCTGCGTCGAGATTGATATTCCAGGTTTTGGATTTTCGGGTAATGAGCCATTTATATAAGTCAAAACGACTGTGCGCCCGAGCAGGATGCTCGAGATTACGAAACTGTTGTCCATTGAAATGATCTGAATGCAGATACTCAAATACCGGCTTAGACCAGAGATGTTTCCAGCTGGACTCCGTGGTTAACTGAAATTTTTTAGTTTTGAGAAGATCTTGCATAAACATCCACTATTTATTATTCGCTATATGCAAGACAGCAACCGCTTGAAATGGTCAGGCGACGCATCTTTTAATGAGCATACAAACTAAAAACAGGCGCACTTGAGTATAGTATGAAATCCATCACAGACAATCATGTATGTTTTTGTTATTTTAGCAAAAAAATAGCGCTCTGATAGCCTGCTGGCTGGCCGGACTATGGGTACTGTCGAGAAAAACATGATGCATACAGTTTTTTAAAAAATACAAAATCATACCAAGCCCTACTCTGCTGATTCCAGCCAAAATTTTATCCTCATAATGTGCTGATTTGATCGTGCATGCCTGAGTTATGCAACGATTGAGAGTGCATACGATGACATATACTATTTTTAACATTTGGCCAATCTGCTAAATAGACTTGCTTAAACTCTTGTGAACGGATGTAGCCATAGACTTCATTCCTCTAAAAGATTTAAAGCATAAAAAAGGGCTTTCGCCCTTTTGATTTGCTACAGATTTAGTGCTTGGAAAAGTATTGCTCACGCCACTCTTTCCAAAAGTACATAATGATGCCGAACATCACCACGGCAATTCCTGCAAAGGCATGACTGCTGATGATTTCATGATTCAGAGTCGCACCAAGTACCAGTGCGATGACTGGCGTCATGACATTACTCAAAGATACTGTTGAAGCATTTAAACGCCGAATCAGCCAGAAATAACACAGCATCGCCACAATCGAGGACATGATCATGGTAAATACAAACCCGATCAGCGCCTGTGTGCCAGGCAACTGGGTCGGCATATGCTGCCAGATAAATGGAATCAAGAGCAGTGAACCGGCTGCTGATAGCAGCAATGAACCTGTCGCTTGTGACATTGGGCTTAAAGGTGCGTTGATCTGTTTGACCCAGAAGATTGAACTGATATAGGACACCATACTGATCAGCATCAGCACCACACCCCAAGGATTCACCTTGCTGTCTGCCGAATCTAAAAATACAAAACTCAGTCCTGCAATGGCAACAGCCATACCCGACCATTGCAGCCACACTAACTGATGAGTTTTTAAGATCACATGCCCGATCAGACCGGCAATCAGCGGCGAAAAACCAAAAATCAGGGCCATCAGACCTGAGGTCAGATAATTGGCTGCCAGATAAATAAACAGCTGTGCACCGATTAAATTCAGACTGCCGGCCAGATAGCTTTTCATTGAGGTGCTGTCAAAAGGCAAGGGATCACGCATGATTTTTAGCAGGAATAGCGCAATAATCGATGCGCCAAAATAGCGAATGATCAGTACCCACATCGGGTGAATCTCGGCCACGCTCCAGACAATCGCCAAAGGCGTTGCGGCCCAAATCAGCACCAGTAAAGCATAAATACTTGCCGTCACCAGCATGGGAGATGAATTTGAATTCATAAAAGACTCAATTAAAGTTAATCAGAAAGAGTTGAACTAACTTCTCGTTCAAATCCACAATCGACAATACTGATTGCGGCATGGATGCCGCCGCTAAACTGGGATATATGGACATATCCTCAGTTTAGAAAAAGATTTTTGTCACTTTTGATCTCTCAAAAGTGAGGCATTACCTACGCAAAGTAATACAAACCAAAACTGAAACTTGAGGTAGTGATCATATAGAGAGTATTCGATAAACATAAAAAAACAGACCTATGCAAAACATAGGTCTGTTCCAAGATATCTCAATACAACTTAAGCAATTTTGCGTAAGTCTTGTGCCAGATCCAAATGTTTTTCAGCTTCAAAAGCCGTATTCTTGCTGATCATTTTTTTCAGATGACGCATTTCTTTGGCCGCATTGACGGTAATACCGGCAACGATTTGACCATCGGTCACACCATACATCACAAATGAATTGTCTGCGCCTTTGGCTGCATCCATGTCACCACGAACCAGCCATTGGGTCGCTGCCATATCACCGACAAACTGGAAGTTGATATTGAGCTGATCGGTCCAGAACCAGGCCGGATTGGCTTTTGGATGTTCGACACCCATGACATGACGCGCAAAAATGCCTGCCTGAAGATTGGCATTTTCCCAAGTCTCGACACGGCGGAATTCGCCGTCTTCACGAAGTTGTGTCGCGACATCGCCTGCTGCATAAATATCGGCATTTGAAGTCTGGCAGTTTTCATTGACCTTGATCGCAAGATCAGCATCTAAACCGGCTGCAATGGCAAGCTGTGCGTTTGGCACAATTCCGATTCCATAAACCACAGCATCAGCACGTAACTCTTCGCCATCAGCTAAAGTCACCACAATTTCTTCACCATCTAAACGGCAAGCTGCAACTTGAGTATTTAAGCGAACATCTACGCCTGCCAGACGGTGTTGTTCAAGCAGAAATTCACTTAAAATATGCGGTGAACAACGCCCCATTACCATTGGTCCCTGCTCAAGCACAGTCACCTGACAGTCTTTGTAACGCGCAGAGGATGCCAGTTCAAGACCGATCACACCGCCACCGATCAGCAGGATACGTTGACCTGCTTGCAATACAGGAACCAATGCCTGTGAGTCTTCAAGGTTACGCAAGGTATAAACATGTTTGCCTAACGCATCGAAGTTTGGCAGACGGCGCGCGGCACCGCCTGTTGCGAGAAGCAATTTGTCATAAGCAACAACATCACCATTTTGAAGTTCAACCGTTTTCGCGGTCGCGTTGATTTGAGTCACGCCATTGCCACGAATGGTGGTCACGCCAAGATCAGCCAGTTTTTCTGCTGACAGAATTTCAATCTTGGTGTCCTCAGGTTTTAGAATCACATCTTTCGACAGTGGCGGACGCTCATAAGGAAGATGCGTTTCATCACCAATCAGAATGATTTTACCTGCGTACTTGTTGCCACGAAGTTCTAAAATCGCGCTTGCACCTGCCTGGCCAGCCCCTACAATTACGATGGTTTCGATGTTGCTCATGTCAATTAACCTTTTAACTCTGCAGATACGATGCCGAAGCCCGCAATCCATTCACTGATATCTTCATAGCAGTGTGTTGTCATGTCGTATTCGCCCATTTCGCTTAAGGCTGCAAATGCGGCCATCCAGGAACGGACTTCCTGACCACCACGACCGCCGTCACGACGAATTTCATCTTCTGTCATGGCTTCTAAGGTCGCAAAATCAGCGTTCTTGAAGGTTTCAAGCAGTGCACGATCCCATTCAGCATTTAAAGGAACTGCAACCGAAGTATCGCCTGCTGCCAGTTTCTGACCGACTGCAATGACTTTGCCCTGACGTGCTTCACGTGCTTCAGGCGTTGGATTACGACCTGCAATCAGGAATTCTTCTACTTGTGGTGGAACCGAACCCATTTGCGGTGTGGGTGGATCATGCGACAGACCACCTGTACCTAAAACAAGGACACGCTCATTTTCAAGGTTTAAAGATTTAATAAACTGACCTACAGCACGGCCCAAAGCAATGGTACGCTTGGGGGTTGGCATCGGTGCTGCAGCGCCATTAATAAAAATTGGAATCGTTGGATAACGATCGAGTTTGCCGTCACACAGGAAGTGCAATGGCTGAGTCACCCCATGATCCGCCTGCATACGGTAAGAATATGCAACGTCGACACCTTCATCGAGTACACGTCGAACCAAACCTAATGCTTTGTCTTCAGGTACATCAATGTGATCATTGTCTTTACCATAATCCCAGTCACCCGCAGCTTTGGCACGAATACCGACACAGAAACTTGGCATCAGGTCATAGAAGAAACCATTAAAATGGTCAGGACCAAAGGTGATAATCAGGGTTGGGTCGTAAGCTTTTACTTCAGCAGAGAGTTTTTCAAAAGCATCACGAACGGCTTGTTCTTTACGCTTTTCCTGTGGTGAAGCAAATTCCATTAAAGGACTGTGCGATGCACAAATAAGTTTAACGGCCATGAGAGACTCCAAAAAGGAAGACTTAAATCCTCCCCATCCTTCCTTTAAAAGGAGGGAGATTCTTTCCCCCTCTTTTATAAAGAGGGGTAAGGGGAGATTTTTAAAAGCAGATTTTTATTCGTCAAAGAAACCGGCACGGGGCTGACGTAAGCCACGAATTCCCAGACCGCATTCTGCATTGATCAGAACGCCAGTCAAAGGACGGTTATTTTGACGAGATGCCAAGAGTACGTATGAACCTGTCATATCTTCCGGTTCAGGCAAGAAATTCAATGGCATACCACGTGCAATTTTCTCAGGATCACGTGCATCGAGCAGGCCAACATTTTCCTGACCGAGCGACGCTGCGCCTTTGATATTCACATTCATACCTGACGGTGCAACCGCATTCACTCGTACTTTAGGCGCAAGCTCATAGGCCAATTCTTTCATAATACCCACCCCTGCATGCTTAGATGCAGTATATACAGGGCCTCCGCCAGCGGAGTACAGTGCCGAATTAGACAAAGTAAATATGATAGAACCTTCAGAAGCGATCAATGCATCCAGTGCAGCCTTCGCGCCGAGAATGAGCGACTTGGTATTAATCCCCATAATCTCGTCAAAGGCTTTTTCCAGCTGCTCACCAGAGGTATTGACGATATCGGCATAATGATCCCAGATCCCGGCATTGCCGACGAAACAGTCGAGTTTGCCGAAACGCTCTACAGTGGCATTCACTGCACGAACGTTGTCTGCATAGCTGGCTACATCGCCTTCAATCGCAAGAACTTTACCGCCAAAGTGTTCGTTTAATGCCTCCACTTTTGCTTTTGAACGTTGAAGAACGGCAACTTGTGCACCTTCTTCCAGGAAACGTTCCACTAGCGCCCAGCCTAAGCCTGAACCACCACCGGTAATAAGTGCAACTTCGCCTTGTAGCCAACCCATGATTACTCTCCTGCCATCTCTACATATAATGCGCCGTCTTCAACCACTACCGGGAATGTTTGAATTGGATCAGTTGCTGGCAAGCAAAGTGCCTCACCTGTTTTCAAACAGAAACGTGCAGCATGAAGTGGACATTCCACTGTACCGTCGTCTTCCAGATAACCTTCAGACATAGACGCATTGCCGTGTGAACAGCGGTCGTTCATTGCGAAGAACTCACCACCGTTATTGAATACTGCCAATGCATCAATACCATTCACGCCGCAATCTACTTTTAGCGCTTCGCCTTCGTCTAATTCGTCAACTTGGCAAACAAAAATCTTATTCATTAGAAGAATACACTCAGGTTATGTGAGCTATAGGTCGCTTGATCCAGCATGATCTTACGGTTGAAGATCTGGAAGCCGAGGCCGTCTTCAACTTTACGGATCTTGTCATGGCGTTTACCGCAGTAAATGACAATGTCTTTCTCTTTTTGCGTACGATATAGCAAATAGGTTACATATACGTCGTATTCGCCTTCAACTTCAGCTGGCTCTACGATCACGTTGCTCACCATGTGAGTGGTACGTGATGGCGGCTCTTCAGCCCAAGCCATACCGGTTTCAAGACGTGCGACACGACGCTCTAAAAGGTCTTTGGTATCGTTGAATACCCAAGTCGTCGGTGGCTCAACTGAACGGCGACGGTCACGGGTTTGCGCGTTTGGTGTGGTACGTAGCGTATAAGAAATATCTTCAGCCAAGGTATCCAACCAATCGCGGAATTTCCAGTCGTCCAGCAATTTTGCTTCGCGATACAGGAACTGACTGATTTGATGATGAAGTTCTAAACTCACTTGACTCATTTCATAAGCTCCTTCTCGTATGCGTCAGCTGCTGCTTCAACGTCTTCCCATTTTTCATGGATCAATAAATCTGCCCAGCGGCGGTACATGCCACGTGCTGCAGTTTCAGAGAAAATATAGTTGGTGATCCCCGGAATACCGTCTTCACGGATTTTCTCGTTGCCTTTACCCATTTCCATAATGAGTTTGTTTTGACGGGCTTTATAACCACGTAAAACTTTTTGGATTTCGATCCAGTTTTCAGAGTCATCTTGCTCTAGGAAACCAGCAGGACCGAAAGCACGCGTTGCAGAACGTTCAAATGCTTCTTTGACTTCTTGCGATGCTTCAGCATCCGCAATACAGAATGCCCATACTTCAGTTTTGTTTGGACCACGTGGGTGCCATACACGAAGCGTTGCCGTACCGTTCAACCAAGACAAGGTCGGGAACATGGTGTTATGACCTGCAAGACGCAGGGCACGGACTTCACCTAAACGCTCTTTTACTTCTTCATAAGTTTCGCGGAAGTAGTTGGCTACTTCACCGTCGACCCATACGTTTGCATCTGGTTTTTCTGTAAAGAAGAAGCCTGAACCGTGACCACGTGAACCGTACTGAAGTGCATCTTTAGCCGTTTCCCAGACTGGACGAGCCGTTTGTGCAGCACCAAGTTTTTTCGATGCTTCATCATCTGGTTTTGCGCCAAGGACTTGGATCGCAGATGCATGAGAGAACAAGGCATGATATTGGTCAGATGCAAACTGTTCCGCTGCAAATTTCCAGTTACACTCGATTTCCCATTTGTGTACACCACCGATAATTTCTGTACCACCTGGACGACGGTCAAGTACACCATCTAGATACCAGGCGATATCGCCCATGTATTCTTCAAGATCAGGTGTGGTTTCATCCCAACAAGCGAATACCAGACCTTTGTAAGACTTGACACGATTCACTTCGACCAAGCCCCATTGCTCTTTACATGCACCTTGTGGGTAAGCACGTTCTTCAAGCGGAATGTCTTTTAAAGAACCGTCAATGCCATAAGACCAGCCGTGGTATGGGCAAGTGAATGCACGGGTATTACCACAGTCTGCGAAACTCACACGCATAGAGCGGTGACGGCACTGGTTTAAGAATGCTTTGATTGAGCCATCTTTTTGACGTGCCACGATGATCGGATCTTCACCCATATAGGTATTGAAGAAGTCACCCGCCTTTGGAATCTGGCTTTCATGACAAAGGAACAACCAAGTACGGCCAAAAACGCGTTCAAGTTCTAATTCGTAAATATCTGGATCTGTATAGATAGATGGAGTGATACGCCCATTTTGTGCATCGACTAAAGCGTCGATTTCACGCACATCAATTTTTCCACTCATGAAAAGCTCTCCTGTGACCCATCAAGGCACAAAGTAAATAGACTCAATTCGAATGGATAATGGATTTTGGATTGATTTTGGGGAAATATTTTTTTTGTTTCAATTAATAGCTTTAAGCAATTATTCCACGTGCTTGTTCTGATATTAAAACATTAATAAATATCTCAAGAGTATTTACTTTCTAAATATCAAAATAACCTTCACGACATAGTTGTTTATAGATTATACTTCTATGAAATTATAGTAAGACATTTTTTGGATTACTCTTCGGGCTGATGACATGGAATTACGACACCTTCGCTACTTTATCACCGTTGCTGAAGAACTGAACTTTAGTAAGGCAGCACTTAAACTTTATACGGCTCAACCCTCACTTAGCCAGCAAATCAAAGACCTGGAAGAAGATGTCGGCGTCAAGCTACTCAACCGAACCAAACGTAAAGTGGAGCTGACCGAAGAAGGTGCCGTATTTCTGGAACAGGCGCGCCTGACCCTGGCACAAGCAGACAAGGCCGTTGCCATGGCACGTCAGGTGTCACAAGCCAAGCAGCAAATGCTACGGATTGGTTTTGTTCCGGTGGCCGAGATGAAAATCTTCCCGTATATCTTGCCAAATCTGCGTGTGCAAAATCCGGATTTAAAAATTGAATTGCTCAGCCTGAACAATAATGAACAAATGCGTCTGTTGAAAAAAGGTGATCTGGATCTGACTTTTACCCGTCATAACTTCAATAGTGATGAAATTGAAAGCCAGTTTGTAATTCGTGAGCCTTTGATTTTTATATTACCTAAAGATCACCCTCTGGCAAAATACGAGAGAATTCCAGTTAAAGCATTGAATGGTATTGATTTTATTATTCCATCAGCAGAGCAGTCACATACTTTGCATCATGCCATTCTGGACTTTGCCAAAGCCAATAACGTTGAGCTCAACATCGTACAGAAAGCGGATAATATCCTGTTCAATATCAACTCGATTGGTATCGGCTTGGGCTGCACCATATTACCGGGCTATATTGTACCGCTGACCATGGACAATACCGTAATTCGCCCTCTGGACGTGGAACTGCCATATCTGGATCTGTATGTCAGTTACCACAAAAACAACAAATCCTATGCGGTAACCAAATTTCTTGAGCTATTAACCCGGGTGTTTTATCTAGATATTAACCGCGAAGAACAGGACTAATCCCGCTCCATCTCCGATCAAGCATATGCCATTCAACTTTTGAGTGGCATGTGCTTTTTTGTTTTATCATTTTTTGCTAAAAAATTTATTTTAAATTCTATTTTTTGATAAAGGATCAATCTGTAGCTCCTTAATTGGTCGCCTGATCTGGGCTAATATTGCCTGTTTTTCACCCTAACCCCCCTTCATTTACAACTTAAGTCTAATAAAAGTTAAGTCAGTTTTTTCTCGGCTTAAATTTAATAACTTGCTAAAAATAATTAGATTTTTACATCAACCTGTACAAATGAGAATCATATGCACTTAAGTACATTCTGTTCAATATTTTGCCCACAAAAAAAGGATGACCGAAGTCATCCCTTTTTAAAACACGGTAAAATTATTTTACGCCGTGAACAGCAAGATAGTTTTTGATCACAGTATTGAATTCGTCTGCTTTCTCAACTTGAGACCAGTGCCCACATTGGCTGAAGATATGCGCATCAGCATTTGGAACCACATTCAGGATGTCCCAAGTACGTGATACTGGAATGACCACATCTTGCGTACCATGAATCAGTAACACTGGCACAGTAATATCTTTCATTTTTTCGAAATCAAGCGGGAATTCGAAACGGTCACGGTCACGTGCGCCAACTACATCCATCAAACGATTTGATGCATAGTCATTTGCAGCAGAAGCAAAGCGAACTTTAACCAGTTCATCCGTGATCAAGTCTTTATTTACCACAAACATTGACAAGGTTTTCTTGATGCCTTCTTCAGTCAACACCGGGTTTGCATGCGCTTTGAGTGCAGCAGTTTGTTTCGCACCGCCTGTCCCCATAGACACGATACCCAAAACGCGCTCTGGATAATCCAGTGCCAACTGGAATGCCAACCAGCCACCTAAAGAGTTACCCACTAACCAGGTTTTTTCGATACCCAAAGCATCTAGCGTACGGATCGCATGGTCTACCCAGGCACGAATACCATATTCAGTGTTTGGCGCAACCACAGTTTGGCCATAACCAATGGTATCAATCGCGATACAACGTGCTTGCTCACCAATTTGTGGCAGGTTTAACCACCAGTTTGCCGCAGCAGATACACCTGTGCCTGAACCGTGTAAAAATAGAATAGGCGTACCTTCACCAATTTCGTGGTAATGGGTCAACTCACCTTCAGCAGTTTCAATCCATTTGTCTTCCAAGCCAAAGAACGGATCTGTTTGATAGTCAGGGATTTGAACAGTGCTCATATTACTTCCTCTTACAGTCTTTCGCTTGCGTGTCCCTCTCTTTTCAAGAATTCGACGTCAAGTTGACTCATTAAAATGACTTTTTTACATCCTTATCTTAACCGCTCAAGACGGGTCAACTGATACAAAATTACGATTGCACACTACAAAATAAATATAATTTAAGTTTATGTTTCATATGGTTATTTTAATATCAAAATCCTTATTTATTTTCAGGATTTAGTTTATGTGCAGATAGAAAAACAGCGCTACACCGGATAGCGCTCTTGATCAAGGCAGCAGAATTAGAACTTATAGGTATAAGTGGTTGCTACACGGTATTCCTGAAGGTCTGGTTTTGCTGGATTTGCAAAATTCACATCAATATACATGCCCTGTACGCCTAAACCTTTTAATTTACCTTCTGGCACAGTGTAATTGACGATTGCATTCACTTCATCCGTATTGAAGTTCTGACCTTGATATGCTCCGGTACCTTGCTGATCATAGCCTTTGAAATAAATCGCTGTTGCATTTAGTCCCTTCAAGCCGACTTCAGAAAAGTCATAACCATAAGACACATGCCATGACTTTTCTTCCGGCGCTGTGAAAGTTGCGACTCCCCAGTTTGCCAAATAAGGCTGTGGCACCCAGCCTCCCAATGTCGGGAATGCACTGTCACCAAACATTTGCTGATAACCCACACCGACCGTATGCGTACCATGATTGATTTTTGCAGCTACCGATAATGCCTGGTTGTCGATCTCACCATATAATTTATCGCCAGATTCGGAGTTATTGAAATAACGCACATGACTATCTAATTTGGTTTTTTCACCTAACCCGATTTTGTAATTCACACCCAGATAATGCTGCTGGTAAATGTCTTGAACATCGGCATACCAATAACTTGCACCCAACTCTTTTGTCAGCTGGTGATCTATACCGGCAATCCACATCCCATCCGCTTCTGCACCATTATCAAATTGTGGTGGATTAAATTTGGTTAAATCACGGAACTGGTTGTCATAACGGTTGTTAATCCCGTCAATATAAGCCAGTGTAAGCTTAGTATCTTTAAGCTCTTTCGACTCTAACCATGCACCGCTATAAGTTGTTAACAACTGACGCGATGGATCAAACACTAAAACTGGCGACACTGGGCGTAATTCACCAACTTTTAATTCGGTTTCTGAAACCTTGGCTTTTAAGGTTGCACCGACTTTACCGAAATGGTCTTTTGATTGCTTGCCATCATGCGGTAAAACCCAGTCCGGATTCTTATCACGACCTTTGAGTTTAACTGCATGTTGAACTAGCACATCAGCACCGACCTTTATCCCACCGCCAATATCGTGATAACCCGACTTGGCATCCAGAGTCACCCCTTGTGACCAAGAACCCCAGTTACGTGATGAAGCATCATCTTGATACTGGCGATCTAAATAGAAATTTTTAAATTTTAATTGCACATTACTGTCGTCAATAAAATCTGCATTCGCTGCAGTTGTTCCTAAAGTTGCTATCGCAGCAAACATTGCTATCCATAAGTTTTGACGACGCATCATGAGTTCCCCATTTAACAGATAAAATCTATGTCGCCATCATGCGCAAGTCGATTTAAATAAAAAATCCGACCACAGTATTAAGATTTTCTGCTTTCATCGGCCGATATTTCAGACCTCTCCTCAAGCAACCAATCGCTTAGATTTTAAAACGATTAATTAAAATAAAAAATTGACCAGATATTTAATTCAAACTTTTGTTTCTTCTATTAATAAGAGTAAATTTTTTAAAATCTTTCAGCAGCCATTTTTTATTTATCGTTTTTATGTTTAAGGAAAATATAAAGCCAAAATAATCGCCCTACAATATTATCACTAAAACATCTCACCCCAGAGTTTTAATATATTAATCAGTCTCATTTAAAATAAAAAAGCACCCAATTTGGATGCTTTTTTATCAAACTTATTTTAATACTGAGCGATTAAAAGTTAAGCTTGTAACTCACGCGCTTTAGACATGGTTAATGCTAAATCTTCAATCATGTCTTCCTGACCACCGACCGTACCACGACGACCAAGCTCCATCAGGATTTCACGTGCAGAAACGCCATATTTTGCTTCAGCGCGTTTAGCAAACAGCAGGAATGAAGAATACACACCCGCATAACCCAAAGTTGCTGCATCACGATCGGCACGGATCGGGTTGTGCATCATTGGAATGACCAGATCTTCAGCAACGTCTTGTACTTTGAACAAGTCAACGCCAGTGTCCATGCCCATACGGTTTGCAACCGCAATGAACAACTCAAGTGGTGTATTACCCGCACCCGCACCCAAACCTGCAGATGCCAAGTCAACACGTACTGCACCGGCTTGTACCGCAGCAACCGTATTCGATACACCCATACCCAAGTTATGGTGACCGTGGAAACCGAGCTCAATGCTTGGGTCCAAGTGTTGACGTAAATGACCAACACGATCGATGACATCTTGAGGAAGCATATAGCCTGCTGAGTCAGTGACATAGATACAGTTTGCACCGTAAGACACCATCTTGTTTGCTTCTTCAAGCAGTTTTTCAGGAGTCGCCATGTGAGCAAGCATTAGGAAGCCCACTGTGTCCATGTCTAACTTACGCGCAGCAGTGATGTGCTGTTCTGAGCAATCCGCTTCTGTACAGTGCGTTGCAACACGAATAGTAGAAACACCAATTTCATGCGCCATTTTTAAATGGTCAACCGTACCGATACCAGGTAGAAGTAATGCAGAAATTTTTGCATTCTTCATACGTGGTACAACAGCTGTTAAATATTCTTCGTCAGTCGCAGCAGCAAAACCGTAGTTGACGGATGAACCGCCAAGGCCGTCACCGTGCGTGACTTCAATTAAAGGTACGCCTGCATCATCAAGTGCTGTTGAAATCGCAATCATTTGCTCAACAGTGGTTTGATGGCGCTGTGGGTGCATACCATCACGCAAAGTCATATCATGAACAATAATCTTAGACATGTGGTTGCTCCTTAAGCGTCTTTATTGAATACGTGTTCTGCAAACATCTCTGCAGTACGTGCTGCAGCAGCAGTCATGATGTCAAGGTTACCCGCATATTTCGGCAGGAAATCACCAAGCCCTTCAACTTCTAAGTAAATTGACACGCGGTTGCCATCAAAAACTGGACCATTGACAAGCTTGTAACCCGGTACATATTTTTGAACTTCTTTAATCATTGCGTGTACAGATTCAGTGATCGCTGCTTGATCCGGTTCACCTTCTACCAGACAGTGAACCGTGTCACGCATCATCAGTGGTGGCTCAGCCGGGTTGATGATGATAATCGCTTTACCCTGTTTCGCGCCGCCCACTTTCTCAATGGCACCGGCAGTGGTACGGGTAAATTCATCAATGTTTTTACGTGTACCTGGACCTACTGATTTAGTCGATACCGTTGCGATGATCTCACCATATTCAACCGGCTGAACGCGAGAAACTGCAGCTACCATCGGAATCGTTGCCTGACCACCACAGGTGACCATGTTTACGTTTGGCACTTCGCCACCCGCAAGCAATGCTTCCAGGTTGACCGGTGGTACGCAGAATGGACCGATCGCAGCAGGCGTCAAGTCAATCATCAGTACACCAAGTTCATTGAGCTTGCGGCTGTTTTCAGCATGTACATAAGCAGACGTTGCATCGAATGCAATTTTAATATCATCTGCAATCACGTGAGGCAGAAGACCATCCACACCTTCAGCGGTGGTTTTTAAACCCATTTTTGCAGCACGTGCCAGACCTTCAGAGGTCGGGTCAATCCCCACCATCCACACTGGCTCTAACCATTCGCTGCGTTGTAACTTGTAAAGCAAATCAGTACCGATATTACCTGGACCGATCATTGCACATTTAATCTTTTTCATGAATGTACTCTCTTGGAATCTCGATTATTCAGCAGCAAATGCAGCTGTAACAGAACCGAAGCCTTCAATTTCAACTTTGAATTCATCGCCTGGTTGAGCCACAACCATAGGCCCTAAGGCACCTGTTAAGATAATGTCGCCTGCAAGTAATGGACGACCACGGCGTACCATTTCATCTGCCAGCCAAACTGCAGCATTGAGTGGATTGGCCAGACATGCTTTACCCACACCTTGAGACACAACTTCGTCACCACGCGTCATGACCATTTTGCAGTTCACCAGATCAAGGTTTTCAAGTTTTACAGGTTGAGAACCTAAAACGAATGCTGCGGAAGATGCGTTATCTGCAACTGTATCAATTAAACTGATTTTCCAGTTTTCGATCCGGCTATCGACCACTTCAACTGCAGGCAGGGCATACTCAGTCGCGCTGATAATGTCTGCATAGGTATGTTTTTCTTTGGTCAAATCCTGGTTAATTACCAATGCGATTTCCGCTTCAACCTTAGGTTGAATCAGCAGACCTGCAGGAATTACTTCACCATCGCCATAGGCCATGTCAGCAAACAACATGCCGAAGTCAGGCTGATCTACGCCGAGTTGCGCTTGAACCACTTTAGAGGTTAAACCAATTTTACGGCCTACCAGACGGCGACCTTCAGACAAAGCGCGCTCGGTATTCACTTCTTGAACGGCATAGGCAATATCTACGTCAGCACTTTCACCACCCAGTTCTGGGCGAATCGGCGCGATCGCAGTTTGTGATAATTCAGCGCTACGAAGGGCTTGTGCAACTGATTCAACAACAGCAGAATTCGACATCAATGTTTCCTTAAACTGCAAAAATTAGGCTTATGCTGAGATCTAAGATGGACAGAAAATATGGACATGATCAGGCCGATAATCCGTCAGGATTACCTTTCTCAGAGCGAGCATAGGAATAAACAGTTTTAGAATGGGAAAAATACGGCTTTTATGCCAATAGTTATTTTATTTTTTGCTATAGCTATTATCTATAAAGAAAATCCATAAAAACCAAGACAAAACAAAATCTTAGTATTTAAAATGCATCATCATTTAGCAGAAAAACTCCGCTAATCTGACCGAATAAAATCAACATAATTGCGACTTTAGACTAAAAGATAAGAGCAAACGCTTAAATCTGTGGCGCTCCCCGGCAGTTTTAAACCGGGGAAATACCATTTTTTACTGTAACCAAGATAATAGATTAAATCGCTTGTTTCCATTGGACTTTAGCCAACAATGCCGCATGTAAAGCGGTCACATCATCTACGATACAGATCGGATTAAATTGCGCCAAAAGCTCAGGTTCATGCACGCCATAGCTGACACCGATACTTGGCATGGCCATATTTTGTGCCATTTCCAGATCATAAGAAGTGTCACCGACCATAAGCGCATGTTCGGCCTGTACACCCGTTTCTGCCAGTATTTCTTCTAACATGAGTGGATCTGGTTTGGAACGGGTTTCACTGGCAGCACGCGTGGTCACAAACAGCTGCTCACTGTTGGTCTGCTTCAAGACACGATCCAGACCTTTACGGCTTTTACCCGTCGCCACTGCCAGCTTCACACCGTGTTGCTGCAAATCCGCAAGCATATGTGCCACCCCTTCAAACCAGGAATCTCCGGAAGAGTTTGCCACATAGTGTTCTGAATAGCTTTGTAAAATATTGGCATGCAATTCAGGCACATTCGGAAATAAACGCTGTGCCACTTCAGGCAAACCTAAGCCAATAATGCTTTTCGCGTCTTCATCGCTTAAAGGCTGCTGAAACTGTTGTGCTGCAAACTGCAAACTCGCCACGATTTGACTGACCGAATCAAATAACGTGCCATCCCAATCAAAAATGACCAGTTTTACAGGTGTGTTCATAAGGTTTCCTAAATTTGATTCAAGGTTAGGTAGCTTTACCACCTCTCTCTAGCCCTCTCCTTGTAGAAGAGGGTAGAGAGAGGTTTAATGCCTAAAATCTCCCCTAGCCCCTCTTTAAGAAAGAGGGTTAGGGTGGATTGAATTTATTAAAAGAAAAAAATAAGTCTTTACTGAGCCGTCGGCTTATCCGCTTTCTGTGCTCTTAACTGTGCCACCAGACTCTGCATATCTTCCGGCAATGGTGCTTCAATCGCTGGATATCCCGGAATTTCCAGACGCATGGCATGCAGACACAAGCGGCGCGGTTTCGGCCCGTTATAACCAGTTTCATGACCATATTTTTCATCGCCCACCAGCGGATGACCAATACTGAGACCATGTACACGAATCTGATGGGTACGACCCGAAAGTGGAGAGGCATAGACCAGTGTGGCATGCATAAAGCGTTCCTGCACATTCCACTGCGTCTTCGACTCTTTACCTTCTTTCGGCGATACACAGACACGACGCTCGCCATTGGCCAGCTCATAGCGATGTAAAGGCGCATCAATCAACTGACGGTCAAGTGCTACGTTACCTTTGACCACAGCAGCATAGGTTTTTTTAATTTTATGTTCACGCAGCATGTCCTGTAAGCTTTTCAGTACGCTACGTTTTTTCGAGATCATCACCAGACCAGACGTGTCACGGTCAATACGATGAATCAGTTCCAGATATTTTTTCCCAGTCGCTGCACGTAAGCCTTCGATCAGACCATATGCGACACCACTACCGCCATGTACCGCGATGCCCGAAGGTTTATTCACCACCATCAGACCTTCATCTTCATAGATCACGCGGGCCAACAAACCATTGGCAACCTTGTCAGAAATGGGCGCAGCAGATTCATCTTTTTGCTCATAACGGATCGGTGCAACACGAATCTGGTCACCGATTGCGAGTTTGGTTTCTGCTTTAATGCGTTTTTTATTAACGCGCACCTGGCCTTCACGAATCAGGCGATAGATACGGCTTTTTGGCACACCTTTCAAACGACTAAACAGGAAATTATCGATGCGTTGTCCATCTTGATGTTCATCCACTTCAAACCAAGTGACGTTTTGCCATTGTTGCGTAGAATTCATACAGTTACTATGACCCAAAAAATACTAAAATTGATTAAAAACTGATCACTTAGGTTATGCTTTACACAAGAAACATAAGCTTAGCCCATAGGCAGATGATGCAAGGTTTGATATAGTCAGCGCACGGAAACCATCGTTTGTGGGTAAAAGTTGAATCATTTCAGATTTTTCTGAACTTGATTGTTCAATTAAAGACTCACATGATACGGGAAGGTCCCCAAAGAATTATGCCACGCCGAAGGCTTATTATATCGGCAAACAAAGCAAACTGTTGCGTTTAATTGTACCTCAGGTACATAAATCAGTTTGTCTTAAAAAATATGTCGCCAACTTTCGTTGGTTTTTAAACGTAAACTGATACACATCAGATTAGTCGCACCCTGAAGACGACTTCAGGCTACAGCGTCGATGCATTGGATCTGCACAGTTTGTAAAGATACGACGACAATTCCGTATCAAGACACTTTCTATAAAGAAGGGATGATCTTCGAGCAATGTGACAGTGAAAGTTACATACATCCAATGCACCGCTCGTCCGCCAGTGAAGCGTTCAGGTGACTTTAATCCGTTTAAAGATTGAAGCCGTATTGCCATCATCAATACGTGAATCAAAACCGAAGCCTATCTATACAAGTAGAAGCCGGTAAGAAAAGACTCAGACCACAATGAAATTCATTGCAGATTTGAGCCATTGATCCGTGATGTGTGATGTTCGCTACGTGTATAGCGATTTTTTGCTGTGTATCACTATAAGGTGTTACACCCATGAAACGTATGTTGATTAATGCAACACATGCCGAAGAAATTCGCGTTGCACTTGTCACTGGTCAGCGTCTTTACGATTTTGATTTAGAGAATCGTACCCGTGAACAAAAAAAATCCAATATCTATAAAGGTCACGTGACTCGCGTTGAGCCTTCTTTAGAAGCTGTATTTGTCGAATATGGTGCAGGTCGTCAAGGCTTCCTGTCGATGCGTGAAATTGCAAACTCATATTACAAAGCCGATCCGCGCCAGACCTCAAATATCCGTGAACTGATCACGGAAGGCACCGAGCTTTTGGTTCAGGTGGAAAAAGAAGAGCGTGGCAATAAAGGCGCTGCCCTGTCTACGTTTATTTCACTTGCTGGCCGTTACCTGGTTTTAATGCCAAACAACCCGAAAGGTGGTGGTATCAGCCGTCAAATTTCTGGTGCTGTGCGTGAAGAACTGAAAGAAATGCTGGCGACGCTTAACGTACCACGTGGCATGAGCGTGATTGTGCGTACTGCCGGCATCGGCCGTTCACAAGAAGAGCTGCAACTTGATCTGCAACATCTGCTTGACCTTTGGGCACAAATCCAGAAAACAGCAAGTTCTGGCCCATCTCCAATGTTGGTGCATCAGGAAGCGGGTGTGGTGACACGTGCCATTCGTGACTACCTGCGTGATGATGTTGCGGAAATTCTGATTGACTCTGAGCAAGCCTATAACGAAGCTTATAACTTCGTAAAAGCAGTCATGCCACGTCAACTCGACAAACTGAAAACCTATACCTTAAATGAGCCTTTATTTGCTCATTTCGCGATTGAAAGCCAGATTCAGACTGCCTATGAACGTGAAGTAAAACTGCCTTCTGGTGGTTCGATCGTCATCGATCAAACTGAAGCTTTGGTGTCGATTGACATCAACTCAGCAAAATCGACCCGCGGTAGCGATGTTGAAGATACTGCGCTGAACACCAATATTGAAGCTGCAGAAGAAATTGCGCGTCAATTGCGTTTACGCGATATCGGCGGCCTGGTGGTGATCGACTTTATCGACATGACCAAAGATCGCAACCAGCGTATGGTGGAAGCGAAACTTCGTGAAGCGACCCAGAGTGACCGTGCCCGTATTCAATTCGGTCAATTGTCACGTTTTGGCCTGATGGAAATGAGCCGTCAGCGTCTACGTCCTTCTCTTGAAGAAGCGACTGGCTATGTCTGCCCACGCTGTCATGGTACCGGCATGGTACGTGACTTGCGTTCACTTTCACTTTCAATCATGCGTAAAGTGGAAGAGATTGCGCTGCGTGAACGTCAAGGTGAAGTTCAGGTCGAAGTTCCGGTCGAAATTGCTGCATTCATGTTGAATGAAAAGCGTCATACCTTGGTATATCTGGAACAGACCTCGAATGTACGTGTGACAGTATTGCCGCATCCGCATCTAGAAACACCGCATTATGAAATTACCTATAATGCCGAAGGCTTTGCCCCAACCAGCTATGAACGTACCGAAGCGACCCGTTCAAGTGAAAAAGAATTGGGCTATGAGTCTTCTGAATGGCATCTAGAAGAAGAGCAGCATGCGCAACACGCAGCACCAGCGCCTTCACAGCCGCAACAAAACAACGGCCGTAATAACAATAAACGCCGCAATCCACAAAACCAGCCGGCTCAACCGCAAGTGGCACAGCAAACACCTGTACAGGCAGTAGCTCCAGTAGCTTCAAGCAGCCCATGTGCATGGTTAGAAAACCTGTTTGTACAAAAACAGGCAGCGACTGTTGATCCATCACGTACTGCCAATAATGCTGCAGCAGCGATTGAACAAATGATCAATGGCGGTGCGGTAAGTCGTGGCCAGTTCGGTCAGGTGGCTGCACCGGTTGCACAGCCAGCACCACAGCACGTAGCACAACCTGCTGCTGTATCAAGCAACAATAATGCTTACCTGGCACCATCGACTGTTGCACAAAAACAGGAACGTGATGCGGCAGAAAAACCGGCAGAGCGTGAAGAAAGGGCACCACGTCACAACAAGAAACCGCGCAATCCGAACCCGAAGCACAAAGAACCGCGCGAGCAGGTTCAGTCTGAAGCTCCTGCACCTCAGCAACATCAAGTGCATGAAGAAGTGGTTCAGGTGTCTCGTCAAGAACAACGCCATGAAGCACGTGAAAACAAGCGTCATTCTCGCCGTCAGCATCACAACGAGCCAGCGCAGCAAAATGATGTTCAGAACAATGAACAACAGCCACAACAGGCAATGCCGCGCCGTGACCGCCGCAACCAGCAACGTCCGGAACGCCCAAATCGCCACCGCGATCCAAGTGTTCTGAACGAACAAGCGCCTCAGGCAGCTCCTGCAGTTGTTGAAGCGCCGGCCGTCAATGACAAGCAGCTTCGTGTTGAATTGGTCGATGCACCCCGTCCGGATGTGATGCCAACAGCAATGGTCGTAAATATTGACCAGGCAAAAAGCGAAATCGTGGCATTGAATGACAATGCTACAGTTGCAACGCCAGCAGTTGAAGTCACTGCACCGGCAGATGCGCCAGTTGAAGCGGCTGCAGCTGAAAATGTGGTTGAAGCCACCTTGACAGCTCCTGTGGAAGAAATTGTAGCGACTGAAGCAACGTCTGAAAAAACACGGGCCAGCAACGATCCGCGTCAGCGTCGTCGCCAGCAGCGTGCAGCACAGTCGCAACAACCTGCAGCTCAGCAGTTAACACCGTCACAAGTGCCAACTTTGGGCCAGTTCACCATTGGTAGCCTGATTCGTCATGTCTATGGTGAAGACTGCTCAGTGCTGATCGAACAGTTTGGTTTATTACCAACCTTCAACCGTGCTTTAGAAAAGTTCACGAAAGAGTACAACGCGAGTCTGGTGGCTGCCGCAGCGCCTGCTGCTGCAGAGAAAAAACCGGTCACCCGTGATGTTGAAGTAACGGTAGCCAAGGTTGAAGCAGAGCCTGCTCCAGTCCTGGACCTGAACCCACCAAAACCGGTCTCAGACAAGCGTGTTGCCAACGATCCACGTGAGCGTCGCCGTTTGGCCAAACAGGCTGCGGAGCAGGCTTTGCAACAAGCCAAACAGCAGGCAAAGGTGGAAGCCGCGCCGTCAGTTGAAGCTGCGCCAGAACCTGTAGCAGTAGAAGCACCAGCTGAACCTGTTGAAGCAGCTGTAACTGAAGCACCTGTAGCATCGGAAGCAGTGGTTGAAACGACGGAAAATACTCAACCGACGGAACCAGCAACTGAAACCGCAGCACCAGTAGAAGTGACCACTGAAGTTGCACCAGCTGAAGTTCAGGTCGAAGAAGCTGCTCCAGCTGAAGCAAGTGCTGAAACAGAAGCGCCTGTGGCAAAAAGCAAAGATGTGGCAGAAGCGACCGTAGAGGAAGCTGAAGCCAGCGAAGCGGAAAAAGCCGAGAAGCAAGCTGCTCGCCCGCGTCGTCCACGTGGCCGTCCACCGAAAAAAGCCAATACTGCAACTGAGTCATAATTTGCCCAATTGCAGTCACATAAAAAAACCTAGTCATTTCGATGACTAGGTTTTTTTTGCTAGATTTGGTCAAAATAGGTAGATTGCACTAGCTTTTTAACGTTAAAAGATGGATAGCTTGTCTACTGTATATAAATTAAACCTATCGGATACGAAAAACAAATAGGATTCTCATGACCCAAATGAAACCGCACGATCTTATTGGTATTGCAGATGTCGCTGCCAAAATCCCGGCCTTCTTAATCAAAGTGCCTAATTTGCTGACTGGGCTAAGACAGGCTTATTTACGTACTCCGAATACACCGGCCGGTCTGGGTCTGGCTTTTGAAAAAGCTTCACAGCGTAATCCGGAAGGTATCGCTTTGCGTTTCGAAGATCAAAGCTATAGTTATACCGCTCTTAATGCCTGGGCCAACCAGATTGCACATTTTTATCTTTCCTTGGGTGCCAAAAAAGGTGATGTCGTGGCGCTGATGGTCGAGAACCGCCCTGAACTGATTGCCAGCGTGCTCGGTCTGGCCAAACTCGGTGTCACCACGGCACTGGTCAATACCTCGCAAGTGGGTAAGGTGCTGACCCACAGTATCAACCTGGTCAAACCAATTGCGGTGATTGTCGGTGAAGAGTGCCGGAACGCGGTCAACGAGATTCGTGATGACCTCAATATTAGCAGTGATCGCCTGCATTGGTTTGCCGATCAAAATACTCAAGCCGATCCGGGTCAGGCGCCTGCGGGCTTTATCAATCTGGCTGAAAAAATCGATCTCTCCCCGAAATTCAATCCACCGACCACCCATTCGGTGCAAGGCAAAGATGGGCTGTTCTACATTTATACGTCGGGCACTACCGGCCTGCCTAAGGCAGTCATCTTTACCAACGGGCGCTGGACGCTGGCTTATGGCACCTATGGCCATGTGCTAAACCTCAAGAAAAATGATGTGATGTACTGCACCCTGCCGCTTTATCATGCCACAGGCATGGTGGTGTGCTGGTGTGGTGTGATTGCAGGTGCAGGAACGCTTGCGATTCGACGTAAATTCTCGACCTCCTCCTTCTGGAAAGATGTAAAGAAATTTGATGCATCTGCAATTGGCTATGTCGGTGAGTTGTGCCGCTATCTGATGGATGCCCCTCCCTCTGAACTGGAAAAAGACCATCGGGTCACCCGAATGATTGGAAATGGCATGCGCCCGAATATCTGGGACAAGTTCAAATCCCGTTTTGGGATTCAGGAAGTGCTGGAATTGTATGCGTCCAGTGAAGGCAATGTCGGTTTTAGCAATATTTTCAATTTTGATAATACCGTCGGTTTCTCCCCGACACCCTATGCCATTATTGCCTTTGATAAAGATAAAAATGAACCGGTTCGGGATAACAAGGGTCACTGCAAACGGGTGAAAAAAGGTGAAACAGGTTTACTGATTGGTAAAATTACCCGTCGCTCACCCTTTGATGGTTATACCGACCCGGAAAAAAACAAGTCCGTGATCATGCAGGATGTATTTGGCAAAGGTGATGCTTATTTCAATACGGGCGATCTGGTACGTAATATCGGCTTTCGTCATGCCCAGTTTGTCGACCGCTTAGGTGATACTTTCCGCTGGAAAGGTGAAAATGTCTCGACCACCGAAGTCGAAAATATGCTCACCGAGTATGACAAAATTGTTGAAGCCGTGGTCTATGGCGTTGAAATTCCAAATACCAATGGTCGTGCCGGGATGGCAGCGCTGACCTTAAAACCAGACATGCAACTGGATCAAGAAGACCTGCAACAGATGGTCAGCACCTTTAAACAGTGCTTGCCTGCTTATGCCGTTCCGGTGTTTTTACGTATCCAGCAGCAAGTCGAAACGACAGGCACCTTTAAATACCAGAAAAACAGGTTGAAAGAGCAAGCATTCGATCCGAATAAAACCGATGAACGCCTGTTGGTTCTCTTACCAGGTGCAACGGCCTATTCTGAGCTCACAGCAGAGATTTTTGCCAACATTCAGGCCTACCAATATCGCTTCTAAGTACTGAAGTTGCCTATTTTTTGTTTAGATAAAGCACAATTGTTCTATTTATAATCAAACATGGGCAACTTTGTTATTTTTTGCTTGCGCTGAAATGAGATCTTGCTACAATACGCTCCATCAAACAAAGTGGTGCTTTAAGCTATTTAGCTTGACTTGCACTATACATTCAAACCTAGTTTGAATGCCGGTTCAGGGCCGTTAGCTCAGTTGGTAGAGCAGTGGACTTTTAATCCATTGGTCCCGCGTTCGAGTCGCGGACGGCCCACCATTTCTTTGATATCCCTTGATGGGCCGTTAGCTCAGTTGGTAGAGCAGTGGACTTTTAATCCATTGGTCCCGCGTTCGAGTCGCGGACGGCCCACCATCATTCTAAAACATCAGTTTTAGAAATCTCAATCAAATTCATTTTGATTACCCAGAATGGGCCGTTAGCTCAGTTGGTAGAGCAGTGGACTTTTAATCCATTGGTCCCGCGTTCGAGTCGCGGACGGCCCACCATTCTTTACTTAGAATGTCTTCTGAAACATCCCTTACACTATTTTGATTTGCTTTCTATCAGCTGCTATTATATTTTCACGCTTGGATTTTAGGCTGATTTGTCTTCAAAACTTGTTTTGATTTTTAAACAGTTATAAATAGTTTTCTTTAATCCAATTCTAAAAAAAAGAGCAGCGCCGTTTCTTATCGCATTATTTTCTAATATCAAATGTGGTGTCTTTTACCAGCTCATAAGCTTTAGAGGGTGCAGGATAGCCGCGATCAAATAATTCACGATTGATTCTTTCCTTTTCACTATAGATTTTGTCCAGATTCATCACCAGATGGTTCGAATCCTTAATCGTATAATAAAAGCTCGCCCCTTCTTTACGACTCACCACCACCTCGGTACGCTCCGGATTGATAAACCAACGGTCTTTGCGATAGGTGATATTGCTGGCAGTGCTACTTTTGGCATTATCAATAAACACTTTGCCATACTGCAAAATGCTGCGATGCACCGTACCATCCGGCATTAAGGTCAAAATAAATTCTGCCTTACCCTCATTGCAGGGCGCAAAGTTACCATCACAGTCGATCTCGGTATAATAGCGGCCGATAAAATCTTTGGCATAATCTGGTACGACGGCCAGATTTGACTCGGTTTCTGCCCGAAGGGTAGCTTGCCCTGCTACCTGAGTTAAAGATTTTGCACTCACCGGCACGACATCAGGCTGTGCATTCGCAGCGGAAATTTTCACCCCCTCCTGTCCTGATTCTGCCTGAAGCTCCTGCTCAGGCTTGACTTGATGGCGATCACAAGCCTGTAGTATGCCCATCCCCCCCAACATTAGGCCGAATTTAAAAAAACTGCTTAATGTACAACTTGATACATCCAATTTCATTTTAAAGCATACCTAAATTAGGAAACACAGCACGTACAGAGCACATTGCAAGCCAATGAACTTTACACAAGAGTTCAATAGAATTTTCACTATGTTAGTGGCTCTTAGAGCTGGATTTAATCTTTATTAACATTACTTAACGAATTTATTTGCAATCAGCACTTTAAAAAATTTGATCCAACTCCATTTTTGAAGTATGGATCTGTTTTAGGATTCAACCCTATTTTTAATCAGGAGATTTTAATGGCCAATGTTGGTTTATATCGCTCTAACCGCTCAAACATGATTGCAGGTGTGATGGGTGGTATTGCTGAACGTTTTGGTTGGAACGCAAATTTATTACGCCTTATCTTTGTGGTGATTTCGGTCATGAGTGCTGCATTTCCGGGTATTCTGGTCTATCTGGTTCTGTGGTTAATCATGCCAAAAAAGCAGTACAGCATTGAACAGGACAAGGTTCAGCAAGTTCAGGGCTATCAAAATCCTGTGCGCACCGTCAATCAGGATAAACGCTATTAATCTGCATCCTAATTTATAGCAAGATGTATTGAAGTGCTTCCTCCTTCACCCAGTCTAATGGGGTGAGATTTTGATGCCACGATAATTCCCCTAGATTATCGTGGCTTTTTTTTGCCTATATTTTTGTTATTTCTATGCTGTATGACAGCTTTTTACTTTATCTTTTAGCTCAATTAGCGATAAATTCAATATTCCAATGTTTGAAATGGATGTCAGATGACTCAGGCAGAATGGATGATGCTGTGGCTCTGTGCCTTAGCTGCACTGCTGCATGGTTTAAGCGGATTCGGCTTTCCCATGATGAGTACAGCCGTTCTGTCCAGTGAATATCCGCTGAGTATGGCAGTGACGCTTGTGATTCTGCCCTGCCTGCTGCTTAACCTGATTATGCTCAATGCCGATCCACAGCATGGCCTGTTCAGCAGTATGGGCTATTATCTCAAACGTTATTGGCCCTTAATCCTGAGTAGCCTGCTGGGAAGCATGCTCGGAGTTCAGTTATTATTCTGGTTGAATGAAGGGATTCTAAAATTATTGCTGGGTCTGGTGATGGTGTTCTATGTACTCGACCAGCTAAGAACACGGCCGCTGCAAGTCAGTTCTCATGTTTCCAGTATGCTGTATTTTGGTTTGCTGGCCGGCATCATTGGAGGCGCCACCAATGCCATGGCACCTTTTCTGATGATGTATCTGATGAGCTGCCAGCTGTCTAAAACCGACATCGTCATTATCAGCAATCTCAATTTTATTGCCAGTAAACTGATTCAGCTGGTTTGGCTCTTTCCCCTTCTGATTGCATTTGAAGTCCCCCAACAGCATATTCTGATCGGGATCAGCTTATTCGCCCTTGCTGGTGTCTGGATCGGAGGCAAAATACGCCATCGTTTATCTCAGCAGCACTTCAAATGGATTGTCCTGGCTTTACTTTTTGGCTTGGGCCTGTATGCCCTCTGGCAAAGTGCTGGATTATTGCAACAATCTGGTTATAGTATCTTTAAATAGGGTATTTTTTAAACAAAGCAAAATTACAAATTCAAAGCTGATATAAAAAAATGACGTAAATAAAAACCTTGCAAGGAGAGCATATGACTCAGACCAATCTAGCCACCCCAACCAATGCGATGCCTAAAGGGCTGCTCAAAGGCTGGATCCTTATTGTTGTTGCAGCTATTGTGGCCTATAGCCTCTATCTTTATCTGCCCTATGACCAGAATGCCAATAAGGGTCTGGCTCTGCTGGCTTTTATCGGTATTCTCTGGCTGACTGAAGCGATTCATATCACCATTACCGCACTTTTAGTTCCAGTGATGGCGGTGTTACTCGCCATGCCAATGGCCTCTGACGGGGGACTGGTTCCCATCACCACACAAGCCGCTTTGGCCACTTTTGCCGATCCTGTCATTTTCCTGTTTTTTGGTGGTTTTGCGCTGGCAACGGCATTGCATATCCAGAAGCTGGACCGGAAAATTGCCATGTGGATTATCTCCATGTCTGGTGGGCATTTGGGTATTTCTGTACTGGCGATTTTTGTGGTGACGGCAGGCTTGTCCATGTGGATTTCCAATACGGCCACTGCTGCCATGATGCTGCCTTTGGCCTTAGGCTTGCTTTCACATCTGGATGTCAGCAAGGATCGTAAAACTTTTGTCTTTATCCTGCTCGGCATTGCCTATTCGGCCAGTATTGGCGGGCTGGGCACCATGGTCGGTTCCCCTCCGAATGCCATTGCCGCCAAGGCACTCGGCTATGATTTTGCCGACTGGATGAAAATCGGCTTGCCGATGATGTTCATTATTCTCCCCGCCATGCTAGTCAGTTTATATCTGGTACTACGTCCAAAACTAAATCACAAAGTACAATTTGTGACCGAAGATATTCCCTGGACCGGCACCCGTATAGCCACCATGATCCTCTTTCTCTGTACTGCAATTGCCTGGATTTTCAGTAAAAAATTCACCGAAATTTTTGGTATTTCTCAGCCGGATACCTGGATTGCAATTTCGGCTGCCTGTATGGTGGTAATTCTAGGTACCGCAAGCTGGAAACAGATTGCAGAAAATACCGACTGGGGGGTCTTGTACCTATTTGGTGGTGGTCTGACCTTGAGTGCCATTCTGAAGGATTCAGGCAGTTCGCTGGTACTGGGGCAAACTCTGGCCAATGCCTTTGGTGATGCCTCCCCGCTGATGATTATTTTTGTAGTCGCCACTTTTATTATCTTCCTGACTGAATTTACCAGTAATACCGCTTCGGCTGCCCTGCTGGTACCAGTATTTGCCGCAATTGCGGATCAGATGGGCATGCCCAAAGAAATTCTGGTGATTGTCATTGGTATTGGCGCCTCATGTGCCTTTATGTTGCCGGTGGCCACGCCACCGAATGCGATTGTTTTTGGAACCGGTCATATCCAGCAAAGCGAAATGATGAAAGTCGGTTTTGTACTGAATATTATGTGTATCTTTATTATTTCACTGTTTATTTACTGGTTCTTCCTCTAAACCAAGTCCAATAAAAAAGCACGTTTTGGCGTGCTTTTTTATTGGCAAGTATCGCTGCTTTTTAAGCAAAATCCTTGCTCAAAGCAGATGCATTAAACTCAGATAATTTCTCTAAAATCATCTTATTCAGTTCTGCTTTTGATCTTAAGTTGATTGAGTTCCTGATTCAGTGCAGCAATGATATCGGCACGACTGATAATTCCCACCAGCTGTTGTTGACTGACCACCGGAATATAATTAAAAGAACGTTCAACAAAATAAGGCACCAGATCCTGAATCGGCTGGGTCGGCTGCACCGTGACGACTTTTAAGCTCATAATATGCCTGACCTGATCTTCCCAACTGCTACGAATATCCGAAGCACGCTTAAACCATTCCACCACGTCATACATGGCCAAAGTGCCGACCAGTTTTTCTTCTGCATTGACCACGGGCAGGCTCATCAGGTTCATCTGTTTAAACTTGTCCAGCGCATGATGAATATTGTCATTTTCATGCAGCGTGACCACATCTTTGGTCATAATATCCTGACAAGTAAATTCATGCACCGCCCGCGCATTGGCAATATCCTGTGCTTCCAGAATAATCTTTTGCAGGTCATATTCACTGATATCCAGCAATTCTGTTTGCTGGTCTAGCACGTCCTGAATATCCTGCGGCTGAATGGTAACTTTCTGGGTCGGGGTTGGATCTTTAGAACGGGTATTCAGTTGCGCCTGCTGCGGATAGCTCTTGCCAATCATGCGGTTAAATACAATGGCGATGATCATCAGCAGCAGTGAATTTAAGAGCACCGGATAAAACACAAAGGCATAGCCCAGATCATGTACCGCATTTCCGCCCAAGACCGCAGTAATCGCGACCGCACCACTCGGGGGATGCAAGGAATCTGTGGTCATCATCAGCATAATCGACAGAGCGACGGCGACACTAAAAGCTTCAGTCGGATTGGCCATGAATAATGCGCAGGTTACGCCGACCACAGCCGCAATGGTATTCCCCACCATAATATTCCAGGGCTGTGCCAGAGGACTGGCCGGCACTGCAAACAGCAACACCGAAGACGCCCCCATCGGTGCAATATACCAGGCCTTAAAATCACCCAGAATCCACAAACTCAGCAATGAAGATACGGCCAAGCCGATCAGGGCACCGATGCCGCATAACAGACGGTCTTTGAGCGGAAGGACTTTGAAGTTTGGTTTTAAGGTATTGAGCCAGTCTAGATTTGAGTGAAACACAGTCTACCTGATTTACTTTTTATCGATTTTCCGCATTATAGAACCAAGCAGCCTTAAAGGTATATTTGTTTTATATCTTTTAATGCTGCAGGTATGCCTACTTTTTAGAAAAAAAATGTCGGCATGATTGCTCATCATCAAAATGGTTTTGAAGGGCTGAGGCTTTATACTTCATGCATATTCCAACAACATCGTGACTTACAATGAAGCTGATAAAACTGTTTAAAATCATGTTATTTTGCAGTAATTTCAGTGGGCTTTGATAACGGATTTTCATCTGATTCAGATCGAATAATCGGCTCGATTTTAATCAGCTCGACCTCACCATAGAAGGTCGAAAATGCCACATCTCCGGCATCGATGCCAGTGCCAATCCGAATTAAATTTTCTACAGGCGCCAAACGGGTCGGATCAAACAGTACCCACCCACCCTCTAAATAAGCTTCAAAAATGGCGTGAAAATCGGGTAAAAACTTTTCGATTTCGACATAACCGACCACCATGCGTGCTGGAATGCCTAAAGCACGACACAGCGCAATACCTAAATGAGCAAAGTCACGACAGACGCCCGCCCGATGGATGAGCACATCTGTTGCAGTACTAAACTGATCCGTGCTGCCAGATACATAAAATATATTGTTATAAATCCATTGTTCAATCGCTTTGACCCGCGCATAACCCGGCGTCATCCAGCCAAAGGACCGATTGGCCATTTCTGCAAATAAATCCGAATTACAGTAACGGCTGGCCAGCAAATAAGGCAGCACCGCATCAGGCAAATCCGGAATCAGCACTTCATTCAGATTATGCTGCGCATCTGCATTGATCACCGGATGACGTTCAACTGTCGCGTTATAATGCACTTCAAAGACATCACAAGGTTGGACATGCAGACGTATATAACGATTTTGATGATTTAAATCCTGGAATTCACGCCATACGACAGGCATATTAAATGTCAGTTGTTGTTCAAGAATAGTTTGATCGGAATGATGTGCCGCCTGAATCAGAAAAACAAATTCTGTGGTCTGGACAACCTTATATTTTAAATGACATTGAATTTGATAAGTGGTCATGAATTTCCTTATTTTTAAGCATTATTATATTGTGTGAATATTAAACTAATTTTAGGATGCTAATCGTATAAGATCAGTTGAGCTTTATAACGCTCCGGTTAATCGGATGCCATATATCTGATTTATTCTTGATTTTTAAGTTAGCCTCAATTGGCCAGTAAAGCTGAAATCACGACAGATGCATAGATGACTCTTCTTGTTTAAAGGTATTCTGGATTTTTTCAAAAAAGGTTCCACACATTAACCCTTTGCCACTCCCCTGCAAAGTCCTTATAATTGAGCACAATTTTTCTCTAATTTTAAGTGGATGACCATGAGTCGCGCCATATCGCATATTGATACCTTCCAAGGCTTAATTCTTGCCTTACAAACTTACTGGGCGGAGCAAGGCTGTGTAATTTTGCAGCCTTACGACATGGAAATGGGCGCAGGAACATTCCATACAGCGACTTTCCTTCGTGCTTTAGGGCCTGAAACCTGGAACGCAGCCTACGTTCAGCCGTCACGTCGTCCGAAAGATGGCCGTTATGGCGAAAACCCAAACCGTCTGCAACATTATTACCAATTCCAGGTGGTACTGAAGCCAAACCCGGACAACATCCAACAGCTCTACCTTGACTCGCTTAAAGCGATTGGAATCGATCCACTGGTACACGACATTCGTTTTGTCGAAGACAACTGGGAATCGCCAACCCTCGGCGCTTGGGGTCTAGGCTGGGAAGTTTGGCTCAACGGCATGGAAGTGACGCAGTTTACTTATTTCCAGCAAGTGGGCGGTGTTGAATGCTACCCGGTAACAGGTGAAATCACCTATGGTCTTGAGCGTCTTGCCATGTACTTGCAAGGTGTAGACTCGGTTTACGATTTAGTTTGGACCAAAGGTCAGTTCGGTACGGTTACTTATGGCGATGTGTTCCATCAAAATGAAGTTGAGCAGTCAACTTATAACTTTGAATATGCAAACGTTGAAAAAATGTTTGAGTTGTTCGATTTCTACGAAGCTGAAGCAACACGTTTAATCGAAGCTGAACTACCATTGCCTGCTTATGAGCAAGTGATTAAAGCCTCACACTGCTTTAACTTATTAGATGCACGTGGTGCGATTTCGGTGACTGAACGTCAACGTTATATTTTACGTGTGCGTACTTTGGCACGTGCCATTGCAAACAGCTATGTGGCAGCGCGTGCGAAATTGGGCTTCCCGATGGCTGAACCTGAGCTTCGTGATGAAGTGTTAGCGCAGTTAAAAGCACAAGTTGAAGCGGAAGCAAAAGTTGAATCTAAGGAGAGCAAATAATGTCTAAACATACCGTTTTGTTCGAATTAGGCTGTGAAGAACTTCCACCGAAAAGCCTTAAAAAATTACGTGATGCATTGCAAGCAGAAACCGTAAAAGGCTTAAAAGATGCTGGTCTTGCTTTTGATTCTATCGAAGCCTATGCAGCACCACGTCGTTTGGCATTAAAAATTAAAAATGTTGACGGCGCGCAAGCTGACACGCAAAAACGTTTCGACGGCCCTGCAAAGCAAGCAGCCTTTGATGCGGAAGGCAACCCAACCAAAGCTTTAGAAGGCTTTATGCGTGGTCAAGGCATCACGGTTGATCAAGTATCGACTTTCCAAGCCGGTAAAGTTGAAAAAGTGTGCTACTTGAAAGACGTGAAAGGTCAAAGCCTAGACGCTTTACTCCCGCAAATTTTACAAAATGCCTTGGACAACCTGCCAATTGCAAAACGCATGCGTTCTGCGGCGAGCCGTACTGAATTTGTACGTCCGGTAAAATGGGTGGTATTGCTTAAAGACAACGATATTGTTGATGCAACCATTCAGGATCACAAAGCAGCTAACGTGACTTTCGGTCATCGTTTCCATGCACCTGAAGCAATCACTTTAACGCATGCTGACGAATACTTAGCAAAATTAAAAGCAGCGCATGTTGTGGCTTCTTTTGAAGAACGTCAAGCCATCATCGATCAGCAAGTGAAAGCATTGGCTGATGAAGTCAATGCCATTGCAATTGTACCAAGTGACCTTCGTGACGAAGTAACAGCATTGGTTGAATGGCCTGTTGCGCTTCGTGCCAGCTTTGAAGAACGCTTCCTTGCTGTTCCGCAAGAAGCATTAATTACCACCATGCAGGACAACCAAAAGTACTTCTGTTTAGTGAATGCTGACAATAAACTGCAACCGTACTTCATTACGGTGTCGAACATTGAGTCGAAAGACCCGACACAAATTATTGAAGGTAACGAGAAAGTGGTTCGTCCACGTTTGTCGGATGCTGAATTCTTCTTCCTGCAAGACCAAAAACAACCGCTTGCTTCTCGTAAAGAGAAATTGGCGAACATGGTGTTCCAAGCAGAATTGGGCACGCTTTGGAACAAGTCTGAACGTATTGCAAAATTGGCTGTTGCTTTAGCGCCTATTACGGGTGCAAATGCTCAAGACGCTGAAAAAGCAGCGCTTCTTGCAAAATGTGACTTAACCTCTGAACTTGTGGGTGAGTTCCCTGAACTTCAAGGGATCGCGGGGACTTACTACGCACGTCTTGAAGGCGAAAATGATGAAGTTGCTGAGTCTTTAGGCGAGCAGTATTTACCTAAATTCGCGGGTGACGTTTTACCGAAAACCAAAACAGGTACAACCATTGCCCTTGCGGATCGTTTAGATACTTTGACGGGTATTTTTGGTATTGGTCAAGCGCCTACAGGCTCTAAAGACCCGTTTGCACTTCGTCGTTCTGCGATTGGTATTTTACGTCTAGTCACTGAAAATGAACTTGATGTATCAATTGAAGATTTGATCAAACTTGCTTTAGCTGCTTATGGCGATGTATTGAAAGATCACGACAAGACTTTAAATGATGCTGTTGCATTCTTAGAAGGTCGTTACCGTGCCAAATACGAAGATCAAGGCGTTGCAGTTGATGTGATTCAAGCAGTTCAAGCGTTATCGCCTAAATCACCGCTTGATTTTGACAAGCGTGTCAATGCGGTCAATCACTTCCGTGCCTTGCCTGAAGCTGCTGCCCTTGCTGCTGCCAACAAGCGTGTTGCCAATATTCTTGCAAAAGAAGCTGCACCTGAAGGTGAAATTGTTGAAGCAAGCCTGGTTGAAGATGCTGAGAAAGCATTGTTCGCTGAACTTGCGAAAATCACACCTGTGGTTGAGCCGTTATTTGCTGCCAAAGACTACACTGCTGCACTTTCAGCTTTAGCTGCACTTCGTGCGCCAGTCGATGCGTTCTTTGATGGTGTAATGGTGATGGCTGATGATGCTGACTTGAAAGCAAACCGTTTACGTATGCTTGCTCAGCTGCGTGATTTGTTTACGAAAGTCGCTGATATTTCGGTGTTACAGCACTAAGTTCCGATTTAATAAAAAACCCGCTTTAAAGCGGGTTTTTTATTTCATACTTTTCATCAATTTCAACCATTAAGCTTTTGAAATAGTCATTTTTTTCATTAAGATAAAAATTATATATTCGTCCAGCTCGTTCATCATTGCTCCGCATTGCTTTTCTCATTAACTCGATTGCAACTAGATAATCTTCAATTTCATTAAACCAATATTCACCATGTAATAATCGATTTTCTAAAGATTGTTTTAACGCTAAATATTCTCTCTGGATATTATCTAAAGCTGTATAAGCAAATAGTTTATTCTGCTCATCATAAATACTATGAATTTTTTCAAACCAATAAGAAATTGGCAACAAGCCAACTAATTTTTCATTTTCAAATTTCTTTTTAACTTCATTTTCCATAATAATTATTTCTTTATTCAGTCTTCTCAAGAGAACAATTGCTTCATCTAATTGCTTCTTGAGTAACTCATAAATAGAAATTTCTTCATAAACTGTATCTTCTTTCTTTTTAGAATATCTCAACAAGTCAAAACCAGATTTATTAATTGTGATACGAGAAATAAAATTATTAAATTCATCCTTATCTTTTTCGCTTCTTCCTCCTTCATTATTTAGGATTGTGTGCCCAATCGAAGCATTCCGAACCTTACGGATCTTTTTCAACTCACTATTTGCTTCCCATTGAACTTTGAATACTTCATATAGATGCTTCAAGCTATCTTGTTGAAGAATGAAACATTGTAAAATTCCATAGCAATGAATGTATTTAAGCCCTGTTTCTTTAGGAAACTCCGTTTGCAGATAATCCTTAAAGGCTAAGGATGTGTCTCCTAACACATCTAAAGCACTGCATAGCATCCACCATCTGTGCTTATCATTTAATAATTGGTAATGAAGAACTCCACAATTAATATAATTACGCAGCTGATTTTCTAAATTTTCTATTTGATCTAAAGAGTCTAGTAGATGATCCATACTTATATCTATACGGGTAGAGTATTCTTTAAAATTAGTTTTCAAATCATAGGCAATTTCATCTGAATTGCCTATACTCAACCTAACAACACTCAACAAGAAAGAATCATATGAAATTTAAAGCTCTTATTTTGACGGGTCTTGCGAGTATCGCAGTTACAGCTTGTACATCTGCACCAAAAATCCCGCAGCTTGAAGTTGGCGTCTTACAGGAAGTACAAAACCTCGAAGTATCTCCAGAAACCACCAACAACAAGGCAAAACTGACCAAGTTCCTCGACAAATGCGTGATTGAATTTACCGGCGATCTTGGCAATAACCGTGTCGTTGAACAATGGTCATTTAAAGGCCTTACCCTGATGGATGCAGGTTCAGCAACTTTCCAGCGCGACGGCACCAGCACTGCACAAAAGTTTGATCTACATGCCAAAAATGTACAAAAAAACTTTATTTCACTCCGCCATCACTTTGCCAAAGATGCATTAACTCAATGTGACTAAGCATCCTGCCCTGTTTTTATTCAGAAAATGGGGCAATTCTTTATCTAAAATAAATAAAAACCGGTTTCATATCTCACCGCGCCGTCTTTCATTACAAAAAAGCTAAATTGTACTTCTTGGAAGTGCTCGCGAATCCATCAGATCTTCATTGTTTTCGTGAAATTATCCGCTACACTCAAAATCAAACAAAAGATCGCTATTTGACTACTTCGAGGTCGATCACATTATGATGATGAAAAAATCTATTATTCTCGGCACTGCATTTTTAATCTGCATTCCGGTATTGACACAAGCTGCAACCGAATCAGAAGCACAAACCAGCAAACCTATTGCGCCATATGGCACCAATCCAAATCTTTTGCATGTCTTTGCCTATAAAGCTCAGGAAGGCGTCATCAATACCGCAGAAAAAGTCGGTGAAGTGACTGAAAAAGGCATTGCCAAAGTCAAACCAGGTGTAGATCGTGCTTGGGGAAATACCAAGGCAGCGGCTTCAGAAACCGCACAAAAAGTCGATCAGGGAGCTACGCAAGCAGCCCAACAAACCAATCAGAAAATCCAGAAAACCAAAGAAGTGTGGCGCGCCAACCCTCAACAAGCAGCACCGATTGTGCAACAGCCTTTGAGTGAATCCTCTGCGCCTCAGCAAACCACAACACCGCAGATGCAGCCTCAATCCGGTTCCGGCACTGCCACCAGTTATGCAGTGACTGATTTATAAGAAAAGCCCGTCATGGGCTTTTTATTTATCTTTCAGCAAAAAATATTCACTTCAAGAGAAGGGTTAAAAATCAATTCACCTGCCGTATCGGCTGGCCATTTTTAAAAGCTTCAATATTTTCGACCATCTGATTCACAATGCGCTGCCGTGCATCAACACTGCCCCAGGCATTATGCGGCGTCACAATCAGGTTTGGAATTGTAGCATCAAGCAGGACATTGCCTTCTTTCGGTGGCTCAACCGTTAAAACATCGGTCGCTGCACCAGCAATCTGACCCTCACGCAGCGCCTGCGCCAAGGCTGCTTCATCGACAATACCACCACGCGCACAGTTAATTAAAAATGCGCTTGGCTTCATCGCTTCGAGTTCAGCATGACTGATCAAATGTCGAGTGTCTTCAGTAAGTGGACAATGCAGACTGAGAAAATCAACTTGAGCAAGCAACTCGGTAAATGGTACACGGGATGCATCTGCTGGACGGTTTGGCAGCGCCGCAATGAGAACTTTCATGCCAAAAGCTTCAGCCAGTTTCGCCACCGCATGGCCCAGTTCACCATAACCGACAATGCCCAGTGTTTTTCCGGCCAGCTCGACAATTGGCGCATCCAGCAAACAGAATTGTGAAGATTTTTGCCACTGGCCTTGTTGTAGCGCATGTTGATAAGACAGAAATGAAGTGGCCAGATTGAGCATTAACATTAAAGTATGTTGCGCAACCGCAGAAGTACCATAGGCCTGACAGTTACAGACCACAATGCCGCGTGCTTTGGCCGCAGCCAGATCGACATTATTGCTGCCGGTCGCAGAAATCAGGATCAGTTTCAGTTCAGGAGATTGCTGAATGGTCGCAGCATCAATCAGTACTTTATTGCTAATAATGACCTCAACCTCGGCCACGCGGGAAGCAATCTCGGCAGCCGAAGTCGTTGGATACAACACAAGCGGATCAAAGGCTGCATGCAGTGCCTGAAAGTCCAAATCCTGTTGGTCTAGAGAAGCATAGTCTAAATAAACGGCTTTCATGGCTGTTCCCTCAATCCTGTTGAACCATTGATCTTTATCATTTAAAACAAGTCATTGAGGCTTTTCAAGCAGTTTCCGCTCTGCCAATCTTAATCTAGCGGTTTATCGAGATGATTGCGCAATGAACGCCGGATTTTATAGATCACATACACCGCCAGAATGATCATGAAAATAATCGATGCACTCATCATAATCACGGCTGGATGTACACTTTCTGCATGTGCCAGATTGGGCAGCGCTAAACCGACCATGAAACAGACTTGTATCATCTGGGCAGATTGCATCATATAGAGACCCTCTGGTTCGTTTCAACTATCGGGAGCAGTACGGGTGGATATTATTTGTACCGCCTATCTCTATATTATGCCTAGCCAATCACATGTCAAGTAATTGTTTTTTATTAAAAAATAAAGCTAGTTTATCTCATTGTGCGTCACAAACTGCGTATTTTTGTCACTTTCATCGATAAAGGCCGCAGCGCCATACTCATTGGTACTTAAATTCAAGTGCTTATAGCTGAACATATAATAATCGCTATAACGTTTCATGAGAATCGGGTGCATGCCCAGACTGAGTTCATCCTGCTCCTTGATCAGTTTCATGACATGCCGGTCATTCATCACCACCAGATAACGCTCATCATTCAAGCTGATGCTCAATAGGCCATTGCCTTTGGCATAAATCGGAATCAGGAATTTATGGTTCAGGGCAATCGCGCCTTCTGCATAACTTTCGATTTTATGACTGATGACATTAAATACCAGACCATGTCCATATTGATCCAGAAGCAACTGACGATTTTCCTGCGGCAAATTGACATGAATGCCGAGCTTGAGCAGGTCATGCTGATCGACCTGTTTATTTTGCAATAATTCTCTTAAGATCACCTGTTTCTGGCTGGCATCAAAAAACTGATTATCCAGTTGCAGATCATTATTTTTCAGGATACGCCCCAAGGCCATACGATGGCGTGGCAAAACATTTTCAATGACTTTGCGATAATAGAACTTGCTGTTTTTCTTGACCCGACGCATTTTCTGGTAAAAATAACTCGGTTCGTAATCATGTACCAAAAAGTCATACAGCAATTCGGAACTGGCCAGAACGGCAATGGCATCATGTCCGGTAAATGGCAAATGCAGCACATGATGCTGCGGAATCAGGGCCTGTAATTTCAGATAATGCGCACGGTCTTCGGCACAATACGGATCATAAACAATAATATATTCGCACGTGCTATCGATATCTTCGGCTTCAACCCGCATTCCTGCATTCAGCTCTGGTTGATAGAACATATTATAGCGGGCATCGTGTACATCATCCGGATTGATCGAATATTGCGGCACCATCGCCACCACGCGCTGCACGCCTAAGGCGCGGGAATACTTGATCGCGGCATAGCCACCCATCGAGCCACCATAGGCAACCCGCTGCTGAAACGGCGCAATCAGTTCAGCCACTGCCTTTAACATGTTCCACATGGAACCTTGCGGGAACCAGGACTTGTGCTTGGGCATAATACCCAGAACATTGAACTCGAATTTCTGTAGCGACTTTTCTGCATTGATGTTGAGGCCCTTGGCACGGGTAATCAAATCGCCAAATGAAAAAATCAATTCTGAAGATGACCCCGGCATAAAAATCGCGCGTATATGCTCATCTTCAAAAACAATCTGCTTGTCCATAACTTTCCCGTGCTGGTAAATCGAACCCTTCCACAACAATTCAATCAATGAATGCTGTCAAAAAAGTGAATATGCTATTTTATATCGATCAAAAAGATTAAAAAGCGCAAAATATGACACAATCATTACATCCGGCAGCAAAACGGGGTTTTAGTGCATCTGCCGAGCTGTATCAGCAAGTGCGTCCCGATTATCCGGCAGAGATCAGTCAGTGGCTGGCCGATACTTTGACTTTGCCTGTCGATGCGCGTCTTTTGGATTTGGGCAGTGGAACCGGCAAGTTTATTCCTTATTTACGCCCGCTCAGTAAAAACATCATCGCTGTCGATCCGGTTGCGGAAATGCTGGCACAATTAAAACTGGCCCATCCGGACATTGAGGCTGTTGAAGGCCTGAGCCATCAACTCCCCTTGCCTGATCATAGCCTGAATGCGGTATTTTGTGCACAGTCATTTCACTGGTTTGCGAATGCAGAGACCTTACAGGAACTCAACCGAGTCCTCAAACCCGATGCTTATCTGGTTCTGGTCTGGAATCAGCGGGATACCCGGGTAGCCTGGGTTCAGGCACTGGCAGAGTGTATCGCCCCATTAGAAGGTGATACCCCGCGTTATCAGAGCGGAGCGTGGCGCAAGGTATTTGAACAACAAACCCTGTTTCAGCCGTATGCAGAAATCAGCATGACTCGGCAACAACAGGGCAGTGTGGAGCAGGTGGTATCAAAACGGCTACTCTCGACCAGCTTTATTGCAGCCATGCCAGCATCCCGGCAAGCACAGCTCAAACAACAGTTTGAACAGATTATCTGGGACTATACAGCCAAAGGTATAGAGGAAATGATTGATTTTCCTTATATTACTCATATATACGTATTTAAAAAAACTAATTAAAAACAGGAGTCAATCATGCATAAAATATCAGGAATGACACGCACTGCCCTGTTTGCAGCAGTCATGCTGCTCATGGCATGTGACCAGAAAACATCAGAAAGTACCGAACCGGCTGCAGACAGTACGGCTTCAGATCAGGTGATGCAGGAACTGAAAACCGAGCCGCTGAAAGACTTCCCCAAAACCACTGAGGATCCACATGATATTGCAGTACTGACCGATTATGAGCAACGTTTTCAGGAAATGAGTGCGGAGCTGGAAAAAGAATTAAACAGCATGCGTGATGAAGATAGCTTGAGTCCGGAGTTTATTCAGCAACGCCAGCGCGATCATGTACAGTCAGCCCTGAATATGCTGAAGGATTTAGAACTGAAAACCGAACAGGGCCGTTATATTCAGGGCATGATGTATCAATATTGGCAACATCAGGACAAATTGGTAAATAGTCCTGAGACTCAAACCAAAACAGTGAATGAGGCCAGTGAAAGTGTCAAAGGTTTAGGGAAATATCTGCATGCGCAAGAGCAACTAGAACGCTGGCGTTCGCAATATCCGGATCTGAATGCCAACACAGCACCTGCCCGCCCAGCCAGTTAATTCCATGGAGCTCATTGCTTGCACCCAGCTTGACTAAAATACACAGCGAACATCTAAGCTCGACGGGTGCATACAGGCACCTTGAATAAGCATGATACTGTCCAGGCTTGGTCTGCATTTCAGAATAAGGGCTTTTTCTCCCTCAGCATAAAATGACTTAGCTGGCCTTTAGGAACTGATGCACCCCTTGACCTGCCGCCCGGCCTGTAGCAAAACAGGCTGTCAGCAGATAACCTCCAGTCGGTGCATCCCAGTCCAGCATTTCCCCACAAAGAAATACATACGGATTGGATTTAAGTTGGAGCTGTTCCGACAGCACTTCACGCTTGACCCCACCTGCACAGCTAATCGCTTCTTCAATCGGACGAAAGCCTGTAAGTGGAATGGTCAAATGTTTTATCTGCTTGGCTAATTCAGCAGCATCTTGCCACCAAGTCTTGGCCACCAGTTCACGCACCAAAGCCGCTTTGGCACCATCCAATCCGGCTTTACGCCAAACATTGCTTAAAGACTGCTTCTTAGTCGGCTGTAATTTTTTCGCCAATTGCCCCACACTTTGGTCAGGAAATAAATCCAGACTCAGTTGTATTTGCTGACCTTGTTTTAGCTGTTCGCGTAAACCTCTTCCCTGCTTATAAATCAAACCACTTTCAAGCCCATAATGACTGATCACAATGTCACCCGTGGTTTTTTCACCTTGCCCGACCCAGGCTTCTACACGTTTTAAAGGCTGACCAAAGACTGGCTGCATGAACTTGGACCATGGATATTCCACCCCGGCATTACTGGCCTGAAAAGCCTCAATCTCATCGGGTTTTAACCAGGCTTGCCATGCGCCGTCACTGCCCAGTTCTGACCAGGATATTGCGCCACAGGCCAAAATAATTGCATCAAATTTTTCAGTGCGAAGTTCATTATTTTTTAGATCGTGCAGCTCAAGCTGTTGCTGATGCAGTCGGCTGACTTTATGCCGGTAATGAAACTGGATGCCATGACTGGCCAAGCGCTTGAGCCAGGCACGCAGCAAGGGAGCAGCTTTCATCTCTGTGGGAAATACCCGACCGGATGAACCAATATAAGGCTCAATGCCTAGTTCCTGCATCCAGTTTTGAATCCAGACAGCATCCCACTGTTTGACCCATGGCGACAACCAGTCCACCTGATCATAACGCTGCACAAATTGCTCAACCGGTTCCGCATGAGAGATATTCAGGCCGGTTTTGCCTGCCATCAAAAATTTACGTGCAGCAGACGGTTTTTGCTCATAGACGTGCAGCTCATAATCAAACTGACTAAGGACTTCTGCGGCCATTAACCCGGCAGGGCCAGCGCCAACAATGGCAATACGTTTGCTCATCTGATTATTCCGCGATGCTAGCATTCTGCCCTTGCAAAGGCTGGAAATCATCAAACCGTGTCACATAAGCTTCAGGTTTAGTAATAATAAGTTGCTGACACAATTCCCCACGTTCCAGATATTTAATTTCAAAATGGGTGCGTGCTGAATCCTGGGCAATGACTTCTTTAATAAAAGGTAATTTCCACAGTTGTTCTGCCTGCTGTTCTGCTTCTTCGATATAGGCAGGAATATTACTGGCCAATGTAATGGTTCCACCCGTCTTTAAACGGGAAAGTAAAAACTCAAAAAATGGCATATTGACCCAGCGCTGCGCCGGATTATGTGGTTCCGGATTTGGATACAAAATAAAGAATTGTTCTACCTGCTCTGGATACAATGCATGCACGATCCACGGCAAAGCATCGGCATGAACGGTCTGTAAATTGGCCTGACCTTCAATCCCGTGCTGTTTTTGCATGGCCAGGAATTTTTCGCGGGTACGTTCAATCGCAATCAGTTGAGTATCGGGGTGGGTCTTGGTAAATAACAAAGCATGTTTGCCTTTACCCGCCCCGACTTCGATGCAGACCGCTTCAGGACTGATGCTTTGAAAATCACGGGGTGCATGCATACGCTGTGCTTGAAATTGACGAATCGGCATAATCAGATCAAACTAATAAAAACCGCATAAGTCTACCAAGTGCGGCTATATTTGCCTAATCGAAGCTTTATTTTTCTTTGGAGTTGATCTCATGCCCACTACTTTAAACTGTCCGCGCTGTGGCAAACTGACGACTTGGGAAGAGAATGATTTCCGTCCTTTCTGTTCAGAACGCTGTAAGATGATTGACTTGGGCGCATGGGCCAATGAAGAATATAGCTTGCCTACTCAAGATGCACCGCAGGCGGACACTTCTGAGGATTAGAAGTTCTTTGCAGTAAAAAATATTTCTAAACTGAAGACTATGTAGAAAATTAGCTAAAAATCACATAAAGTTTATAAAATCACCCTGAAAAGCCAACACGAATTAACACCATTCATCGTGCCTTAGCATTATTGTTCTACTTTAAATCTTCACATTATTTTTAGAGCAATAATATGAGCTATATTATTTTAAAAGTCATATTAGTTGGGGTTGGTCTACTGGCACTTCTCTCTCTGGGAGTCGGTATTTTCCAACAAGATAGCTTATTTATTGTACTGGGTGTACTTTTTGCTTTTATGGCCTGGCTAATTCACATGCAAACTCGTCAATTTAGCAGTGATCCATTTTCAAAATAAAAGACCAAGGATACTTGGTCTTTTATTCACGTCGATATTTAACCCGCTTTGCCTGCAACAAAGGGATTATGCTGCTTTTCAAAACCAATGGTGCTGATCGGTCCATGTCCTGAAATAAACTGGGTTTCATCCGGCAGGCTAAAACATTCACGCTGAATTGAATCCAAGAGCTGCTGATGATCGCCACGCGGGAAATCCGTACGGCCAATCGAGCCTTTAAACAGCACATCGCCCGTCCATAACAGGGCATGATTGCTATTATAAAACATCACATGGCCCGGGGTATGCCCTGGCGCGAAACGCACCTCAAATTCTTCATCACCGAGCTTCAGTATTTCCCCCCCTTCCAGCCATTGTGTCACTTCAACTTTTTCTGGAATCGGAAAACCATAACGCGCTGAAACCTCTTGAATCATGTCCAGCCAGAAAGCATCTTCCTTATGTGGCCCAATTACTGGTACATTCCAGGCCTTTTTCAAGGCGCCTACTGCACCTGCATGATCCAGATGTCCATGGGTCAGCCATAAAGCTTTCACGGTTAAGCCCAGAGCTTCGACCTCAGCTTTGAGTTTTTCAGCTTCGCCCCCTGCATCAATCAAAATGGCTTCTTTCGTGTCCGTATCCCAAATGATCGAACAGTTTTGCTGAAAAGCAGTAACCGGAACAATTTTGACTTGTAACATAGGGCAAAAAACCTCGGAAAAATTAATGAGCAAGCGTTTGTGTCAATGCCTCCAGATTAGCCTGTAGCAAACTGTTCAGCAATCGCAAATGATCTTCACGGCTATTTAAAGCAGGAATATAACGATAACTGCCTCCCCCCAGAGATTTAAAAGTTTCGGCATTTTCTATGGCCAGTTCCTCAAGCGTTTCCAGACAGTCAGCCGAGAATGCCGGACTCATCACCTGCACGGATTTCACCCCCTGTTTGGCCCAGTCTTCCAGCACAACATCGGTATAGGGCTTAATCCATTCCTGTTTGCCAAAACGTGACTGAAAGCTAATCGCATATTGCTCTGCACTCAGCCCTAACGCCTGTGCAACCAGTTGTCCGGTAATACGACAACGATCGGCATAAGGATCGCCTTTGTCGGCATAAGGCTGCGGAATACCATGAAAAGACATTAACAGTTTTTCCGGCTGACCATGTACTGCCTGATAGTCACGCACGCTTTGCGCCAGAGCCTGAATAAATAAAGGATGTTGATAATAATCCCGAATGATGCTCAAACCAGGCAAATTGCGTTGCTTCACCACCCATTTTGCCAGGGCATCATAGAGAGGTGCAGTCGAAGTAGCAGAATATTGGGGAAATAGTGGAAATAAGATCACATGGTCCTGCGGCTGTTCAGACACTCTGGCCAAAACCTGCTGAATATTCGGATTGCCATAAGTCATTGCTGGCACCACATTCAACTCAAACTGCGGATAGAGCGGGGTCAAATGAGTTTTGACTGTATTGACCTGTTGCAACAGGATTTCACGCATCGGTGAATCCTCTCCCCAGACCTGTGCATAGGCCTGTGAAACCCGCTTAGGCCGAAATGGCAAAATGAATAAACGCAGGATAATTTGCCAAATGGGTTTCGGAATTTCAATCACCCGCTGATCAGACAAAAACTGCTTCAGGAAACGGCGTACTGCTGGAATCGTGGGCGCATCTGGCGTACCCAAGTTGGCCAATATAATCGTCACTTTAGCTTTAGCAGGAGAAGACATTCAGTTTATCCGTCATGGTATCAACCCCTGTACTTTAACAGTTTTTGATTGATTCTCTATATGGATTAATACACTGACTTAGATTGAAAAGTACGATCTAAATCCAGCAAACTGCTGTCCAGTAATTTTTGAGCTTTCGGCGTAATCTGCCAGAGCATGCGCTGGCGGTCATCCCGACCTGATGGCACAATCCAGTCATTCTGGCGCATCTGAATTTTCAAGCTATGCAAGGCACGAATATTCATCTGGGCACGAGCCACGGCATGTGCACGTGGCATTTCTGCCCGTGCATCTTCCAGACCGTTTTCATTTAAATATTCATTCATCCGCTTGGAGAAAAACTCTTCCGGTGTCGGATTGACAAAGGTAGAGCCCAGCAGGGCCAATAATTGCGCCCAAGTCAGCTTCTTCTGAACTTTAATTTCCTTAAAGTTTCCATCCTGATAAGCCTGCATCCGGTATTCAAAAGAAAAAACTTCATGCATGGATACTTTAGGCAGGCTCAGGAACGGATCTATTTCCGCCGTTCCACCATCACGCTCCAGTTGGCTCACTTTAGCCTTAAGCTGATCAATCTCGTCATGCAGCGCCTGGGTATTTTGCGGACGCACCCATCCGGTCACCGGATAACGCTCCAGCATTTGCGGCATATTAAAACGTACTGCCATTTCCAGATCGCGCAAGCTGCGATAAGTAAAGACCTGGTCTACTTCCTGCTGCAGTAATTGACGAAATTCCTTAAACTTTTCCCGTAATTCCGGCTTGGTATCATGTAATGAGCTTTCACGTGATGCCGGATCGTCATGCATAAACACAATAATCGGTTTTTGCTTGGTCACTGCATAGATGTATTCGAGGTGCATATAACCGACACCCGAGACAGACTGTTCCCCATACTGACTGCCTAGCAAAATCACTACATAGTCACAATCATCAATCTGGCGGCGTGAAAAAGCAGTATTCAGCGGCGTACGCTGTTCCAGTCCCCAAGAGAAGAACCCCATACCCACTAATGTTTGAGACAAAATGATACGTTCCGGCTGCATTTCTGCCCCAGAGGTTGAGATGAACACTTGGTATCGTTTATCCAGCATGGGCTATCCTCTTCTCCTGTACATTTGCATAAAAAATGCATGAATTCATGCATTTTGACACAATATGACCACCCCAAAATGAAAAAATATCGTTCTTTTAAAATTATAAAAATGAGTTTTAAACTGCACTCATATTACTGATCTGCCATTTTAAACCGGCAGGAATCAGGTGCTGCAAAACCGGCCGGAGCTGTTCAGCATTCTGCCCACTCACCACCAATTCAATTTTCACGCTTTCTTTACGCTCATGCTCAAATAATAACTCATTTTTAATTAAAATTCGGGCCGTTTGTCTCGCAACTGCGAATCCTGAGTCAATTAATGTCAGCTTTTGACCAAAAATATACTGAATTGACGCTTTTAGGAAGGGGTAATGCGTACATCCCAGTACTAAATAATCAGCGCCTTGATCCACAACTGGTTGTAAAATCTCTATTAATGTTTGCAGACAGGCTTCACTCATCTGCTCTCCAGCCTCAACAAAAGGTACCAGTTCCAGACTGGTCACAGGCAGGACTTTAACCTGAGCCGGTTCGGCAAAACGGGAGATCACATCTTTAATCAGTTGCCCGCGAAAAGTGGCCGGTGTTGCCAAGACCGCAACTGTTTTCGACTGGGTATTCAAGACTGCAGGTTTAAGTGCTGGCACCAAACCGATAATTGGAAAGTTCTCGCCATAATAGTCACGCAAATAATCCAGACTAAAGGCAGAGGCCGTATTACAAGCCACGACTGCCACTTTACAGCCCTGACGATACAGCCATTCAATCGCCTGAGCAGTCAGGCTACGGATTTCCTGATCATCTCTCGGGCCATAAGGCACATGTGCAGTATCGGCATAATAGACAAAGCGTTCATTCGGCAGATGGCGGGCAATTTCCAGAGCCACCGACAAGCCGCCTACGCCCGAGTCAAAAATACCAATCGGCGCATCTGCTGTTGCGTTGGGCATCGGGTCTAATAGCGGAGAAATGGGTTGAATGGCGCTCATAACGGTCTGAATTGCGGTGTCAAAAACTCTAGCGACCAAGCTTAAACCTCAGGTGCTCAAATGCAAGTCTAAATCGCCACTTTTCAAACTTAAAACGGCTTCACCTGCCGGATTTTCATCAAGCTTTCCCATCTCGACCAGATGCAAAAATGCGGCACGCTGGATCAGGGCATTGATTCCAAAACGTACATGCACATAAGGTCGCAACTCATCTTTATATTCACGCATAAAGATCGGATGTTCAGCATCCACAATAATCAGGTCTTGGGTTGTGGTGCCCAGTTGTAAATAACTCAGTCCATTAATCTCGACCTGATCGACCTGATTGACCAATAAAGGTTCATCTTCCACTTCAATTTCAATCATTTCTACCGGTGTTTTTAGGTAGAATTTTCCCTGCTCTTTCCAAAGGACGGTTGCAAACAGGTTAATCATGGCTTGGCGTTTGATCAATTGACCTTCGTGCCACCATTCTCCATTGGCCAAAACCTTCAGATCCATTGTGCCACAATGCTTTGGCTGCCATTGCTCCAAAGGGGGAATTGACCTTTTGTGACCGCCCTGTGCATCTTTTAAGTATTGCGCGATATCCATTAAATTTTTATCATCAGGAGAAGTTACTTTTTTCGTCAGATGTTTGCTGGGTACTGGCTTATCCATAAAAGAAGACCTTAATGACGGAAAAATAATATGTTTCAGCCAATTGGCTAAAACTCGGTTTAAAACTATACTAGCCCAGATTATCAAAGACACCAGTATTTTTGTGTCTAGGAACCAAGAACACTTATGGCAGCACCCAATCATCCGATTATGGTTGCCACCGAATAGTAATATGAGGAGTCCTACATGGAACACATCGAACGTGAATCGATGGAGTTTGACGTCGTCATCGTCGGCGCAGGCCCTGCGGGTCTATCTGCTGCGATCAAAATCCGTCAACTTGCAATTGAAAACAACTTAAATGATTTGTCCGTTTGTGTCGTAGAAAAAGGCTCCGAAGTTGGCGCACATATTCTGTCTGGTGCTGTGCTAGAACCGCGTGCCATCAATGAATTGTTCCCGGACTGGAAAGAACAAGGTGCGCCGCTCAATGTGCCGGTGACTGAAGATAAAACCTTCTTCCTGCTTTCAGATGAAAAATCACAAGAAGCACCACACTGGATGGTGCCAAAAACCATGCACAATGATGGCAACTACGTCATCTCGCTCGGCAATGTGGTGCGCTGGTTAGGCCAAAAAGCAGAAGAACTGGAAGTTTCAATCTTCCCGGGCTTTGCCGCCTCAGACATTCTGTATCATGCAGATGGTACGGTAAAAGGCATCCAGACCGGTGACATGGGCATTGGTAAAGATGGCGAACCGACGCATAACTTTACTCCGGGTTATGAACTGCATGCCAAATATACGATTTTTGCTGAAGGCTGTCGTGGTCACCTCGGTAAACGTCTGATTGAACAGTTCAATCTGGCCAAAGATGCAGATCCACAGCATTACGGGATCGGCATTAAAGAACTCTGGGAGATTGATCCTGCCAAGCACAAACCAGGTCTGGTGATGCACGGCGCCGGCTGGCCATTGAATGAAACCGGTTCTTCAGGCGGCTGGTGGCTGTATCACGCTGAAAACAATCAGGTGACTTTGGGCATGATCGTGGATCTGTCCTACACCAACCCGCATATGTATCCATTCATGGAAATGCAGCGCTGGAAAACCCATCCTTTAATCAAGCAGTATTTAGAAGGCGGCAAGCGTATTTCTTATGGCGCCCGTGCCGTGACCAAAGGTGGCTTTAACTCGTTACCGAAGTTCACTTTCCCAGGTGGCTCTTTAATTGGTGATGATGCCGGCTTCCTGAACTTTGCCAAAATCAAAGGCTCACATACCGCAATGAAATCCGGCATGCTCTGCGGTGAAGCGGTATTTGAAGCGATTGCGGCTGGTGTGGAAAAAGGCGGTGATCTGGCGGTTGCACGTGTGGTTGAGGGTGACGATTTCTTTGTTAAGGAACTCACCGCTTATACCGACAAGTTCAACAACAGCTGGCTCAAAGAAGAGTTATACAATTCACGTAACTTTGGCCCGGCGATGCACAAGTTCGGTCAATGGATGGGTGGTGCATTTAACTTTATCGACCAGAACGTGTTCAAAGTACCATTTACCCTGCATGATCTGGTGCAAGACCATGCTGCACTAAAAACCCAAGCCGCTGAAAGCTTCAAGCCAAACTATCCAAAACCGGATGGCAAGCTGACTTTTGACCGTTTATCTTCTGTATTTGTATCGAATACCGTGCATGAAGAAAACCAGCCTGCGCATTTAAAGCTGACTGATGCCTCTATTCCGGTTGAAGTAAACCTGCCTAAATGGGATGAACCGGCGCAGCGTTACTGCCCGGCGGGTGTCTATGAAATCATGGAAAATAATGACGGTTCAAAACGTTTCCAGATCAATGCAGCCAACTGTGTACACTGCAAGACCTGTGACATTAAAGATCCGTCTCAGAACATCACCTGGGTAACACCGGAAGGTGGCGGTGGTCCTAATTACCCTAACATGTAATTCGGATAGTCCTTGCGCGAGCTCATACCCTAACATGTAATGTTAGGGTAATCTTGCGAATGAGGAATATATTCCGCAAGTTCTCATATCCGAATATTTAAGCTCTCATGAGAACAAAATAAACCCGCTCGAAAGCGGGTTTATTTTCTGGAGAATGGCGATAATATTATTTTTAAGATCGAATAGGAACTCTTATCAGATCATAAATTTCAAAAAAAATTCGGCCAATTTAGCCGCCCTTTTTCACCAGATAATGAAATTCTTTATTGCCGTTTTCATCCAGACACTCTTCCTGCAACAGCAATTCATGTCCCAAGTGCATGCAAAATTTTGGAATATCCCAAGAGGTTGAATTATCGGTAGCAAACACCTCAACCACATCACCGGCTTTAGATTTACGAATGGCCTGATGCAACATCATGACTGGCTCAGGACAACGTAAACCTCGGGTATTTAATTGCAGGCTTGGGATAATTTCAGTTGGGGACATCGATAGACTCAAGAGTGGAAGACTGAAAATATTTTAGCATAATCCCGCTCGGGCATTGCGGCTTTGCCAAAGTACACACGACTAAACGCAGCCCTGACTGATACGATCATGCCTGCACATCATATTTACAATAGACAAGCGTATTTTCTGCGGTATGATAAAACCACGTTTTTTTAGATATTAAGAGTCTTCAGGAAAAATCATGCACGAGGAATCAGGCCCGTCGTGGGGTATGCGCGGCTTACGTAAATGGCTGGGAACTGCACCCGAAACTCGCGACGAACTGCTAAAATTAGTACAAGATTCACGTCGATTTTTAGAACCCGATACTGTTGCCATGCTTGAAGGTGTACTTGACCTTCCGGCAACCAAAATTCGCGAAGTCATGACGCCTCGCACGTCGATGATCAGCTTACAGGAAGATGACCAACTGCTGGATATCCTGCATGTGTTGGTCGAATCTGCGCATTCGCGTTTTCCGGTCTTTTCCTCCGATCAAACCGATAATGTGGTCGGCATTCTATTGGCCAAGGATTTATTGCCTTTTCTGACCGAACCAACCTCCAAAGTCGATATTCGCGCACTGATGCGTCAACCCTTATTTGTACCAGAAAGTGCCCGTTCGGATCAGGTGCTACGCATGCTGAAAAACACCCAGACCCATATTGCCGTGGTGATTGATGAATACGGCACCACATCCGGAGTGGTGACGCTAGAAGATATTCTGGAAGAAATTGTCGGTGAAATTGAAGATGAACATGACAATGCCGATGAAGAAGCACAGTTCATTGTTCCGGATAACGATCCAAACACCGCCAATACCTGGATAGTACAAGCTCTGACCCCGATTGAGCATTTCAATAATATGCTGGATGCGAATTTTTCTGACGATGAAGTGGAAACCATGGGTGGCTTGTTATTACAGGAAATTGGTCTGGTGAACGATCTTGAAGGCCAGACCATTGAACTGGAAAACTGGCAATTTACCATTCTTGAAGCAGATTCACGCTCTATTCACCTAATTCGAGCCGTGCGCCAATGAGAGCGTATTTCGACAAGCTGTTGAGTTCTGATCAACAGCAAAAACCGTTGCCGCTGATCTATCCTGTTTTAATTGCCTTATTTGCAGGTGCTATCTTCAGTTTGGCATTGGCTCCCTATCATTACTGGTGGCTGGCCATCCTGTCTCCGGCACTGCTCTATGCCTGCCTGCGTGGACGTAGTGCCAAACAGGCCTTTGGAATTGGCTGGGCCTATGGAATTGGCCTATGGTTTGTGGGCGCATTCTGGCTGTATACCTCAATTCATGTCTACGGCGATACCAGTGCATTTCTCAGTGTTGTAATGATCTTGATCATGGCACTGGTGATGGGCCTGTTTAGCGCCGTTCAAACCTTTGTCTATCGCCGCTTTTTCCCGGAAACCCCTTTGACCTTTGCCCCGCTTTGGGTTCTGTTTGAATGGTCTAAAACCTGGGTCTTTACCGGTTTCCCGTGGTTGTTTGCCGGCTATGCTTTTACCGAACGCTACCTAGATGCCTATGCACCTCTGTTTGGGGTGTTTGGAGTATCTTTTGTCGTGATTATTCTGGCCTGTGCACTGGTCGAAATTCTGAACCGACGTCTGTTCTGGGCGGTTCCTGCTGCAATTTTACTATTCGGTGCCTGGGGCGCGGCTCAATTGAGTTTTGTGCAACCAAAGAATGAAAAGCCGCTTACGGTTTCTCTGATTCAGGGCAATATTCCGCAAGATCTGAAATGGCTGACTGAATATCAGGTAAAAACTTTATTGATTTATGCCAATCTGAGCAAGACCGAATGGGGCCGTGACCTGATTGTCTGGCCAGAGTCCTCGATTCCGATGTTCCAGACCGATATTGAAGCTTTTCTCGAAGCGATGAAAGTACAGGCTGAAAAATCCGGTACTGCATGGGTCACCGGCATTCCGTATTGGGACTTACCAGAATCACAAGCTGCGGGTTATCCGAAATATTACAACAGCATTATGGCCACGGGTGATGAGTCGGAGGGTTTGTATAAAAAGCAGCGCCTGGTGCCCTTTGGTGAATATATTCCGCTGTCAGGCTGGTTAAGCTGGGTATTGCCAGGTCTACAGAATGATCCCTCTATGAGCGGCTTTACCCGTGGGGCGGACAATCAAAAGCCCTTGAATGTGAAAAACCATCCTTTAGGTTCCGCAATTTGTTATGAGGTTGCTTATCCAAACCTGACACGCCGCAATGCCAGTCAAAGTGACTTTTTAGTTACGGTCTCGAACGATGCCTGGTTTACCGGCACGGCAGGACCTTTGCAGCATCTACAAATGGTGCAAATGCGCGCCAAGGAAAATGGCCGCTGGTTTATCCGTGCCACCAATACCGGCGTGACCGCCTTTATTGACCACAATGGCCATATTGTGAAAAAAGCCCCGATGGATCAGGAAGCGGTACTGCGGGGTGAACTTCCAGCCATGCAAGGTGAAACGTTGTATATGAAACTCAGTGATTGGCCGGTGATGATCTTTTCAGTTTTACTTTTGCTGGTGGGATGGCGCTTCCGTCCCCGTAAAGTGGATGTCAGTTTTAAGTCGAGAAGATAATTTCTTCAAGTCCCTCTTTTACAAAGGGAGATTTAGGTGAATTCCTAGATATAACATCTTATCAATCTCTCCTAAGCTCCCTTTACGAAAGGGACGGACACTCAAGGCAATAAAAAACCGAGGTCAATGCCTCGGTTTTTTATATTTCAAATTTTAGAACTGAACTGCTAGATAAGAAATCATACTGGCGAGGGATAACATTGGAAGATAGCGGTAAGTTTGCACCATCATATTTTCGAATACAGACATCTGCCGTTGTTTTAATTGCAATACCGAGGCTTTCAATGCCGACCAGAAGCACAATGCAAATAATGAACTCATCAAACTGATGGCAAAAAAACCTACCATAATCTGGCTGCTACCCTCGGTAGTCTGCCATAAATGCAGAATGCCCTGACTAATCGGTAACATGCTTAAAACCAAAAGAATAGATTTCAGCATCGACCAATGAAATTGGTTTATTTCATCCCCTAAGATTAATGCTTTCATATTCTTCTCCGTTGGCTCGTCAAGTGCCGTTCAGATCATTATGAGCCTTTTTGAGTAAATAGAAAGTCTATATTTATTCATATTTTACGATAATTGTAATAGATAAATATGGGAATAATTCTTATTATAACTCGCATATACAAATTATTAATTAATTACAATAAATATCAAAAACTTAGATTATAATTTATAATTAAGAGTTATTATCACTTCACTTAGTATTGAAAACATCTATTAAGTGAAGTGATATATTCCATCTATTGAGAGTTTATATTGATTCTCAATCAAGGCTGATAATAAATATCAGCATCGGTGCCTTCACCACCCGACTGACCATCTGCACCGAATGAATACAGATCAAAAGTACGACCATTTGTGCCCGGCATCACATATTGCAGATCATTATCCCAACTGTCTTTAGGATAGCCGCCCTTGACATAGCCGCCCGGCAACCAGTTTTTCGCAGTCGCTGGCTGATTCACCAGTGCATCCAGACCACCTTCCTGCATGCTTGGATATTTGCCATTGTCCAGCTTATATTGGTCCAGTGAACCAGCAATACTCTGTAACTTGATCACAGTGGTATCCACTTTGGCCTTTTCACCGCGTCCCATCACGTTCGGTACAATCAGTGCAGCAAGCACACCGAGAATCACAATCACCACCATCACTTCGATTAAGGTAAAGCCCGTCTGTTTATTTAATTGATTCCTTTTCATTCAATCTCTCTCATTCATTTGCATCATTCACAACATTCAATTTAATTTTAATACCACAGGAATTTTAACTTGATTCTGTTTAAATCATATTATTCATATTGACGATTGGCAGCATCACCGCAATCACAATGACCAAAACAATACTGGCCATTAGCACCAGCATTAAAGGTTCCAATAAGGCCAGTAAAGTCGAAATCAGCGTGGTGACTTCCCGATCCTGCATCTGTGATGCACGCTCCAGCATGCGATCCAGTTCGCCCGAGGCTTCGCCACTTTTGATCATTTGTACCATCATCGGCGGAAAATAACCACTGCGCTCCAGCTGGGTTGCCAGGTTGCCGCCTTCGGTGACTTTTTCCGCTGCCAGATTGACCGCATCACGAATCACCCAGTTATTACTGACTGCAGCGCCAATCCGTAGGGCATCGACCAGAGGCACGCCTGACTGGGTCAAAATGGATAAGGTACTGGCAAAACGTGCGGCATTAATCCCGCGTGATAATTTTCCAAATAAAGGCAGTTTCAGGGTTAAACGGTCGAAGGCATAATGCCCGGCTGTGGTTCTTAAGAATCGTATCAGCAGGGAGATGCCCAAGAAACCGCCAACCAAGAGAAATGGCCACGCAATACGAATAAAATCACTGGCTTTCATCAAGGCGACCGTAATCCACGGTAAGGCATCTTTGCTTTGATCAAAAGTCTTGACGATATCTGGCACCACATAAGTCATCAGCCCCATCACGATGGCAAAAGACATCAGCATCAGAATAATTGGATAGACCATCGCGCCTTGAATTTTTTTCTGCATGGCAAAACGGTTTTCGGTATAGTCAGCCAATTGATCCAGAATCAGATCCAGATGCCCGGAACGTTCACCGGCCGCAATGGTGGCAATATACAATTCTGGAAACCGCCCGGACTGTTGCAGACCCTGCGCCAGACTATGCCCCTCCAGAACCTTGGAACGCACCGACATCAGCAGATTTTGTACATGTACTTTTTCGCTTTGCTTGCCGACGGCGCGGATGGCTTCTTCCAGCGGAATCGCGGCGGCGACCAGGACAGATAATTGCCGGGTCATTAAGGCCAGATCATAAGCGGTAATGCTTTTTTCAAACCATTTCCGCCGATCATGTTTGTCTTTTTTCTCGACAGGATCAACAGAGACCGGAATAAGTGCTTTATCCCTTAACTGTTGCCGGATCTGACGTGCAGAATCCCCCTCCAGCACGCCTTTTTGCTGCTTTCCTGAAGCATCAAGCGCAATAAACTGATATGCAGGCATTGTAATGCTCTAATTTTCCAAAATTTTGCTTAACGCTGTTGCGTCAGACCACCGAAATCATTCATATTCTTTGATATAAATTATCTGCTCACTCTACCATAATCGAACTTTAAGCACGACGAAATTTCTTCAGGATATCCAGCACCAGACATGCAAAATTCTCATACCGATTCTAGTCCACTTTGTCGCGTACGCGTTGCTGTACCTGTGCATGTATTCGATTGTTTTGATTACAGTATGAATGCAGAACAATTTGAGCAGGCCCAGGTCGGCGCACGCGTATTGGTATCTTTTGGACGACAGAATCTGGTTGGGGTGATTATCGAAAAGCTCTCCGCAGATACTCCGGTCGACCCACGTTTTAAACTCAAGCCCGTCACTGAATTGCTGGATGAACGTGCCATCATAGACCCTAAAGTTTTAAGTTTGTTGACATGGTCGGCACAGTATTATCAGTTTCCGATGGGTGAAGTGGTGCACAGTGCCCTGCCAACGCTGTTACGCCAAGGTAAGCCTTATAACCTGCTGGCCCGCACCTGGAAACTTCTGAACCCTGATGCTGAAGCTAAAATACGCCGTTCGGAAAAGCAGCAGGAAGCCTACCGGATTTTAAAACTGCATCCGGTTGGCACCACTGAAAATGTATTGAATTTGGCCGGAATTGAAACTGCGACCTTAAAAGCACTGGAGAAAAAAGAGATTTGTACCTGTGTGCTGGAGCCACAAGATTTCAGTCCACAGCCGATGCAATTGGCGCAAATGCCGCTAACCGCTAATCCTGAACAGAAACATGCCATTGATCAGGTATTAAAGTATCGCAATCAATATCAGGCTTTTTTACTGGATGGTCTGACCGGCAGCGGCAAAACCGAAGTCTATCTACAAATCATGCAACAGGTGCTGAAACAGGGCAAGCAGGTTTTGGTGCTGGTACCGGAAATTGGTCTGACCCCGCAAACGATTAGCCGTTTCCAGTCGCGTTTTCAGTGTCATATCGCGCTATTGCATTCAGGCCTAAATGATACAAAACGTCTGCAAGCCTGGCAGGCAGCAGAAACTGGCAAAGCTTCAATCATCCTCGGCACACGTTCCGCCATCTATACCCCCATACCGAATTTAGGTCTGATCATTCTGGATGAAGAACATGATTTGTCTTTTAAGCAGCAGGAAGGCTTCCGCTATCATGCCCGCGATGTCGCCCTGTACCGCGGCCATTTACAGCAATGTCCAGTGCTGCTGGGATCAGCGACGCCAAGCATTGACAGTTATGCGCTGGTTGAACATGGCAAAATGCAGGTGCTGGAGCTGAATCAACGTGCCGGCACAGCCTTAATGCCGAAAATCCATATTCTGGATTTAAAGGTGGCACAGAAAAAGCATGGCATCAGTCTGCAACTGATTCAGGACATCAAAAAGCGTCTGGAGAAAAAAGAACAGGTACTGATCTTTTTAAACCGCCGTGGCTATGCCCCCGTCCTGCTTTGTGGCAGTTGTGGCTGGCAGGCACAATGTCCGCACTGCGATGCCAATTTTACTGTGCATCGCCAGCCTTATCAGCATCTGCATTGCCATCACTGTGGCACCATTCACCGAATGCCGGAGCACTGTCCGCAGTGTCAGCATCAGGAACTGGTCACACTGGGTATGGGCACTGGCAAGGTCGAAGAACATCTGAATGAACTTTTTCCGGATCATGAAGTGATTCGGGTCGATCGCGATTCCACCAGCCGGGTGGGTAGCTGGCAAAAAATCTATGACAAGATTCAAAAAAGTGAACCCGCGATTCTGCTCGGCACCCAGATGCTGGCCAAAGGGCATCATTTTCCTTATGTGACGCTGGTGGCGATTCTGGATATTGATTCCGGTCTGCTCAGTGTGGATTTCCGTGCCACCGAACGTACCGCACAACTGATCGTTCAGGTCTCAGGCCGGGCCGGACGTGGTGAACACAAAGGCGATGTCTATTTGCAGACGCTCAGACCGGATCATGCCCTGCTGAATACCTTGGTCAATGAAAATTATCGTGTGTTTGCCCAGCAGACCTTAAAGGAACGGCAAATTGCCCAGATGCCGCCCTATCGTTATGCCATCCTGATTCGCTGCGAATCCAAGGATCAGGCACAAAATACCGAATTCTTACAGAAACATGCGGCATTCCTCAGGCAATATCCTGATCTGGTGCTGGACATCTGGGGGCCCATTCCTGCGCCGATGGAACGTAAGGCTGGGCGCTATCAGTCGCATATGGTGCTTTTGTCAGCAGATCGTCCACGTTTGCATTACTATGTGCGCAGCTGGTGGCAGAATATGCTGCAGGACAAACCTTCCAGCATGAAGCTGACGCTGGACATTGACCCGCAAGAACTCAGCTAAGAGAATTGCATCTGAGTCCATGTCCGGGACATACGCATCAACGTCTTGATCAAGCATAAAATTTAGGACAGGAAAATGTCGATACTGTTACAAATAACACTGGTTTTGGTGGTCGCACTTTTAATAGTGCCACTGAGTAAAAGGCTCAGACTACCAAGCGTACTGGGCTATCTGTTAACAGGACTGATCTTAAGTCCCGGTATTTTGCATCTGATTCAGACTCCAGACCTGATGAACAGTTTCATGAACGTCAGCCTGTTGGCACTGCTGTTCTGGATCGGGCTGCAACTCAGACCACAACGCATCGCCCAGATCAGTCAATCTCTGTGGATGACGGCTGCTTTGCAGGTACTAATGAGCACCTTGATTTTTAGCCTGCTGGCCTGGATTTTTCTACAACAAAGCCTGCTAGCCAGTATTGTGATTGGACTTGCTGGCAGTCTGTCAGCCATGACCTTGGTGATTCAACAACTCCACAATCAGGAACAGTTTGCCACCAGCTATGGTCAACAGACCTATTCAATCCTGCTGCTGCATGCCCTGCTGGCCATTCCTGTGATTGCCGCCATTCCTTTATTTAGTGGAATTCCCTCGACCGAACACGGAGTGGCTTATTTTGCCGCGATGATCACTACTTTTACCGGCTTGTTCCTGTGTAATCGCTATCTGATGCAGCCACTATATCGCTGGATTGCAAAAAGTGGCAGTCACGAACTGCATGCCATTGTGGCGATTGCGGTAACTTTGGCACTGCTGCTCTTGATGAGTACGCTTGGACTGAATCTGTTTCTTGGCGCTTTATTTGCCGGGATTTTACTGGCAGATTCAGATTTCCGGCCCGCGGTAGAAAGCACCATTCGGCCTTTTCAGGGCTTATTGATGGGCCTAGCCTTTATCAGTCTGGGCATGTCATTACAGCTATCTGATCTGTTGAATTTCCTCTGGATCATTCTCGGTGGCACTTTCACTTTGATCTTGGTCAAGTTTGCAATCAGTTTGGTATTGGCGCGTTATCATCAAAATAGCTGGCGCAATAGTACTTTGTTAGCAGCTAATCTGGCGCAAGGCGGCGAATTTGCCTTGCTGGCGCTGGTGATTGCGGTATCCGACCAGATCATTGCAGCCAATCTGTTGTCTCCCTTGCTCTGGATGGTGAGTTTCTCATTGTTACTTAGCCCGGCATTTTACTGGTTATTACACAGTCAGGTTTTACCGCGTTTGGATCAAAACAATCATCTGGCAGCCACCTTCGAAACCGATTCCAGTCCTCAAGCCAGCCCCCCTATTTTGCTGATTGGATTTGGCCGCTTTGGACAAATTATTGCCCGGATTTTACTGCAACAACAGCATGTATTTAGTGTCATGGACAGCAATGTGCCAGCCACTGAACTGCTTGCGCAGTATCAGATTCCTTTCTATCAGGCCGATGCGACAGAGCCAGAAACTTTGGCACATGCAGGAATTGCGATGGCCCAGCAAGTGATTATTGCCATTGATGATATTGAAGATTCGATGCTGATCGTGCGGCATATCCGGCTGAATTATCCTGAAACTTGTTTATGGGTACGCGCACGTGATCGTCATCATGTGCATCTGTTACAGGATTTAGGTGTAGAGAAAATCTGGCGTGAAAACTACTTTTCAGCACTGGAAATGAGTGAGGCTTTGTTAAGCCAGTTGAATACTGCTCCGGAAGAAAGTCAGCAACAGATTGAATACTTCCGCGCACATGATGAAAAATTACTCAACAGTCAATACCATCTAGATTCGGATCAACACGCAAGTTATGAACATCACCGCAGTAGCTTGGCAGAACTCGAACATCTGTTTGCGCAGGATCAACGCAACAAAGTTCAAAAAACAGATACACAGCCGCAACAGGATACAAACGGCGCAGGAATTGATGCGTTAAGAGATGATCTGTCATAACTTGTGTTTTACAATAATGACACCATTAAAGCAGGGTTATGGAGAATTTTATGTCTGATTTACGCCAACGCTTTTTTATTGAAGATAGCCCTGTTCGTGGTGAAGTGGTGCATCTTGAAGAAGCTTTACAAACCATTTTAGCGCAACGTGACTATGCACCTGCGGTCAAGATTCTGTTGGGTGAAATGCTCACTGCGACTGCACTGCTTGCCAGCACCTTGAAGATTAAAGGGCGTATCAGCCTGCAAATTCAGGCATCGGGCACATTTAAATGGGCAATGGCTGAATGCAACCACCTGGGTGAAGTTCGCGCTTTGGCGGACTATGAAGAAGATCCGCACTTTCTGGTGGGGGAAGACAGCAGCACCATCTTAAAGTCACTGGTTTCTCCAGTGCTGTTTATCAATATCGAACCAGAATTTGGTGAGCGTTATCAAGGTATTGTGCCGCTGGACAAAGAAAATCTGGCTGGCTGCCTCATGCAGTATTATGACCTGTCTGCACAGATTCCAACGCGCATTGTACTGGCAAGCGACCATCAGCGCGCCGGTGGTTTACTGATTCAGCTATTGCCACGGAATAGTGAAGAAGAACAGCGCCGTGTTGATGAAGATTTATGGCCGCGTCTGACCATGCTCACTGAAACCTTGAAAACTGAAGAACTAATCGGCCTGCAAGCCACTGACATTCTTTACCGTTTATATAATGAGGAAGAGGTGCGCTTACCAGAAACTGAAGCCTTGAAATTTGGCTGTACCTGCTCTAAAGAGCGCTGTGCAGTGGCCTTACAACAGATTGGCGTAGAATCAATACGTGAAACACTGGAATTCCAGAATCCGATCAAAATGGATTGTCAGTTCTGTAATAGCCAATATACCTTTACAGCCGAAGAGGCCTTAGGTCTATGTGGTGAACATCTAAGCTAAACGGTGCTAAGCATGAGTTTAAAAAAGCATTCCTCAGGAGTGCTTTTTTATGTTTTAAAATTTACATGACGAAGCTCAACAGAGCATATTTACCTCCAGTAGAAAACCTGCCTATTCACTGAATCCGATCCTCAGATAAACCCCACCTCAAAATCCCATTTAAATTATAAGACTATTCACATTAACAAAGACCAAATAATCATCGTTTTAAAAAAATTATGAGAATACAATCACATTTTATAGTATTGATTTAATTATGCTTTTAAAATAAATTAGAGTAATAATTCTAAAATGAATACAGTATCAAATTTAACAGGTATGTTATGAAAAAATTATTGAACACTCTAGTGATGGGGATAAGTTTGGCTGCGGTTTCTAGCTTGGCCTTTGCCTATGAAGATCCATTAGTGGGTAAATGGAAAACCATTGATGATCAATCAGGCTATTCTCGTGCGGATGTAGAAGTTCGTAAGAAAGCGGATGGTAGCTATGAAGGAATAATTGTCGCAACACGTAGCTTGCCTGGCGCAGAGAAAATGGGCATCTGTCATAAATGTCCAGGTCAGCTCAAAGACAAACCGTTTATAGGCCTGCCGTTTATCTGGGATTTTAAAGCAGATCCGAAAAAGCCACGTGAATACCATGACGGCAAAGTGCTTGATCCGATCAGTGGCAAAATTTACAAAGGCAAAGCACGCCTAAGCGCCAATGGCAAACGTCTAACCTTGCGTGGTTATGTCGGTGTCTCAGTAATTGGCCGCAGTGTAACCTGGATAAAACATTAATTTCAGAAAGATTTTCAAAGCCTCTGTATCAGGGGCTTTTTCTTTGTCATGATTTGAAACAATAAGGTACAAATAAAAACTGTTTTGGCGCAGCTAAAGTCATAATAATGGATCGAAGACGGTTATTTTTTATCCATTTATGATGATCAATCTTCAGCCTTGTTCAATTCTGTCATCAGGTCTGCTTTGCCGTCCTCATAGGGCAGCGTATATTCAACACAGGAAAGTGTTTGAACACACTCGGTCAATAAAACATAAAACTATAAAAACAGCGTTCACTTTCACCTTCTCTTATTCGCGCGTTCCTGAGGCATTGAATACCGAAACATACCGATTTTTTTCTCGTGATCATTTGAGTCTGCATATCCGAAGAATAGAAAGCGTTTTACTTCAGCACCTTTTCATTCTCTCAATTTTGCACACTTGGCTGTTTAAGGAGTAGAGCCATGACTACAATTCAGTACCAAGAAAGCTTTTCACAGGACTATACCCCGTCAGAAATTATGGACGATCACTCATTTGACCTCATCCACTTCGCAGAAGCATGCGGACAAAGCCCGGAATGGGTCATGCAATTGATTGAACATGGAATTCTGCCCGATCGTTCTCCTATCACGCCAGCCAGCACTTTCCTCGGTGAGGATATTTCGCGTGCACAACGCGCCTATCGCCTGCAACGCGATTTTGATGCGTCATTTACCGCAGTCGCGATGATGCTGGACCTCATCGATGAAGTGCAGGAGTTACGCCGCGAGGTCAAACATTTGCATTTTAAGTAAGTCCTTTGATGCTCTGTCTATCTGCATCTTTCGCTGCAGATCAGGGCATATTTATTTTTAATTTGATGATTAGAGTATAAAAAGCGCTATGAAAACCAAAGATTGTAATAAAAAAATGAAATACATGTTTCCCGAATACCGCGACTTGATTGTGCAACTTCGCGAGGAAAATCCATACTTTGCCAAATTGTTTGAGGAACATAATGAGCTGGACAGGAAAATTAGTCAGCTTGAACTCGACCCGGTCAATCATATCAACAATGATATTGAAGCGATCAAGCGTAAAAAGCTAAAATTGAAAGATGAAATTTATCGTCTGCTAAAAAGTTCTGAAGCCGATCCCCTGACCTAAGATCAACTGCTTAATACAGACTCAGATCGTGCGACAATCGTTGACAGCCTGTGGGCCGATTCAAACATTTTGGCCAGATGTGCGGAGATTTTCCGAAGCATAAAAAAAGCCCTGAACAGCCAAAGTAAGCACTTTGATCAAGCTCAGGGCTTTTGATATTTCATTCCCATGAGCTAACTCATGGGAATATTCAGTAGATTAAACTTGTTCGATGTCTTTCATGGTCAATTTGATACGGCCACGGTTGTCAACGTCTGCAACCTGTACCTTCACTTCTTGACCTTCTTTCAATACATCTGCAACGTTCGCAATGCGTTCGTTCGAGATTTGAGAGATATGAAGTAAGCCATCAGTACCCGGAAGAATATTCACGAACGCACCGAATTCAACGATACGAATCACTTTACCCACGTAAATTGTACCTGGTTCGATCTCAGCAGTTAATGCTTGAATCTTCGCAACTGCAGCAGCGGCTGCCGCTTTAGTTTCACCGAATACGCGAACTGTACCGTTATCTTCAATATCGATTGCAGCTTTCGTTTCTTCAGTAATCGCACGAATCGTCGCGCCGCCTTTACCGATTACATCACGGATTTTGTCCGGGTTGATGTTGATCACTTGGAATGTTGGTGCATGCATCGAAATTTCAGGACGAGCGCGTGAAATTACTTGGTTCATCTCATTAAGAATGTGCATACGACCGGCATAAGCCTGGTTCAATGCAGACTCCATGATCTCTTCAGTAATCCCTTCGATCTTGATGTCCATTTGCAGTGCAGTAATACCGTTTGCAGAACCTGCGACTTTAAAGTCCATGTCGCCAAGATGATCTTCATCACCCAGGATGTCAGAAAGAACTGCGAAACGCTCGCCTTCTTTCACTAGACCCATTGCGATACCCGCAACTGGTGCTTTCAATGGAACACCGGCATCCATAAGTGATAGAGAAGCACCACATACAGAAGCCATTGAAGATGAACCGTTCGATTCTGTGATGTCAGATACGATACGGATCACGTACGGGAAGCGGTCAGCTGCAGGAAGAACCGCTTGAACACCACGACGTGCTAGACGACCGTGACCGATTTCACGACGCTTAGGACCAGATTCACGACCCGTTTCACCTACAGAGTATGCAGGGAAGTTGTAGTGAAGCATGAAGTTGTCAGTTTTAGTACCTGCAAGGGTATCAACCATCAACGCATCACGGGTATTACCCAAAGTTGTTGTAACCAATGCCTGAGTTTCACCACGTGTGAACAATGCAGAACCATGTGCACGACCTAATACGCCCACTTGTACATCGATTGCACGAACAGTTTTAGTATCACGACCATCAATACGTGGCTTACCAGACAAGATGTTGTCACGAACCGTGCGGTATTTAAGATCTTCGAAGAGTTCGTTTACTTCGTCAGCAATACCTGTTTCATCTTCTTCAGGAACGAACTGAGCAACCGCTTCTGCGTGAAGTGCATCAAGCGCCGCATAACGGTCTTGTTTCACAGCAATTGTGTAGGCTTCAGAGATTTTCGCTTCGAATGCATCTTTTAATTGACCAAGAAGCGCTTCATTTTTGCTTGGAGCAACCCAAGTTGACTCCACTGCGCCAGCTGCTGCAGCAAATTCTTTGATCGCTTGAATCGCGATTTGCATTTCGTCATGACCGAACAATACAGCGCCCAGCATTTGGTCTTCTGAAAGTTCTTTCGCTTCAGATTCAACCATCAATACTGCAGCTTCAGTACCTGCTACAACCAGATCAAGATCAGACTCTTTTAACTGTTCGTGGTTCGGGTTCAGGATGTATTCACCGTTGATCAAACCAACGCGCGCGCCGCCGATTGGACCACGGAAAGGCGTACCCGCAATCGACAATGCAGCAGAAGTACCCAGCATTGCAGCAATGTCAGCATCCATGGTTTTGTCAGATGAAATTACTGTCGCAGTCACTTGAATTTCGTTGAAGTAACCTTCTGGGAACAATGGACGAATTGGACGGTCGATCAGACGTGAAATTAAAGTTTCAGCTTCAGACTGACGGCCTTCACGCTTACCATAACCACCCGGGATACGACCTGCAGCATATTGCTTTTCTTGGTAGTTAACAGTCAATGGGAAGAAGTCTTGACCGGCTTTTGCTTTAGGTTGCGCTACAACAGCAACAAGAACCTGTACGCCGCCCATGGTGATCACAACAGTGTTTGCTTGACGTGCAACGCGACCTGTTTCAAGAATCACGTTGTGTTGACCGAATTGGAATTCTTTACGAATAATATTAAACATCGACATGTTTTATTTTTTCCTAGTTCTTGTGAACAATTATTCTAGTGGAGACCCCTAAGGTTTGGCATTCACGACCATATAGACGAACAAATGACAAAGCTTAGAAGCCGACCTCACCAGATTAAATACTATTTTTAAACACAAAGAAGGAGCGAAACATTCGCCCCTTCCACTGGCCTAGCCAAAAGCTAAACCGACTTTAGTTTTCAGCAATAAAGCACAAAGCATGCAATAACCCGAAAATAAAGTTTAAATCGAATTAACGACGTAAACCTAAAGCACCGATCAATGCTACATAACGACCGTGGTCTTTACCATTTAGGTAGTCAAGCAGCTTACGACGTTGGTTAACCATACGGATTAGACCGCGACGGCTATGGTGGTCGTGTTTGTGCTCTTTGAAGTGACCTTGTAAGTCATTGATTTGAGCAGTCAAAAGAGCTACTTGAACTTCTGGTGAACCAGTGTCGTTTTCAGCGCGTGCGAATTTAGCAATGATCTCTGCGCGATCTGCGTTAGTTAAAGCCATTCGATTTCTCCGAGATGCTTATATATTTTGATAAAAATCAATGTAATGAGAATTCAAAACCTTGACTGCCGTGCATCACTACAGCAAGTTGCATATTTTAAGGGAAAATGCGCCAAATTGCAAAAATAGATCAGCACTTTTAAATGTTTTCAATCGGTGATTTATTTAAAGCGAAGCTGTTGTCCATTGATCCTGAGTTATTCAAGATCTGTACTGTTTTAAGCGAGATCATCTAGACCACTTAAATAGAGAAATCGACCTAAGCAATTAGAACGCTTTTTCTATTGTTTTAATGTACCGTCGTCTGTCTGAATAAAAAATAGATAAAAAAAAGCCCGAGTTTAGTCGGGCTTTTTGGCGCTGTAGTTCTTTCTCTTATCATTATTATTTATTGTGTTTTTTATAGCGTTTTACGCTTGTTATTATTTTCAAACATCCTGTTGAAAAATCACCTTCCTTGTGTGGTAGATTTTGCCATATTCTACAAAGACAAGTAGAGGCATTTAGCGTATCTTGCTGTAAGCTATTTCGTACAATAACTAGCCTAAAAGTTGCATAATATTACATTAATACCACTTTATTTAACCTAATTCGCTTAAATCCAGCCATTCCACAACAATATCCAACTTTAGAATTAAGGTAAATATCTAGTATTTTGAAATATAAATTAATTAAATATAAAAAAGCCTTGTAGTCTCTCCCAAAACTACAAGGCTTAGCGGCTGTAAGTTTCCTCTTTTTACTTACCTCACTGTAAGTTCGCTGTCTACTGACATTCTTTTTATAATTATACGATTATGCTCAACTTTCCGTGTTGAGTTATTTTGTATGACCAATCTTCTCAAAAACTGAGTAAAAGCTCCATGCGGCAATTTCTTGAATCCGTGTAAGCTTTTACCTACAAGATCTGATTATTTTTTGCCAATAAACTAGTAGATTGTTCAAGTATTTTTTGACTTAAACCACTTTTACGTGTGGTTCGTACGCATAAGGCTTGTGTAAAAGCGTCACAATCTACCAATAAACTGACCACTTTTTTAGCACGGGTAATTGCAGTATAAATCAACTCTTTACTTAATAGATTTTGCGCATATTGATCCAGCACCACTGCGGTATGTGCAAATTCTGAACCTTGAGATTTGTGAATGGTCAGTGCAAAAGCGGTTTCTATACTCTTTGGCAAACGGGTGGCTAAGACCCATTTTTCCAGACTCGGAAAATAGACTTCAAACTGGCACTGACCAGACTGCTCACGTAAAAAACAGATGCCAATATCACCATTGGATAAACCCAGTTGATAATCGTTATAGGTCATCATGACCGGCCGCCCGACATACCAGTCACCCTGCTTCAGTTGACCTTGAGCGGCTAAAAAGCGTTGTTCAATCTGTAGATTGATTTTGAATAAGCCCAGATCACCAGAACGAATCGCAGTTAAAATACGGTAATCATCAAATGATCTCACCACCTGTTGTACATATTGCTCGAAATCATCTAAGCCTTGCTTATTTTTGACAGCCTGTGTATAGGCCTGATAACCATACATCAACTGATCATAATATTGATTCAATGTAGTGGCCGTCTGTTCAGCACTAGGCGCTAAATATTGCAACTGGAGCTGGTCAATCTCAACCCGATCCAAGGTGATGGCTTGTAATTCACTGGCAGTGACAATCTGCTGCTCAAATTTTTGCAGGACATTGGCAGCTTCATGCTGCTGCTGAATAAAATCAGCCATTGCCCCAATCTTGGCCCCTGCTTTAAAACGTCGTGTGGTGATTAAGTTGACCCGATTATCCTGCAAAGTCGCAACCTGTTGCAGATCTGCCAGAACGGTGCCGACATCCACAGAAGCCAACTGGTCTGCATCGCCAAGTAAAATCAGACGTGCCTGAGATGGTACAGCGGCCAGCAACATCTGTGACAGACTTAAATCCAGCATCGAGGCTTCATCGACCACAATTACGTCATAGGGCAAAGGCTGTTTGGCATGAAAACGTGGCTGTCCGCGCGTGCCCAATCCCAATAAACGATGCAGGGTCACGGGTTGTAACTGTTGTAGTGCAGCTATTTCAAACTGCTGCAAAACTTCAGTCTGTAAGGCTTTTTGCAGCGCTTCTTTCATCCGCTGTGCAGCCTTTCCGGTCGGCGCGGCCATGGCAATCCGGATATTCGGCAGCGCATCATATAAAACTGCAATAATATGCGCCAGCGTATAAGTTTTACCGGTTCCCGGCCCGCCAGTAATAATACTGAAGGCTTGCTCTGCCACCATTTGCAGGGCTTTTTGCTGCTGTGGATCTGAGAGCAGACTGCGGTCACGTGCTGTTAACTCCAGGGCTGCAATAGACTGGGTCTTGATTCGTGCTATATGCGTTGCCACTGCCTGTTCCAGCTGCCAGTAGCGGTACAGATATAAATGCTGATCTTCAAACACCAAGGGGGCAATACCCGTGCCTTGCTGAGCATGATCACGCACCAGATTATGCAATAATGCCATTTGTTGAGGAAGCGCTTCAATGCAGCTATCGCCGGCCTGCATCGCCTCAAGCAATTGCTGAATCAGTAATTTTGCTGCCGGATCAAATGTAGCCGAGCTAAATGGAGGCTGACATAAATAGTCAATCCAGGCCATCAAACTGGCGTTTTGTTGCGACACGTGATTCTGCTCATTTTCCACACAGTTATCCTCAAAGTTATCCACAGGATAATTTTCTGTTTAATCTCTATATATTTTATCAGGCAGCAAAATTATGCTGTTTTTTTCTGCTCAAAATAGCCCAAAATCTGATCCAGTTTTTCAACGAATTCGATGTCTGGTTGCCAGTGATATACACCTTGTTCCATCTGCCCGTGCATACCGCGTAAATATAAATAGCTTGCGCCGCCCAGATGCTGCTGCATTGAATACGCCTGCATATTTGCGTTCAGATAACGATGCAGGGCCACCAGATACAAGGCTGCCTGCAACCAGTAACTGGACTGGCTCATATTCTGCTGAATAGCCTCAGCGGTATAATGCTGTTGATCTGGGCCGAGAAAGTTACTTTTATAATCGGCAATATGGTAGCGCTGGCCATCGAAATACACCAGATCGATGGAACCGGTCAGATAACGTGCCGATTTGGCTTCATTAAAATCGCTCATGACAATGTCATGTTCAACAAAGAGCTGATGAATTTGTCGGATCTGCAAAGGCGCATCGGTGAGTGACAGATAAAAAGGGAACTCTGACAGATACTGTTGATCACCCAGTTGTGCCAAAAAAAAATCTGCCTGAATCGGAGTGACCAGAATATCATGCACCCAGTCATGCATCAGATTGAGTAAAATATCTTCCCTAATTTCATCAAGCAATCCATCTAAAGCAGTCTGGAATATGCTTTCGACATTGAGCTGTTCAGGACTTGCAAGGTGTGCAATCTGGGCCATTTCCTGTTCAAAAAACAGGATAAAGCTGTCATCATCCAGCTCGGTGAAATAACGCTCAAACTGACTTAAAAAGAGCATCAAGGCTGATCGGTCTTGCTGTGCCGATTGAAATAACTGTCGCCATTGTTGACGATAAGCTTCGCTCTGATCATGCAGGCGAATGCCGCTCAGCAATTTATAGTTCAGGCTGGACAAAACGCGTTGCATACTCTGTTGCAACTCATCTGCTTTGAAATTTGCCTGCGCTGCGGCTTGAAACAGGCTACGCAGATTCACCGCTGCGGCCTGATAATGCGGCGCAAAGGTCTGCTCCAGCACAGTACGCAGTTGAAAGGCCTGTTCGAATTTTTCTTTTAGCTCCTGCCAGATTTGCGGTGCAGTATTTTTAAAACGACGGCGAATTTCCAGATTCCAGTAACTGCTATCCTGAAAATTGATATGTTCAAAAATACTGTGCAAGAAAGTTCCGGCCACCGTACCTTTGGGGAAATTCAGCTTGATCCAGTCTAGCGGTGTGACAGCCGGCTGATCTGCTAAAGCATTCAGATTGATTTCATCCGCTGCACTATCCGGGTGTTCCTGTGCATTGACCAGATCATCCTGCAAAACTGGCGCATGTGACTGGTGTTGCGACAATGCGGTAAAACTGGTTTTGGTGCGTGGATAAAACTGCCGCTCTGGCAAAGGTTGCGCCCGCATGTCAATCTGATGATGGTTCAACTGCTCGACCAGACGCGGTGGTTCCTGAGACAGAGGCGGCTCGACCAGAGATAAAGCATGTTCGAAGATGGCATCGCCCTGGCCACGCCAGAACGCCAAGCCCGAATCGGATTGTGAAGCGTGGTCTTGCAACATGGCATACACCCGATGACTGGCACGGGTCAGCGCCACATACCAAAGCCGGTGATTTTCCGCTGCATTACGCGCTGCATTCTGTAAAATCGCCTGCTCGTGCAAATGCTTATGATTGACCGCAATCACCCGGGATTGTTCTAAAATACTTTCAGACAGTGTGCCACTTAATGAAAAGTTCAAGTTGCCTTTATTCACATCAAAAGCAGCATCTGCGCCCAATAAAAATACCACTTTAAATTCCAGCCCTTTAGAGGCATGGATGGTCATCAGCTGTACCCCATGATCACCAGACAGCTTGCGTTCTTTTTCACTGTCTTTGCCTGAAGGGGACTGTAACTGACGCAAATACCAGTGATAGAGTTTTTGGGCACCCTGATAATATTCACTTTGCTGGCTCAGAATTTCGGTCAGATGACGCAAATTCACCACCACCCGTTCATTATCCAGACTTTGACTGGCCACCAGATGAGTCCAGACCTGAAACAAGTTTAAGGCATAATTCCATGCCGTGAGAAAACCTTTTTCGAACCACATTTCCCGAATTGCATCCAGATCGGCAATATAGCGACTGAGCCCTTCACTCTGCGCCTGTAACTCAATCAGTTTTTTCAGGTTGAAGCCCAGCAGGCGGGTCAGTAAGGCACGTTTGACCTTGGATTCATTAAAAGGATCCATGATCGCAGTCAAGACGGCCGCGACATCCTGCGCAATAGCACTGGCAAAAACACTTTGTTTGGATTCTTTATAACAAGGAATACCCATACGCTGTAGGCGCTGCTTGACCTGCTCAAGGGCAAAATGTCCAAACCCTAGCACTGTAATATCATCGGCTTTCAGGCTTTGAATACTGTTCTGCTGCTGAAAATATAACTGCTGTTGAGCAGACTGATTGAGGAGTGCACGGATTTTCCAGGCCACCTGATCGGCTTCTACATCCGACTCACCCAACTGAATCCAGCGTAAGGGCTGCGGATTGCAGACAGCGCTATCGATGAGATCCGGATGTGGCCGACTACCGGCCTGAATCAGGGTGTACTGCACCTGTTCACCAAAATCCATCTGGCATTGAAATAAAGCATCGACCACTTCGACCAGCGCTTTGACCGAACGATGGTTCTGCATCAGGGTATATTCGCGGCCCTGCTTCTGCCGCACGTCAGCATGTGCCTTGTTATAGGTCAGCATGTCGCCACCACGGAAACCATAAATCGCCTGTTTCGGATCGCCGACCATAATCATGCAGCCGGATTGAACCCGGCTGGCATCCCGCCAGATCTTGGCCAGCAGGTCATCCTGATCCTGATTGGTGTCCTGAAATTCATCCACCAGAATCAGCGGATAACGTGCCTGTACAAACTGGGCAAAGCGCTGGCCTTGTTGTCCTTGCAGTGCTTCTGCCAGTGTGCGGATTTGCTGGGAAAAAGTCGTTTCACCCTGCTGTTGCAGGGTTTGCGGCAAACGAGTTTGCACACTTTGAATAATATGAAATTCCAGATAGGTCGTGAGCTGCTTCAACTGCTCATCCAGATCCTGTTTGACCTCACACAGTGCATCAATTGCCACAATCAGGCTGTGTTGCAAAATCAGCTGCTGCTCCGCTTCCGGACAGCTCTTGTTAAAAACCTGAGTGGTCGGCTGGAAATCAGTTTTTTTACGGCGTAAATGGCACAGATTCAGTAAAATCGGTTGCAATTCCGCATCAAAGAAACTCATGCCACCCTGAGTTTTTAGGGCTGCGCTCCAGGTCATAAAGTTTTCACAAACGTCGGTTAACTTGGTCAAAAAACTCTTGTGAAAATACTTTGGACTTTCCTGACAATAGCGCCGCATGACTTCGAGATCATGCTCATGAATATTCAATAATTGGGTAATACAGGCTTCTAATTTACCTAGATCACATTCAGCCGGCTCGACCTTCTGGAATTGCTGATTGCTAAAATTCAGGGCATCCCGAACCAGCCCGGTATAATGCTCGACCGGTTTCAGCAGATTCTGCACATACAGATGATTGACCATATATTGGGGCTGCTGCTGAATCCAGTCACGCAGCACATCATGAATCAGTTGCTGGATATATAAATCCTGATCTTCGGTCAGTTCAGCACGTTCAATCTTGCCACTTTCAAAGGCAAATTCACGTAAAAGTTTCTGGCTAAAGCTGTCCAGCGTCCCGACAAACAGTTCATCCAGCTGGTTCAGTACCAGACGCAAACGGCGACGGGCATAGTCCATCCGTGTACCATAATCTTTCAACACCTGCTGAAATAAAGGATCAGTTTCGCTCTGAATCTTCGCTGCAATTTCCACAGAATTGAGCTGCTGATGACGCTGGATATAGGCCAAAGTTTCTTCGACCCGCAGCCGTACCCGGTTTTTCAGTTCGGCCGTTGCCTTACGGGTAAAGGTGGTTGCAATCACCTGATGCGGATAATACTGATCCAGAAAAATTCGCACCATCAAACTGGATAAAGTATAGGTCTTGCCGGTGCCTGCCGAGGCCTCAATCCAGTGTAAGCCCCGGAACGTCATGTCCTGAATCGGATTGGTAGAAATGGCTTTTTGCATCTGCTGCTTTAACACGGTCATATTGCTATTTCACCCATTCCAGATGTTGGTGAATCGGCGCATACAGAGCATGGGCGAAATCATGACAGCAGCGCTGCAAGGCCAGATCCGGGTCCTGATCCTGCAAAATAAACTGCCAGTCCTGATGCAACAGGCTGGATTCATCCGAAGCCAAAGGCTTGGCACTTTCATAGCTATTGTTCCAGGCTTTTAGCAGTTCCGGCATTTCCACAATGGTCATTTTGCCCTGTTCATTTTCGGCCCACTGCCACTCTTTTTTCATCAATAATTCTGCCGGCAACACCAGTGGCTGCTTTTGACCAATTTCCCAGGCTTTGAACCAGAACTGTAAATATTCTCGCGCTTTACTCGAACTCAATCCGGAAAACTTCAGGGTTTTATTACTGAAAATCACAATACGTTCCAGTTCTGGTGAGCGTGCATCATCATTTAAGTAAGCCAGCCATAACAGATATTCCAGCCAGATCTGGGCACGGCGTTTTTCCGAGGCCGAAGAAGATTGCAGACTTAACCAGTAACTGCTGTGCGAGGCTTGTGGTACGCTGATATGAATGATCAGTTCAGGACTAAATTGCAGGGATTGCTGGGTCACCGGCGTCAGTTCTTTGCCGAGCTGTAGCAAACGTTCTTGCAACAACTGCTGTTCCTGCTGACTGCTGAGCCAGGTGGCTTGCTGGGTTTTGCCTACTGGCAAACGGTCTAGCATCAAGCTCGGCTCAATCTGCTGATCTTGTTGTAATAGAAAATCCCGCACCTGATATTGTTCCAGCTTGTTTAATAACAAGGGCTCACGGGAACTCGGCAAATCTGCATAGCGAATTGTGGAAATTCCGACACTTTTCAGAAATAAACGTGCCGGGAAAATCATGTCCCGAATCCACTCATCCCCTTTCAGCACCCGTAGTTCTTTTTGTTCAACTGCCGGATAATGCGCATTGATCCAGCTGCTGCGCTTGCCTTCGGCACTTCGGATATATTCTGCCACCGCAAACCACTGATCCCGATAACGCGGTGTTTGCGCATCTGCAAATCCGGCTGGATCAAAAGGCTGCAAGGGATGTACATGATAAAGCTGCTGGATATGTTGGGCGACTGACAGACCATTGATTTCCACCACAGGATCGACTTCGGCATCCGGCTGTTCCGACTGACAGATGAATGCGATATGCTGAATCAGTTCCTGCAAGGCAGTGGATGGATCTCGGGCCTCGCCATCGTCCAGATCAAAGCCATTATAAAACAGCCATAAATTATCCTGCGCCAATAGTAAGGCATCCAGAAAAGCACCCTGCTCATCATCCAGACGCGAACGATCGCCGAGTTGCGGCTTCAGGCTGCGCATCAGATCAAACGGCACCTGCTGATTCCGGCTCGGAAACTTACCGCTATCCAGATTCAGCATCACCACCAGCTGATAAGGGAGTGGCCGGATCTGGCCAATCTGGCTAAAAGTGATCTGTCCGGTTGGTTCGGCCTGATCCAGCTGCATTTCTAGCGTATTCTGAATTTCTTCCAGCACATAAGGCAAAGGCAAACTCAGTGCCACCAGCTCCTGACTGGCATGTGAATCATCCTGCTCATGATAATCGGCCAGGGTCAGCATCCGCATCTGCTTGTCGATAATCTCGGCCACAGTTTTGAGCGATTCCACCCCGGCATCACGAAATTCATTCAGATCGGCGCGCAAATATTCCAGCCAGGTTTTCACCGGCGTGCGCTGTCCGGTCTCATGCAAAGTCAGCCAGTCACGGCGCTGCACCAGATCCTGATAAATCTGGATCAGGGTCGAAATCAACGGGAAATCACTGGTCAGAACCTTGGCATAACTCAAGGTATCCTCAAACATTGTATGTTCAGGAATGGCCAGGCCCAAAGCCAGACGGTCTAGCGCGAATTTAAAACTAAAACGGTAATCATCATCGCCTGCGCTCAGGCTTTGCTGTAAATGCTGCTGGTCCAGACCGCGCTTGAAGCCAGCCTCCGTCAGCAACTGCAACATCCGTTCTACCTGACTATAGTCCAAAGCATAACGTTGCTGGGTGGCATTCAGGCTGAGCCAGTCGGCAAAGTCCTCAATACTGAAACGGCGACGTACCCACTGGATCCGGCCCAGTACCGCGCGCCAGGCATTGCTAACATCCAGACGCGACACCCCGGCAATCTGGATCGGTAAATACAGGTTATCTTTCTGCAACCGTTGGCTGCCGATCTCACGCTCACGTGGCGGCGGGGCAAAGACACTGCGAATCGCCGGTTCCAGTTCTTTCAGATTCGGACTCAGCACCAGAATGTCGCTCGGTTGCCGTGGCTGCTGTTCCGTACCTTGTGCCAGCCAGTGAATAACCTGTTCTTTGAGTACTTCCAGCTGACGCAACGAGGAATGACAGACATGAATCTGCACCGAATTATCGGCCGGACTTAAAGCATATTGATGCTGTTCAGGTTCGAGTAAATATAAAATATCTGACTGGATTTTTGCCAGCAGCTTGTCCTGATAGTCATCGACAAAAACATCGGCCCAGAGACCTTCTTCTCCAGAAGACAGTTTGGAGAGTAAAGAGAAATGATCCCGCGCCTGCTTGCCAAATCGGGTCAACAGCGGATGCCGCGATTCACGATCTTCGGCATTAAAGTTAAGCTGCTTGATTCGAAATTCTTTCAGTTCAGCATCATTCGGTTTACGTTGGCGAGTTTTTTCAAAGCGCTGAATAAAGCGCTCTTCCCGTTGCAGATCAAATTTGGCTTTCCAGTCCGGATCGACACTGTCGGCCCAGTATTCCTGCGAGGGGTTAAAATGAAAGATATAAATGTCTATGTATTGCCCCAGCCGGCGTAAAAAGTCCAGCTGGCTGGGCGGAAGTTCCAGCAGGCTAAATACCACTATCTGTGCCGGCAAGCGTTTCAGGGCTTCGCTTCGTGTTTCCGGATTCTCCAGCCGTTCCCAATACAGGCGCTCAATCTCCAGAATTTTGGCATAATCCTCCTGAAATACATGCTGCCACAACCAGCGTTGCCAGGCTTCCAGCTCACGCGCCTGAATTTTGACGAAATCGGCCACCTGCATTTCGTGACCATTTTCATCTTTGGGACTATAAATCATCTGCTCGATATCCAGCGCAACATCCTGTCCCCAGGCCTCTAGCCAGTTGGTCGGGCAGCTGCAGCTTTGCGGTGGACAGTTACGTGCACAATAGCCGCGATAATCCATATAATGGCTGAACAAGCGCGATACCTGCTCGGCCACCCAGTACAGCATGCTCTGTTTTTTCAGCTGTTTTTCCGTGCCCTGCTCCAGCCGGTCGGCACTGTCGTAAATCCGCTTTACAATTGAATACAGCGGATGATCGACGTCTAAGGGAATATGTTCTGGCAGAATACATTTACGCAGTGCCTGAAACACGCGCCATTTGATGATAATACGCGGAATATTGGCTTCTCGAACCTGTTCGACTTCTTTAGGCGCATTCAGCACCCACTGATAAGACGTCCACTGAAAGGCACGAATCCGGTGATGGAACTGGCTATTGGCACTGATGCCTTTCTTCTCGGCAATTTTTTGAGTCAACCAGCTTTCTACGGCCGGAGACGGCACAATAAAATGCCGGGGCTGTAACACTTCAAACGGATGCCGGGCAGTTTGATTGACAATACGCAGCATACTATCCAAAAGCACATCAATGCGTTGACTCTGAATAACATGGATTGCCATCGTTTCCCCTGAACTGCTGAACTAGTTTTACTACAAAATGATAAAGATTAGTTACTATACATCTCGAGCGCTGTATGACACTTTAAAATCACACTTCAGTCGAAAAATTTCTTTGAAAAAAGCATCTTAATGATGCTTGCATAGAAAAAAACAACATAGAGCTTAGGTAGTGCCCATGAAATTAGATAAAATTCCTGAACGTATCGATCCAAGCTTAGATTTGGAACAAATTCGTGCCGAGTGCCTGGAACTCACCAAAAAACGTGCCTACTATTCTGCGGGTGCCGCCATTATTCCAGTGCCGTTTATGGATGTCGTCATTGACATCGGCATCTTGTCGCAATTGATTCCCGAGATCAATGCCCGCTTCGGACTGGCGCCTGATCAGATCAGTGTCTATGATCCCAAAACCCGTCAGGTGCACTGGAATGAGCTGCGTAAACGCGGCGTAGAATTTTCTGGTCTGGTGGTCGCGCGAACTGCTGTCAAAAAATCTTTGAACAATGTTGCAGCGAAAGTGATCACAAAGCAAGTGACAAAATTCATTCCCCTGGGTGGTCAATTGATTGCCGCCAGTCTGGGCTATTTTGTCATGAAAAAAATTGCCGAAGCCCATGTCGAGGAATGCTACCGTGCGGCTAAAAATATCCAGCAAAAACAGGTCGCTCAAGGTTAAGCACATTTGAGCTCAATATTTTAAACAGCTGAGCCCGTGCTACTTCAGGCAGATTATTCTGCCTGAAGCTGTTTTAAAATGGCCTTTAACACCTCGACCCGTGCGGTATTTTTATCATCGGTCGCAATAATATGCCAAGGCGCATAATCGGTCGAGCTACGTTCAAACATGTCGGCTGCCGCTTTCAGATAATCCTCCCAACGTTCCCGGTTACGCCAGTCATCCTCAGTAATTTTAAAACGCTTATGCGGTGTATCTTCGCGTGCCTTGAAACGTGCGGCCTGTTCATCTTTGGAAATGGCCAGCCACAGTTTGATCACCACGGTTTGATGCTTGACCAGACTTTGCTCAAAACGGTTAATTTCCGCATACGCACGTTGCCATTCTGCGGCACTGGCAAAACCTTCTATCCGCTCTACCAGCACCCGCCCATACCAGGAACGGTCAAAAATACAGATATCATCATCGCTTTGCAGCTTGGTCCAGAAGCGCCATAAATAGGGACGGCTCAGCTCATATTTTTCTGGTGCGGCAATGGTATGAATTTCATATTCACGCGGATCCAGTTTTTTCACAATGCGCTTGATCGCGCCGCCCTTTCCAGCAGCATCCATGCCCTCAAACAGAATCACCACATTCCGCGGATCGGACCGCATCGCCTTGGCCACCTTAGCTGTTAATTTTTTCAGCTCCGGCTTGTAATCCTCTGCCTTGGCTCGAGTTTCGGCAGGATGTTTTAACAGTTCGGGAATCTTGGCCTGTTTCCATCGTCCACTGGCTCTGGCCGGATGATTGGGGCAATGCTTGAGAGCACCCAGAATATGCTGGGCAAATTGCTGGTCACGCTGCTGTTCATCTTCACCCTCAATAATGAACCAGTCTTCGGTAAAATGCTGACGCAAGCGCTGCAAGGTGTCGTACTGTTTTCTGTTGCGCCAGTCCAGACCATGCAGCTGATGCCAGTGCGCTTCACTCGGATCCATGGCATCCAGCCGTTTTTGCAGGGCTTTCCAGGACAGGTCAAACCAGACCTTGACCACATCGACATGATTATTTTTCAGGTCCTGTTCAAAGGCCTGCATCTCTTGCAGATAATGATTGAACTGTGTATTAGTGATCGGATCTGAAGCTTGCATGGCGCTGCTCAGCAGGTCGCTGTACCAGTTGCCAAACAAGACCATGATCTGCCCTTCGGCCGGAATGAAATGCGCATAAGGCTGCCACAAGGTCTGTTTCGGCCCGGCCACTTGCGGTGCATCCGCTTTCACACGCAAATAACGCGGATCGACCCATTCGCGTAGCTGCTTGACCGCTTCACCCTTACCGGCCAGCTCAATTCCGTTGACCAGAATCAACAGGCTTTTGGCATTTTTGCGGCCGCGTGTTTTTTTTAAATCATACTGGGCATCAATCAGCTCGACCGATAACTGATCTTCATCCATTAACTGAAATTGTGGTTGTGCCATATCTGTCTTCAACCCTGATCTTTTATTTTATATGCAGTATAACGATGAGTTTTGGCGCAAAAATAGCTTTGGCAACGTTTTTCACACGATTAAATTGGCTATTTAAACAACAGATTGACCTACAAATGTCCGATCTCTGTTCAATTTGTCATAGCAGGATTGTGCGCCAGCCTCTAAGATTCTTGCATCATCAAACTATAATTGAAGCCTCATGTCCAAACTTGCCGTTCTCGATGATCTGTTAGAGCATTATTATCAGCTGGGTTATCATACCCGACCGGACATTCTGAGCCGTTTGCAGGATGTACAGGCCTGGCAGAAAGTTCGCATGCAGCGAACCCATCAGGCGCATTTTGCGGAAAAAGCCAATCAGCTGATGTCCGAATATTTCCTGAACCGTCTCTATGGCGGCGCCGAATTTGATGCACTGGCAGAACAGATTGCCCGGCTGATGAAATATGCGCATAAGGCAGAAAAAGTCATTCCGGAAAATGCCATTAAAACCGGTACCTTGGGTGTGGAGCTGGCGATTCTGGCAGTACAGCTGGATGAACAGGTCGCGATTCAGCTATTGCAGGATTATCATCCACATGAACCACTGACCGATGAGATGATGCGCCTGACCTATTTAAAACTGGATCAAGGCGAGGCGCGCTTGAAACAGCTGGATCTGCTCGATCAGCTCGGCATGAGCCTGGATAAATACATGCGTTCCTTTATGGTTTATGCGGCCTTCAAAATGTGTAAGGGCGCAGCACATAAATATAATTTTCAGGTGATGTATGAGTTTATGCAGGATGGTTTCCTGGCGATGAAGCCACTCAAATCGGCAGAAAAATTTGTTCGTGAATTTACTGCAACCGAACGCAGGATTATTGATAAAGTACACTCTGGCGATGCATTGCCGTTTCAATAAATAGCAGTACAGTATTTCTGACAAGCGTGCATTTTTCTGTATATTATTCATAACAATTGCATCATGATTGCTGAATAAGCCTTTAGAATCTGTCATGATGCAGACAATGCAAGATTAACCCGATTGATATGTTAGGAGTGACTCCAATGTCGAATGAAAATACAACGCCTACCCCTACCCCTGAGTCGGCACAACAGACAGACAAAGTGAGCCCATTCTTAACTGAACCTCTTCCACAAGGTACACCGCAAGGTCAGCAACAATCTCTCGAACAACGTCTGACCGACACGCCGGTAACAGGCTCGGTGCCAAAATATAACCTGCCACGTGGTGCCAGTACCGGCAATGTCGGCGCGACCACACACTTTGGCTATCAGACGGTAAACAGCGAAGAAAAAGCCCAAAAAGTCGCAGAAGTTTTCCATTCTGTCGCCAGCAAATACGACATCATGAATGACCTGATGTCTTTCGGCATTCACCGTCTGTGGAAACGTTTTGCAATCAATATGTCGGGTGTACGCCGTGGCCAGCATGTGCTGGATATCGCCGGCGGTACCGGCGACCTGGCCAAAGTCTTTAGCCGCGAAGTGGGCCCGACCGGTCATGTGGTGCTGTCTGATATTAACGAGTCAATGCTGAATGTCGGTCGTGACCGTCTGATCGATGCCGGCTGTACCAATGTCGATTTCGTACTGGCCAATGCCGAAACTCTAGAGCCATTTGCAGACAACAGCTTTGATCTTTTGACCATTTCTTTTGGCCTGCGTAACGTGACCGATAAAGATGCCGCACTTGCATCGATGTACCGCGTGTTGAAGCCAGGTGGCCGTTTACTGGTACTGGAATTCTCTAAACCGGTGTTTGAGCCATTCTCTAAGCTATATGACCTGTATTCGTTCACAGCCTTGCCAATCATGGGTAAAATCATCGCCAACGATTCTGAAAGTTATAAATACCTGGCCGAATCGATCCGTATGCATCCAGACCAGCGCACCCTGAAAGGCATGATGGAAAATGCCGGCTTCCAGAATTGTGACTATCACAACCTGACTGGCGGGATTGTTGCAGTTCACCGCGGTTTTAAACTTTAAGGTTCACTCCCTATGTGGTCAATTCTGGCACTCGGTGCTGTTGAACGCGTGATTCACCATGTGATTGATCTGGATGCGATTACCCGCATCCAGCTAAATGCTTTGTCTGGTAAAATGCTGCGGGTGGTGATTGCTTCGCCGCAGCTTTCGGTCGATGTGTTTTTTGATAAAGACAAGCTTCGTCTGGAGCCGACCGCGACTGGTCATAGTGAAGCATCTTCAATCTTTGAACAGCGTCCATTTGATGCTGGCTCATCTACAGTCACCGAAGCGACTGCAACCTTGCAGGTCAGCAATGTGGTGGAATTACTCAAGCTGCTGCTGTCCGATGAAGTCGGCAATATTCCACTGCAAGGTGACTACAAGTTATTGCAGGAAATCCAGCGCATCATGCAACAGGCAGAGCTGGATCTGGCGGCGCACTTAAGTCCCTGGATTGGCCCGGCACTGGCACATGAAATTGGTAAATTTCAGCTATTACCCAAACAGCTGAAACGTACCCTGCAAAGTCAGCTATTCTTTGCCGAAGATGCCTTAAAAGAAGACAGTGGTCTGTTTGCCCCACGCTGGCAAATGGATGACCTGAATCAGGACACCCGTATCCTGAATCAAAATTTAGATCGGGTTGAAGCGAAAATCCAGCAGCTTCAGGCCCAGATCGATACCTCAAACAATTCTACTCAAGACTAGGTACGCTGCTTTATGATTCCGCATGTTTCACGTTTACTCGAACTTTGGCGCATCGCCGCGCACTATCGACTCGACACGTTGTTTCCTGCGGAAGAATTACCAGAAAAGGCCCGGCATATTCTGTCTTTGATCCGTATGCATCCGGCCGCCTGGTCCAGTCGTGAACGTAAAAACCCGCTCAAGCTAAAACTGGCTTTAGAGGAAATGGGTCCGCTGGCCATTAAAATGGGTCAGTTACTCTCTACACGTCGCGACCTGATTGCACCTGAACTTTTACAGCAACTGGTCTTGCTCCAAGATCAGGTCAAGCCCTTTGACAATGACGTGGCGCGGATGCGCATTCAGGAATCGCTGAAAGCCGATGTAAATACCCTGTTTGCCCGTTTTGATGTGCAACCACTCGCAGCAGCCTCGATTGCACAGGTGCATACCGCAGCCCTGCACGATGGTCGTGAAGTGGTGGTCAAGGTGACCCGTCCGAATATTCGCCAGCAGATTTTGCAGGATTTTGAAATTCTGCAATGGCTGGGGGACTTTTTGGAAAAACGTCTCGAAGCTGCACGTGCTTTACATTTGTCTGAAATTATTCAGGATTATCGTCAGATCATTTTGAATGAACTGGACCTGACCCTGGAAGCGGACAATACCCGCCGTATGCGCCATCACTTTACCGGCTCCAGCATGATGTACGTGCCGGAAGTGTATATGGACAGCAAAGATGTGCTGGTGGCCGAGCGCATTACCGGAGTGCCAATTTCAGATATCGCGACCTTTGACCGACTCGGCATGGATCGTGCTGATCTGGCACGTAAAGGCCTGACTATTTTCTTTACCCAGGTCTTTCGCGATAACTTTTTCCATGCCGACATGCATCCGGGCAATGTCTTTGTCGAAACCATCAATCCGAGCAATCCGCGCTTTATTGCGCTGGACTGCGCGATTATGGGCGAGCTGTCCAAACATGACCAGATGACGGTAGCACGCATGCTGCTGGCGGTCATGAACAGCGACTTTATGCAGCTGATTCAGGTGGTACATCAGGCCGGCTGGATTCCACCAGGCACCGATCAGGATGCCTTGGCACGGGAAATGCGCCGTAGTGTCGGGCCAATGGTCTCTAAACCGATGCATGAGCTGGATTTTGCTGGCATTCTGATTGAAGTGATGGACATTGCACGCCGCTTCCATCTGGAAATTCCACCGCAACTGATGCTGTTACTCAAAACCTTGGTGCATGTCGAAGGTCTGGGCACTGACCTGTATCCGGAACTGGATATCTGGAGTCTGGCCAAACCGATCCTGACCGACTGGATCAAGGCGCAGATGAATCCGCAGAAAAACCTGAAAGAACTGGGACAGAAAATTCCAGATCTGCTCTTGGGTGCACAGGATCTACCGACCTTGATGATTGACAGCCTGAACGGTCTGAAAAATCAGTCAGCCTGGCATGCCAAACAGCTGAATGAACTGCAAAGCATGCGCCTGCAAATGGAACTTCAGCAAAAACGTAGCTGGATGTTTGGCAGTATCATGGCCATTCTGCTGTCGATTGCGATTATTTCACCATGGTTTGTGTCGGTGCTTCTGATTGTGCTAGCGAGTGTTCTTGCCGTCTGGCGAATTGCGAAATAATTTTTTAAATAGCCTGATTCGTCAGGCTTTTTTATGCTTAAATTATTGAAAAAATAAAACAAGAATATCCAAATGAAATATAGTTTTTTATGCGCACTGTATCGCCAGAATAGACAAAAAACCTTTCTCACTGCACTACTTTACAGCTTCCCAACATGGATAGATATTTTTTTCTATATCAACCAAACAGCCCATTGGCTTGCATGGTCCCCTGCTGCCAATACCACATTCTACCTCCTGATTCATAGTGACTATTTCTGGCTCATTGTCAGCTTTAACCTGCTTCCGTTGTTATTTCCATTCTGTCTACGACAAACACAGCTAATACTAGCTTTAAAAATATGGATAGGTCTTGCAGGTAGTTTGTTTCTAATTCATGCTTTTTACTGGCCAAGCTATCCTATAACCACGCTTTTGATTATTTCATTTAATCTACCTTTTTTTAATTTACGCAATAAAGAACTCATGCACACTTACATCAACCCGATGCCATGACTCTCAAGTCACCTTAGGACATATCTTGCCATTGGGTCTAAAGACGCATCGATTAAAATAAGCACACACTTGGCTGGTATGGGTTGAATCATGGTACAGATTTTACAAAAACGGGCGCCTGCGCTGACGATTCGTGCTGGCCATCTGGCACGTGAGCTGATTCTGCAACAAGGATTACAACCTGAACAGGTCGATATCGTGCCCGGTGCTGCAGGTGGCCCCAAAGGCATTGGGATCCAAGGACTGGATCAGGCGATTTTTGGCGAGTTTTTCCCACGTGCCCCTCAGCGTAGAACTTTGGTGGGCTCTTCGATTGGCAGTTGGCGTTTTGCCAGTATGGCTGCACATGGGGCTCAACAGGGAACCGAACGATTGGCTGAGCTGTATACCAATCTCTATTTTCATAAAAAAATGACCCGTCAAGATGTCAGCGACATCTGCCGTGGCATGCTGCTGGATCTGGTACAAGGCAAAGAAAACGATCTGGTCAATCATCCAGATTATCATCTCGCAGTCATTTCAATTAAAGCCCAGCACATTTTCCAGAGTGACAAGGCATTGCCGTTGTTGGCTTCTGTGGCTGGAATTCTTGGAACGACCGCAGTCGCGCGCCGGCACAGCCGTCATTTCATGCAACGTGTGATCAGCCAACCGAATACGGGTGAACAGTTTAAAATCGCTGAAGATGGATTTACCACGCATTATCATGCACTGACCGAACAGAGTGTGTTGTCCTGGCTGATGGCTTCAGCGTCTATTCCCGGAGTGATGGCAGCGGTGAACAATATTCCGGATGCGCCACAGGGTTATTATCGCGATGGTGGCCTGATTGATTATCACATTGACCTGCCCTTTCAGAGCAAAGGCATTGTGCTGTATCCACATTTTACCGATAGCATTACCCCCGGCTGGTTCGACAAGTTATTTAAACGTACCTCAAATCCAGAAAATCAGGCACGAACTTTGCTGCTTTCTCCGTCTCAGGAATATCTGCAAAGTTTGCCTTTGGGTCGTTTGCCTGATCGTAAAGACTTTAACTTAAAAGGTTTGGATCAAACCCAACGGATTCAGCTCTGGAAACAATGTATTGCGGAAAGTCAGCGGCTGGGCGATGAATTTCTGGAACTGGTCGAGAAGCAGAATTTTGCTGAGATAATGCTGGCCTTGTAATTGGCCGCAGCTGCCCGATTATTTGTATAATTGCTTTAATTTTGTGAACTGTTGAGATTTATGCAGAAGTTTTTAGTTGTCCTGCAATACCTGTGTCTGGCCTTTGCCATTTATCTGATTTATAGCGTCAGCATGTCGCTGTATAGTCAGGATTTTGTCCTGATGGAGCTGGTTGCTGATATCGGTACGATTCTGATCTGTATCGACCTGGCGGTATTTTTATTTACCAGTAAAGGCAAGCCCGGCATTAGCATGGAAGAATATGCAAAAAGACTAGAACAGCCACCGTCTAAGCTGGTCTATGTGACGCGAAAAATGGGGCATCTGGGTATTTTGCTGATTATCACCAGCTGGATTGTGCCGATGATTAACTCATAAATATCAAATAAAAACCTCCCAATTGGGAGGTTTTTTATCTTTGTGCTCGATCTCCTAAGTATGCAACACAAGCTAAAGTTACGAATATAATTCTTAAAAAAATAAATATAATCAAACTGTTAAATATATTTTTTAAAATATAATAAATATTATTAGTAACTTTAAAAAATTGATTTTCATAGAAGTAATCCGATACATAATAGAGAAGCAATAATAAAAAGCTTAAATAAGTTAAATATGAAAATGCTGTAGTGAACAATGTCCTGATAGGTATATGTACTCTATCACCAGCTATCACTCCTTTTAAATTATTTTTAGCGTTAACATATATGAAGTAAGGATTATTAATAGTTAAGCAAGCAGCTAATGCTGCTATGTAAAAACCAGGTAAAGCGAAAAATAAATTCATCAAACTTGCGAAGCTTTCACTTCTAAAAATAAGCTCTATATCTATATTAAATTTAAAGAAAACTATCAAATAGATACAAAATACTAAACCCGATATAGCTAATGGATAAAACGTATCTATCTTCTTTTTAATATCTTTACCATCATGCAACCATTCAATTTTCAGATATGATCTTATGTATTTAAGCATTTAAATTCACTCTAGATCCTCATAGTCATCAATGTTTATGTTAAACATCTTTTTACAGAGAGTTTCATCAAAAAGCATTTGATCAGTAAGAACCTGACGCTCATAATCTCTAAACCATTTTTTCTTTTGGCACATATTTGCTATGTTTTCTTCTTCAGGTTGTAACTCAACTATTCTAGTATTCCCCGCATCCGAGTAACGCATTTTATAAGTTAATGGGATCTCATTATTAGATTTCTTCCGCCCTCTACCTAATTTTACCAATCCCGATACAATTCCTTTTAGACTTAAGTTTTCCACAACTATATTCGTCGGTTTAAAAATATTATGACTTTCTTGCATTTTTAAAATTGGAAGTTCGTGCTGTGGTTGCTCAATTTCTTTTTCAATAATTCTTAAATCTAGAAAATCTCCTGATTTTAAACGCTCCAGAATTTCTTTGTCTGCAATTGGTTTAAATTCAGCTTCAATTTTAAAAAAGTATGGTGTTGTGTTATCTGATACATAAGGTTCTTGGAAAATTTGAGCATAATTACCCTCTTTTCTTAATTTTTCTAATAATTTATTTACTATAGTTTCAACTACTTTTAGGGTTATTCCTTGGACTCTCTCAAAAAATACTGTTCCTAAAAGCTCATTTTCATGATCGAATCTTATAACAATATGGGATATTGTTTCACTACCTTCATCAATTAAAAATGGTACAGATGTTCTTTGTTTACTTTTTCTATGCTTTTTAATAACACCTTGATGTTGAGTATCATTACAACTAACTAAAAGCTCAATACTTCTGGTTTGAAATCTAATTTTCTCAATAGTATGTTCGTACCTACCTTTATTTCTTGTGATTTCAAAATTCATCGCTTCAGTTTCGAAAATTTTAAAAATTTCTAAAATATTCGGAATAGTCTTTGGTTTTCCTTCTAAACCATCATTTTTTTTATTATCCTCTTTAGCTATGAAATTTAAACTATAAAATTCAATACAAATATCTTGCTTAACAGTTATTTTTTGAAGTGATGTAGCTTTACGACTAACTTGTGTATTCATTTAAAAATCTTATTTTATTCAATAAACTAAATAGTATCAGATTATATTTTAACCACAATAAAAAACCTCCCGATGGGGAGGTTTTCTTTTAGCAATTAAAGATTATTTCGAACCTTTAATCCCTGCTTGAAGTAATAGCGCACCCAAACCACCAATTTTTTGCTCTTGTGGTTTAGCCGCTTGAGGTTTCTTGCCCTGAGGACGATCACCTTGCGGACGTGCTTGCTGTGGACGCTTGCCTTGAGGCTTACGTTCACCGCGTGGCTCATTGTTCTCACGACGTGGCTGACGTGGTGCTTTCGCCGGAGCTTCAGAACCTTCAGGACGCATCGACAAATTCACACGATTACGTTCAGCATCCACATTCAAAACACGGACTTGTACGATTTGACCCGGTTTCACCACTTTATGCGGATCAGCGACAAATTCATTGGCAAGTTCAGAAATATGCACCAAACCGTCTTGATGCACACCGACATCGACAAATGCACCGAAGTTAGTGACATTGGTCACCACACCTTCAAGCTGCATGCCTTCAGACAATTGCGCAACTTCAGTAATGTCATCACGGAACTTCGCCGTACGGAATTCTGGACGCGGGTCACGACCCGGTTTTTCCAGTTCGCTTAAAACATCTTTGATAGTTGGCAGACCGAACTTCTCATCTGCAAATTCTTCAGCATTGACCTGACGAATGATTTCAGTATTGCCAATGATATCTTTCACTGTCGTCGCTTTCGCTTCAACAATTTTAGATACAAGTGCATAAGATTCTGGATGCACTGCAGATGCATCTAATGGCTCAGAACCATCTTGAATACGCAAGAAGCCTGCTGCCTGCTCAAAAGTACGCTCGCCTAAACGTGGCACTTTCTTCAAGGACTGGCGATTATCAAAACGGCCATTTTCCTTACGGAATTCCACAATTTGCTGTGCAATCGATTTATTCAGACCTGCGATATAACCCAAAATCGCCGCAGATGCCGTGTTGACATCGACACCCACCGAGTTCACACAGTCCTCTACCACTGCTTCAAGGGTTTTCGCCAGACCAGTCTGGTTCACATCATGTTGATACTGACCCACACCAATCGATTTCGGATCAATTTTCACCAGTTCAGCCAATGGATCCTGTAAACGGCGTGCAATTGACACTGCACCACGAATCGACACATCCAGCTCTGGCAGTTCTTGAGAAGCCAGTTCTGATGCTGAATACACCGAGGCACCTGCTTCAGACACAGATACACGCGTCAGTTTAAGATCGCTATTCGCAGCCATCATTTCAGCCACTAAAGCTTCAGTTTCACGGCTTGCCGTTCCATTACCCACTGCAATCAGGTCAACATTGAACTCGCGGCATAAACGTGCCAGTTCAGCCAATGAACCTGCTTTATCATCTTTGGGTGCAAATGGATAAATCGTGCTGTGTGCCAGCACATCACCCGATGCATTTACCACAGCCAGTTTCACACCGGTACGGATACCCGGGTCAACGCCCAGAGTAGTGCGCGCGCCTGCAGGAGCAGAAAGCAGTAAATGACGCAAATTTTCAGCAAATACGTTCATGGCTTCTGTTTCAGCAGCCAGACGTTTTTCAGTCAGCAATGAATGTTCAATGCTTGGACGCACTTTGCCAAGCCAGAACAGTTTTGCGGTTTGCTTCAAGAAATCCTGACGTGCTTGCGGCTGAATCGTGTCTAAATTGTATTCAGTCTCAATGCGTGCCAATGGTGCAGCATCTTCGCCATCCACTTTTAGGCCCAGAACGTTTTCTTGACGGCCACGCAGCATCGCCAATAAACGATGTGAAGGCACTTTGTTCAGGTTTTCAGAGAAATCGAAATAATCACGGAATTTTTTACCGACTTCTTTCTTTTCTTCAGAAGCAACCAAACTTTTCAGCACTGCAGTTTTGGCAAAAGTGGCTTTCAGTTCAGTGGTCAGCGCGATATTTTGTGCCCAGTCATCAATCAGGATGTGCTGGATCGCATCAAGCTGGCTTTCAGTATCTGGATAATCGTCATGGCTAAAACCGGCCAATGCGTCGCTTGGATCTACCGCTTCAGCAAAAATTTTCTCAGCGATTGGGCCTAAACCGGCTTCCTTGGCCTTAAATGATTTACTGGTACGTTTTGGACGGTACGGTGCGTAAATTTCTTCTAATGCATTTTTGGTTTCAGCTGCATTCACACGCGCCAACAAATCATCAGACAATTTATCTTGTTCTTTGAGTGATTCAATCACCTTATCACGGCGCTCATACAAATCACGCAAGTATGATAGACGCGTATCCAATTGACGTAGTTGCGTATCGTCTAAGCCTTGCGTTACTTCTTTACGGTAACGTGCAATAAAAGGAACACTGGCACCTTCATCAATAAGCTTGATGGCAGCTTCAACTTGGTTTGGACGTACGGCAAGTTCTTTTGCCAACTGCTGAACTAAGTCAGTCATCGTGTTTGATCCCACAAGGATAAGTACTAAATGGCATGATTATAAAGACCGGGCCTATAAAATCCACCATTGTTTTTATTAATTTGTCTCAACTTTATATTATGAAGTGCGACAGTTTTCAGCTTTTCTGAATATAGTTTGCATGAACTTTGCTTTTTATCTCGCTCCAAATCATATTTTTTGTCCATTTAGATGTATATATTTGGTATCTATGTCTTGATTTTAACTGCAATATTTGGTGCTTTAGAGCATAGTCAATTAATATCAATGAATCGTATACTCAAAGCATATTTCATTTTTTGTTTATGACGACAATAAAGAATAAAGGAGCATCTCATGAGTTTAGTTGTACCTGCTGAAAAAGCCGATGCCGTACATACCGAAACAGACCGAGTCGAACGCATCTTGGTTGTTGATGATGATGTTCGTCTGCGTACCCTATTGCAACGTTTCCTCGAAGATAAAGGCTTTGTGGTGAAAACTGCACACGATGCCACGCAGATGGATCGACTTTTACAGCGGGAACTGTTTTCTCTGATCGTGCTCGACTTTATGCTTCCGGTCGAAGACGGTTTAAGTATCTGTCGTCGTTTACGCCAATCCAATATCGATACGCCCATTATTATGCTGACCGCGCGCGGCAGCGATTCTGACCGTATTGCAGGGCTTGAAGCCGGTGCGGACGATTACCTGCCTAAACCGTTTAATCCGAATGAATTGCTGGCGCGTATTCGTGCGGTATTGCGTCGTCAAGTGCGTGAAGTACCGGGCGCACCGAGCCAGCAAATGGAAGTGGTCTCATTTGGCCCCTGGTCACTGGATTTATCAACCCGTACATTGACCCGTGAAGGTCAAGTCGTGACTTTAACCACAGGTGAGTTTGCGGTATTGAAAGCTCTGGTTCAGCATCCACGCGAACCGCTCACCCGTGACAAGCTGATGAATCTGGCGCGTGGTCGTGAATGGGGTGCCATGGAACGTTCGATTGATGTTCAGGTGTCACGTTTACGCCGTCTGGTTGAAGAAAATCCGGCGCGTGCGCGTTATATCCAGACCGTTTGGGGGGTGGGTTATGTGTTTGTTCCAGATGGTGCGGAGTAAATTAATACCTTGATTCATGACGGAGTCTGATGGTTTAAGCTCATTTATAGGGTTTAACCTGCGATTCGCCTTACTTTTGTTTCGACAAAAGTAAGCAAAACCATTGTCATCCGCAAAACTCGACAACCTCCGTCATTCAAGCAATTCTCTCGCAGAAACATCATTGACCATCTTGAGTCCTGCCTCAAACAGTTGCGGATGACCTTAACGTGTATCCAACTACGGGGGAAGCCTCCCCTTTTGAGCAAAAGGACGCAGTGTGAAACTCGACCCCATCGACCCACAAAAATTTACCGATTTTGTTACCTACTCAGAAAAAAAACGCACGCGTGGGGAACGCTTTCTGGACAAGATCAAACCGCGTTCTGCCGCCATGCGTACCACAGTTCTGGTGGTCTTTGTGGTCTGTTTCAGCCTGTTCATGTCTTTGTGGTTCTTCTGGCGTACCTTATTTTTACCTGAAATCCAGCAACATGCGCGCTATCTGGCCATGGAACTGGAAATTCTCAATAATCCCGATCTACGCCTGTATCATAAACAGCAGGAAGTCGATATTGATACCTGGTTAAAAAACCGCGTTGGTATTGAATATGTGACCAATCCGGCAGAGTATCCCACTGTCCGGGAAAAAGTGATTGCAGAATTTTTTACCCGGCAGATCGAAACCAAGCTGGCCAAAGAACTACGTATTGAAGAGGCCACGGTCTATTTCCAGTTTAAACCAAGCCCGCGTATCTGGATCCAGACCCCTGAAATGAATGGTCACTGGGTGCAAGAGCCTTTAAAAACCTATGCCAATTATAGTAATGAGCTGATTCTGGGCTGGTTACTGGGCACGCCGATTATTGTCGGCATTATTATCCTGACCTTGGTGCGTCAGCTCAACCGTCCTTTACGCCGCTTGCAGAATGCCGCCAACAGTTATAGCCGCATTGGTTCAGCACCTTATCTGGACACCAATCATGGCCCACTGGAAATCCGTCAGGTCAATCATGCCTTTAACCAGATGATTTATACCTTGGACCAGACCGAGCGGGAACGCCGCATCATGCTGGCCGGTATTTCACATGACTTGCGCACGCCTTTAACGCGGATTCGTCTCAGTGCCGAAATGATGCCCGATGAAGACTTTCTCAAAGAAGGTCTGATTTATGATGTGGAAGATATGGACGCGATTCTGGATCAGTTCATTTCCTATATGCGCGATGGTTCCGATGAAGAACCACAGGACACCAATGTCAATGTATTGCTTCAGGAACTGGTCAAGCAGTTTAAACCGCTCGATATCCGTTTCAGTCCGCAAGAAATACCGTTGATTCAGGCGCGCAGCATGTCGCTAAAAAGACTGATTGGCAACCTGATCAATAACTCAAAACGCTATGGTTCAGAACCGATTGAAATCTCTGCACATGTCGAGGAAAACCAGCTGTTAATTTGTGTTGCAGATCATGGCGAAGGCATTCCGGAAGATCAGATTGAAGCGCTGATGCAGCCTTTTGTACGGGGAAATTCAGCACGAACCGTCCAAGGCAGTGGCTTGGGACTGGCTATTGTGAAACGGATTGTCGATATTCATCAAGGTCAATTACGCATTCATAATCGCCCTGAAGGTGGACTTGAAGCCATCATCTCACTCCCCTTGAATCAGCTTAACCCAGAGACGCCTCCCCCAGCCACCACACTTGATAAAATCCGCCAAACACTGACTGATCGCTTTTAAGAAACGATCAGTCAGTGAGCAAATGATTTTGTAGTTTTTCTATACAATTCATTTTATATTTCATTAATTCAATCACTTAAAAATCATCATTTTTTATTATACCTACATTTAGCTAAAAAATTAGACCTTAGCCTAACACCTATGCACAATACATTTTTTGAGCGGTACAATCCGTCTCATAGTTTAAGAATTAATGAGAGTTAAAATGTCTTTAGATCGTATCCGTTTAGCCTCCCTACACAACAAAGTCATCAGTCCAGAACAAGCGGCTGAATTCATCAAAGATGGCATGACTGTGGGTATGAGTGGCTTTACTCGCGCGGGTGAAGCGAAGGCGGTTCCTTTAGCTTTAGTTCAACAAGCAAAAGCAAATCCATTAAAGATCACGTTAATTACTGGTGCATCACTAGGAAACGATCTAGACAAACAACTGACTGAAGCTGGCGTACTGGCACGTCGTTTACCGTTCCAGGTCGACAACACTTTACGTAAGGCGATCAACAACGGCGAAGTGATGTTCATCGACCAGCATTTGTCTGAAACTGTTGAACAAATGCGTAACCAACAGCTGAAAAAACCAGATGTTGCGATCATTGAAGCGGTTGCAATCACTGAAGATGGCGGCATCATTCCAACCACATCTGTAGGTAACTCTGCAAGCTTTGCAATCTTTGCTGAAAAAGTAATTGTAGAAATCAATACCAACTTAAGCCCGGCATTTGAAGGCTTACACGATATCTATATCCCGTCATACCGTCCAACGCGTCAAGCGATTCCTTTGACTCAAGTGGATGAGCGTATCGGGACACATGCGATCAATATTGATCCAGCAAAAATTGTCGGTATCGTATTCAACAATGACTTGCACGACTCACCATCTACAGTGACTGCACCAGATGATGAGACGCAAAGCATCGCCAATCATTTGATCGCTTTCTTTGAAAAAGAAGTGGCTGAAGAGCGTCTACCGAAAAACTTAGGTCCATTACAGGCGGGGATTGGCTCAATTGCCAACGCAGTATTGACCGGTCTGAAAGATTCGAACTTCGAAGACTTGATCATGTACTCAGAAGTACTACAAGACTGTACCTTTGAATTGATTGATGCAGGCAAAATGAAGTTTGCTTCAGGTTCTTCGATTACCCTGTCTGCTAAATATGGCGAGAAAGTATTTAACAACCTGGAACAATACAAAGACAAACTGGTATTACGTCCACAGGAAATTTCGAACCATCCTGAACTGGTACGTCGTTTAGGTATTATTGGTATCAACACGGCACTTGAGTTTGATATTTACGGTAACGTGAACTCGACTCACGTCTGCGGTACCAAAATGATGAACGGTATTGGTGGTTCAGGTGACTTCGCACGTAATGCGCACTTGGCGATCTTCGTGACCAAATCTATTGCGAAAGGTGGCGACATCTCTTCTGTAGTGCCGTTTGCTTCACATATCGACCATGCAGAACACGATGTAGACATTCTGGTAACTGAACAAGGTCTTGCAGATCTTCGTGGTTTAGCGCCACGTGAGCGTGCCCGTGCAGTGATTGATCACTGTGCACACCCCATGTATCGTGATGCCCTGAATGATTACTTTGACCGTGCTTCTGCAAAAGGCGGCCATACACCTCATCTGCTTCGTGAAGCGCTGTCTTGGCATTCAAACTTCGAAGAAAATGGTCACATGCTGGCTGTTGAAGCTGCAGTAAAAACTGCATAATTGACTGCATTCGAAAAACGCCCTACGGGGCGTTTTTTTATGGGATTTTTATCTTTGTTGAATAGCCATAAGTAGACTCTCTGGACAAAATCATCAGGCTATCATTCATATTCTCGTCCAATCTTCATGCTGCCAATATGCTGTAGAAATCCCCTTCTGATGCTCAAGGACTTTAAATTCTGATTCTTCACCCTCATACTTAAACACAAGAGTAAATTAGAGACATGACATGCGCGTAGATATCTGGTCAGATGTGGTTTGCCCCTTCTGCTATATTGGTAAAAAACGTTTAGAAGCAGCTGCACAAGAAGCAGGCATTGAACTTGAAGTGCATTGGCACAGTTACCAGCTCGACCCTGAAGCACCAGTGCGCCAGGAAGTGTCCAATTCTGAGCGTCTGGCACAAAAATATGGTCGTAGCGTAGCTGAAGTCGAAGAAATGCAGCGTAATATTGCCGAGATGGCCAAAGCTGAAGGCATTGAATTTAACTGGGAAGGTGCCAACTCAGGCAATACTTTCAATGCGCATCGTATTATTCATCTGGCGCAAAGCAAAGGTTTGGGTACTGATGCACAGGAAGCTTTCTTCTATAGCTATATGACGCAAGGCTTGGCCATTGGAGAGCGTGAAACACTGGAAGATGTCGCAGCACGTATTGGCCTGAATCCGGTCGAGGTCGATGACTTACTGGACTCTGATGAATTTTCCGATTTTGTCAAATTTGATCAGGAAGTGGCACAGGATCAGCTCAAAGTGACTGGTGTACCTTTCTTTGTTTTTGATCAACGTGTGGCCTTGGCAGGCGCGCAGCCTAAAGACGTGTTCTTGCAGGTTTTTGAGAAAGCGCTGGAGACTGCAGCAGAAAATCCGGCTGAATAATACTCAACAGAGAGTTGCAATACGCCTAGGCAATCGAACTCAGAAAATTTATAAAAACATCCCCATTTCAGATGGGGATGTTTTTTGCATGTCATTTACACTCATTGACTTAGTCGACCAGAAAACTAATTTTTAAATTTACACGATATTCCGTGATTTTATTTTCTTTGATGACCACCTTCTGTTCATTGATCCAGGCACCTTGTACATTTTTGATGGTTTCTGTGACTTTTTGAATACCGGTTTGAATCGCATCTTCAAAGCTTTTCGTACTGCTTGAATTAACTTCCACCACTTTTGCAATTGCCATAATGAAACTCTCATTGTAAACATGAATGAAAATCCATCTTAGTTCATTCCCACAGGATTGCAGCAGCGCGTAAACAAGCGACAGCAAAAACTTACATGGATTGAACAAAGCTTTCATCTGAGCAGATGAAAATCTGTTGACCTTATTTTGGCAGTTCATGGTATTCAAATTTCCATTGTGACTAACAACCATAAAAGCCCCATAAACAGCTGAAACCCAGACTAGAGCAAATACACTAATATATTGTTTTGTAGAATAATTTTTCTAATTTTTTAGGTGCTGCTTTTGCCGAATCTATCATTTTCTATTCAGCCTTATTTGTTATGATTTCACCCAAATCAAGTTTAAATACTCTCCCCTCTGCTCAAGTTATTGAGCACCCTGATATTAAAGGTCGTCCCATGAATGCTCTTAAATTTGCTTTCGCAGCAACTGTTATGGCTTTTTCTGTTCAAGCATCAGCGCAAATGGCACAAGTGGTTTATCTGCCAGACTTTCCGGCAAGCAAAGCACCTGCTGAAACTGTAAATACAGAAACTGCAACGCCGGCAACTGAAAAAACTGCTTAATACCCAACAAGTTTTTATGCAAACAGGCTGATTGATTCAGCCTGTTTTTTTATATCGATTTAATTTAGCTGCTCTCTGAAGAAAATCTGTATTTTAAAAATTATCGATCATTTCATATTTTGTTATTTTCCATTGATATTGATCGCTTTTTTGTCATTAAATTTACTAGTTTATAAATATAAAACAGTTAAAATAAATCACTATTTCATGTGATCTACGCATATAATTGTAGCAATATAAAAATACTGATAATACAAAAGCATTGTTATGAACAGACTTCAGGCATTGGTGCAGGGCAAAATTTCACCTCAGTCCATTTCTATTGATTTTCTGATTGAAATGGCAGAACGCCATACAGATCCTCATTCTGCTGAATACAAATTAATCGAGTTGGCGCTGAATATGGTGCTGGCCCAAACTTTGGATAAAGCGCTAAAACATATCTAGAGATATAAAATGAACGCTTTAAAAAAAGCACACTTAGTCAAGGAATTACATGAATTGATCCAGCAACTGGAGCATCAGGCTCTACCTCTGTACGACGTGGCCCGTTTCAAAAAAAGAATTCGTGATATCTTTAATCTTTGTGATGAACCTATTTTTAAAAATCAGATTTTAGCGTTTAAAGCCCAGACCCAGCCTGAACTTGCTGCCTATCAATTTTCCGCCAGTACCCCCTATCATCTAAGTTTTTGTGGTTATTTCACTGAAATTCCAGCTCTGGAAAAGGCACTGTATACCCAGCCAGATATAGGCTGGGCAATTCTACATCATCCTGAGCGTGGCTGGCAGGTCTGGCTAATTCCGGCACCGAAGCATCCTGCACTAAACAGTGAATGGAATGAGTTACAACAATGTTCTATCTGGCTGTCACAGCAACAATTGACAACCGGTCTGCAAGCGGCTCCTCCATTGACTGTACCGGCCTTATCCCTGAATGAAGCAGAAGCCAGCTTAAAAGCGGCGGCAACGACTCGATATCATCGTGGCCGACAAAAAGCAAAAATCAACTCATTAAGCTTAAATCATTCAGATGAACCACACATTCAGATACAGGCCACGTCTGAGTATCTAGATCATCCATTACCCACTGAAACTGCGATTGTGCAGGAAAAAATTATTGTCCCAGAAGTGATCGATTTTCCCACCGAGATTCAACTGGGAGACGTGATTGCGCAGGTTCAGCCTTTGACTCCGGAAGATACCAATCTCCAGCGGCTTTGTGCTTTAGAATTGGAACCTGATGTCGGGCATCCAGCCTATCTGGATATTGTGCTGTATTATGCCGCAGAAGATCACTGGCAGGCACGCCAAGTTTATTTGGTGGAGCAGCTGAATCTGCAAGGCCAGTTTATTAAATATCTGATGCTTTTGGGTGCATCAAGTCAATTACAGGCGCACTATTGTATTGAGCATTGGTTGAGTCAGCATCAGTATCAGGCTGCTGCGATTAAATCGCTGTCGTGGCCTCAATTAAGTACAGGTTTCACGCAATTGCATCTGTTGTCAAAAGCCTATTTGCAACAAGCAGAAATAGTCTGGACACAACCCGATTATTATCCTTATATTCCGGCAGATTCGATTCAGAAACAAAAATTTATCTCATTTGAGGAAGCCCTTGCGGATTTCTCTACACCGATACTCTTATTGCAAGAACATCAGCGAATACGCGTGATTCATGGTGAAAAACGCCTGTCTCTCGCAGAGGATGAACTGGCCTATCCATCTATCTTGCTGCAACGTGATCAACAGCTAAACTGGCAAAAAATTCACACGATTATTTTAATGATGTCGCAACCCATTCAGGTCATGGAGCTTTATCAGGCAATTCAGACTCAAATCATTGAATAATTGCTGTTATTTTGTAGCTTTAACTTGCTTTTTATCGCTATATTTAAGAAAACTACAGCTGAATAAAAGAATACAAGAGTAATAAATATCTCATGCAAATAAATCGAATTACTCAGATCTTCCTGCTCTCTCTTGGCATGGGAATCAGCAGTAGCATGTCTTGGGCAAATTCAGTAAAAGATGCTTCTTCAGACCAGGAAAAAAACTCGGAGAGTGTTGAGCCGGCACGTTCAGGACTTCTGGATCAAATTCCGCGTTTGATTGATGCAACACCAACCATTCTTCCAGAGCAGTCGAATACCGCCATCGTCCCGCCAACGCTAGAAACGGAAAATCATTCATGGGCCGATCAGAAACAGAAAAGCATCCGAGAATGGGCAGATCGTACTGCGCATAAAATTGATAACTGGTTTGGTGAAACTGATCCGGATCAGCCGGCTGCCGCCACACTGCGTGTCATTTTGGATAATCGCTGGGATGAATATGAGGGCTATGAGATTAAGCCCCGTATCCGTGGCAGAATCAAACTTCCCACCTTAGAACAAAAGCTGAGTCTGGTCTTCGGTGATGACAGTCTGGACAATGAATTAGACAGTAATGTCGCGATTACCAATGAAAATCCGGCAACATCTGGAGATAAGCGTCTCGATACCAAGCGCGCACGCCAGGATAACAGCTCATTCGCCTTACGCTGGTCGGAATGGTCAGACCGGATTCCTTTTGAAACCGATCTGGATCTGGGTTTACGCTCCGGAGATGATATTTACCTGCGCGTCAAAGCCAGTAAAGATTGGACACTGGAAAATGACTACTTTTTTCATGCCGAACAGATTTATCGCTACGGGATTCAAAGTGAAAACTATTTGCGTACCAATCTGGAACTGATCCATGCCCGTCCCAATCAGGCATTTTTTTCCAATCAGCTCAGTCTGACCTATGCAGATGATCAAGATGATGATCTGACCTGGGACAACTATACCTTTAGGCAACATCAGTTTTTTCAGGACAACCGTTTTAGCTATGGTATTTATACTGGCGGTTATCTAAATGACAAGGATCTGCGTCTGAATCGCTGGGGACCGTATGTGTCCTGGAGACAGCCTTTTTTACGTGAATGGTTTTTTGTCCAGACCGACCTCAACTATCTGAATGATCATCGCGAAGATCGTGATCACTATGTTGGTGCTTTGGTGCGTTTAGAGGCATTGTTTTAAACTCAAGCGCGGTGCAAAGCTAAAAAATCCCTCCGTAGAGGTAATGCTGATCAGTTAAGGAGTTTAGAAATAGACTCTTTAACTTTTTAGTCGTTCACGACGGAGTCTTAAATTTATAAATCAAATACTTAAAAATAATTTGTTACTTTGGTTTCGCCCAAATGAGAAGCGAAGCTTCGCAAGGAAGGCATCTTGCGAAGCAACACTCCTCACCGCAAAACTCGTCAACCACCATCGACTAGTAAATTTGTCGCAGAAACAATCATTTTTAAATCTTGCAGTGCAATACACCTCATGCCTTAAACAGTTGCGAATGACTTTTCTATCTATCAGATATAATCATGAATTTGAAAAAGAAAATGCCAGTCAATTCCTTAACTGACTGGCATTACTCCGTAGAGGGATTTTTTAGCTTAGAGCATCATGTATTAAGCAAGCAACAAGCTATTGATACGCTTCACATACTCAGCAGGATTTTCTGGTAATCCGCCTTCTGCAATCACCGCCTGATCAAAGATCACATTGGCCAGATCGTCAAACTGCGCTGAGCCATCCAGTTTTTTCACCAAAGGATGTTCCGGGTTGATTTCCAGAATCGGCTTCATATCCGGTACAGGCTGACCTGCATCTTTCAGCATACGGATTAATTGTGGAGATAATTCCCCTTCTCCAGTCACCAGACAGGCCGGTGAATCGACCAGACGCGTAGTCACGCGCACTTCTTTGGTCTTGTCTTTGAGTGAATCCGTCAGCTTCTCGACCACCGGTTTAAACTGGGCTGCGGCTTCTTCGAGTGCTTTTTTCTCTTCAGCATCCTGAAGATCGCCCAAATCAACTGCACCCTTAGACACGTTTTGCAACGGTGTGCCATCGAACTCATTCACGAAGTTCATCGCCCATTCATCTACGCGTTCGGTCATGAGCAGAACTTCAATGCCTTTCTTCTTGAACAGTTCCAGCTGCGGTGAATTCTTTGCAGCATTCAGGCTGTCTGCAGTCACATAATAGATGGCTTTCTGGCCATCTTTCATGCCTGCTTTATAGTCTGCCAATGACGTGCTGACTTCATCATTGTTCGAGGTTGCATAACGCAGCAGTTTCAAAATACGTTCACGGTTGGCAAAATCTTCACCCAGGCCTTCTTTCAACACTGAAGCAAATTCCTGATGGAAAGTCTTGAATTTTTCCTGATCTTTTTCATCTTCAGATTTGGCCAGATGATCCAGAATCGTCAGGATACGGCGGGCATTCCCGTCACGGATGGTTTTCACATCGCGGCTTTCTTGCAGTAACTCACGGCTGACGTTCAGTGGTAAATCGGCACTGTCTACCACGCCTTGTACAAAGCGCAGGTAATTCGGAATCAGATTATCCGCATCATCCATAATAAAGACGCGTTTCACATACAGCTTGATGCCGGCTTTTGATTCACGGGTGAAAATGTCATGTGGGGCTTTGCTTGGAATATACAATAACTGGGTATATTCAGTACTGCCTTCCACCCGGTTATGCGCCCAAGCCAATGGCGCCGTGAAATCATGGCTTAAGTTTTTATAGAACTCGACATATTGTTCTTCAGTAATTTCAGACTTGCTCCGTGTCCAGAGTGCGCTGGCCGAGTTAATCGCTTCCCACTCATCAGTCTTGACATACTGGCCACCTTTCGGTGTTTCACCTTCAGCCGCTTCTTCCTCCTGCCAGACTTCTTTTTGCATCTGGATTGGCAGGCTGATGTGGTCTGAGTATTTATTAATAATTTGCTTAACCTTATGGCTTTGCAAATAGTCCAGCGCATCTTCACGCAGATGCAGAATAATATCGGTACCACGGCCTGCTTTTTGAATTTGCTCAACTTCAAATTCACCAGTGCCGCCACTAATCCAGCGTACACCTTCAGATGCATCTGCACCGGCACGACGTGATTCTACCGTGATTTTGTCTGCCACAATAAAACCGGAATAGAAACCGACCCCAAACTGGCCAATCAACTGGGCATCGGCCTTCTGGTCACCGGTCAGTTTAGACATAAAGTCTTTGGTGCCCGATTTGGCAATGGTGCCTAAATTATCAATGGCTTCCTGTTCGCTTAGACCAATTCCGTTATCTGAAATGGTAATGGTTTTATTCTCTGCATCAAGGCTGACACGAACGCGTAAATCCGGATCATTTTCATAAAATTCGGGATGATTGATCCCTTCAAAACGCAATTTGTCACAAGCATCCGAGGCATTCGAAATCAGTTCGCGCAGAAAAATTTCAGGGTTTGAATAAAGCGAATGGGTCACGAGATGTAGTAACTGAGCCACTTCAGCCTGGAAACTATGTTTTTGTGCGTTAGACTCGCTCATTAATCACTCCTTTTATTTTAAATACAGGTCAATACTGTTGCCTATATGAATGGAGTGAGTTCCTCAATTTTCAATAGTCAGTGGTATATTTTTTCACAAGATATTTTTGAGCACTTGATCTGGCAGGGTTTTAATCTTTGCCAGACCGACTGTCAGACTTAATAAGGCCCAAGCTTATAAATGCGCTGAAACTGCAAGTCCAGTTGCTGTTGACGCATATTATAGACTTGGTTCAGGCAAGAGACCGATTCCAGACACTGGTCGCGAAACTGCAACCATTTGACCTGATCGCGCTGTATCACTGAACGCGTGCCCATGGGAACCATACGCCGTAAGATATGATAGCTGGTACTCATTTTGACATCGGCATCATTAAGCAGACGATGTTCACAAATGGCTTTTTCGGTCACGGTTTCAGCTTTCTGACAATCAAAACTTGCGGCATAGGCAGGTGCGACCAACAGGCCGCAGAAGATCACAATACTCTTCATTAAAAATCTCATGCTGATCTTCCTTATTATTCAATTATTAAGTCGTATTCAATTAATATTTACTTTATTCGTTTTAATATATTTGAACATTGCCAATCTGCTCAATTTCAATAGGTTATAAATCGTTGTTATTTTGAAAAAAAAGCCTCATACAAGATGAGGCCTTTGGAAAATCAATCCAGAAATATGAAAGCTTAGAATTTATAGCTATAGCCGATCGTGTAAACCCAAGGATCAATATCTAAATTAAATTTAGATTTTCCAACTGCTGCAGCTGTTGCATCATCTAAAGTCACTTCAGGACTCAAATCTGCATAGCGCACGTCAGCAAATACCCCCCAGTTTTTAGCATCTGCCGGTTGATAGTTAAAACCGACTTGTCCAGCAACACCAAATTCCTCTTTGACGTCTTTTGCTGCACCTTCTTCATCCCAAGCAATAAAAGCTGTTCCACCCAAACCTACGTATGGAGTAAAACGTGTAGAGTTTTTAAAGTGATATTTAGCAGTAATTGTGGGTGGGAGATGTTTAATCTTGGCAATTTTCCCTAGACCCTGAGCAGAAATGTCATGGTTAAACGGGGTAGCCAATAATAATTCTGCCGAGATATTGTCATTAAAGAAGTATTCGACCGAAGGCGTAAAACCATATTCTTGATCTGCTTCTACGACTAAACCTGGTGCAATTTCAGTGTCACTTGATGGTGCTAAAGAACTGGCACCCATCTTCACTTGCCATTGGCCAGCCATTGCCGATGCAGAAAGACCCATTAATGCAATTAGAGCAGCTTGCTTTAACATTTTAAAATACCCCACAGGAAGAATAATTATTAAGAAAATAAATCTTAATTAATAATAAACACGAGGAAAAATAATATGCAATAAGGATTATAAAACTAATTTTTAATTATTATTTAACATACTGATTTAAAAAGTAATTTATTTTAAATTGACTAGATTGGTTGGTTTTAAATACCAGGTATATTAATCAGATAAACATGAATTTATTCAGACTAAAATAATCAGGTTTATATTAATTTTTATTTAAACATATATTTTAAATACATCTTATTATTTATTTTAAATTCAGATAAATCTGCTCCAATAGATATCAGAGCAGATTGAAATTGACTTACAAAACCATGGCTGCAATCCAGCCAAAAATCATCAACGGAATATTAAAGTGAATGAAGGTTGGAACCACACTGTCCTTCATATGGTCATGCTGACCATCCATATTTAAACCCGAAGTTGGGCCTAGAGTTGAATCTGACGCTGGAGAGCCGGCATCGCCTAAAGCCGCCGCAGTCCCGATAATGGCAATGGTCGCAGCCGGACTAAAACCAAACTGGATACACAGCGGAACATAAATAATCGCCAGAATGGGAATGGTCGAGAAAGACGAACCAATGCCCAATGTGATCAGCAAACCAATCAACAGCATCAGAAATGCGGCCAGTGCCTGACTATTACCAATCCAGTTTACTGATGCTTCAACCAAGGTTGGTACCTGATTAGTCGCTTCAATCACCGCGGCAAAGCCTTGTGCCGCAATCATGATAAAGCCAACTAGCGCCATCATGCGCATACCGGTAATGATCACATCATCCGCTTCTTTCCATTTAAAGATCCCGGCACAACTCAGGATTGCGACACCGACCAGACCGGCCAGAATCATCGAGTCTGAATAAAGCTGTACCGCCAATGTGGCAATAACTGCAAGGCCGGCCATCCAGATGGTAAATTTGGCAATCTGCGGTTTAACCTGCTCAGCCACACCCAATTCAGCGGAAATACTTTGCTGTTCCTGGACATGAATATCTTGATATTGACGTGGTTTGCGATAGCTAATAAAGATCGCCACCAATAAGCCCACAAACATACCGAATACTGGAATTGCCATCGCAGATGGAATCTGGTCATAGCTAATTTCAAATCCATATGGCTTACCAAAAGTATTGATGTTATGACCCAGAATGTCATTCAGGAAGATGGCACCAAAACCGACCGGAATCAGCATATAGGTGCCTACCAGACCAAAGGTCAGCAAACAGGCAATCAAACGACGGTCGAGCTTTAAATGGTTAAATACAGTCAATAATGGTGGAATCAGGACTGGAATAAAGGCGATATGTACCGGAATCACGTTCTGGGAAAATACCGCAGCAATGGCTACTGTAAAAAAGATCAGATATTTCACCCGGTTTTGTGCTTTAAAATCAGCCTCACCTTTTAAGGTGTTGATCATTTTATACGCCAACAAATCCGGCAAACCTGAACGTGCCAACGCCAAAGCAAATGCACCTAAAATACCGTAAGCCAAGGCAATTTTGGCACCGCCGCCCAAGCCATTGTTAAACGCGTCCAAGGTTCCCTGAAGGCCAAGACCTGCCAGTAAACCACCCGTAACAGCACCAATGACCAGGGCAAAAACCACAGGTACACGTGCCAATGAGAGTCCGAACATGACTCCAATAGCAGCAAGAATTGCGAACATAATGAATCGGAATAGAGAGAAAGCGGCTATTTTATCAGAAAATTCGGATAAAAATTCCGCCACTTTTCCTTTCAGCAGTCATGTTCAGTGCTGAGGCTGATTAAACGACTTCAGCAGATTGACGCTGAATGAAGTGATCAATTAATTGAGCCACTTGTTCTGGCTGGCTCAGAATTGCCCAGTGATTGGCGTCCAGTTCCACTTTAGAGAAATTATCGACCCATTTTGCCATCTCATCGACCAGATCAGGCCCGACAAACTGGTCATATTTCAGTACAATCGCTTGTACCGGACAGATGGCAAAGCGCTGCCGTGGTCGGGCCAAACGCGGTAAAAAATTGGCCCGATACAGGTTTACCCCATACTTGCCATCTTTGACGATCTTCGGGTTCAGCGGCAGATCGTCCCGTCTTTCTAATTGCCGGACAATCTTGGCCCAGCGCTGCGGATTAAAAAAATTCCAGGCCAAGGGGGCTAGTAAAGGCAACTGAAATACCGCGATATACCAGGACTTGCTCATTTGCTTTAAAAATTTTGCTTTGTCTTGATTGAACTGCTCGCGCATCCAGAAAGCAGCATGATCCAGACAAGGGCCAGACAGCGTGCTATAAGACAGAATTCGGCCTTTGAATCTTAAATCTGTGACAGATTCCCAAGACTGAATTGAACCCCAGTCATGCGCTGCCAGATGAAAACCACGATTCGGCAATACCTTGCTCACTACCTCTTCCAGATCCTGACTTAAGCGTGCCAAGCGGTAATCCGAGATTTTTTGAGGAATACTGGACTCACCTGCGCCGCGCACATCGTAGCTCACAACAAAATAATCCTGACTCAAATAAGCAATGACTGGCTCCCAAACCGCTTGATGATCGGGGTAGCCATGAACCAGTACCAATGCCGGCCGTGTGGGCTGTCCGTAAGTTTTAACGCAAAGACGCTGCTGATCCGTGGTATCGACCCATTGCATTTCCATGTTTTGATCCTGTTGTTGTTATTGACCGCATAGTTTATAAATCGGAATAATTTATCAATGCCAGCGCATTTTTGTTGCTCTAGTATGCATAACTACACAAGAAAAAAGAATGTCAGCATGAGCCTATTCCAGAAAATTCAAAAACTGCCTTTGGTTTCAAAATTTATTCTGAACCGCTATGCCCCCTATCGTGGTGCAGGCATCGAAATTGATAAAATTGATTTTAATCATTATCACATTCGGGTCAAAATGCCACTGACCCGTAAAAACCAGAATATTGTCGGCGTCCATTTTGGTGGCAGCTTATATTCAATGGTCGATCCATTTTATATGCTCTTACTGATGCATCATTTAGGGCCGAAATATATCGTCTGGGATAAGGGCGCGAGTATCCAGTTTTTAGCACCGGGTCGCGGCACCGTCTTTGCTGATGTGCGCATCTCTGCTGAAGAAGTCAGTACTATTATTGACCTGGCTGCTGACTATGCACCGGTATATCGCCATTACCAGCTCAATATCTATGATGAGGCTGGCGTTCGAATTGCCGAAGTACAAAAAACGGTTTATATCCGGCGCAAACAAAGCAAAGGAAAAATTCAAAAAACTGGATAAGGTAAAAGCGCCACATGGGCGCTTTTAGATCTGAATCGATTTAAAGTCAGTGCAGACTTAACGACGGCGGTTATCCTGTTCGATCGCAGCACCTGCGCCACCACCGATTGCACCACCAATCGCAGCACCAGCATTCCCACCGAATATGCTTTTACCTACAGCTGAGCCTACAGCACCGCCGACACCACTATAGGTTGCATTACGGTTTGAGCCACCTTGGGACTTACTTCCTACGGCTGCGCCTGCACCACCACCGACTGCAGAACCAAGACCACCCCCGACACTATTACCCACACCACCACCGACTGCACCACCTAAAGCGGCAGCACCGATACGCTGCTCATTGGCAGACATACTTTCACAACCTGCCAGCATAAAGGTGGAGAGAGTTGCAACTGCCATCACACCCATTAATTTTTTCATGACTTTGGCCTTCCTTTTCATACTTTAATTTAGCTTATCTTCATTTTATAAAACTAAAACATGGAGCGTGTTACTTCTCTCGGTATTCCTGCTGAGTTTTGTAAGTATCAATGGATTATTCCGCTGTTTAGCCTTTAATTAGCTTTTAATTTTTATGTATTTAAGACAAAAAAGACGCCCGAAGGCGTCTCTTTTTTAGCTTTAACTTGAATTAGAATTCTTCGTTAAATGCTTGACTTAAAGCTTGATCAACATCAGAGAAGTCATTGTGCAGTTCAAATTCTGCAGCTTCTGCTTCTTGACGACGACGCTCGAGATGGTAAGCCAAACCTGTACCCGCTGGGATCAGACGACCTACAACCACGTTTTCTTTCAGACCGCGTAAGTCATCTTCTTTACCTGTTACAGCCGCTTCAGTTAACACACGTGTGGTTTCCTGGAACGATGCAGCAGAGATGAACGAGTCAGTCGAAAGCGACGCTTTGGTAATACCCATCAACAGACGTTCAAACTTCGCAGGGAACTTGTTTTGTGCAAGAACTGCTTGGTTTTCTTGTACAACACGGATGTAATCCACTTGTTCGCCTTTGATGAAGCTGGTATCGCCACCATCAGTGATATCCACTTTACGCAGCATTTGACGTACGATGACTTCAATGTGCTTGTCGTTGATTTTTACACCTTGCAGACGGTATACGTCCTGAACTTCGTTCACGATGTAGTTGGTCAACGCCACTTCACCTTTCAGACGTAAAATGTCATGCGGGTTCTGTGGGCCATCAGAAATGGTTTCACCACGGTTCACATGTTCGCCTTCGAACACGTTAATGGTACGCCATTTCGGAATCAGCTCTTCGTAAATCTCAGAGCCATCATCCGGTGTAATCACCAGACGGTTCTTACCTTTGGTTTCTTTACCGAAGCTCACAACACCCGATACTTCTGCAAGGATTGCATGCTCTTTCGGCTTACGTGCTTCGAACAAGTCAGCTACACGCGGTAGACCACCGGTAATATCACGGGTACGTGAAGATTCTTGTGGTACACGACCAATAACGTCACCGACACCAATCGTTTCGCCATCACGGACAGAAAGAATAGTGTTTTGTGGCAAGAAGTAGAACTGTTCAGTGCCTTCAACTGTGTCTAACACTACAGCAGGACGCAAATCTTTACCTGACGCAGGACGTGAAGTCACTGGCAAGATTTCGATGGTTGACATACCTGTTGCATCATCAGTTTTCGAAGTCACGGTCACGCCATCAGCGATCTGGCTGAAACGCACTTTACCTGCAACTTCTGTTACCAATGGATGTGTATGCGGATCCCAAGTCGCCACGATACCGCCTGCTTCTACAGCTTCGCCATCTTTTAGCAAGATAGATGCACCGTAAGGCAGTTTATAGCGCTCGCGCTCACGACCTAAATCATCCGCAATACCGATCTCACCTGAACGTGAAGTCGATACCAAGTGACCTTTGGCATGTTGTACTGTTTTCACGTTGTGGAAACGCACTGTACCCTGGTTACGAACTTGTACGCTGTTTGCAGCAGACGTTCGGCTTGCAGCACCACCCACGTGGAAGGTACGCATAGTTAACTGTGTACCTGGTTCACCAATTGATTGAGCTGCCATGACACCAACAGACTCACCCGGGTTCACCTGATGACCACGCGCCAAGTCACGGCCGTAACATTTCGCACATACACCGAAAGTAGACGCACAGTTTACAACCGAACGTACTTTAATTTCGTCGACACCTTGGCTTTCGATAAACGTTGCCAGTTTCTCGTCAATTAAAGTATTACGTGGAAGCAGAACTTCGTCTGTACCGACACGTTTCACATCTTCAGCAACCACACGACCCAATACTCGTGCACCCAAGTTCTCGATAACATCACCACCTTGAATGAATGGTGTCATTACTAGACCGTCGAAGGTGCCACAATCTGGCTCGGTAATCACCAAGTCCTGCGCAACGTCTACCAGACGACGCGTCAAGTAACCAGAGTTCGCAGTTTTCAGTGCTGTATCGGCCAAACCTTTACGCGCACCGTGTGTCGAGATGAAGTACTGGAGTACAGTCAAACCTTCACGGAAGTTCGCTTTAATTGGGGTCTCAATGATCGAGCCATCCGGCTTCGCCATCAAACCACGCATACCCGCCAACTGACGAATCTGAGCTGCCGAACCACGGGCACCCGAGTCAGACATCATGTAAATCGAGTTGAATGATTTTTGCTTCTCGTCTTCACCCTGTTTGTTTTTAACAGTCGTGAAAGACAAGTTGTCCATCATCGCTTTAGCAACCTGGTCATTGGTACGCGCCCAAATATCGACCACTTTGTTATAACGTTCGCCGGCAGTTACGAAACCTTGTTCGAACTGTTGTTCGATTTCACGAACTTCAGCTTCCGCTTTACCAATAATGACTTGTTTTTGCGGTGGAATAACCATGTCTTCCATACCGACAGATACACCTGAACGCGTCGCCTGACGGAAGCCTAGGTACATCAATTGGTCAGCGAAGATAACAGTATCTTTCAGACCCAATTTACGGTAGCAAGAGTTAATTAACTTAGAGATGTTTTTCTTGGTCATCTCAACGTTAATTTGCTGGAAATCCATACCTTCAGGCACAACTTCCCAAAGTAGGCAGCGACCAGGTGTGGTATCTACAATAATGGTTTGATGTTCACGGTTGCCATCTTCATCGATGACAGTCTGGTGTACACGTGCTTTAACGCGAGCGTGTAGATCAACCTGACCTGTTGCCAGTGCACGGTTTACTTCGTGAGTATCCGCGAACACCATGCCCTCACCTTTGGCATTGATTGCATCACGCGTGATGTAATACAAGCCCAAGACAACGTCCTGAGACGGCACGATGATTGGCTCACCGTTCGCTGGAGACAAGATGTTGTTGGTCGACATCATTAACGCACGCGCTTCTAACTGCGCTTCAAGTGTTAATGGTACGTGTACCGCCATTTGGTCACCATCGAAGTCGGCGTTAAACGCAGCACACACGAGTGGGTGTAGACGGATCGCCTTACCTTCAATCAGGATCGGTTCAAATGCTTGAAGACCTAGACGGTGAAGTGTTGGCGCACGGTTCAACATCACTGGATGTTGACGGATCACGTGAGCAAGAACGTCCCAAACTTCTGGCGTCTCGCGCTCAACCATTTTCTTCGCAGCTTTAATGGTGGTTGCTTGACCAGATGCTTGTAGTTTCGCAAAAATGAATGGCTTGAACAGTTCAAGTGCCATTTTCTTCGGAAGACCACATTGGTGCAAACGCAGGTTTGGACCAACGGTAATGACCGAACGACCTGAGTAATCGACACGTTTACCCAATAAGTTCTGACGGAAACGACCTTGCTTACCTTTGATCATATCTGCCAAAGATTTAAGCGGACGCTTGTTCGAACCGGTAATTGCACGACCACGACGACCGTTGTCCAACAATGCATCGACAGACTCTTGCAACATACGTTTTTCGTTACGTACGATGATGTCTGGCGCCGCAAGGTCAAGAAGACGCTTCAAACGGTTGTTACGGTTAATCACACGACGGTAAAGATCGTTCAAGTCAGAAGTCGCGAAACGACCACCTTCAAGTGGTACCAACGGACGAAGGTCTGGTGGCAGAACTGGAAGTACAGTCAACACCATCCATTCTGGCTTGTTGTTCGAATCGTTGAATGCTTCCATCAACTTCAAACGCTTAGAGGCTTTTTTCAGCTTGGTTTCTGAAGTTGTCACAGGAATTTCTTCACGAAGACGCGCAATTTCAGCTTCAAGATCGATGTCTTTCAACAAGTCTTGAACCGCTTCTGCACCCATTTTCGCTGTGAATTCATCACCGTGTTCTTCCAACGCATTGAAGTATTCTTCATCGTTCAGAAGCTGGTATTTCTCAAATGGGGTCATACCGGGATCGGTAACCACATAAGATTCGAAATACAATACGCGTTCGATATCACGTAGCGTCATGTCTAAAAGAAGACCGATACGGCTCGGCAATGATTTCAAGAACCAGATGTGCGCAACTGGAGAAGCTAGCTCGATGTGACCCATACGTTCACGACGAACTTTCGCAGTTGTTACTTCAACGCCACATTTTTCACAAATGACGCCTTTGTATTTCATACGCTTGTATTTACCACACAAGCATTCGTAATCTTTTACTGGACCAAAGATTTTGGCACAGAACAAACCATCACGTTCCGGTTTGAACGTACGATAGTTAATGGTTTCTGGCTTTTTAACTTCACCGTGAGACCATGACTTAATCATTTCTGGTGACGCAAGACCAATACGGATGCGGTCAAACTCTACAGGAGCATGACCGTCTGAATCCGTCTTTTTGCGCATGATATCGAGCAAGTCTTTCAATTTTTTTCTCCGTGTGTCGAGGAGATTTTCACTTCTCGACTGGGTCACAAATATTGTTTTTAACTGAATTGGGAATCCCAAGAATCCCCCTAAATCCCCCTTTATAAAGGGGGACTTTCACCTCTTTCTTAAAGAGGTGAGAAGCACTGCTTCGCAAGGGAGATTCAATGGAACTAATTAGTCACCATTTTTCAGTTCAATGTTGATACCTAAAGAACGGATCTCTTTGGTCAATACGTTGAACGATTCAGGCATACCCGGGTCCATATAATGGTTACCATCTACAATATTCTTGTAGATACGGGTACGACCTTCAACGTCATCCGATTTCACAGTCAGCATTTCTTGTAGCGTATATGCTGCACCGTAAGCTTCTAGTGCCCAGACTTCCATCTCACCGAAACGCTGACCACCGAATTGTGCTTTACCACCCAGCGGCTGTTGCGTGACTAGAGAATAAGAACCAGTTGAACGCGCATGCATCTTGTCATCAACCAAGTGGTTCAGTTTCAGCATGTACATATAACCTACAGTTACTGGACGGTCGAAACGCTCACCAGTACGACCATCATATAATACTGTCTGACCAGTACTTGATAGACCTGCAAGTTGTAACAATTCTTTGATCTGACCTTCTTCAGCACCATCGAATACAGGTGTTGCCAAAGGCACACCAGCACGCAAGTTACCAGAAAGTTTCAAGATTTCTTCATCAGTCAAGCTGTCAAGATCTTCTTGCTCGCCACCAACTTTGTTATAAATCTTGTCCAGGAAATCACGAAGCTCAAGTACAGTACGCTGTTCTTTCATCATCTTGTCGATTTGATCGCCAAGACCTTTGGCAGCCATACCCAAGTGAGTTTCAAGAATCTGACCCACGTTCATACGCGATGGTACGCCCAGCGGGTTCAGTACGATATCAACAGGTACACCATTGGCATCGTGTGGCATGTCTTCTACCGGCAAGATGTTTGATACCACACCCTTGTTACCGTGACGACCGGCCATCTTATCACCCGGCTGGATGCGACGTTTTACCGCAAGATAAACTTTAACTACTTTCAATACGCCAGTGGTCAGCTCATCGCCTGTAGAAAGTTTGCGTTTTTTCTCAGCAAATTTCTCGTCAATTTCGAAGCTCTTCTCTTTCAAGAACACTTGAATTTGCGTTAGACGTTCAGCGATTGCTTCATCAACCGGTTGAATTTCAAGAAGATCAACAAGCTCTAAACCAGACAACACGTCTTCAGACAGTTTGTCGCCACGTTTAGTGGTACCGCCACCATTCGACTCTTGACCGTTCAACAAACGAATTACACGTTCACGTGCTGCTTCTTCAAAGATCTTGAACTCTTCTTTCAAGTCTTTACGGTAAGCATCAAGCTGAGCTTTTTCAATTGCTTGAGCACGTTCGTCTTTTTCAAGACCATCACGTGTAAACACTTGAACATCAATCACAGTACCTTTGGTACCAGATGGAACGCGTAAAGATGAATCTTTAACGTCAGCTGCTTTTTCACCGAAGATTGCACGAAGCAATTTTTCTTCCGGCGTTAGCTGCGTTTCACCTTTAGGCGTCACTTTACCAACAAGAATATCACCTGCTGTTACTTCAGCACCGATGTAAACAATACCTGATTCATCAAGTTTAGAAAGCGCTGCTTCACCCACATTCGGGATATCGGCCGTGATTTCTTCAGCACCAAGCTTAGTATCACGTGCGACACATGACAATTCCTGGATATGAATCGAGGTTAAACGGTCTTCTTGAAGTACACGCTCTGAAAGTAAGATCGAGTCTTCGTAGTTATAACCGTTCCAGGTCATGAATGCGACGCGCATGTTTTGACCAAGCGCTAGCTCACCGCCATCAGTCGATGGACCATCAGCTAATACGTCACCACGACCCACTTTATCGCCCAGGTTCACCAGAACTTTCTGGTTGATACAGGTGTTTTGGTTTGAACGGGTGTATTTGATCAGGTTATAGATATCTACACCTGCCTCACCTGCGATCATCTCTTCTTCGTTCACACGAATCACGACACGAGATGCATCAACAAACTCGATACGACCACCACGCTGAGCGATCACACATACACCAGAGTCATGTGCTACGTTCGCTTCCATACCCGTACCTACGAGTGGTTTGTCAGCGATTAACGTAGGAACAGCCTGACGTTGCATGTTTGAACCCATCAATGCACGGTTGGCATCATCGTGTTCAAGGAACGGAATCAGTGACGCAGCCACAGATACAACCTGCTGAGCAGATACATCCATATGCGTTACTTTTTCCGGCGGCATGCGTACGAAGTCACCTTGGTGACGTACAGATACAACTTCTTCTAATAAATTACCATCAGCATCTACTGCAGAATCGGCCTGTGCAATCACAGTACCCACTTCTTCAATCGCAGACAGGTATTCAATGTCCATGGTTACACGGCCATCAACTACTTTACGGTAAGGCGTTTCCAGGAAACCGAAGTTGTTCGCTTTAGCATATACAGAAAGCGAGTTGATCAAACCAATGTTTGGACCTTCCGGCGTTTCAATTGGACATACACGACCGTAATGCGTTTGATGTACGTCACGTACTTCAAAGCCCGCACGTTCACGCGTCAAACCACCGGGACCAAGTGCTGATACACGACGCTTATGCGTGATTTCAGACAACGGGTTGTTTTGATCCATGAACTGAGACAACTGGCTTGAACCAAAGAATTCTTTGATTGCAGCAGCAACAGGCTTCGCATTGATTAGATCTTGCGGAGACAGGTTGTCTGTTTCAGCTTGAGATAAACGTTCTTTAACAGCACGTTCTACACGAACCAGACCGACACGGAATTGGTTTTCTGTCATTTCGCCCACAGAACGAACACGACGGTTACCCAAGTGATCGATATCGTCGACTTCACCTTTACCGTTACGGATTTCAACTAATGTTTTCAATACATCAGTGATATCTTCGTTCGAGAGAATACCTTCAACTTCACGCGACTTCTGGTCTGTACCCACTTCATAAGGACGACCCAAACGACGGTTGAACTTCATACGACCGACTGGAGACAAGTCATAACGCTCAGAAGAGAAGAACAGGTTATTGAACAGGTTCTCAGCTGCTTCTTTGGTTGGTGGCTCGCCCGGACGCATGACTTTGTAGATTTCTACTAATGCTTCTTCACGAGTGGTCGTAGTATCTGCACGTAGAGAATCTGCAACGAATGAACCACGGTCGATATCATTGGTGAACAGAACATTAAACTGCTTCACGCCGCCTTCTGCAATTTTCACCATGACTTCATGGCTCAATACGGTATTTGCAGCAATCACGTCGCCATCTTTTAATGCGATGTCTTCAGCCGTGATACGCTCATACAAATACTCATCAGGCACTGCAAGTTTTTCAAGACCTGAAGCTTCCATTTGACGTACATGACGCGCGTTAATACGTTTACCTTGTTCAACGATTGCCTTGCCATCTTTATCCAAGATGTCAAATTGTGCCATTTCGCCGCGCAGACGTTCCGGCACCAAGTCAATTTGATAGCTACCCATGTCAAGATACACAGGGACTTTCTCGTAGAACATGTTGAGAATGTTTTCGTTGCTATAACCCAGCGCACGCAGCACCACAGTCGCAAGTAATTTACGACGACGGTCAATACGTACATAGACTAGGTCTTTGGCATCGAATTCAAAATCTAACCATGAACCACGGTAAGGAATGATACGCGCTGAATAAAGGACTTTACCACTTGAGTGAGTCTTACCTTTATCGTGGTCAAAGAATACGCCTGGTGAACGGTGTAATTGAGATACGATTACACGCTCGGTACCATTAATTACAAAGGTCCCGTTATCCGTCATCAATGGCATTTCGCCCATATAGACTTCTTGTTCACGTACGTCTTTAATTGACTTCGTTTCACGATCTTTCAGGATCAAACGAATTTTTACACGCATTGGTGCTGCATAAGTTGAGCCACGAAGAATACATTCGCGTACATCAAACTCAGGCTTACCAAGACTATACTCAACAAATTCTAAAGCAGCATTGCCAGAATAACTTTCTATAGGAAAAACTGAACGAAATGCGGCTTGGAGACCGATATCTTCGCGGTTTTTTGGTGATTTGCCATCTTGTAAGAACGTTCTGTACGAGTCGACTTGAATCGCGAGCAGGTACGGAGCATCCATAACGCTAGGCAATTTACCAAAATTCTTACGGATCCGTTTCTTTTCGGTATATGAGTATGCCATCTGGAGTCCTCGGAAAGTGTAAACCAAGCCCGCCTGCAGAACGGGCTCAGAAGGAATTACGCTGGCCGATATGGCCACCACTCTTTACAAATGCTGCAATTTTTAGTGGTATTAAAACGCTTATCAATATTTTTTTACTGAAAAATATTGGTAAACGTTTGTTCATTATGTTTATTTTTAATTTGTATGATTTTTATATCATGCAAACAAAAATCGAGCCGATTATTGTAACGCAAAAAGGCTGATGACCCAAGAGCCATCAGCCAATTTTTGGAGCTGATTATAAAAAAACCGGCTCCCTTAAGCTATTACTTAAGAGTAACTGTAGCACCAGCTTCTTCAAGTTTCTTCTTAAGTTCTTCGCCTTCTTCTTTAGAAACGCCTTCTTTAAGAACTGTAGGAGCGCTTTCAACCATGTCTTTAGCTTCTTTCAAGCCAAGGCCAGTTGCTTCACGAACTGCTTTAATTACAGCAACTTTGTTTGCGCCAAAAGAAGTCAATTCAACATTGAATTCAGATTGCTCTTCAGCAGCAGCAGCAGCAGGACCAGCAGCAACAGCTACAGCAGCAGCAGAAACGTTGAATTTCTCTTCGAAAGCAGAAATAAGTTCAACAAGTTCAAGAACAGTTTTTTCAGCAACTGCGTTTAGGATTTCTTCGTTTGTTAAAGCCATGAGATTAACTCCAAATGGGTATTGAATGATGTGTGTGTAAGTTTGAGCTTAAGCAGCTTCTGACTCGTTTTTCTCTTGAAGCGCTGTAAGTAAGCGGCCCAATTTCGAAATAGGAGCTTGAAGAACGTTTGCAAGCATAGTAAGCGCTTTCTCTTGGTTCGGAAGATTCGCGATAACGCTAACTTCTTCGCCTTGATAAAGTTTGCCATCAAATGCAGCAGCTTTAAGTTCAAATGCTTTATTAGTTTTAGCGAATTCTTCGAACAAACGTGCAGCAGCACCCATGTCGTCTTCAGAAGTCGAGAAAGCTAAGATTGTTGGGCCAACAAGGTTGTCGTTCAAGATATTGAATTGAGTATCTTGAAGAGCGCGTTTAGCCAAAGTGTTACGCACGATACGTGTGTGAACACCTAGTTTACGAGCTTCAACGCGAAGAGCAGTTAATTGCTCAACAGTTAAACCTTGATAGTCAGCAACAACAGCAGCAAATGCAGTAGAAGCAACTTCAGTTACTTCAGCTACGATCTGTTTTTTGCCTTCGATAAGAAGAGCCATTGTAAAACCTCCTAACGGTGATTTATGTACTTACGCGAAGTACACTCCCAATTCGTTAATCCATCACTGGACTAACACGCGGAGGATGAACAAATCACACCACCGCGTCTACGCAGGCTGGACGATTAAGAGCGAAGCATAAAACTCCCCTCGCCCGCGGTCTTTGACGCTGATAAATTTTCATTTATCAATTCAAAGTTTGCCTAAGTTTGCAAAATACGACGGAGCGTTTCTTGCGTAAGTTTTAAAGCAGTGCTTTAAAACTTACTCAGGGCTTTAAAATTCTGTATAAGTCGAGACTTATTTAGAAACGTTTGCTACATCAACGATCAAACCAGGACCCATAGTTGAGCTCAAAGTGATCTTTTGAATGTATACGCCTTTAGAAGTCGCAGGCTTTAAACGTTTCAAGTCAGCAACGAGCGCTTCAACGTTTGAACGAACAGCTTCAGCAGTGAAACCTACTTGACCGATCGCAGCGTGGATAATACCCGCCTTGTCTACGCGGTAACGTGCTTGACCAGCTTTTGCATTTTTAACTGCAGTTGCTACGTCAGGAGTTACCGTACCCACTTTAGGGTTTGGCATTAAGCCACGTGGACCAAGGATCGTACCAAGTTTACCTACAACGCGCATTGCATCTGGAGCAGCAATTACAACGTCAAAGTCAAGGTTACCCGCTTGGATGCTTTCAGCAAGATCATCGAAACCAACAACGTCTGCGCCTTCAGCTTTAGCAGCTTCAGCAGCAGCGCCTTGAGCGAATACAGCTACACGTACAGTTTTACCCGTACCTGCAGGAAGTGTAGTCGCGCCACGAACAACTTGGTCAGATTTACGAGGATCAACACCTAGGTTTACCGCGATATCCAAAGATTCTTTGAATTTAGGAGCTGGAAGGCTCTCTAAAACTGCAACAGCTTCTTCTAGCGTGTAAACTTTGTGCGCTTCTACAGCAGCTACGATCGCTTTTTGACGTTTAGTTAATTTAGCCATGTCTTAAAGCTCCACTTCCAAGCCCATAGAACGCGCAGAACCAGCAATGGTACGTACACGTGCGTCTAAATCAGCACCAGTCAAATCTGGTTCTTTAGTAGTCGCGATTTCTTCGATTTGAGCACGAGTCAACTTACCAACTTTAGTTTTGTTAGGTACAGCTGAACCCTTCTGGATACCAGCAGCTTTCTTAAGAAGAACAGCAGCAGGTGGAGTTTTCATGATGAATGTGAACGACTTGTCGTTGTACACAGTGATCACGACTGGAATTGGTAGACCAGCTTCAACTTTTTGTGTCGCAGCATTGAATTCTTTACAGAATGCCATGATGTTCACACCACGTTGACCTAGTGCAGGACCAATCGGTGGAGATGGATTCGCTTTACCAGCTGGAACTTGCAGCTTGATATAGCCGTCAATCTTCTTAGCCATTTCAAATTACCTCTGGGTGCAAACGCCGGTGAAGGCTCCCCAATGATTTCAAGTAACGATACCGTTACAACAACAATGCCTGATTTGCACGCAAATCAGGCGTTTTCAACCCAAACCAATTAAACTGATTTTTCGACTTGACGAAATTCCAGTTCAACTTGAGTTGGACGGTTAAATACATTAATGGTCAGCGTTAAACGTGACTTTTCGTACTGAACTTCTTCCACCACACCTTTAAAGTCTGTGAATGGACCGTCAACTACGAGTAATTCTTCGCCTGGTTCAAACATCGTCTTAGGACGAGGTGCTTCACCAGTATTGCGTACACGCGCAAGAATCGCATCGGCTTCTTTTTGCGTAATTGGTGCCGGTTTTTCCGCCGTACCACCAATAAAGCCTAAAACTTTCGGACATTCTTTAACAATGTGCCAAGTATCATCGTTCATTTCCATTTCGACTAGAACATAGCCAGGAAAGAACTTACGCTCTGATTTACGTTTCTTGCCATCCTTCATTTCTACCACTTCTTCGGTAGGAACCAGGACTTCACCAAAGCTATCGGCAACAGCGCTACGCTGGATTCGATCATTAAGCGAACGCATTACTTGTTTTTCATAACCTGAATAGGCATGAATAATGTACCAACGTTTCATAGCTCTCTTACCCGATAATAAACTTGATTAACCAGCCTAAAATATAATCGAAACACCATAAAACAATGGAGGTAATTACGACTACAACAAGAACTTGCCAAGATGTGGACACAGTCTCTTGCTTGGTAGGCCAGGTCACTCGACGGAGCTCGATTCGTGCATCTTTCAGCAGACGAATAAAGCCTTTGCCTTGATGGGTGGCGTATAATAAACCGAATGCTGCAACGATACAAGCCAAAATCACCCCAACACGCACCCAAATATCATTCGCAGGGGCCCAGTATGCTGGTAAATATTGGTTTACCATCATTGCACCAACCAATAAAATCAAGGCGATAACCCATAGAACCATGTCTAATGGAGAACCAGAACTTACATCTACTGCAGGATTATTTCTTTGAGGAATTGCCGCTTCGCCTAATGCGTCGCGTGATTTTTCATTCGACATTTTTGTACTCGTCGTAGGTTTCGCGACTTATTATATGACCAATTTTGCCGACATCAAGCGTCTTTTTCAAAACTTGGCAGGTCAGGAGGGACTCGAACCCCCAACATTCGGTTTTGGAGACCGACGCTCTACCAATTGAACTACTGACCTGCAAAATAACAAGTTGGAGCCGAAACCCCAACCCGTTTATCTTATTCTATGATTATGCAGTTACTTTAGCAACTACACCAGCACCCACTGTACGACCGCCTTCACGGATCGCAAAACGTAGACCTGGGTCCATTGCGATTGGGTGGATTAGCTCTACTGACATCTCAACGTTGTC